>NZ_JBPUSJ010000129.1:0-502 GCF_051851475.1 Carboxylicivirga taeanensis | reverse complement strand
CGTCCGGCAGGACTGACAATCGGTTGGACTTACAAACCGCCCAAAGTGCGCTAGCTATGCTTTATTGCAGCGTGTTGTAGCTTGTTATTTTATCTTCCTAATTTCTCTAATGTTGAGTTTTGCACTAAGCCAAAAACCAAATATGAAGGTGTTTTACGCCAGCGTTTGAAAATCATCCTTCCGAAAAGAGGCTCGAAAGCCAGCTTAAATATCTTATAACCAACTAATACTGATTAAAAGCGGCGTAAACAGTTTGTAAATCAAATTGATTCCTGTTCACGTTTGAAAATCAATTCCAAAGGCACTTCAATTTGAACGTCTCTGCTGATATGAAACAAACTGAGTCAAGAAAAGTGGCCAAGTTATACTGCGTTTTGGTTTTTGGCGGATGACCAAAATGCTGCTGTCGATACAGAAACCCCGAAATAAGCTACAACGGTTAGCTGCATGATGCAGTAGCAGATTCGCGGTGCTGATTGTCCGTCCGACAGGACTGACAATC
>NZ_JBPUSJ010000128.1:0-510 GCF_051851475.1 Carboxylicivirga taeanensis | reverse complement strand
GAAGCGGGAATCGGCCCAACCAAAGCGAGCCGGACTGCTATGCATTATTGCAGCTTGTTGTAACCTGTTATTTTATATTCCTAATTTCTCTAATGCTGAGCTTTGTGCTGAGCCAAAAACCAAATGAGAAGGTGTTTTACGCCAGCGTTTGGAAATCAACCTTCCGGAAAGAAAAGTGCGAAAGCCAGTTAAAACACAAATAGTTGTACAACAATCGCTTAAACCTGGCGTAAACAGTTTGTAAATCAAATTGATTCCTGTTCACGTTTGAAAATTAATTCCAGAGGCACCTCAATTTGAACGTCTGGGCTGATATGAAACAAACCAAGTCAGGATTAGTGGCCAAGTTATACTACGTTTTGGTTTTTGGCGGACGACCAAAATCAATCTGTAAATATTTAACCAACAAATAGGTTACAACGGTTAGCTGCATGATGCGGTAGCAGATTCGCGGTGCTGATTGTCCGTCCGACAGGACTGACAATCGAGGCGGGAATCGGCCCAACCAAA
>NZ_JBPUSJ010000127.1:0-514 GCF_051851475.1 Carboxylicivirga taeanensis | reverse complement strand
AAAAGAAATGTAAAACAAAATATGCGCTTTGGCTCCGTTCAACTTGGAGAGTTTATAAGGTTAAATCGCCTTACGACGCCATGCGGCAGGCCGTTGTAACCTATTTGTCGGTTAAATATTTACAGATTGATTTTGGTCGTCCACCAAAAACCAAAACTTAGAATATCTTGGCCACTAATCCTGACTTGATTTGTTTCATACCAGCCCAGACGTTCAAATTGAAGTGCCTCTGGATTTGATTCTCAAACGTGAACAGGAATCAATTTGATTTACAAACTGTTTACGCCAGGCTTAAGCTATTTTTCTGCAACTATTTGTGTTTTAACAGGCTTTCGCACTTTTCTTTTCGGAAGGTTGATTTCCAAACGCTGGCGTAAAACACCTTCTCATTTGGTTTTTGGCTTAGTGCAAAGTTGAACATTAGAGAAATTAGGAATATAAAATAACAGGTTACAACAAGCTGCAATAATGCATAGCAGTCCGGCTCGCTTCGGTTGGGCCGATTCCCGCCTCG
>NZ_JBPUSJ010000126.1:0-523 GCF_051851475.1 Carboxylicivirga taeanensis | reverse complement strand
CCGTTAGGCACCACCCAATATTTTTAAGCCGGATTCGAGGTATTTTTGGGATTCTTGCGGCTTTTGAGAAATTTGCTGCTCACCCACGGGCCAGCAACCCACATTCGCACAAACATTGAAGTTTGTGAATCGAAGATTCAATCGTTGTCACTGAAGGTTAGGAGTGTTACGGAATCAGCCCGCCCCGTCCGACTTGCAAATTGCGCGTTTGGTAAGTGCAATATATCAAAGAACTGCAATGATTTGCGTCCCAAAAATGTGCGTTAAAGTTGTGCAGCGAAGATAGGGAAGGGCACGGGCAATTTTGAAGAAGATAAGACCTTTTCTGCGGCTTAAAAACAACTTAGTTAACCGGTTATAAAAGGGGCGTGCCTAACAAGCTGCCATAATGCATAAGGAGGCTGCGCATTCTTTAAGGTCGCCATAAGAAAGCAGCAGCGCCAAACATATTCTTTGTAAATAATTATTAAGTTTAATGCCAAATCAATGTTTGGCTTTGTGGGAGTCAGGGAAGTGGAGCTGT
>NZ_JBPUSJ010000125.1:0-537 GCF_051851475.1 Carboxylicivirga taeanensis | reverse complement strand
TAATTACACTCAATTGCTGCAGCAAACTGCAATTTTAGAATTACGCAACCCAAGGCTGCTTTATTACGGTTTGTTAGGCACGCCCCTTTTATAACAGGTTAACTAAGTCGTTTTTAAGCCGCACAAAAGGTCTTATCTTCTTCTTAATTGCCCGTGCCCTTCCCTATTTTAGCTGCACAACTTTAACGCACATTTTTGGGACGCAAATCACTGCACTTATTTGATATGCCGCCTTTGCCAAACGCTCAATTTGCAAGTTGGACGGGGCGGGCTGATTCCGTAACGCTCCTAACTCTCAGTGACAACGATTGAATCTTCGATTCACAAGCTTTAGTGTTTGTGCGAATGTGGGTTGCTGGCCCGTGGGTGAGCAGCAAATTCCTCAAAAGCCGCACAAATCCCAAAAATACCTCGAATCGAGCTTAAAAATATTGGGTGGTGCCTAACGGCCTGCCGCATGGAGCGTAAAGGGATTTAACCTTACAACTTTCCAAATTGAACAAAGCCAAAGCGCTGTATTTTGTTTTAAATTTCCAT
>NZ_JBPUSJ010000124.1:0-544 GCF_051851475.1 Carboxylicivirga taeanensis | reverse complement strand
TGTAAGTGTTCCCTTGCCTTCATCAAAAGGCGTTAAGACAATCAGGAATCAGAGCGTTAAGAAAGAAAAGCTGTTTGAGCGCAGCGAGTTCTTTTCTTTTAGCGGCGAGTGCTGATTGTTAGCCATTCTGATGTTAGCAACGGCCCTTCTTGTTTACTTCTTCTGGCTGTAGAGAAGAAGTAAAAGCCTCTGCGGCTCGAGCAGAAAGAAGCTGTATATTGCCCTCATGCCGGGTGGCATTTCCATTTTTTTAGAAAAAACGGAAACCAAAAAATCGCATCGCTCAAGGGGAGTGCTGCACACCGTTGCTGAGAATCGGCTTCAGGCTTCCCCTTTTGCAAAGGTCGCCATTACGCATTCTCAGCCACTCTCCCTAACGCGCGATTGCTTCGAAACGCTGTTTCGAGTGGAGTTTGAACAAAGCGCTTATGAATGGTTGTTTGCACTGTGACCTCAGCAATGCAGATAGGGCACCCACTGTAATAAGTGGAAGAAAGCAAAATTTGATACCATCCTGTAAATCCTTTAAATTTTGCCTGGAACG
>NZ_JBPUSJ010000123.1:0-559 GCF_051851475.1 Carboxylicivirga taeanensis | reverse complement strand
GGCACGCCCCTTTTATAACCGGTTAACTAAGTTGTTTTTAAGCCGCAGAAACAGACTTGTTTTCTTCTAAATTGCCCGTGCCCTTCCCTATTTTCACTACACAACTTTAACGCTCATTTTTGGGACGCAAATCACTGCAATTATTTGATATTCTATACTTACAAACGCTCAATTTGCAAGTTGGACGGGGCGGGCTGATTCCGTAACGCTTATAATATTCAGTGACAACGATTAAATCTTCGATTTGCAAGCTTTAATATTTGTGTAAATGTGGGTTGCTGGCCCGTGGGTGAGCAGCAAATTCCTCGAAAGCCTTAACTATCCCAAAAATACCTCGAATCGGGCTTAAAAATATTGGGTGGTGCCTAACGGTTAGCTGCATGATGCGGTAGTAGATTCGCGGTGCTGATTGTCCGTCCGACAGGACTGACAATCAAGGCGGGAATCGGCCCAACCAAAGCGAACCGGACTGCTATGCATTATTGCAGCTTGTTGTAACCTGTTATTTTATATTCCTAATTTCTCTAATGTTCAACGTTGTGCTGAGCCAAAAACCAAA
>NZ_JBPUSJ010000122.1:0-562 GCF_051851475.1 Carboxylicivirga taeanensis | reverse complement strand
GTCACTATTTGGTTGATTTTTTTGGTAAGATCGCCTGAACTGGCAGCACTTTCGGCTTCACCAACTAAGCTGATATTGCAACTACATGCATATTTCTTTGTAATTTCTTCGATTGACTGGATGGCTGCATTAAATAGTTTATCACGGGTGACTGTGTCGCCAGCTCGTGTTTCAATTTTTAAATTTGCTTCCGGACAAATAATATTACGTGCCGTGCCTGCCTGTATTTGACCTATGTTTAAACGAATATGCGAAGGGAATTCGGCTTTTAGCTGCTCTAATCTTAAGATGATTTCCGCAGCAGGGAGCATGGCGTTAATTCCTTTTTCAGGCGCCAAAGCGGCATGAGAGGCCTTGCCTGTTATTTTCACGTCGAACTTTTTACTGGCCAGCTGGCCAAATGTTCCGCAAATAAACTCATTGGGCTCTCTATTGGCCCATACATGAAATCCGTAGGCTTCATCCACTTGTTTGAAAAGTGGATGTTTCACAACGGCTGCCATGCCACCCAAACCCTCTTCGGCCGGTTGAAATAGAATAATTATTTTTCCCTGAAGCTTTT
>NZ_JBPUSJ010000121.1:0-574 GCF_051851475.1 Carboxylicivirga taeanensis | reverse complement strand
CCGTTGTGCCCCATAAAGCAAACCTTCAAACGAATATGTCAAGACAGCAAAAAATATATCTAGTGACTGCCATTAGTGCAGTATTAACCGGACTATTACTTAGTCATTTTTATAGACCTTATGTATATTTAAACCAAGTAAATGACTATGGATTTGCGGACACTATTGGAAGTTTAGTTTCTGTAATTGGATTTTGTTTCTTTGCTTGGAGTTTTAAAAATTATCAAGACACTCAAAAGAATAAGCACATAATCATAGCTACAATCATATATGGTTTTGTTTGGGAATCTATGGGATTGATTGGAATTCATGGCACATTTGATTGGAAAGACATTGTTGGAGCTATTGTAAGTGGTGTTATTGCTTTTTTAATCAAAGAATTAATAAAAAGACTATCCGGGACACAGAACTTGGTAGAAATAAAAAAATCATAAAAACGGGGCACAACAAACCGCAATAAAGAATGCCTTGCCGAGGCCGGTTTTTGGGAGTTTGGCTCCCGCGCCAGCAAAGGCGCAATTAGGAAAGCGAATATACCACACGCAGCGGCACACTTCATGCGGCAAGACGTTGT
>NZ_JBPUSJ010000120.1:0-591 GCF_051851475.1 Carboxylicivirga taeanensis | reverse complement strand
ACATCTCACTGCTGGGTAATCCGGCTGACATGATCAGCTATACGTGGACCAATGCCGGAGGAGTTGTGATTGGCACGGAGCAGAATATTACTGTGTCCTCCGCTGATTATGGTTTTGGAACACATGTATTTACATTAACTGTAGAAGATGTTAATGGATGCAGTGGATCAGCAACCACCAGTGTCACTGTTTTTGAAAACCCAACAGCGGCCCCTACTTTTAATACACCGGTTTGTGATGGAGGCGCATTAGTGATTGCTGCCAATGCTGCTGGAGGCACAGGTGTTTACGATACCTATATATGGACAAAAGATGGAAACCCATACGGTGGTAACCAACCAACCATCACCATTGATCCGGCCAGTGCGACTGATGCCGGCGATTATGGTGTTACTGTGATCGACTCCAATGGTTGCAGCAGCCAAGAGGCTACTGTAACGGTGACTATTCAGGCTCTGCCAGTGATAACCATTAATGGAGAGGCTACTGAAACAAGCAGTGAGTGGTGTGATGGTGAGGCTATTACCCTTACAGGTGGAGGCGGCTCAACCGGTGCCAGCTATTCATGGTTATTGCCTGATGGATCTACAC
>NZ_JBPUSJ010000119.1:0-611 GCF_051851475.1 Carboxylicivirga taeanensis | reverse complement strand
AACCGTTGGTACCCATTAGAACAACCATGACAACAATAAGTATATTAGTAATATTATTACTCTTCGGACAAGCAGGATTTGTATTTGGACAAGATTCTGTTGACGTAAATGAAATGGTTGGTTTTGGTTGTTATTATGGCGGACAACCATCCAAGACGGTCAAAAAAGTGACGCAAAAACTTAAGAATAGAAACTATAAGGCAATTAAAAAAATGTTGACCTCAGACAACAATGCTGAGCGTTACATGGCAGTAATAACATTAGAAAAACTTAATGAATTGAAGGCAATTAAGCTCTATGACAATGACTATAAAAACATTGACATTATTAAAAATTCGAATGATTTAGTTTCAGTTTGTTCAGGCTGCGTTTCATTTTACAAAACAGAATTGAAAAATCTCTTTAAGCCAGAAATGAAGGATTTTTCATACAACTGGCTGAATCATAACTTTAAAAACATAAAAAATTAAATAACGGGTACCAACACGCCGCCATAGCGCATAGCAGGGTTAGTAGGTCCTTGGGTGGGCAGATTCCCGCCTCGATGGTCTCGTCCTTTCGGACGGACAATCTCAACGCAAATCTGCTACAGCGCCATGCGGCCAACCGTT
>NZ_JBPUSJ010000118.1:0-648 GCF_051851475.1 Carboxylicivirga taeanensis | reverse complement strand
TGAAAACCCAACAGCGGCCCCTACTTTTAATGCACCGGTTTGTGATGGAGGCGAATTAGTTATCGCTGCCAATGCTGCTGGAGGTACAGGTGTTTTCAATACATATGTATGGACAAAAGATGGAAACCCTTACGGTGGTAATCAGGCTACCATCACCATTGATCCGGCCAGTGCGACTGATGCCGGCGTTTATGGTGTTACTGTGATCGACTCCAATGGTTGCAGCAGCCAAGAGACTACAGTAACAGTGACTATTCAGGCTCTACCAGTGCCAATCATTAATGGACAGGCTACTGAAACAAGCAGTGAGTGGTGTGATGGTGAGGATGTTACCCTTACAGGTGGAGGCGGCTCAACCGGTGCCAGCTATTCATGGTTATTGCCTGATGGATCTACACAAAATACAGCGGTGCTGACAATTACCAATGCCGATAAAGCGACTTACGAAGGAATTTATACCTTAACAGTCACCGAGGGAACTTGTGTATCTTCTCTTAATCATAATGTAGTTATTCATACGAACCGAGAAGCATTACCTGCTAATGAAGGAGACGTATGTTTAGGTGAGGACATCTCACTGCTGGGTAATCCGGCTGACATGATCAGCTATACGTGGACCAATGCCGGAGGAGTTGTGATTGGCACGGA
>NZ_JBPUSJ010000117.1:0-693 GCF_051851475.1 Carboxylicivirga taeanensis | reverse complement strand
CCGTTAGGTGCAAAACAAACCAAGGCGCTCAAAAATAATAATTGAATGTACGACCTAATAAAACCAAATACAGAATGGAGAAAAATTGCAAAAGACTTTGATGGAACTATTAAAGTAGGTGGTGTTTTATCGGCAACTCAAATGCAGATTTCAAAAAAAGGTTTAGCATTTAATATTAAGACTAGTTACTCAAATGACAATTTATGGTCCGCAAGGACTATCATTCATTGCACTTTTCATTACAGACAAGAATGTTCTGTTCGCATAACCAAAAACATTTGGACTTCAATGCTTGGTAATAAAGACGGAATTTTAACTGTTTCAAACGGGTTTAATGAACTGAAGGAAAACTTACAGAATAATGCAACTATAGCTGAATTTAGAAAGAAAAGAAAATCATTTTCATTAATTTTCAAGACGGAAGGAATTGTTGCTAAAGACTATGAGGTTCTTCCTATGATTCAGATAAAATTGACAGGATTTCTTAAAAAGAAGGAAGATTTTAGAGACGCTTTTGAGTTAATGAGTGAACTGGCGAAAGTATTATTAAATGAAAAAATAATAAGTTCTGCACCTAACACGCTGCTATAGCGCATTTCGGGATTCGTAGCGTTTTTGTGAGTCCTTAGCTTCGGCTACCAGCGCCAAATCAGTGATTTGGCTTTAGAAACAAAAAGTTAAAAACAAATACAC
>NZ_JBPUSJ010000116.1:0-705 GCF_051851475.1 Carboxylicivirga taeanensis | reverse complement strand
CTCGCTGCGCTCAAACAGCTTTTCTTTCTTAACGCTCTGATTCCTGATTGTCTTAACGCCTTTTGATGAAGGCAAGGGAACACTTACAGCCACTACTAAACGTTCCAGGCAAAATTTAAAGGATTAACAGGATAATATCAAATTTTGCTTTCTTCCACTTATTACAGTGGGTGCCCTATCTGCATTGCTGAGGTCGTTGAGCGAACAACCATTCACAAGCGCTTTACTCCAACTCCACTCAAAACAGCGTTTCGAATTATTGAAAGCCAGTGATAGGAATGAATGTTACAGAATGGCGGCCTTTGAAAATGGAGAAGCTGTTATTTTCAATCCCCCTGAATTGTGATCATATGGACAGTATGATAGTTAGTGCTGCAGTCCGCAGATTGATTGGGGTTAACATGGCACTATGCTCCGGGCACTAAATATTAAGTCCGAAGCTCGAAGTCCGCAGTCCGGTAGTGAAGCAGGCTTAATCTTTTTTGGATAGAATCATTGAAGGTAAGCGATAGGCTTGAATATGGTGGAAGGGCGACTTCGACGAAGGAGAAGGGAAGCCTGTAACCATAAATTCCAGCCGTTGCGGAGCAATCACCTCTTTCAATAGAGTTTTTGCATCCTTTTTCAAAAAAGGATGTGTCTGCCCGACATCAGGGCTAAAAGTTTCTGCTCAAGCCGCAGGGGCTTCTCCTTTTTGCTGCAGTC
>NZ_JBPUSJ010000115.1:0-706 GCF_051851475.1 Carboxylicivirga taeanensis | reverse complement strand
CCAAGGCTGCTTTATTACGGTTTGTTAGGCACGCCCCTTTTATAACCGGTTAACTAAGTCGTTTTTAAGCCGCACAAAAGGTCTTATCTTCTTCTGAATTGCCCGTGCTCTGCCCTATTTTCGCTGTACAACTTTAACGCACATTTTTGGGGCGCAAATCACTGCACTTATTTGATATGCTGCACTTACTAAGCGCTCAATTTGCAAGTTGGACGGGGCGGGCTGATTCCGTAACGCTCATAACTTTCAGTGAAAACGATTAAGTCTTCGATTTGCAAACCTTAATGTTTGTGCGAATGTGGGTTGCTGGCCCGTGGGTGAGCAGCAAATTCCTCAAAAGCCGCACGAATCCCAAAAATACCTCGAATCGAGCTTAAAAATATTGGGTGGTGCCTAACGGTTAGCTGCATGATGCTTAAGGAGAGAACACAGCTCCACTTTCCTGAGTCCCACGAAGCCAAACATTGATTTGGCATTAAACTTAATAATTATTTACAAAGAAAATGTTTGGCGCTGCGGCTTTTTTATGGCGACCTTATAGAATGCACAACCTCCTTATGCATTATTGCAGCTTGTTAGGCACGCCCCATTTATAACCGGTTAACTAAGTTGTTTTTAAGCCGCAGAAAAGGTCTTATTTTCTTCTTAATTGCCCGTGCCCTTCCCTATTTTCGCAGCACAACTTTAGCGCACATTTTTGGGACGA
>NZ_JBPUSJ010000114.1:0-712 GCF_051851475.1 Carboxylicivirga taeanensis | reverse complement strand
CCGTTGTAGGTAATTCAAAAAAATCAACAAGCAAACTAATAATTAAGCAAATAAAAACATGAAATACGTCCCTGATTTAAAGACGTTTGATGTCGTTTTGATTTTCCTTTATATCATTTGGTGCGTTGGCCTGACTATTGGCTACAAATCTGACTATTTTGAATTTCAATTTATTAAAAAAGCAATTGGACTAACTGGATTTGGTTCAGCACTTTTGATTTATGGAATTTACAGTAAGAAGCTGAGGAATAATAAAATATTCATAGTATGGTTGGTAATTGGCTTAGTTCAATTCATTATTTACATATTGTATTCAGATTTACCAGAGTTTAGCACTCCCAAAGGTAGTGTTTTAAGCCCTATAAAAGGACTTCTGATTGCCGTTGTGGTCTATCGAGGGATTCGACATCTATATTATAAAATCTTCAGACGGGAGTTGATTATTACTGACAGGGGTGATTTTGTTGGCGAGCGTTCATTCGACGAACAAAGAACAATCGGGAAATCGGACTTTATATTTTCGATACTAGGTGGCTTAATTATAATCTTTGCAACAATTTTACCATAAAAGAACTACCTACAACACGCCGCTATAGCGCATAGCAGGGCTCGGCTCTCTATGGGTGGGCAGATTCCCGCCTCGATAGTCTCGTCCTCTCGGACGGACAATCTCAACGCAAATCTGCTACAGCGCCATGCGGCCAACCGTTAG
>NZ_JBPUSJ010000113.1:0-725 GCF_051851475.1 Carboxylicivirga taeanensis | reverse complement strand
TAATTCTAAAATTGCAGTTTGCTGCAGCAATTGAGTGTAATTAAGGAACAAATATACAAGCATCGGGCCGCTTCATACGGCAATCCGTTAGGCACCACCCAATATTTTTAAGCCCGATTCGAGGTGTTTTTGGGATTCGTGCGGCTTTTGAGGAATTTGCTGCTCACCCACGGGCCAGCAACCCACATTCGCACAAACATTATTATTTGTAAATCGAAGATTCAATCGTTGTTACTGAAAGTTAGGAGCGTTAAGGAATCAGCCCGCCCCGTCCGACTTGCAAATTAAGCGCTTTGTAAGTATAGAATATCAAATAACAGCAGTGGTTTGCGCCCCAAAAATGAGCGTAAAAGCTGTGCAGCGAAAATAGGGCAGGTCACGGGCAATTTAGAAGAAGATAAGACCTTTTGTGCGGCTTAAACGACTTAATTAACCGGTTATAAAAGGGGCGTGCCTAACAAGCTGCAATAATGCATAAGGAGGATGTGCATTCATTTAGGTTGGCATAAAAAAGCCGCAGCGCCAAACATTTTCTTTGTAAATAATTATTAAGTTTAATGCCAAATCAATGTTGGCTTCGTGGGAGTCAGGGAAGTGGAGCTGTGTTCTCTCCTTAAGCATCATGCAGCTAACCGTTGGGGCCAATTAAAAAACAAGACCATGCGATACATATCATTAATATTAATTTTACTGGCTATAAATTTCAATTCGTTTGCGGAATTAAT
>NZ_JBPUSJ010000112.1:0-735 GCF_051851475.1 Carboxylicivirga taeanensis | reverse complement strand
ACCGTTGGGGCTAATTTAAGAGTACATATGGATAAAATAATTGTAATATTGACAGTTATAATGCTAACAGGATGTTCAAATTCAGGGAAACCAAAACAATCAGACATCTCGAAAAAGAAGGATAGCGTTGTTATATCTAAAAGCTTATCTCTAATAAATATATCAAATGACGAGGAAGAGATATTTGCAAGTATTATCAATTTACTTATTGCAGACAATTATGAAATTAAGGATGCCAGTGAAATTGATACTTTGAGATTTGGTAAATATAAAGACCTGGAGCAAATAGAAAATTTAGAAATATATCCATCTCAATATAAATCGTTTAAAGCAATAAACAAAACTCCAATAATACAATCGGACAAGGATTGGTTTCCTAAATTCTATGTTTTTGAAATACAATTAGAGGATACTATTCAAGCAATAGAAATTGAGAATAAATTGAATAGTTTTATTCATCATGACGACATTTTCAACGAAAAAAACTATGACTATGTATTACGTAATCACGACAGACTAATTTACGTTCTATGTCAATCTAAAATGTTTGAAGAATATGCACTCTCTTATAAAAGAAGACTTAAAGAAATTATAAAAAACTAGCCCCAACACGCCGCTATAGCGCATAGCAGTCCGGCTCACTTTGGTTGGGCAGATTCCCGCCTCGATGGTCTCGTCCTCTCGGACGGACAATCTCAACGCAGAATCTGCTACAGCGCCATGCGGCCAACCGTT
>NZ_JBPUSJ010000111.1:0-750 GCF_051851475.1 Carboxylicivirga taeanensis | reverse complement strand
CCGTTGGGCTTCATTCAAAGAGAGTATCCGATAATAATAAGATTAATCACTGAAAATGATTTAGATGTCGAATAATTTTGAAAATATTGACTCGTATTCGCTTAAAGTATTTAATTATATAAAGGCTAATCACACAGACTTTATGGAAGCATTTCAGGCGAAAAAGAATGAAGATAGTGACTGGAATTATTTTGAATTTAAGTTTACTAGTGAAATTCATCCGGAACTTAATTTGGAATTAAATACGTACGACGAAGAACTGACTCTTGTCTTTGATGATTTCCACTGGCATTTTGACCGATTTTCAGAAACAGATTTTGACTCAGAGATTGAAGAAGCAATAAAGCTTATTAAAGAAATTCAAAATGAAGATATTATGGTTCTGAGACTTTCAAAGGGGCAGTCATTTAATAAATCAAAATTAATTGAAAAGAAGGAAATCATAGAATTATACAAGACAGACACTTTACGGAATAATCTTGATTGGTGGGAAACTGTTAAAATAGAATCGTTTAAAGGAACATACGATAAAATCTATAATAAATAGAAAAAGAACGAAAGCCCAACAATGGCTAATAAAGCATAAGTGAGTCGACTAACTTTGGAAGGTTCGTAGCTTCTGCAACCAGCGCCAAATCGTTGATTTGGCTTTTAAAATGATAAGATAAAAACAAATACAACGTTTTGGCTCCGTGAAGTTCGGAAGTGAAATCTGGTTAATGTTCACTTACGCTTCATAGCCTGACCGTT
>NZ_JBPUSJ010000110.1:0-752 GCF_051851475.1 Carboxylicivirga taeanensis | reverse complement strand
CCGTTAGGCCTCATATAAAAATACAAACATGAAATATTACACATTAATTACCATATTCCTTCTCATGAGTATAGTGTATGCTAATTCTCAACAAAAGGGAATCAATGTTATATATGGTGACCATCATTTATTTACAGTTGAGACACCGACAAACTGGATAAACGATAAAAAGGCAGCTAGCACAATTGGACTAACAAACTTCTTTTACTGTATTGATGACAAAAGTAAGTCAGTAAAGAGTTATATGTTTGCAAATGGAATTGATAAAGGAAATCCCCAGGATTCTTTAAGCGCTTTTGTTGATGGAGATATTGAAGCATTTAAGGAAAAATACCCGAATGCAAAGATTTCTAAGTTCGAAATTGGGCATACCCCACCAATTATTGGAGCAATTGCACTCTCATACACAAACTTACATGACAGATTTAAAGAAGAGGTAGTCTACTTAGAAACAGAAATGACATTCATTGTTCTTACTTTCTCAGCAGATAATGAAAATGACTATCAGAAATATTCAAATGTTTTTGATTCTGAGTTTATCGGGACCTTTCAGTTTCTAGGTAATGACCCGACTCCATTTCTAGAATGGCAAAAGAATAATCAAAATTAAAATACGAGGCCTAACACGCCGCCATAATGCATAGCAGGCAGCAGTGCGCTTTGGGTGGGCAGATTCCCGCCTCGATTGTCAGTCCTATCGGACGGACAATCAGCACCGAAAATCTGCTACAGCATCATGCGGCAAATCCGTT
>NZ_JBPUSJ010000109.1:0-755 GCF_051851475.1 Carboxylicivirga taeanensis | reverse complement strand
CCGTTGTAAACCATTAAGCACAATACGTAGAAAACAAATTACTAGAAAAATATGAAACAGACCTTCTCCCTAATTTTGCTTATATTATGCTTAAGCAATATCAATTCCCAAAACTTAAATTCGGACTACACAATAATTAATGATACAACCAGTAAATTTTCAAGCATCGAAGAAATACTAAATCAAGAGAAGTTTAAAAACAAAGTTGTTTACATTGATATTTGGGATACAGGTTGCAAACACTGCATCGTCGAATTTGAACACGCTGTAAAGCTTAAAGAACAGTTTGAGAACGCTCCAATTGAATTTCTATATCTGTGCGCAAGACACTACAATACAAGAAAGGATAATGCTAGAAACTTAGATAATGAAAAATTATGGGAAAAATTGATTTTAGAAAACAAACTAAAAGGAACTCATATTCTCATGTCAAATAAATGCTATATAGAAGGTTATAGAGACAGATATGAAAGTGAATATCCTGGAAATATCCATTGGGGAATTCCGCAATATTTACTTGTCGACAAACAAGGAAATATTGTCAATTTTCTGGCACCAAGACCTTCTAACAAAGACAAAATAACTCAAGAAATAAAGACCCTTCTATAATAGAATAACGGTTTACAACACGCCGCTATAGCGCATAGCAGGGCTCGGCTCACTTTGAGTGTGCAGATTCCCGCCTCGATGGTCTCGTCCTCTCGGACGGACAATCTCAACGCAGAATCTGCTACAGCGCCATGCGGCCAACCGTT
>NZ_JBPUSJ010000108.1:0-756 GCF_051851475.1 Carboxylicivirga taeanensis | reverse complement strand
CGGCGTAAACAGTTTGTAAATCAAATTGATTCCTGTTCACGTTTGAAAATCAATTCCAAAGGCACTGCAATTTGAACGTCTGGGCTGATATGAAACCAACCGAGTCAAGATTGGTGGCCAAGTTATACTACGCTTTGGTTTTTGGCGGATGACCAAAATGCTGCTGCCGATACAGATACCCCGAATAAGCTACAACGGTCCAGCCGTATGAAGCGGCCCGAGGTCATTTATATTCGTTTCTTATTTTCACTTCTGTTCCAACAACCGACTCAACCTCCAAGTCTGTCGAATACAAGGCTGCTTTATTACGGCTTGTTGTAGCCTGTTGTTATTAGCTTTCCAACCTCTACCCTGTCGCCCCACTTAGCGCGCTCCAAAGTCAAGCCGAAAGACTTTTACGGCCTGCGGATGTAAATCACCCTTCCCGAAAAAATGCTAGTGCATGCTGCTAAACTGGTTGTCAATTGGAACGGTGGTGATATGCACTTTTAAGTCCTGTAAATCAATTTATTTTGTTCACGTTTGAGAATCATTCCGAAAAAAGGCCGGAAAAGGCGTGTTCCAGGTTCCGCTTAAACCTCCAAACCAAGCGAATGTGCTTTACCCCAACAAGCGAACTTCCAAATTTTAGCTACCCCTAAACCAACAGCACAATTGGCTACAACGGTAGCTATATGGGCTGTAATAGAAACTGATATTATATTTATAATAGCGGTTTTTGTTATAGTGCATATAGCGTGTTATGGGCCGTAGTTT
>NZ_JBPUSJ010000107.1:0-761 GCF_051851475.1 Carboxylicivirga taeanensis | reverse complement strand
AAAAAAAATGAAAAAAATAGGATTATTATTAATCGGATTGACATTTGCAATTCTATTAAATGGACAGACTATAAAAATACAAGGAGGAACTTCGATTTCTAAACTTGATTGGCAAAATGCTAATCAACTAGATAACAAGAAACTTATAGGACATTCTGTTTTTGCAGGATTAGATTACTTTGATAAGCAATATTTTAATCTTTCAAGTAATATCGGATTGATTAGAAAAGGTGGTGAGTATGATATTAATTTCGGTTCTGATGAGGTAGCTTCAGATAAACCAATCTTAGATTATTTATCAATTAATACAACTATTGATTTTAAGTATTCAATAAAAGAGAAATTCGCTCCATTTATCAGTATGGGGCCTCGTGTTGACTTTTTAGTTAATAGTAGGAATTTTTATGCTCTTGAGGGGCTTGGCGAACTAAAAGATACATCGTTTGGATTAATACTTGGCGGAGGACTAAGATACGATATTTCAAATCTTCAATTTGGATTACGAGCGGATTACTATTTAGATTTCACAAAAGTTGCGGACTGGACAATTGAAAGTACTGGAAATGGTGGAGAAGTGTCAGTAAATACTTTTACAATAAATTTGACAATTGGATATAAACTAAAATAATTACTGGTGCCAACAATGTATAAAAATAATAGCCGAGACAGTAGTAAAATCAGCAGTTGTAGCCCGCTCCAACTCTTCTGTAACTTGACAGGAAAGTACCACGCAGTCGGCTACTATTCTTATACTCACCGTT
>NZ_JBPUSJ010000106.1:0-780 GCF_051851475.1 Carboxylicivirga taeanensis | reverse complement strand
CTAACGGCCTGCCGCATGATGCGTAAAGGATTTTAACCTTACGAACTTATCAAATTGAGCAAAGCCAAAGCGCATATTTTGTTTTAAGTTTTCATTTTTCAAAGCCAAATCTGCGGTTTGGCGCTGGTTGCCGAAGCTACGAACCAACCAAATTACTCTTTACCCTTTATGCATTATAGCGGTTTGTTGGGCCTTCGTGATTAGTATTAGTTTTGTTCAATCTTAGTTCTAACAAATATTCTTTTCATAAAAGGTCTTGTATATGTATACATGACCAAAGCTGTCACAGTTGTTATTTGTGCAACATAGATAAAATAAAAATCTTGTTCCTGCTCACGAATACAATACTTGTAAGAATCAAATAAGTGAGTCAATAAATAAACTGGCAACAGGAAAATAAATGTATGTCTAGCTTTTTCATTAAGTCCAATTAAGCCAATCACATAGATACATATTATTAGTCCGATTGCTAAATCTAAAATGAAAACCGATAATGATACTCCTGCTGATAAAGTGCCAATTTTCTCATATTCTGCAGACATTATTGCCGTAAAATCGTATGGAAGAGATGTTAAGATTAACATTTCACTCATTGATAAACTGTACAAAAACAATAACATTATGGCCATATTTAGAATCTTTGGCGTCAAGTTTAACCTATCAGAGAGGTTCTTCTTAACTCCATAAAAGATTGTAAACACGAACAATAAGAGAACTAAGTTTTGCATATTAAATATTCATATTTTTTAGCGGTACTACTTATTTCATGAGGCCCAACGG
>NZ_JBPUSJ010000105.1:0-787 GCF_051851475.1 Carboxylicivirga taeanensis | reverse complement strand
ATTAAGTTTAATGCCAAATCAATGTTTGGCTCCGTGGGACTCAGGAAAGTGGAGCTGTGTTCTCTCCTTAAGCATCATGCAGCTAACCGTTAGGCCCCATATCCCTTTCGACAAGTAGAATACATGACCATGAAAAGTTTCACACAAACTTATAGATAAGAATACAAGACCATGAATAGTGTCGCGCAGACTTAAAGATAAGAATACAAGAACATGAATGGTGTCGCACAGACTTGAAGATAAGAATACATGATCATGAATAGTGTCACGCAGACTTAATGATTAGAAAACATGACCATGAATAATGTCGCGCAGACTTAAAGATAAGAATACAAGACCATGAATGGTGTCGCACAGACTTGAAGATAAGAATACATGACCATGAATAGTGTCGTGCAAACTTGAAGATAAGAAAACATGACCATGAATAATGTCACGCAGACTTAAAGATAAGAATACAAGACCATGAATAGTGTCGCGCAAACTTGAAGATAAGAATACATGACCATGAATGGTGTAAAAGACTTTCAGATAAAGGGATCTGAAGCTAAAATGAAAAATACGGGGCCTAACAAACCGCAATAAAGAATGCCTTGCCGAGGCTGGTTTTGGAGGTTTTGCTCCCGCGCGAGCCAAGGAGCAATTAAGAAAGCGAATATACCACACGCAGCGGCACACTTCATGCGGCAAGACGTTAGGCACCACCCAATATTTTTAAGCCGGATTCGAGGTATTTTTGGGATTCGTGAGGCTTTTGAGGAATTTGCTGCTCACCCACGGGCCAGCA
>NZ_JBPUSJ010000104.1:0-805 GCF_051851475.1 Carboxylicivirga taeanensis | reverse complement strand
CTTCGGTTGGGCCGATTCCCGCCTTGATTGTCAGTCCTGTCGGACGGACAATCAGCACCGCGAATCTGCTACCGCATCATGCAGCTAACCGTTGTGCCCTATTTGAAAAGCTTATCGTAATAAAAACAAAACATTATGCCCTTTCCTGTTGAAGAAAAATACATAGTTGAGACTGAAAATGAAATTGGACTAAAATTCCCTGATTCATTTCGAGATAAGATGAAAAGGGAAAATGGTGGAGAATTAATAATCAATGGCAATGACTGGACTATTCACCCCTTTTTTGACAAAACAGACAGAAAAAGAATATCTAGAACTTCCAATCATATCATTTACGAAACCAAAGAAGCTAAGAACTGGAGAGAATTTCCTAAGAATGCTATTGTAATTGGCAGTGATAGTTATGGAAATAAACTAATCCTACTACCGAAAAGATTTAGTAAGAAAAAGCTTCAAGATATAATCTATGAATGGAATCATGAGACAGGAAAAATCAATAAAGTATTTAAAAGTACAAACGAAATAAAATAAAACAGGGCACAACAAACCGCAATAAAGCATATGGAGTGCGACTAATTTTGGAAGGTTTGTGACTTCGGCAACCAACGCCAAATCGCTGATTTGGCTTTAAAAATGAAAAGTTAAAAACAAATACAACGCTTTGGCTCAGCTCATTTTGGGAAGTTCGTAAGGTTAAATCTCCATACGCTTCATGCGGCAGGCCGTTATGGTCAATAGCCGAGGCTTGGAGTTCGTTTTTTTACCCTGTTTGGCAAAACGTCGCCATTTCGGGAGGCGTCTTGGA
>NZ_JBPUSJ010000103.1:0-815 GCF_051851475.1 Carboxylicivirga taeanensis | reverse complement strand
AACGGCCTGCCGCATGGCGTCGTAAGGCGATTTAACCTTATAAACTCTCCAAGTTGAACGGAGCCAAAGCGCATATTTTGTTTTACATTTCTTTTTAAAGCCAAATCTGCGATTTGGCGCTGACCGCCGAAGCTGCGAACTTTACAAAACGCTGTGAACGCCTTATGCGCTATTGCGGTTTGTTGTGTTCCGTTTTTTATTGGTAATATGCTATGGAAATTTCTTCCGTTTCTAAGTCAACAGAATACAAACCATCGACTCCTGTTGCATTTCCAGTTATAGGTGTCATATCAGAGTCTTGATTTAAAATGTATAAATACACGTATGTGTCAATGCGATTTAGGTGAAAAGTTATATTCTTTGGTTTGCTTCCTGTGATTTCTATTATTAAGAATCTATCAGGTTCTTGATTATTTTGTCTTAATTCTTGTCTTAAAATCTGAACAGCAGCACTTTTTTCAGAATCTGTCGTTTTAAATTCGTTTAGTCTCCAATATGGAAGTGAAGATAATATTGAATCTAATTTTGATTTAGAAATTTCTATTTTCCCGAAGTTTCCTTTAGCAATATAAATGTTGCCTTCTTGTTTGTTGTCATTAACTGTATTCAATTTGCAACATAAAAAGGTCAAAAATATTAAAGGAATAAGTTTATTCATTACGTCTTTTTAAATTCTGACTAACGTAAAAATAAACGTCAGTATTTCAGTGATTTACAATTTTGTACTTTTTTTCAAATTTCGTCTGCTTTGATGTCCCCGTTTTACGTTAGCTTCAGAAATCAATAAACCTGAAAAGTATTGATTACCTTTATTT
>NZ_JBPUSJ010000102.1:0-837 GCF_051851475.1 Carboxylicivirga taeanensis | reverse complement strand
GCGTTGAGATTGTCCGTCCGAGAGGACGAGACTATCGAGGCGGGAATCTGCCCACCCAAAGTGAGCCGGACTGCTATGCGCTATGGCGGCGTGTTGGGGGCAGTAGTTTATATTTTACGTAAACATATTTCCATCAATTTCAGGTCGCGTAATTCTCGTGTTGTGATAGAATCCCAATTTCTTCTTAATCCAGTTCATAAAACCTTTACCATTTTTGTCTGGATTATAACCACAAATGCGACACCTGTCAGATTCAAGAGCAACTTCAATACTATAATACCTTTTATGTCTTAATTCATAGTCAGTCTCGGTATAGAATTTAGCAGCACCACATTGTTCACAGCGGCTCTTTATAGATTTATCAAGTTGGATGTCTTCATTATATAGTCTTCTTAAGTCAACATGATTTAAATTTCTGCTCTTTGCTTCTGAAATAATCGTTTCTCTTGATGTTCCAACAAAGTCTTTATAACGATACACTATAAATTTTGCAAGTTCAACGTTACTTAACGTCTTGAGAAACAAGTTGAGTTCATTCATTCGGCTTAATTTTCTATAAGTTCTGTAGGTTTGGTTCTATTGCCCCCAACGGTTAGCTGCATGATGCTTAAGGAGAGAACACAGCTCCACTTTCCTGAGTCCCACAGAGCCAAACATTGATTTGGCATTAAACTTAATAATTATTTACAAAGAAAATGTTTGGCGCTGCTGCTTTTTTATGGCGACCTTAAAGAATGCGCAGCCTCCTTATGCATTATTGCAGCTTGTTAGGCACGCCCCTTTTATAACCGGTTAACTAAGTTGTTTTTAAGCCGCAGAAACAGACTTGTTTTCTTC
>NZ_JBPUSJ010000101.1:0-842 GCF_051851475.1 Carboxylicivirga taeanensis | reverse complement strand
TCATTTGGTTTTTGGCTTTGAGCAAAGCTGACCATTAGAGAAATTAAGAAGATAAAATAACAGCCTGTAACAAGCTGCAATAATGCATAGCAGTCCGGCTCACTTTGGTTGGGCCGATTCCCGCCTCGATTGTCAGTCCTCTCGGACGGACAATCAGCACCGCGAATCTGCTACCGCATCATGCAGCTAACCGTTGTGCACTATTCCCCTTATAAACCTACATAAATATGAAATTATCTAAACAACTATTTGTAGTAATAAGTTTTCTCGCAATGATTGGGATTTATTCATGTTCGACTAAATTATATTTATCAGGTGATAAAGAAAGAGTTGAACTTAATAACATACTAATAATAAAGAATCCTAATTCTTATAAAATGGGACTAGGCAAATGTCCTAAATATGAATATGTAGACAGATATGTTAGAGATACTATTCCTGCTAAAAGACCAATTGCAGATTTATTGTCGAAAGAATTATTAAAATACGGAATTGAATCAAAAATTATTGAAACAATTCCTGAAGATTACAACTCTAAAACGCAAACAATAATTTCATATAAGGACTATTGGACCAACGACTTTAAAAATTACATGCACATTTTGGTAATGACAATCAAAACTAATAGTAAGGAATTTAAAATAATCAGCGAGGGGAATACAAAGGGATTCCATAACTACCCGAACCCTGAAAAGCAAATTCCTATAATGATTAAGAAAATTATAGAGTCACAAGAAATAACAGTGCACAACACGCCGCTATAGCGCATAGCAGGGCTCGGCTCACTTTGGGTGGGCAGATTCCCGCTTCGATTGTCTGTCCTATCGGACGGACAATCAGCA
>NZ_JBPUSJ010000100.1:0-848 GCF_051851475.1 Carboxylicivirga taeanensis | reverse complement strand
TGCTGATTGTCCGTCCGATAGGACAGACAATCGAAGCGGGAATCTGCCCACCCAAAGTGAGCCGAGCCCTGCTATGCGCTATAGCGGCGTGTTGTAGTTAGTTCTTTATTTCATATTCTTTAAAACCAATGTAGTAATGCTTTTTACTTCTGTTGTCAGCATTTACATAAATCATAACTTTTGATTTTCCTACCTGTTTTGGTACAAAGCTGTATAAGAACGAATCTTTTTGCCAATTAATTTTATGCATTCCATTCGTAATAATTACTCTTAGATTATTTTTAGATAGAGAATTACATGAAACATCAATCTGAGTTGTGTCTCCCACAGTTAAGAAAGTTTGCTTATTAGAAAGCTGAATATTAAAATCCTCAATTGTTGGCAGATTTAATGTGTCAAGGAAATTAAATTCATATGCTATTTTACCATCTGTGGTAAACTCCTTAACATATTTTATTTCCCCATGTTGGAAATATTCTTTAGCTGCTAATTGTCCTGTTGAATCATAAAATTCAGCAACTCCGCTCTTGTAGCCATTTTCAAAGTCAATAAGCGTTTTTGTTTTTCCGTTGTTATAAAATTCCTTGTATTTACCATGATATTCACCATTGTCGTTAATCATGTATTCAGCTTTTAAATTACCGTCGTGATAATATTCCTTCTGATTTTTACTACATGAGAGAGATACAAGAAGAAAAAGAAAATAAATGTCTTTCATACTTTGATTTTTGGAGCTGCACTTGAATTAACTACAACGGTTAGCTGCATGATGCTTAAGGAGAGAACACAGCTCCACTTTCCTGAGTCCCACGGAGCCAAACATTGATTTGGCATTAAACTTAATAATT
>NZ_JBPUSJ010000099.1:0-868 GCF_051851475.1 Carboxylicivirga taeanensis | reverse complement strand
AAAAGATTGTAAACACGAACAATAAGAGAACTAAGTTTTGCATATTAAATATTCATATTTTTTAGCGGTACTACTTATTTCATGAGGCCCAACGGTCTCGCTGCATGGCGTCGTGAGGGATTTTTATTCTTACAATCTTTCCAAATTGAGCTGAGCCAAAGCGTTGTATTTGTTTTAACTTTTCATTTTTAAGCCAAATCAGCGATTTGGCGCTGGTTGCCGAAGCTACGGACTTTTCAAAATGCTCGAATCCCGAAATGCGCTATAGCAGTGTGTTGGTAGCTGTTGTTTCTTATGTCATTCTATCGTTTGTCCCAAGTCTTATTTGGTAGTACGATGTGTTCCTTATATGGGAAAATCGACTCCTTAGTCCGTACAATGGACTCCTTATATGGGGAAATCGACTCCTTGGTCCGTACAATGGACTCCTTAGGTGGGGAAATTGATTCCTTGGTCCGTACAATGCGTTCCTTAGTTGGGGAATTTGATTCCTTAGTCCGTACAATGCGTTCCTTAAATGGAGAAATCCACTGAGAGGTCGGGGAAATTGATTGAGGGCTTAGGAAAACGCATTGCGCAGTCGGGATATTACGTTGCGCAGTCCGTCCGACACACTGAGAAGCCTGTTTCCTGAATAGTATTTTCAAATTCATAATGTTAATTTCCAAATCTTTCAACTACTGTCCTTTAATAATTCCCAATTCCTTAAATGTCATGTCATATTTTTTGATGCGTTTATTAAATATTAAGTGTATTGCGTTTTTTTCAATAGCTACCAACGGTTAGCTGCATGATGCGGTAGCAGATTCGCGGTGCTGATTGTCCGTCCGATAGGACTGACAATCGAAGCGGGAATCGGCCCAGCCAA
>NZ_JBPUSJ010000098.1:0-873 GCF_051851475.1 Carboxylicivirga taeanensis | reverse complement strand
CTCCGCTCAAAATTAGTTTCGGGGTGTAGCGCAGTCCGGTTAGCGCACCTGGTTTGGGACCAGGGGGTCCCAGGTTCGAATCCTGGTACCCCGACTATTTAGTGAGAATCGACAATGGGAGATTCTTTATATTTTGAGATTGAAATTTGTTTTCGGGGTGTAGCGCAGTCCGGTTAGCGCACCTGGTTTGGGACCAGGGGGTCCCAGGTTCGAATCCTGGTACCCCGACAAAGTAGCAACAAATGCAATCAAAAGCTCGTAAATCAAAAGGTTTACGAGCTTTTTTCGTTATATGCTGGATCAGTTCCGAAGGACCACGCACAATATCTGGGTCTAGGCATAAATCTTACACAATCTGTAAAGGAAAGATTTGACATCGGTTACTCCTCTAAACTGCCTTCTGAAGTCTTTGATTTTGGCATTGAATGATTCTGCTGCTGCATTAGTGCTTCTGCCATTAAAGTAGTTAATAATAGTATCGTGATGCATTTCAAAGGTGCGTCGTATGGTGGCAAAAGCACCGAAGCCTGCTGATTCTATATTTTCGAACACCCAAGTTTTCCCATATCCAAAAAATATTCATTTAGTGCACAAGTTTATTCGCAGGCATAACGGATTTATAATATGAAATTTGGCATTATTCGTCGTGCCAGCAAGTCAGTATAGTGCATTCTTTTTATTTGGAGGTTTAATACTATTTGCTACTTTTGCAATCGCAATCGCAACGAGGGTTAGAGCAGATGAGGCGGTTGTTTCTCTTGAACGAAAGAGAAAAAAATGGAGAGTTGGGTGAGTGGCTGAAACCACCAGTTTGCTAAACTGACGTACGGGCAACCGTACCGGGGGTTCGAATCCCCCACTCTCCGCTCAAAA
>NZ_JBPUSJ010000097.1:0-885 GCF_051851475.1 Carboxylicivirga taeanensis | reverse complement strand
AACTACGGCCCATAACACGCTATATGCACTATAACAAAAACCGCTATTATAAATATAATATCAGTTTCTATTACAGCCCATATAGCTACCGTTAGGGGCAATTCCCCACATCTCACTGAACAGCTGAATTTTAATACAAATATGAGTTTAGGATTAATAATATTTCTGTTAGTTATACTGACTTGGTTAGTTGCAACCATTATCGAACTAATTAATTTAAATCGATTCAATCTTAAGTTCTTTAGTTTTGGTAGGACTATTTATAGACACGAACTAAAAGTGAAATTTTCGAATTGGAAATATTTCGATGGTATTTATGAAGAAAAAGAAGGTAAATATGTTTTCATTCCTGACTTAAAAACTGGTTATTTCGTAACTCGGTTCCGATTCTATAGAAAACATAGCATACTTTCGCAAAGTTCTGGAATGCCATTGACTATTTTTGGTGATTTTGAAGAAAGCAATGGAATTCTAAAGATTAATTACAAAATATCATACAGACTACTATTCCTAATATTAGCCTGGCTAACGCCGTGGGTTGTTGTTCCGATTATATCAGCAATAAAAGGAAACTTTATCGGTCTAGCAGTTGGACTTGGAGGAATTGCATTTACCATTTTGTTCTTGTACTTCATCTACATATTCCAAAATGGGAAGATGCTATTAATTTCAGACGAAATAAGTAGATTACTAAAAATTAGAAAATAACTGCCCCTAACACGCCGCCATAGCGCATAGCAGTCCGGCTCACTTTGGGCGGGCAGATTCCCGCTTCGATAGTCTCGTCCTCTCGGACGGACAATCTCAACGCAAATCTGCTACAGCGCCATGCGGCCAACCGTTGTAACCTATTTGTTGGTTAAATATTTACAGATTTATTTTGGT
>NZ_JBPUSJ010000096.1:0-887 GCF_051851475.1 Carboxylicivirga taeanensis | reverse complement strand
CCGTTAGCGGTAATGGACTTAAAAACATAACATCCCTATGAAACCAAACAAGCATATTTTAATTGCAACAAGCATATTTTTTTGCCTCATTGCATTCTTATATCCCTTTGTTTTGTTCTCTTGTAAAGAGTCTTGGAGTACTATTCTCTCCCTCTCATTTACTTCTTTGAGTGCAATAGCTACTGTCTTAACGTTAATTGTAGCAATTATTTTATATCAAAGATTTAGTATCGATTCTAAGTTTATTGAGAGGCAAGCTGATAAAACACTTGAACTTGTAGAATACCTAAATGAACAATGTGTTCATATATCAGAAATTGGAAATAAATCGACTATATTATCCCGTTTCATCATAATGGACTATAAGAATGTTTTTTCACTTGAAAATTTTAAAACTTTAGAATCCAAAAACATTGCGATAAAAGTAAAAGACTATGAAGAATTCATTAAACCAATAATGGAATTTAGAAAAAGTCATTGGTTACCTGCGGAAATAAAAACTAAATTGAATTTTCTAGATTTTAAAGCGACTTCTGAAATATCCAACAACCGAAAACTAAGTGAATATGCTTCCTTATATTTTAATAAATCCAAGCTTGGAGAATATGAAATTGTAATTCCATATATAACAATTACTGAATATCTTATAGCAAAGGACCGCTTAATCATGACAATCAAGAATTGGTTGTCAAAGCATTGTGATGTGAAATTGGATTTAGAGCTTGAATTAAAAAGCAATTCTAAAAAATAAATCACTACCGCTAACACGCCGCTATAGCGCATAGCAGGGTTCGGCTCACTTTGGGTGGGCAGATTCCCGCCTCGATAGTCTCGTCCTCTCGGACGGACAATCTCAACGCAAATCTGCTACAGCGCCATGCGGCCAA
>NZ_JBPUSJ010000095.1:0-887 GCF_051851475.1 Carboxylicivirga taeanensis | reverse complement strand
ACTTTTCATTTTTAAAGCCAAATCAGCGATTTGGCGTTGGTCGCCGAAGTCACAAAACTTCCCAAATGAGTCGGACTCCATATGCTTTATTGCGGCTTGTTGGGGCCAGTTATTTGTCTTTATGCTCTCCCTGCAAATGATTCTGTCATTAGTCTTTCAAACTTAATTCTTTCTGTTTCACTTAGATTAATGAGGTATTGCATTCTGTAATTTCTATCGATAGTTGATTCTGTTACACTATTGAGTTTGAGTTTCCTCCCTTTGTTTGCGATTCCTATTACATTGTTGTTTTTGTCACAATAAATCATCATTCTAAAATCAGGACTTCCCCAAGGGTCATCATTATCATATGTAATCCAAACTTTGTAGTTTTCGACTTCACTTTCATAGAAATCAAAGCGTTCGTAGACTTCAATAAGGTCAAGTTTGTTACCGCTACTTAACACTCTTTCAATTTCCCTTTCTAATATTGATTCAGGTCTTACATTACTTTTGAATGTATAACCAAATAACATTACTTCAATAAAATCAGAATTGTCTGAGTCAATGTAATAACCTGATATATTGTATTCTGCTTTAACAATGCCAACTTTTGTTTTAAAGTCTGAACTATAAAGCTCTGAATCAACATTAATAATGGTGTCATTCCTTAAATTTTCAACTTTTACAAAAGCCGTGAACATTAATCGATACCAATTATTTGTTAGTTCAGATGCAGATACAAACTGATTGTCTTCAATTGAAAAGATTACTTGACCTTGAGGCTTATTTCTAATATTTGCAGGTCCATCAATTAATTCCGCAAACGAATTGAAATTTATAGCCAGTAAAATTAATATTAATGATATGTATCGCATGGTCTTGTTTTTTAATTGGCCCCAACGGTT
>NZ_JBPUSJ010000094.1:0-895 GCF_051851475.1 Carboxylicivirga taeanensis | reverse complement strand
ACCGTTAGCAAATATTAAAACAACAACATGACCACTAGACTATTATTACTTGTACTGTTATTCAGTTTATCATGCTCAAATCAGAATGAAATAATTGAATTTGAGAAGTCAATAGGGGAAAAACATAGCAAGACCTTGACAATGTTGGTAGATGATTTCGAACAAAATTATCTTGCAAAACAATATAGCGAGGTTTCAATAAAAAAAGCATATAAGAAATTTCTAGAGGATATTAAGGACTATAAAATCCAGGAACGAATCCAAGCAACTCCCGAACTTGTAAACAAAATCAAAGAATCTGGCTTCTATGAAGAACTATATGCCATTACAGATTCAGTTTGGTACAATAAAGTGGATAATGTGTATCACACTAGAACTAAGGTATTACTCCCAAATGGTGAATACAAAATTGGAGGATATGAATCATCATATGGGTTGAATGCTACAACAGATGAAGCCGAGACAATAAAAAGACATTATTCATTAAAGGACAGAAACTTTTATGGTAAATTCTGGTCAGCATTAAGAACTGTTGGGGAGCATGAGCGATATATTTTTGACTATATTGATATTACTGAAGCAATGGGAAGAACAGTAGCATCTAGTTTAGCAACAGGTTTTATAAACTCACATTTAGATTATGATGACTATTTTGTCAAAAGAATTGTAGTAACAGAATTCGTAGAATATTAATAATAACATTTGCTAACAAACCGCATAGCGCATAAGGCGTTCTTAGCGTTTTGTAACGTTCTGAGCTTCGGCAATCAGCGCCAAATCGTCGATTTGGCTTTTGAAACGAAAAGATAAAATCAAATTCAACGCTTTGGCTTCGTTCGTTTTGGGAAGTTTATAAGGTTAATTTCGCCTTACGACGCCATGCGGCAGGCCGTTA
>NZ_JBPUSJ010000093.1:0-899 GCF_051851475.1 Carboxylicivirga taeanensis | reverse complement strand
ACTTTTCATTTTTAAAGCCAAATCAGCGATTTGGCGTTGGTCGCCGAAGTCACAAAACTTCCCAAATGAGTCGGACTCCATATGCTTTATTGCGGTTTGTTGGCAACAGTATTTATTCTTTACCTACAGATTTATATGTCGTCCAAAGTTTTTAGAAATAATAACCTACTCCCAAACTAAAGGAATCCATACTAAAATTAAACCCAAAATCAGTGTCTTTAAGTTTTGGTTGCTTGTCTTCAACTCCTTCGGTTATTTTTTTGTTAGTTCTTTGATAAAACAAACTTCCAAAATTTGTTTTTAATGCCCATTTATCTGATATAAAATAAGTAAGTCCTGGACGTGCATTAAGACTATAAGTAAACAAATCCGCTGTATAGTAATCTTCATTTGATTCTTGCCCGAACCCCAATGCCAAGTCAATTGTGGTTGTGAAAAACAATTTGTCTGTAATTTTTTGATAATTCCTGTAATAGGGGTTAATTGAAAATATGTGTTCTTTGGATTCCGATCGACTTTCATATTTAGAAAATCTATAGCCAATACCAACGCCTAATACTGATGACTCTGATACAAACCAGCCAATTTTTGGGTTGATATTAAAGTGTTGACTTTTATATTCATTGGTTTGATAATTATACAGGCTGTAATCTTCAGAATCGGATAATGAATATCGAACATTTCCTTCAAGTACTTTTATTCCTGTTTGTCCTTGAGCAGATATAGCCATTGGAATAATGGTTATAATCATTAATAGTAATTGCTTTTTCATTTTAACTCGAGTTATTGTTTAGTTATTGTTGCCAACGGTAGCTGCATGAAGCGTAGCACTTCTTACGCGAGATTGTCCGTCCGGCAGGACTGACAATCGGTTGGACTTACAAACCGCCCAAAGTGCG
>NZ_JBPUSJ010000092.1:0-922 GCF_051851475.1 Carboxylicivirga taeanensis | reverse complement strand
ACCGTTAGCGGTTATATAAGATGAAAAACACTCTATACATATTAACAATTGTATTGATATTTGGATGTCAAGCTAAAAACTCAAAAACAGAAAGCTTGACCTATGAAATCAATGAAACAAAGACTGCCACAAATGAAAATGTGGTTAAAAGTAGTATTGTGACAAGAACGTATCTTTCTGACTCGACATACCTTGACTATGATTTCCAGACAAGCTTGAAAAACGGCTTCAAATTAGAATATCGAGTGTATAAAGAATCTAATAACCCAGACACTCTACAGACAATATTTCTAATCAAGGACACAACTGATATTATGGACTTGACTGGAGGAAGTAGTTATGGATTACCACATAAAAACATTGGTTACATAGGTGCTGATTTTGACAGTTCATTTGTATTTGTTCAATCTTTTGGCTCTGGAAATCCTCATGAGATTCAACTTATTGATAAAAGAACAGGTAAACCATTAAGAAAAGGAGCATGGGTAGATGCAAACGAAGAAAATCAAATTCTGCTTTACATTGAGAATATCAATGAATCAAATGAACGGTTGAAAATATTTGACATTGAAAGGAATAAGGAGACTATTGTGAATGATTTTCAAGACTGTAAATGTGTTCAATATGCAATTGGTGGCTTAAGAGACTGCGTTAGCATTGATACAGTTACACAACAATACATCATTCTGATATCTAGTTATGAAGATGATAAAGTAGAAAAAAAATACAACCGCTAACAAACCGCAATAGTGTATAAGGCGAGTTAAGCATTTTGGAAGTTTCGTAGCTTCGGCAAACACCGCCAAATCTTTGATTTGGCTTTTGAAATGAAAAGTTAAAAACAAATACAAAGCTTTGGCTCCGCTCATTTAGGAAAGTTAGTTTGGTTTAATCGCCTTACAACACCATGCGGCAGGCCGTT
>NZ_JBPUSJ010000091.1:0-930 GCF_051851475.1 Carboxylicivirga taeanensis | reverse complement strand
TAACCTTACAAATTTTCCAAATTGAGCGGAGCCAAAGCGCTGTATTTGTTTTTAACTTTTCATTTCAAAAGCCAAATCAGTGATTTGGCGCTGGTAGCCGAAGCTCGGAACTTTCCAAAACACCACGAACGCCTTATGCGCTATTGCGGTTTGTTGTGCCCTGTTATTTTTTTAGTGAATTCCTATCTCAGTTCTTTTCTCAATTGTTTTTATAATGTCAAATCTTCGATTGATTTGATGTGGTTTATTGTTAATCTCGGCATCCATTACCAGATTCAAGATAAATTTGTCGCAGTCCGACGCTTTTGAGTCATGTATAATTATTTTAAACAAAGTGTAATGATAAATTTCTCTATGCGCTGGAAAGTAGAAGTCATTAAAAGCTGAATCCAACAAGAAAGTTTCATTTAACTTATATTGTTTGTCTTTTATTTTCAGTTTATTATTCAGTTGATAGTCGGAATTTTGTGTAGTTCCAGATAAATCAATCTCAATATATTTGGGATTTAAGTTTACTGTATCAGATTCTGAAATACCTCGTATTTTAAAGTCAAAATTTTTGATGCGAACACTATTATTATTCTCTATGTTGAAATAAAACCTAAGTGAAGAGTTAAGTTTCCTGAATGTATAATCTTGCTTCGAATATCTACTTCGCCAGTCAAATCCGTAAATATGAAAGTATAATCTGGTAGTACTGTCTGGTACTAATTCAAAATTTGTGCTTTTATTCCCTTCTTCATGAAACTTGCTATAATATCCGGTATAACAAGATGATAAAGTGAATATTAATGATATTAAAAGAAGGCTTTTATGCATATTTTCTCTAATAGGGCACAACGGATTGCCGTATGAAGCGGCCCGATGCCTGTATATTTGTTCCTTAATTACACTCAATTGCTGCAGCAAACTGCAACTTTAGAATTACGC
>NZ_JBPUSJ010000090.1:0-940 GCF_051851475.1 Carboxylicivirga taeanensis | reverse complement strand
ACGTTAGCTTCAGAAATCCATAAACTTTAAAAGTATTGATTACCTTGATTTTAAATCAATACTATGGGTTTATAGGGGGAATGAACTACAACGGTAAATTGTATGGTGCGTAGGGCATTAGAAAGCACTTTCCTGTCAAACACTTAGTAGCCGAAGCGCAGGTTTGACACCTGCAATTTGACTAACTGTCGAAGCTGCGCTTCGGCGAGGTTGAAGAAAGCGCAAAAGCTTCAAATACAGCATTTCTGCCCTATGCACTATACAAAATGTTAGCTGCTGATTTTTAACTTATCAAGTCAACTGTTTCTAAAAATAAATTCTCTTTTATATAAAATCTTCTGCCTCCTGTTGACATCATTGGTTCACCTTCCATATATTCTTCCATTTTAATTTTAGGAATAATTTCATTTCTTTTTTTGTCAAAAATTAGGCAAGTACCATTCTCTAAGTGATGAGCCAGTATGTATGTACTGTCAAGGGCTTGATACAGATAATCAGTCATAAATAAAACATCTTGATTATTCGAGTCTTGAATTACTTGCTCTTTTATTTTGTCATAACCATACATGTCAAATGGATAAGAATTTATGTAGGTGTCAAAATTTGTTTTAATCAAGTATTCACTATCTTCAAATAGAATCACAGTCTTTGCAAAAAAAGTGGGACTGTCATTAGTTATGAGGTCAATTGACGGAAAATTTAGTTCATTTTCTTCCTCTTTTTCACACCCTGTGATAAAGAGAGTTATCAATACTAAGAAGATTATTTTTTTCATAGACATTTTTTTTAAATTATTATTATCTAATAGATGTTTTGCAAGTAGTCAGGGTTGCGCTTAATTTGCAGCTAACGGTTAGCTGCATGATGCTTAAGGAGAGAACACAGCTCCACTTCCCTGACTCCCACAAAGCCAAACATTGATTTGGCATTAAACTTAATA
>NZ_JBPUSJ010000089.1:0-965 GCF_051851475.1 Carboxylicivirga taeanensis | reverse complement strand
GCCTTGGGTTGCGTAATTCTAAAGTTGAAGTTTGCTGCAGCAATTGAGTGTAATTAAGGAACAAATATACAGGCATCGGGCCGCTTCATACGGCAATCCGTTAGCCACAAGTTAAAACATAATATCTTAACAAGAATGCAAGAAATTGAATCTATCGACATTGAACTCAAAAAGCAATTTGAAAAACTATCGGTGATAACCAAGTCTATTGAACTAACTGAAATAGCTCAATTCAAAATTGATGAAGCGTCCAACAAAATTCCATGGAAAGAAATTACACATCCAGGAATATATTTATTGGAAATTAAAAATAATAGACAGTTTGAATCTTTTGAAGAATGGGTTGAAAACTTTAGGGCTGAATGGGAAAATGAAAAATACTTAAGAAAATTCACTCCAAATTTAAAGAAAATGAGAATTAGAGCACATTCTGAACTAGCCGAGTGGATTCCATTATATATAGGAAAATCTAAAAATATTAGTGGTAGAATCCACGGTCATATCTATAAAGAACTCCATAAGACAACTTTTGCTCTAAAACTAATGGCACGAGAAAATCTTAAAAATGAACTATTTAGACTTAAAACTATCAAAATCTCGGTTGAAAACTATGATGCGATTATCCCAAGGATTGAATGGCAATTAAGAAATCAACTAAATCCATTAATTGGTAAACAATAAAAAACCTGTGGCTAACAAACCGCAATAGTGCATAAGGCGTTTAGCGAGTCTTGGAAGGTTCGTGGCTTCGGCAAGCAGCGCCAAATCGCAGATTTGGCTTTGAAAGAAATGTAAAACAAAATATGCGCTTTGGCTCCGCTCATTTTGGAAAGTTTGTTGGTTAATTCACCTTACGCACCATGCGGCAGGCCGTTGTAGGTAATTCAAAAAAATCAACAAGCAAACTAATAATTAAGCAAATAAAAACATGAAATACGTCCCTGATTTAAAGACGTTTGATGTCG
>NZ_JBPUSJ010000088.1:0-972 GCF_051851475.1 Carboxylicivirga taeanensis | reverse complement strand
GAAATAAGCTACAACGGTTGGCCGCATGGCGCTGTAGCAGATTTGCGTTGAGATTGTCCGTCCGAGAGGACGAGACTATCGAGGCGGGAATCTGCTCGACCAAAGCCTCGTCAACTCTGCTATGCGCTATAGCGGCGTGTTGTACGCTGGCATTTATTTAATCAAGATTAGTTTGTCTTCATTATCAAGAATTGTAATCAATTTCACTTCGTTGTCAACGGAATATTTAATTCTATTATTTCCTCTTTTTAAATGCTTTTTTTCAGTCTTAAAATTATTCGCATCACTAAAGTCTTCGATTCTAATATCAAAATCACACGATTTATGATTTTTTATTACAATTCTTATTTCTCCCTTTTTTCTTTCAATTTTCTTAATAGTCAAATGCTTTATGTTGTTTACAACTGGCTTCTCTAGACCGCTAATAATTAAAAATCCAAGATTACATTTCTCGGGATAAATTCCTTCAACTTCGCAAAGTGAACCAATCAATTGCATATTCTTAGAATCAACATATCTTAATATACAGTCTCTATAATCGGGAATATTAGGAGCAATTAAACCGTCAACAATGCAAAGCAATGGGAAATTGATATTGTTTTCTCCAATTATTCGCTCGCATTTAATTCTTTGTAAAGCCGAGTCTTTTTGTGCATCCATTCCAAGCTTGATTATTTTTTGAATCCAAACTTGAGATGAGTTATAATCATTGAAATCAGTGCAATCATTTTGAGCTATCAAACTGATTGGAGTCAAAGAAAACAACATTATAATGCAGTATTGTTTCATGTTCGTTTTGCTTGCGTACAACGGTTAGCTGCATGATGCAGTAGCAGATTCGCGGTGCTGATTGTCCGTCCGGCAGGACAGACAATCAAGGCGGGAATCGGCCCAACCAAAGCGAGCCGGACTGCTATGCATTATTGCAGCTTGTTGTAACCTGTTATTTTATATTCCTAATTTCTCTAATGT
>NZ_JBPUSJ010000087.1:0-1002 GCF_051851475.1 Carboxylicivirga taeanensis | reverse complement strand
TCTTTTGCAATTTTTCTCCATTCTGTATTTGGTTTTATTAGGTCGTACATTCAATTATTATTTTTGAGCGCCTTGGTTTGTTTTGCACCTAACGGCCTGCCGCATGAAGCGTATGGAGATTTATCCATACTAACATTCCAAATAGAGCAGAGCCAAAGCGTTGTATTTGATTTTAACTTTGCATTTTTTAAGCCAAATCGACGATTTGGCGGTGTCTGCCGAAGCCACAAAGCATCCAATACGAGCTGCCTCCATATGCTTTATTGCGGTTTGTTGGCAACCGTACTTTATTTTACTGACTTATATTCGAGTTTCTTCTTCGTCAATTCTAATATTTTATCATAGTCAGAAAGGTGGTCAGGTTTTTTTTCAAAAATAAATGAGTCCACAATTGAGTTATTAACAAACAAAACAAGAAACTCTTTATATATCGAATAATGGGAAAGTACTGACCATTTAAATTCTAACGTCTTCTCTTTGTCTGAATATTTTATTGAATCTTCAGAGAATTGATAAACACAATCCATCTGTTCTAATTCAAACTTTTCTGCAATTTCAGCAATTTTTCCAATATACTTCTTTCTCGAAAATCGTCTTGCAGATGCTAAAAAGAGCAATAAAAGTCCGAAAGCAATGGCTAATACAACATAAATATTAACAGGTTCTTCGTCTGAAATAGATAAAGCTGAAAGAACTATAAATACAAGTGTTGTGATTGAAAGATTTCTGATTTGCTTAAGGTTTTTGAGCCAATATATTTTCCATTTAATCTTATTGACTCTTAGAAACTCTTCTTTGTCGTAAATGCTTTCAATTGTAAACTGCGTCATGTTTTAATAAGTCCTTTTAGTTTTATGATTAATGATGTTTTTTTTGTATTGTATATAAAGAATAGCGCCCAAAAGCACGATTTTTGTTGAATTGGCACAATAAATTTTTAACCCGACTCTTTGATAAAAGTTCGGGTTTTAAATGACTGGAACGGGGACACTCTTTTGGAAT
>NZ_JBPUSJ010000086.1:0-1017 GCF_051851475.1 Carboxylicivirga taeanensis | reverse complement strand
ATTCCAAAAGAGTGTCCCCGTTCCAGTCATTTAAAACCCGAACTTTTATCAAAGAGTCGGGTTAAAAATTTATTGTGCCAATTCAACAAAAATCGAGCTTTTGGGCGCTATTCGTTATATACAATTTGGCAAAACCATTAGATTTGGCATTTTTACCAATTTTTGGTAAATTTGATTAAAACTTTGAAAATGAAGAATACATCCATATCTCTCGGTAGTTATTTTGACCAGTTTGTTCAGACTCAAGTTTCTGCAGGTCGATATAAAAATGTTAGCGAAGTTATTCGAGCTGGTCTCAGACTTCTGGAAAATGAAGAAAGTAAAGCGATTGCCTTAAGAAATGCAATCCAAGAAGGGATTGATAGTGGAATTGCTCACGACTTTGACCCCAAAAAAAATCTTGAGGAATTGAAAGCCAAAAGAAAGCGGAATGGCTAGATACGAGTTGACTAACAAAGCTGTTGAAGATTTAAATAGAATTTGGGAGTATACATATGATACTTGGTCTGAATATCAAGCTGACAAGTATTATGATTTGCTGCTTAACAGCTGCCAAGACATTGCTAATAATCCAGAATTAGGAAAAAACTACGATGGAATAACTACTAAATTGTTCGGACTAAAAGTTAATCGACACATAATATTCTATCGCAAGTCAAATAGTAATCCTATTGAAATAACAAGGATTCTTCATGAACAAATGGATTTAAAAAATAGAATAACAGAATAAAAACTACACCCAACAAACCGCATAGCGCATAAGGCGTTCATAGCGTTTTGTAAAGTTCCGAGCTTCGGCAATCAGCGCCAAATCGTTGATTTGGCTTTCAAGCTGAAAAGATAAAATCAAATACAACGCTTTGGCTTTGTTCACTTTGGGAAGTTTGTAAGGATAAACTCGCCTTACGACGCCATGCGGCCAACCGTTAGCGGTTATATAAGATGAAAAACACTCTATACATATTAACAATTGTATTGATATTTGGATGTCAAGCTAAAAACTCAAAAACAGAAAGC
>NZ_JBPUSJ010000085.1:0-1018 GCF_051851475.1 Carboxylicivirga taeanensis | reverse complement strand
AACGGTTGGCCGCATGGCGCTGTAGCAGATTTGCGTTTAGATTGTCCGTCCGAGAGGACGAGACTATCGAGGCGGGAATCTGCCCGACCAAAGTGAGCCGGACTGCTATGCGCTATAGCGGCGTGTTGTAGTTCGTTTTTAATCAATTAGTTCCACCCCAATATCGAAATCTAGTCTAGGAGATAAATATCCACAATCGTTAAAATCAAATGGACTGTCTTCATAACCGTCAACAACCTCAAGAATTTTGCTGGCAAAAATATTCAATGCCTGTCTTGGCATTTCAATCAATTTTTTGTCATTAATGAAATTCGTAATCTCGTCTGAGACTCTCAAATCAACCTTATCTAGTTTTATGAAGTCTCCATTTTCCATTAAATTCAATTTTCTTATCTCATGAGCTAATTCAATCAAATTATTTGATGTTCCAATAAATCTAATCTTATTATCATCAATTCTTGATGACATACCTTTGGGCAAATCAATTCTTAACTTATATTTTGAAAACAATCTCATATTAATCCTCACCTTCAATCGTAACTTCTAACTTTTCAAGTCCAAGATTAAGCCCCAATAGAAAATCAATTGTTTCATTATCACAATCCGTAACCAACAACTTATATTTATCTTGTCTTGATGTAAACTCAATTTCTTCAATACTATTTATCCTTAAAGTCATTGAAATAGAATCATTAAATTTGATGCTTACAAACCAGTCTGGCTCTATTGTCCCTTCAACCAAATTGCCAATCACAAAGAATTGATTCATTCTTCTCACTGCAAAACTGTCAATTGCTTCGAATATTCCTTGTATTTCAATATCTTTCTTCATTCTCAACTTATGCAGTATGCTTTTTTAAATTCTGACTAACGTAAAAATAAACGTCAGTATTTCAGTGATTTACAATACTGTGCTTTTCTTCAATTTTCATCTGCTTTGATGTCCCCATTTTACGTTAGCTTCAGAAATCCATAAACTTTAAAAGTATTGATTACCTTGATTTTAAATCAATACTAT
>NZ_JBPUSJ010000084.1:0-1036 GCF_051851475.1 Carboxylicivirga taeanensis | reverse complement strand
CCTCCACTAACCGGGTTGGGCCATTCGGTGCGATGGAACTTCTGCATTGGGGGGGCTCCCACAAGGGCGGCCTGCATCATACTGGAGTTGGCCCAGATGCCCATATTCATTAAGGATGTTGATACAAAAGAGCCTTTTCCGGTGCGTTCGCGGTGGTAAAGACCTGACATCACTGCACTAAACAAGGATACGGCCGTATTTAAATCGCCTCCTCCTACTGGCAGTGGTACCGGGCTGCCATCTTTCGGACGCAGTTCTTCCATCATACCCGAGCGGGCATACCACGCTGTCATGTCAAAACCAGGGGCATCCTTATCCGGTCCTTCCAGGCCAAAACCATTGATCCACGCGTAAACGATATCTGGCTTAATGGCCTTAATATCATCGTAGGTGTGCTTTAGCTCCTGTTGAACCTTACGAGGTGAATTGGTCAGAAATACATCGGCATCTGCCACTAATTTGTGTAAGGCTTCCTGGGCCTCTGGTTTCTTCAGGTTAAGTGCTACCGACTTCTTGGTACGATTCTGAATATACGTAGTGTACTGAATCTTACTCGGTGGCATACCGGCTACCATATTGCCATAGCGCCACATATCGCCTGTTGGTGGCTCTACTTTGATTACTTCAGCGCCTAAATCGGCCAGTATGACGGTGGCCGACGGGGCGGCTGCCATGGACGCTACTTCAATTACTTTGATGCCTTCTAATAATTTAGCCATTGTTCTTTCTCCTTTTAAATTAGATTAAATTCTATTTTACTGTTGTTGATTACTCCTGTATCTGCGCTTTGAGCGAAACAATCCCGCAGCGCAATTCATGCAAATGGTGCAGTAAGCCAATCAAGGCTGATTGATCGGGTAAGCATCCAATCAAACTGATTTCCCCATTGCCGGTATCACGTACCTGCATATCCGCAACCGAATTCAACAGGGTGGATGTAATCCTTCCTTGCAGTACGATGTGATAGACACATGCCTGTGAATACACTTTAATAGTCGTCTGTTTTGTTGTTTCTTTCATGGAAGCAAAGTACCGG
>NZ_JBPUSJ010000083.1:0-1067 GCF_051851475.1 Carboxylicivirga taeanensis | reverse complement strand
ATGGAAATTTAAAACAAAATACAGCGCTTTGGCTTTGTTCAATTTGGAAAGTTGTAAGGTTAAATCCCTTTACGCTCCATGCGGCAGGCCGTTAGCGCAAATATGATGAAGACATTACTACATATAGGATTTTTGCTAATATCATTTAGCTCATTTGCTCAATTTGATAAACTGACTATTGATTTTAAACCATCATTTATAGAAAGTTCAAGATTGACAATTCAACAAAAATCAGATGATTACTTGTTAACTCTAGAAACAGCCGATTTTTCAGACAAAAGTATTGTTTCAGATTCAGCTCTGCTAAACTTATCTAACTACTTGAGAGATTATGATTTTGCGCATAAAGGCTCAATTGACACAATTGGACAGGAGACAGTTATTGAAAACGGAGATACTACTGTTTATTATCATTTAAGCATGGGGACTGATGGGATTAATGTGTATGGAGAAGTATTGGAAAATGACCAAAAGAAAACCTTCAAATTTTGGTCACCAGATAAAGAAGATACAAACCATGAATTGATAGAGATTTTATTCTCGTTGATGTATACAAAGTTTAATAAACAGAAAACAGTAACCTATTTGGAACAACTAGAACAGTACTTTGATTTTGGATTAGGATTACGGAAACTACATGACAATCCTTTAACTTTTAAATTATATGGCTCAATTTCATCTAATGAATTAGATGAGTTATATGCGTTTTTTGATAGTCTTCCTGTTGATAAAAAAGTCTTTATTGATATGTCCAATTTTAACGGTATGGGGACAATGTTCGATGAGGATTTTCTTGAATTATCCGAATCCCATAAATTAATTAAATGGATTAACTGTTCAGAAAACGCTAAACTGACATTGAAACGAGCTGAAATAAAAAAGAATAGATATAAATAAAATACTTGCGCTAACAAACCGTCATAATGCATAGCTTGCCGCAGGCGCAACACAAGCAACGCATCATACGGCAGGCCGTTGTGGTGCATTCTACACATCTCGCAAAAGGGAAGACTAAATTCTTGAGCTAATGTGCAAAATGTTAAAGAACTAAATGCAAATTGACAATA
>NZ_JBPUSJ010000082.1:0-1074 GCF_051851475.1 Carboxylicivirga taeanensis | reverse complement strand
TTTGGTTTCCCTGAATTTGAACATCCTGTTAGCATTATAACTGTCAATATTACAATTATTTTATCCATATGTACTCTTAAATTAGCCCCAACGGTGGTTGCATGGCGTCGTAAGGGGATTTAACCTCACAATCTTTCTTAATTGAGCAAAGCCAAAGCGCATATTTGATTTACATTTCATTTTTAAAGCCAAATCTGCAATTTGGCGATGGTCGGCTTTACAGAGACCTTCCAAATTACTAAGAACCCCTTATGCGCTATTGCAACGTGTTGTGGGTATGTTATTTCTTTTCTCGTTTGTTGAATACTGCCAATGAGATTAAGCCAGTTCCAAATAGTATTGAGCCACCTACAAAAGGAAATCCTGCTCCAACAAGGTCTTCCATTAGTCCAGACCATAAAAATGGAAAGCAAAAGAGCATTCCAAAAAGTCCAGCCAACATGGTAATAATACTGATTCCGTTGATGATTTTACTTAAAACTTGTTCAGTCATAATATCGAGAGTTAAGTTTTTAATTGTATTTGCAATTCTCACAATACTTCTTTAATTGCTCTTTACTGATATTGAAGTCACTAAATTTAATTCTGTATGAGTCCATGATATTGTATATACTTATTGAATCTTTATGGGTCATACACGACTTAAGGACATTGTGAACTGGTTTTAAGTCATTAGAGTGATAGAAATACGAAGCCAAAATCATACGTTCATGGATAGGTGCTGATTTTAATTCTATTGCTTTTTTAAATAATTCCTCTGCTTTATGCTTGTCTGAATTCCAAAGTTCCTCAAGATACATTTCGTCAATATCTTCGAATTCATTTGATTCGAAATTATAAGTATAAATCTTCTGCAATACAAGAAGAGAGTCTGATTTCTGCAGCGAACTACTTTCTTGACCTGTTAAATTCAAACTAAAAATAAAAACGATAATTATTAAGATACTTGCTTTCATATTACGTTTTGCATAATTACCCACAACGGTTAGCTGCATGATGCTTAAGGAGAGAACACAGCTCCACTTCCCTGACTCCCACAAAGCCAAACATTGATTTGGCATTAAACTTAATAAT
>NZ_JBPUSJ010000081.1:0-1136 GCF_051851475.1 Carboxylicivirga taeanensis | reverse complement strand
TTAGTTAACCGGTTATAAAAGGGGCGTGCCTAACAAACCGTAATAAAGCAGCCTTGGGTTGCGTAATTCTAAAGTTGCAGTTTGCTGCAGCAATTTGAGTGTGATTAAGGAACAATTATACAGGCATCAGGCCGCTTCATACGGCAATCCGTTATGGGCAAGTATGATACAAAAACTGCTTAAAATATCATAGACAAGTAATAGTCCAAAATTGAATTATATTTTAATGAAAAAGGGGAAACGGGTAAATAGTAAATTGTTAAAGAAAAAGAAAGAAGGGAAAAAATACTACCGCATATTGGTAGGGCTAGCAATTTACGCAGTAATCTATTATTATTTCTTCAGACTCGATACGATTGGCTACGATATTAGGTATAATATCTTCGTAATTTGGTTACCAATACTAATTGGACTTTTATGCATTGGATATTACCGAAGGAATTATTTAAGCAAGACATTAAAGTCGTGTAATAGATTATTGGACCAAGTATTAACGGGACTATTTTTACTTCTTTTAGGTTTAATTTATTCCTATTTCAGTTTTGGAATTACTTCAAAATTAATTTGGGACTATACGAATTCTCTTATAACAAATAAAAGTAATACAGAAATATACCAATTATCAGTTGAAAAATTCAATAAAGGTTCATCTAGAAATTCTTCAGCTAGTGTTGGATTTCGTTTTCAGGAAAGGTATGAGTTACTACAGGCACATAGAAGCAAACTCAATATGTACTGGAATAGTGAACCGCATAACTTTGAAATTGAAATACGGTGTAAGAAATGTTTTTGGAATAAATACTTGGTTGAAAGTTGGCAGATTATTGAAATGGATTGAAAATGAGGAATAAATACCAGCCCATAACACGCTGGCATAAAGCATATGGAGTCAGTGATATTTACGAAGTTAATTAGAGCAGTCGAACACCGCCAAATCTTTGATTTGGAATTAAAATGAAAAGATAATAACAAATAAAAGCTTTGGCTCCGTAGAGTTTTGGAAGGTTTGCTCGTTAAATCTCCATACGCTTCATCCAGCCACCGTTAGGCACAACCCAATATTTTTAAGCCGGATTCGAGGTATTTTTGGGATTCGTGAGGCTTTCGAGGAATTTGCTGCTCACCCACGGGCCAGC
>NZ_JBPUSJ010000080.1:0-1212 GCF_051851475.1 Carboxylicivirga taeanensis | reverse complement strand
ATTAATTCCGCAAACGAATTGAAATTTATAGCCAGTAAAATTAATATTAATGATATGTATCGCATGGTCTTGTTTTTTAATTGGCCCCAACGGTTTGCCGCATGATGCTGTAGCAGATTCTGCGTTGAGATTGTCCGTCCGAGAGGACAGACTATCGAGGCGGGAATCTGCACGACCAAAGTGAGCCGGACTGCTATGCATTATTGCGGCGTGTTGTAGCTAGTTGTTTTCTATTACATTAATATTCATAATATTTTTCCCATTATAGAAATCATTAATTAGAGTGTCTTCAATGGACCAATAAACAGTTCTTCTATAGTTTCCTTTCTTTCTAAAGCTTTCTACCATGGCTGTTTTTCCATCAACTATTTCAAGTTCATAAACTGGGTCTTTTGTCATATCCCTTTCTCTGTCATTTTCAACATATACACCATACATAATATGAGGTATACAGTGTGGCGGGGTTGCAATCTTAAAATCAATGCGAATAGTTGACTTAACTTCAATAGTGTCAAAATACTCACCGTCTAAGTCATGATAAAATAAAGGACTACCACCATATGAAGATTCATTCCCATAGAACTTATAAAACCGGAGCCTACTGTCTACATAAATTGAGTATTTCTCCAGTTGACCACTTTTGTGATAATGAAGAACCTCTTTTTCTTCATAACCAAGCTGTCCTATTTTGTAATGTGTTTCTTGGTATAAATTACCATTGTCATAATACAAGCAAGTCAAGCTGTCATTTATTTGAACCCTTTTCATTACCTCAATGTTTCCATTCTGAAGTTTAATCTTCTCATAATTTCTTAAATCACAACTCTCAAACAGGGTAAAGACTAATATACTTACTAGTACGTACTTCATTTTTTTTCAATTCTGACTAACGTAAAAATAAACGTCAGTAATTCAGTGATTTACAATTCTGTACTTTTCTTCAATTTTCATCTGCTTTGATGTCCCCATTTTACGTTAGCATAAGAAATCCATAAACCTTAAAAAGTATTGATTACCTTGGTTTTAAATCAATACTATGGGTTTATAGGGGGAATTAGCTACAACGGTTAGCTGCATGATGCAGTAGCAGATTCGCGGTGCTGATTGTCCGTCCGATAGGACTGACAATCGAGGCGGGAATCGGCCCAACCGAAGCGAGCCGGACTGCTATGCATTATTGCAGCTTGTTGTAACCTGTTATTTTATATTCCT
>NZ_JBPUSJ010000079.1:0-1213 GCF_051851475.1 Carboxylicivirga taeanensis | reverse complement strand
GGGGCGTGCCTAACAAACCGTAATAAAGCAGCCTTGGGTTGCGTAATTCTAAAATTGCAGTTTGCTGCAGCAATTGAGTGTAATTAAGGAACAAAAATACAGGCATCGGGCCGCTTCATACGGCAATCCGTTATGCACAAGCAAAACAGAACATGAGAGTAATCATTGATACATAAATTAATACTTAATCATGAAGAATTGCATTATAAAAAGAATCTTAATGAGAAGATTATTACTAATCCTAATAATGGGTTTTTTTTCACACTTCATACATGCCCAGAATAGGGAAGTAGACTATTCAAATCCCAGTGTAACGATGGACGATTTGGATGCAATATTGCAATCATTAAAAATGGATATTTACAAATTTGGAGTACACCTTCCAGATAGCCAAAAATATGAGGTTTGCTTATATTTAGAAGAATATGCGGACAAAGAAATGATAAAGGAACAAACAGTATTCTGTTCACCATCTCCCTACCGTTCTTTTAAAGATGGAAAAATGATATTAAAGCCATTTGACGGTGCCAGATTTATAATTAAAGATAATAAAGATGAATTCTTAGTAAATATTAGAATGGGCAATTTTGGACATCCTGAATACAAAGTTGAAATTGATTCCATGTACTCGAATACGCATACGGCAGCAAGATTTAAAATAGAAGACACAACTTTACAAGTAGGAAAGACTCCTTTATTTTTAATTGGTTCATTTTGGGAATCTAAATTGCCAGATGGAAAAACACTACCAGATGGTTCGACATCTATTTTTAGGTTTTGTGTGGAAAGAGAATTGTCTCCAGATTGTTCAAGTGATGCATTCAATAAAATGCCACATTACTATATCTTCGGATTGAAAGTTATAGAAATTGACAAATAAGAAATGCCAGTGCATAACACGCTAGTATAAAGCATATGGCGTTCGTAGCCTTTAATAAGTGTAGCTCGTTAATCAAACACCACCAAATCTTTGATTTGGCTTTAGCAATAAAAAGATAAAAACAAATAAAAGATTTGGCTCAGAGGAATTTTGGAAGGACTGGTTCGTTAAATCGCCATACGCTTCATCTAGCCAACGTTGTGTTCCATTCCCCCTATAAACCTATAGTATTGATTTAAAATAAAGGTAATCAATACTTTTCAGGTTTATTGATTTCTGAAGCTAACGTAAAACGGGGACATCAAAGCAGACGAAATTTGAAAAAAAGTACAA
>NZ_JBPUSJ010000078.1:0-1222 GCF_051851475.1 Carboxylicivirga taeanensis | reverse complement strand
GTTGCGTAATTCTAAAGTTGAAGTTTGCTGCAGCAATTGAGTGTAATTAAGGAACAAATATACAGGCATCGGGCCGCTTCATACGGCAGGCCGTTGTACGCAACCGAGGAGAACGACACTGCATAATGATAGATAGAGATAAAATACCAGAACAAACCTACAATGAATTAATTGACTTGTTGGGATATGACAAGGCTGAGGAATTTCTAAATCGAGAACAATATAATTTCCGTGCGATTCAGATGAAAATACTATCGGAAAGTATGAAAAGGAGATTTGGAAAAAGATTCTGGATTTATTTTTGGATTATAGCATTGGTAATTGCAATTATTTATGAAATATTAAGAGCAAACTATCTCATTTAGTGACAAAAGACTTTATAAGGGCGATTGAATTTCTTAATAAACTGCTAGTAATTTCAAATGAGGATTTAGCAAGAAAAGTAATTAGTTAATGAGTGATTCTAAAATGGACATAGGATTTAATGATTGGGAAAAACTTTCATTTTCTGAAAATCGTGAGATTTGGAGTCTCTATTGGAATCCTTATGAACCCGAGATTGGCTCAAAGACAAAGCTAGAATTAGTTGAGTAATTTATTAATTCGACTAAAATAAACGGACTACAATTTGGAATTGGAAATTATGGTTGGGGTGTATATATGTTGTTCGTGATTGTAGAAAATTCAAGAATTAGAGTTCCTAAAAAATTTTCTGATTTACCAGTTAATAAAGGGATTGTTACAAAATGGGTTGATAAGGACATTATTGAGGTGAAATACAATTACGGTGGTACAAGAACGATTGAATTAAAAGACAAGATTATAATAAAATGAATAAACGGCAGCGTACAACACGCTGCAATAGCGCAAAAGGGGTTCGCATCAATTTGAACCAGCTCAGCACTGGCAATCATCGCCAAATCCTTGATTTGGCCTTAAAATGAAAAGTTAAAACAAAATACAACGCTTTGGCTCTGCTCAATTAGGAAAGAAAGTACGGTCAATATCCCCTTTCGACGCCATGCAGCCACCGTTGGTAGCTATTGAAAAAACGCAAAGCACTTAGTATTTAATAAACGCATCAAAAAATGTGACATTTAAGGAATTGGGAATTATTTTAGCACGTTAATTGAAAGATTTGGAAATTAACACTATGAATTTGCAAATGCTATCTTGGAAACAGGCTTCTCAGTGTGTCGGACCGACCGCGCAACGTAACATC
>NZ_JBPUSJ010000077.1:0-1238 GCF_051851475.1 Carboxylicivirga taeanensis | reverse complement strand
TAAGTGTATGTTCCGTCGGAATGTATCACTAAACTTCCATGGAGTGGGCCACTGACTGGTGTGGTAGTAATTACCAACTCATCACCATCCGGATCGCTATCGTTATCCAACAGGCTAGCGCCATTCAATACACCATTCTCCTGAACATCGGCAGCATCATCCACTGCCACTGGTGCCGCATTTACCGCATGAACGGTCATGGTTACCGTTGCTGATGCACAATCCCCATTTCCATCACAAATCTCATAACTAAAACTATCGGCTCCTGTATACCCGGCATATGGCGTATAAACCACATAATCATCCGCTGGATTGTTAGGTGTTCCGTTGGTGTGAATCTCTGCTACACCATTATCCGGACCGGAGATAATAACCAATGCACCCGTTGAAGGGCCATCGTCGCCAAAGTCATCCGCGCCATGTCCATTATCTTGCAACACATAGATCGCGTTGTTCTGACTGTCTTCATCAACTGTCACATCATCATTTTTAGCAACAGGGCGACTTGTGCTGACAGGGCTGGTTGCACATGAGGCCGAATTGTTGGCTACATTGCTATCATCCTGATCTGCTGAAACACTGGCTGTATTGTTATAATTACCGCTGGTATTAACTCTCGCATTAATATTTAAGGAAGCAGATGCCCCATTGGCTAAAGTTCCAATTGTCCAAATACCATTTGCATAAGTACCAAGCCCGTCGGCACTGATGAAAGAATATCCATCAGGCAGTTGCTCCTCAACTCGAACATTGCTGGCATCATTTGGTCCATTATTTTGAACCGTAAGTGTGAAAACAACATGAGAGCCATAAGACGGAAGACCTTCATCAACCACTTTCGTTAACGAGATATCAGCACAGTTAGATGGATTCAAAACAGCTTCAACGCCTGAGGCCGACACACAGCCATTGGCCATAATTTGAATATCAGTGTACGTGCCGGCTGGAGCAGGTAAAACAGCGCTTCCGGCAGTGACTGCTACTGTTCCAAAATCGCCATCGGCATGCGTTACCGGGTATGAACCATCAGCCACATTGGTGAGGTTCAAGGCAATGGTGCCATTAGCTCCACATCTAATCGGATCGGTTGTGACACTGATGCTAATGACCGGTGTTAAAGGCTGGGCTACAATTGACACTTCTGCGGAGGCCGCTGAGCTACAACCGGCTTCATTGGTCACGGTGAAATTGAAGATGCTATTGGCTGTCAACCCGGAAACGGTATAGGTACTGCCACT
>NZ_JBPUSJ010000076.1:0-1261 GCF_051851475.1 Carboxylicivirga taeanensis | reverse complement strand
GCGTTGAGATTGTCCGTCCGAGAGGACGAGACTATCGAGGCGGGAATCTGCCCACCCAAAGTGAGCCGGACTGCTATGCGCTATGGCGGCGTGTTAGGCACTGGCATTTTTCTTAATTTCCTCAAAAATATCAACTAAGAATAAGTCACCTTTGGGTTCAATATTATATTCTTTCTTAATCTTTACTAATGCTTTATCAGTGTCTAAATCAAAATCAAATAGACTTGTCATATCTGAGATGAAACAGTCATAATAGTTTATTTCAATTATCTTATCAAAAAAGTCAACCGCAATGTCTTCAAGATTGTCTATTCTTTCTGTTTCTGCATATTGGATAGGTACTTTTTTTCCTGGTCTGGGAAGTTCATTGTTATTCTTTTTATAATCTTTAAAATTTGCTTCCAAGTTATTTATCGCACTTTGTTTTGTCGGTCCATGTGCAGTAAATAAAATCCAATTTGTAAATGATGCTCCAAATTGAATATCAGGCTCATTTGAATTTGTGTTTCTCCAAGTTTCTAATGGATAGTCGTTAAAATCCCATTCATTTTTGAAGTAAGATTTAACGTATTTGTATAATGCTCGAATCTGTTTCATTTGCTTGTGCCTAACGTTGGCAGCTATGGCGCGTGGGAGAGGGTTGGCAAAATAGACCCTTCCAAATGTAGCAAAGCCAAAGCACATATTTAGCTTTATCTTCCCATTGGAAAGCCAAATCTGTGATTTGGCGCTGGTCGGTTCTGCAGTTCCCAACCCAATAGCACTGACTCCCCATGCGCTATGCTGCGTGTTAGGCACAGTGATTTATTTTTTGTCGTAAATGTTTTGTTCGGGTTGTTGTTCTTATTGTCATTATAGTCTGTTCGCGCGGGCAATTGTCAGGCAGTCCGTTTTGTTATTGCAGTCAATTATCAATCTGCATGTTTTGGAGTCCTCCGTTAATTGCCTGCAAATCATGTTAAGGCTTAAAAGTCAGTCGTTATACCCCTTGTTATTGATGGTCTAAATGTACGCTGACCCAAATATTTACGTCAATCTAATTGTTATCGTGGTCTAAATACAGTCTGGAATCCGTTTTTGTCCGTCCGTTTGCTTAAACAACCCGAATGTTGGTTTTCATTTTGCGTTCCGCTAATTATAGTATATCGAAAACCTTCATTGTGCCTAACGGTTAGCTGCATGATGCGGTAGCAGATTCGCGGTGCTGATTGTCCGTCCGACAGGACTGACAATCAAGGCGGGAATCGGCCCAACCGAAGCG
>NZ_JBPUSJ010000075.1:0-1345 GCF_051851475.1 Carboxylicivirga taeanensis | reverse complement strand
GTTAGCTGCATGATGCTTAAGGAGAGAACACAGCTCCACTTTCCTGAGTCCCACGGAGCCAAACATTGATTTGGCATTAAACTTAATAATTATTTTCAAAGAATATGTTTGGCGCTGCTGCTTTTTTATGCCGACCTTAAAGAATGCACATCCTCCTTATGCATTATTGCAGCTTGTTAGGCACGCCCGTGTTATAACCGATAACTAAGTTGTTTTTAAGCCGCAGAAAAGGTCTTATCTTCTTCTAAATTGCACGTGCCCTTCCCTATTTCCGCTACACAACTTTAACGCTCATTTTTGGGACGCAAATCACTGCAGTTCTTTGATATTCTGCACTTACAAAGCGCTTAATTTGCAAGTCGGACGGGGCGGGCTGATTCCGTAACGCTCCTAACTTTCAGTGACAACGATTGAATATTCGATTTACAAATAATAATGTTTGTGCGAATGTGGATTGCTGGCCCGTGGGTGAGCTGCAAATTCCTCAAAAGCCACACGAATCCAAAAAATACCTCGAATCCGGCTTAAAAATATTGGGTTGTGCCTAACGGCCCCGCTGCATGGCGCGTAAAGGGATTTTCTTTTACAGGCCTTCCGAATTGAGCGGAGCCAAAGCGTTGTATTTTGTTTTAACTTTTTATTTTAAAGCCAAATCAACGATTTGGCGCTGGTCGGCTTTATAGAGGCCTTCCAGGTTATTGCTTACCCTTTATGTGCTATTGCAGCGTGTTAGGCACAGCGAGTTATTTATTTCTACGCTTCATTTCCCGCTGCAAAAACGGTCAAAGTATTATTGTCCCAATAGTTGGGTTTATCTGTATGTCTTAGCAGTCAAGACTTTATGGCGCGGCTTTTTCAAATAGTCGTTGGTCAGTATTTAAATCAGTCCCGATGCTTGCTTGCACTGCCGAACTGAAATGCTCCGTCCGACTGTTATTTATTGTGTGTATTTCAGTCCCTTAGTCCAGATACACAACAGGTTTCGGGCTGCCAGCTTATCTCGCGTTTCTGTCCGAGTATGTTTTGTTAGTCTTGCCGCGCCAACAATTTGAAGTCCCTTTGAGGTTTTGCGAAACGGCTTGTCCCGTTAAATTTTAAACCGTTTTTGCCCTTCCTAAACCGCACAGGCCAATCCTGGCTGGTCGTCGTTGTGCCTAACGGATTGCCGTATGAAGCGGCCCGATGCCTGTATATTTGTTCCTTAATTACACTCAATTGTTGCAGCAAACTTCAACTTTAGAATTACGCATCCAAGGCTGCTTTATTACGGTTTGTTAGGCACGCCCCTTTTATAACCGGTTAACTAAGTTGTTTTTAAGCCGCAGAAACAGACTTGTTTTCTTCT
>NZ_JBPUSJ010000074.1:0-1474 GCF_051851475.1 Carboxylicivirga taeanensis | reverse complement strand
ACTTTGGTTGGGCAGATTCCCGCCTCGATGGTCTCGTCCTCTCGGACGGACAATCTCAACGCAGAATCTGCTACAGCGCCATGCGGCCAACCGTTGTGTGCAATGGCACGACACAGAATAAATTGAACTTAATTACTAATAAATGGAAAACAATTCACAGAAAATTTTCACAAACAAAGCGATTTCAGTTGCAACATTTTTTGGAGGACCAATTGCAGCAGGATTTTTAATCTCCAAAAATTATAAAAGATTCGGTAATGAGAATGCTGCGAGAAATTCAATTTTCATAGGGATACTTTCAACCATTCTAATGTTTGCAGGAATTTTTATGATACCTGAGAATATTATTGATAAAATCCCACAACAATTGATTCCATTAATCTACACAGCAATAATCGCTGGATTAGTAGAAAAACTTCAAGGACAAAAAATTAAAGATTTCTTAGCAAATGAAGGTCAAAAGGCATCAAATTGGCAAGCTGCAGGTTACGGATTAATTGGGCTCATGATAATTGCTACATTCATAGTCGCTGTGATTTTTGTAATACCAACTGAGGGTTATGAAAAAAACATAATCGTAGATGAAAATATAAATTTACATTACAGCAAAGACATTGAAGATTTAAAATCAGAACGTATAGCATCTGTGATTAAGCAATCCGGATTTATGGAAGGTAGTGAAGGTGCTGATTTATTCTTAAATACAGAACGTAATTTCTATAGACTTAGATTTGTACTTCCTGATACTTCAGTTCTATCTGATTCAATGTTGCTCTCTGATTTTAACGGATTTGAGAACTATCTTAATTACAACTTAAATCTGGATAAGAAAATTGAAATAGGATTCGCCGATATCAACTTGCTAAATAGCTTTGAACTTCAGGAGATAGAATATGATAATCAGCAAGTGTATGAACCGATACTTTATTTGCAGCCATATCAGATTAATGATTTTCATACAATCTATTATAACTCATCCATGCCAATACAAGATGTAAAAAAGGTTGAGAATACAGTCAAAAGATTAAAAGGCTATTTCCCAATTAACCAACGGATTGACATTGTATTTCTTAATACGAAACCTGATTATACAATTAAATTCTTTGTAGTTAAAGATTTGTGGCAAAATGAAGGAGTAACATCAAGACTTAAAAGTACAGTTGATTATATTAAAAGTAATGGAGTTGACCAAAATATTAATTTAGTATTGATTGACAATCAGACTTTTGAAGAGAAACAAATATAAACCACATGCACACAACAAGCGGTCATAAAACATTGCGCGGATAGTGCTAAATTTGAACTACATATCACCTACTAAACGGTGTAGCGGCTTGATAAGAAAGTGCTTCGAAATGCGCAACGTTTCATACCGCAGGCCGTTGTAGCTTATTTCGGGGTTTCTGTATCGGCAGTAGCATTTTGGTCATCCGCCAAAAAACCAAAACGTAGCATAGCTTGGCCACTTTTCTTG
>NZ_JBPUSJ010000073.1:0-1497 GCF_051851475.1 Carboxylicivirga taeanensis | reverse complement strand
ATTTCTCTAATGGTCAGCTTTGCACTAAGCCAAAAACCAAATGAGAAGGTGTTTTACGCCAGCGTTTGGAAATCAAGCTTCCGAAAAGAAAAGTGCGAAAGCCTGTTAAAGCGGCTTATAATCAACTTAAAACAGAATAAGAGCGGCGTAAACAGTTTGTAAATCAAATTGATTCCTGTTCACGTTTGAAATTCAATTCCAGAGGCACTTCAATTTGAAAGTCTCTGCAGATATGAAACCAACCGAGTCAAGATTGGTGGCCAAGTTATACTAAGTTTTGGTTTTGGCGAACCTCCAAAATACTGCTGTCGATACAGAAACCCCGAAATAAGCTACAACGGCCTGCCGCATGAAGCGTATGGAGATTTACCCATGCTAACTTTCCAAATAGAGCGGAGCCAAAGCGTTGTATTTGTTTTTAACTTTTCAATTTTAAAGCCAAATCAACGATTTGGCGTTGGTTGCCGAAGCCACAAAACCTCCAAGATTAGCTGGACTCCATATGCTTTATTGCGGTTTGTTGGCTGCTGGTTTTGTTTCATTTTCTGCTTTTTCAAATAGAATTCTTTTTCCACAGGACTCTATTGAACCTTTTCCTCTTTTAAAACAACAGGTAAGCAGGTCTAGGTCATTTGTATATTTCATTGCTTTACTCAATAGCTCTTTCTCTGATTCAGACCATGGTTCATATGCTCTTGGATATTGAAGTCGTGCGTTTTGAATGTATTCAGAAATGTTGTCCGTTTTTACAATTTCTATTGAATCAATTTTCTGCTGCAATTGATTAATTGCCTTTTCTGATAAATTATTAAAGGTTTCTTTTTGAAAAAAATCAATGTTTGCCCAAGGTAAATCTTCTTTGCTCTTTTTCCTTTTAGGTAATTGCTTTAAAAATTCAGTTAAATGGTCAGTTAGGACTCCTTTAGACACTTTACCATTATACTTACCAAATAATTTATGTTCGTTTATTTCTTGACAATCAAACCGTTTTAGCCCCAAGAAAAAATTCGTTAATCTAGTCGTTGTTGGATTTAATTCTAATTCCAGAAACGTTGTAATAGTATCAGTCAGCTCAAGGTTACTAATGGGAAACTCTTTGTTTATTATATCCGCCTTTAGTTTTAGTTCATCAATAGCAATTTGAAGTGCTCGAATTACGTTTCTTTCATTAAGTACACTGTCTGTAGCTATTTCCTCTCCAGTTATAGGAGAAAACCCTGAAGCAAGAGCCTCTAATATTTCAATTACAGTTTCTTTTTCCATTATTGCAGTATGCTATTTTTTTAACTTGCAGCCAACGGTTAGCTGCATGATGCAGTAGCAGATTCGCGGTGCTGATTGTCCGTCCAACAGGACTGACAATCAAAGCGGGAATCGGCCCAACCAAAGCGAGCCGGACTGCTATGCATTATTGCAGCTTGTTACAGGCTGTTCTTTTATCTTCTTAATTTCACTAATGGTCAGCTTTGCTCAAAGCCAAAAAACTAATATGAAAGT
>NZ_JBPUSJ010000072.1:0-1536 GCF_051851475.1 Carboxylicivirga taeanensis | reverse complement strand
ATCTTCGATTCACAAGCTTTAATATTTGTGCGAATGTGGGTTGCTGGCCCGTGGGTGAGCAGCAAATTCCTCAAAAGCCGCACGAATCCCAAAAACACCTCGAATCCGGCTTAAAAATATTGGGTGGTGCCTAACGGTTGGCCGCATGGCGCTGTAGCAGATTCTGCGTTGAGATTGTCCGTCCGAGAGGACAGACAATCGAGGCGGGAATCTGCCCACACAAAGTGAGCTGGACTGCTATGCGCTATGGCGGCGTGTTGTAGCGCGTTTTTTTTATTAAAATTATTTGTAATCTTATTGTAAGTGTCTAAATCTCTTCCTATTAACATTTAGTCTTTTGATTTCGTTGTCTATGAATCGAAGTTTGTTCTTCATTCCCCAAATACTACCAATAATAAATCCCAGACCCAGTATTAGTGGAACAGTACCATTAACTATTACTGGTTGATGGGTCCAAAGATTAACACCAAGCCCAACAGGTCGAAATAACAAATAATACGCACCATATAAAAATAATGGTACCCCAATCATGAATACATTTCGTATATTTCTACGATATTTGATTAGAGCTTTTTGTCGATTTTTTTCAATTGATTTTGCTTTCCTCATGTAAACTCATCAAGTTTCTTAAAATTAAATCCAGTTTTTAATTAAGCCTCTCTCCTTTTGCAAGAAATCAAATACTACGGAATAGGTTTCGAGATTTTGAAGGGTATCAGACTAATGTCTCATTAATTTAATCATCCTATTTCTGTGGAATGTGGGAAATGCGCTACAACGGCCTGCCGCATGGAGCGTAAAGGGAATTAACCTTACTAACTTACCAAATTAAGCGAAGCCAAAGCGTTGTTTTGTTTTAACTTTTCATTTTTAAAGCCAAATCAGCGATTTGGCGCTGTTTGCCGAAGCTTCGAAACGACCAAGTAGTGCTGTACCCTTTATGCTCTATAGCGGTTTGTTGGTAACTGTTATTTCACTTTTTTTAATCATTTGGGTCAAATCCGTACATAAATTTATTGAGTTGTCCATTCGAACTTTCAAGTCCTACAATATCCATTAATTCCTCAAAGTATGTACAAACTCTTTCTCTATCTTCAGTGTCTAATTCTAAATACACGTCGGCAAACTTTGAGAGTCCAAAACCAATAATTTCATGGTATTTTTTATCTGTTGGATTTTCAGACGTTGCAATTTCAAGAAAGTCAGTTGCTACTTGATTAATTTTTTCCGTACAAATTGGCCGCATTTTTTTGTCTGCGATACCTGGATAAAAATTAGGATATGGTACTTCATCAAATTTTTCCTTTCCTATAAATTCTGCAAATTTATTTTTAGCATCTGCTGGTGTTGTCATTTTATTTTCAGTTTGTACACAAGAAGATAAGCTTAAAATCAGTATAAATATTTTTAAGTAAGTCATCTCGTTTTTTTAATAGTTACCAACGGTTAGCCGCATGAAGCGTATGGAGATTTTTATCCTTACTGACCTCTCAAATTGAGCAGAGCCAAAGCGTTGTATTTGTTTTTAACTTTTCA
>NZ_JBPUSJ010000071.1:0-1543 GCF_051851475.1 Carboxylicivirga taeanensis | reverse complement strand
GATGTTACGTTGCGCGGTCGGTCCGACACACTGAGAAGCCTGTTTCCAAGATAGCATTTGCAAATTCATAGTGTTAATTTCCAAATCTTTCAATTTACGTGCTATAATTCCCAATTCCTTAAATGTCACATTTTTTGATGCGTTTATTAAATACTAAGTGCTTTGCATTTTTTCAATAGCTACCAACGGTCCGGCTATGAAGCGTTGGCCTGTGTTGCGCCTGCGGCAGGCCTATGCTTTATAAGCCATTGTTGTGCCGCCGTGTTTTATTATTCTAATTGTTTTGAGTTGATTTTAAAGCCTGCATTAACTCTTTCGTAAAATCAATAATAGCATTGTCTATACGCGATAAGCTTCTGTATTCAGAAAAATAAAATTCTTTTGAATAACCAACCCACTCTAAGTCCTTGACCATCTTATCCAAAAATGATACTTCAGTAAGTTTCTTTTCGATACTTTGTAAGTCTCCTTTTTTTCCAGGATTCCAAAAGTGTAAAAATGCATCGCCATTTTCTTCAAACCAAACATCAATTTTAAATGTATTTTCTCCTTCAATAAATTTTTCAAATAAAATATAGTTAGTCTTATATCTACATGACCTTTCAAATGGTTTAAAATCAGTTATTTTTTTAACAAACTGGTCTGTTCTATATTCTGGGATACTTTGAGTTAATTCTTTCAGAGAGTCTATTTTTTCCACTAATGACATATCATCTGAAAGTGAATAAAACTCCTTCATTTCTTTATTATACATACTATTATAGCCTAAAAAGATAAGTAGTTTTTTATATTGGATTAGTAGTGAAACTGTATCTATTGTTTTACATTTACTAATTAAAGAGTTAAGCCAACCATTAACTAGGTCTGTATTACTATTACAAAAAGCAGTTAAATTAATTGGCATTATATCTGTCGATTTCAATTGAGGTGATTTTTTTCCACCAGAAAGGGTCAAATAAATAATACAACACACCTCAAAACCTTCACTTGTGAGATAATTATAATACCTGTCAAGTTGATTATCTCTATCCTCAGCTCCATTAATCTTATTTTCAATGATTATAGCTTTCTTAGAAGTATTATCTATAATAGAAATATCAATTCTACCATCTTCTCTATTTACTTCAACATCTTCGAACCAATTTAATTGTATTTCAGATAAATACACTTCATTTAAAAACGAAATAAAAGATTTTAAGAATAAATCACCTTCATTATGTAATCCATCAACATCCAATAATTGTGAGATAATATCACTGTGAAATTCTTCTAAATGAGTTCCATACCTAGATAAATTCAAAATATTAAATGAAAATTCTTCCTCTTTTTCACTAATTCTTTCTATCCGAGACATTAACTCTGATATTACAGGATTATTGACTGTTTCTATTATTGTTTGTTGCATGTTTATTTTAGTATTTAGTCTGGCATCTTGATTTCATGCGGCACAACGGTAGCTGCATGAAGCGTAGCACTTCTTACGCGAGATTGTCCGTCCGGCAGGACTGACAATCGGTTGGACTTACAAACCGCCCAAAGTGCG
>NZ_JBPUSJ010000070.1:0-1590 GCF_051851475.1 Carboxylicivirga taeanensis | reverse complement strand
TGCAGTTATTTGATATGCTGCACTTACAAAGCGCTCAATTTGCAAGTCGGACGGGGCGGGCTGATTCCGTAACGCTCATAACTTTCAGTGAAAACAATTAAGTCTTCGATTTGCAAAACTTACTATTTGTGCGAATGTGGGTTGCTGGCCCGTGGGTGAGCAGCAAATTCCTCAAAAGCCGCTCGAATCCCAAAAATACTTCGAATCAGGCTTAAAAATATTGGGTGGTGCCTAACGGCTAGGCTATGAAGCGTGCTTTTTTGTGTTGCGCCTGCGGCAAAAAAGTATGCTTTATGAGCCATTGTTAGGCAAAGTACTTTATTATGTTTTTAATGTTAAATCTCTATCTAAGGGTTCAGTTATCCAATTCAAAAATTCAGCGTACGTATTGACATCATCTTCGCTCTGAATTTCATATCTAAGCTTTAGATTTTCTCCATAATTAATTTGTATCCTCTGTTTTTTCAACTCTTCTTTTTCAAATATTGTTACCACTTTTGTATTTGTACAAATAAAAACGACATATTCAATTTCTAAGTTTGTAAACTGTTTAATTAATTCTTCTTCATATTTATCAAACCATTCTTTTATAAAATTTCCTTTCTTGGAGTCCAGCTCTCTAAATAGAAAACCTGTAAAATTTGGCTTTGGAGAACTTATATAGAAAGCACCCTCCCTTTGGTCTGTGAAAATATATTTAGAATTTATAAATAGATTATTCGGTAATACCATTTCTGCATTTGAAGAAATAGCTTTTAAAGACTTAAAATTAATGTCAAATAATACATAGCCTAAACTGGGTTGCCAAAATGCTCTTTCATTGTCTAAATATAAAGAAGTAAAAGCACCTCCAACACCTTCCTCTAATGTATAATTCCAAGTCCCATATGCTTGTAAGATTGAATTCACAGTAACCGAAATTTTCTTAGGTTCCCACGAATCAAAATCATTTGTTTGATATTTGAGTTCCACGAAATTATTTTGGAAAAGAGAAAAATGTGTTCCTTCCATACCTATGTAAGAAAATTCACTACTGCAATTTTCAAGCTTAGTTGAATTTGAATGCTTTTTGCAAAATACAGGTTTGTCATTTTCAAAATACCCTAATAATATTTCAAAATCATTACGGTCAATATTTTCCAGTGCATTTTTAATAATTTCTCTAGAAGATAAACCATAGCCTGCATAAGATTCTACATTCTCAATGAATGAATCTATGGAATTTGCATTCCCAGCACCTCCAAGTATTAACCTGCCATTATTTGTATTAAAAAGTTTAATTTCTGATTGATAAACAACTTTCTCGTCATCTGAATGCGACTTCTCTCCAAAAGAAGAAATCTGATTTTCTTTAGTAGAATTCCATTCTGTTATCGCTGTGTCTGAGAATAGAAATATATTGTCCTTTGCGATAAATCCTGCTATAAATGTCATATTAATGTATAGTTGTGTTATGTCGCACCGTATTTTGCCTAACGGTTAGCTGCATGATGCGGTAGCAGATTCGCGGTGCTGATTGTCCGTCCGACAGGACTGACAATCGAAGCGGGAATCGGCCCAACCAAAGCGAGCCGGACTGCTATGCATTAT
>NZ_JBPUSJ010000069.1:0-1643 GCF_051851475.1 Carboxylicivirga taeanensis | reverse complement strand
CTAACGGCCTGCCGCATGGAGCGTAAAGGGATTTAACCTTACAACTTTCCAAATTGAACAAAGCCAAAGCGCTGTATTTTGTTTTAAATTTCCATTTCTAAAGCCAAATCAGTGATTTGGCGCTGGTTGCCGAAGCTACTAACCAACCAAGATGCGCTGCACCCTTTATGCTCTATAGCGGTTTGTTAGCCCCCGTTATTTTTCTAAAATGGTAATTCAATCTTTTCATCTTCATCAAAGGGATAAGGAACTTGAGCAGTTATAAACTTCTTAAATTTCCTCTCTTCAATTTGGTCAATTAAACTGGATATAAACTTTTTAATTAACGCCAAAAAATCACTAATCACTTTTATATCTGAAATGTGAAAATCCTTTTCAACACTATACGTCTTTATTCCGTTAAAACGACTGAGAAGTTTAAAATCCGTCTCTCGATTCTTTATTTGTGAATTATTATGAACTATTAGATTTCTAAGTTTTTGATAATCTGTAATTCGTATCCATTCTTTATCAACTTTCCTAAAATCTATATTAGCAATTTTTATTAAAAATCGTCTGCCTTTATCTATAATATTAGAGCCTGTTAAGTCGTTCAGACCTATTACAAAATTTGTTTCAGTCTGAATTATTTCACATAGTGAGTTTAAATTATTTTCGAGTAAAGAATAAAGTGAAACGATTGCAGAATTATAAAAGTAGCATGGGATTTTAATGTAATCCAACAGATAAAAATCTCGAAAAGTGTCCTCAAGTTCAGGATTATTAAGAATATCATCACTTAAGCACGAGTCTAATTCCCATTTTCGTTTAATCAACATCTTCTTATTTAACTCAAAATATTCTTCTAGATACCTCAACTCATGGTCGAAGCGCTTCTTAAAGTCATTTAGCTCTATTTTGATGATTTCATTTTTGTTAAATTCAAAGATATTCATGTTACTGTATGTTCTAATGGGGGCTAACGGCCTGCCGCATGAAGCTGTAGCAGAGTCGCGGTGATTGTCCGTCCGCAGGACGACTAGACAATCTGCGGGAGTCTGCCCAGCCAAACTATGCTGTCGGCTGCTATGCTTTATTGCGGTTTGTTGTGGTGTCGTTATTTTGTCTTATTTGAATTGTCCATCCAGGTTTCTATTTCTTGTTCCTTTAAAGCTTTACACCTTCTTATTAGGCCAAAGAAGTAGTACTTAATATTGTCAGGTTGGTTTCGAATCTCTTTTATGTCTTTTGCTTGAAAATCAAATTTGTCAAAGATTGTTGGATATAATGAAATTGCATAATTACTTAGCCTGTCTCTTGCAACAAATCCATTTGCAACATCTCTAAAAATTGTAGATACATACTTACCTTTAAATAACAATGTATTTCTTAGTATTCGTCCGTCTTTCAATAATAAGTCAACTTTTTCATACTTAGAGAAGACAATATTCGTATCAACATAACAAGCATGGTCACTAGTTGCAAGTCGAATTTCAAAGTCATTTCGTTTTATGACGTCCAAATTGTCAGTACTTTCATAAAAGTAAAGCAATAACCAATCATTATATTTATTGTCAATTTGCATTTAGTTCTTTAACATTTTGCACATTAGCTCAAGAATTTAGTCTTCCCTTTTGCGAGATGTGTAGAATGCACCACAACGG
>NZ_JBPUSJ010000068.1:0-1710 GCF_051851475.1 Carboxylicivirga taeanensis | reverse complement strand
AATGATAAGATAAAAACAAATACAACGTTTTGGCTCCGTGAAGTTCGGAAGTGAAATCTGGTTAATGTTCACTTACGCTTCATAGCCTGACCGTTGTGCTTAATATTGGAGAACGATACTGCAAAATGACAAAACAGATTTTAATAATATTATTGCTTGCTCTTTCAATTGAGTCATGGTCTCATATTGACTATGATAAAATTCGTAGGAAGAAGTTTTATTCTTCAGAACTTGATACTACATCCACCGATATATTGCGACTTGAAAAAAAACATGCAATAATCTATTTTAAAAAATCGGATATTAAGGAATTGATAAATAATCCAGTTTCACGAGACTCTAAATTTACATTACCAAAGGAAGTACACTCTGATTTAGAATCCTTACTCAATTCAAGCGAACAGATTCGATTAAGAGATTGGTGGTATGATTACACCGAGGAAGAAAGAAAAAGAATGTTTGGTTCTGATGATTACAAAAATAAAGACAAAAATCATATTGAAGACTTGTATTACATATGCCCTGATTTATTACACGATAGCAAAGCAATGATTATAGATAAAGAAACGGGGAAGATTGTAACAGAGAAGATGCTTATTAAAAGAGTAAATGGATTAATGGGAACCATATATCTTGACTTTTTACTCCCAAATAAAAAGTCTATATGGAATATTGTTTTAGTTTTAGGAGAATAGGGATGAAAAGATTTTTTTCAGGGAAATATGTAGTACTGATATTGACTTTAAGTATAAATGTAATTAGTACTTTCGGACAAGAAAAATTGAAAATTACTGGTTTATACGGTAAATGTCAATCTGGATATTTTGCATGCGAACAACTTGAAATAAAATCAGACTCAACTTTTGAATACGGGATTTTTTACGATGTGGGAGGTTGGAAAATATGGACTGGTAATTGGAGCTTATCAAATGACACTCTTATATTGAACACATTCAAACAGCCCCAAACGGAATCTGATTCTATTACATTAAGTTTAGCCAATGGATATTTCTTTTATACGGATTTTCTTACCGATTTAAAAATGCGTTGGAAGGGCAATAAAATGTATACTTGGGACAGTCAAAACAAAGAAATTAGTCGAAAGAGATTTCTAAAAAAGACAAATATTGGGGATAAAGAATTTAAAATTTATAAAAAATACTAAGCACAACACGCGGTCATAAAACATTGCGCGGATAGTGCTATATTTGAACGACATAACATTTAATCAGCGGTTTAACGGGTTGATAGGTTTGTGCTTCTAAAAGCGCAACGTTTCATACCGCCACCGTTGTAACCTATTTGTTGGTTAAATATTTACAGATAAATTTTGGTCGTCCGCCAAAAACCAAAACTCAGAATAACTTGGCCACTAATCCTGACTCGGTTGTTTTCATATCAGCCCAGACGTTCATATTGAAGTGCTTCTGGAATTGATTCTCAAACGTGAACAGGAATCAATTTGATTTACAAACTGTTTACGCCAGGCTTAAGCTGTTTTTCTGCAACTATTTGTGTGTTAGATGCCATCCGCACTTTTTTTCCGGAAGGTTGATTTCCAAACGCTGGCGTAAAACACCTTCTCATTTGGTTTTTGGCTTAGTGCAAAGCTGACCATTAGAGAAATTAGGAATATAAAATAACAGGTTACAACAAGCTGCAATAATGCATAGCAGTCCGGCTCGCTTTGGTTGGGCCGATTCCCGCTTC
>NZ_JBPUSJ010000067.1:0-1721 GCF_051851475.1 Carboxylicivirga taeanensis | reverse complement strand
GCTGGCCCGTGGGTGAGCAGCAAATTTCTCAAAAGCCGCAAGAATCCCAAAAATACCTCGAATCCGGCTTAAAAATATTGGGTGGTGCCTAACGGTTAGTATATGCAAAGTAGGCGATTGCGGGCTTCAAACTTATCAAACCGATACAATTTTGAAGCGGGCTACAACCGTTGAATTTGCTACTATTTCGCCTATTTTGTATATACATTGTTGTGCGCTGCTGTTTATTCAATTTCAATCAGTTCGTATTCAATATCGTTAAGTTTTTCTCTATCAAATTTATCTTTAATTTTCTCACTCACGATAGTCAAAGGTCTGGCGTATCTGATTACATTCTTTCCTGTCGCAATTTTATTTGAAAGTCCAAAACATTCCCAAGTATTTAAAATCAACTCGGATTTATATTTTTCAAAGTCAGTTTTGTCATACTTGAAAATATATGGATGAATTACAGTCGGAATATTTTTCTCCATATCACCAATCTCAGTGTGTGTAAAATATCCATTACGTTTACAAGTCTGGCATTGTCTATCAATTACAAATCCAGTCGAATCTTTTTTAAATCTCGGTAATGTCACATTATTTGCGAAATGATAGAAATCAAGAGGATTGTTCTTCGAATCAATTACCTGTAATAAATTAAAATCATTGAAATATTCTTTAATCAGGTTGTAAAGTCTTGTCGAAATGATATAATCTCCGTCAAGTGTCTCAAAGAAATCCTTTTTAATATTTGAAAATCCTTTTACTCTTAAATTTCCTATCAATTTAGCACCTGTACCACAATCAACACAAGCTTTTGATAAATCATAATCCGATTTACATGATTCTCCACTTTCTCCAAGTGGTCGCTTTTTATATGAAATTATAAAATGTCTCATGGTCTCTCAGTCAGTTGCGCACAACGTCTTGCCGCATGAAGTGTGCCGCTGCGTGTGGTATATTCGCTTTCTTGTTTGCGCCTTTGCTCGCGCGGGAGCAAAACTCCCAAATTCAGGCTAGTCAAGGCATTCTTTATTGCGGTTTGTTGTGCTTTCGTACTTTATATTATTCAATTCGTTTATATTCATTTTCACTGTCACCTCCTCCTGCAAAAAATGGAATGATGATAAAAAGAGCAATCCCACCATGTGTTTCTTTAATAATTAAATTGTTTTCTGTTGTAATCCCATATGCCTTATTTTCAGTACCAGATCCCCATAATAATGGTCCACAATTAAATTCTACACCTAATTTTGTTTTTTGCATAAAATATCCTTCTTCGAAGTGTCCTTTTAATACTTTAGAATGAACTAAACTATCATTAATATAATATGTAAATTTTAATCTTTTGGGTGTCAAAGGCTCTAACTCAACTTTACAAGGAGCATAAGCAAAACTAATTGTATCAGTTGTTTTTTGGGGATAATCTACAATTATACTATCAAGATATATTCCTTGTAACTTCTTGTAGTCAGGTTCTTCTAGGTGAATATCTTTCCCAATTCTATCTGCTATTTGAATAGTGGAACAATCAATAAAAGTGATATTTTCAAAAAATCACTCAATTTAATTTTTGAATCACTCATGTTGTTAATTGTACGGATTTTGATGGGTATGAAGCACAACGGTTAGCTGCATGATGCAGTAGCAGATTCGCGGTGCTGATTGTCCGTCCGACAGGACTGACAATCGAGGCGGGAATCGGCCCAACCGAAGCGAGCCGGACTGCTATGCATTAT
>NZ_JBPUSJ010000066.1:0-1778 GCF_051851475.1 Carboxylicivirga taeanensis | reverse complement strand
ACTTTGGGCGGTTTGTAAGTCCAACCGATTGTCAGTCCTGCCGGACGGACAATCTCGCGTAAGAAGTGCTACGCTTCATGCAGCTACCGTTAGGCTTTATTAAAAAAGAACATGACTACATGAAACAAATAGTAACATACATATTGATTTTGCTTTTTATTTCTTCATGCAATACAAAACGGAAACATGAGAAAACAAATAATTTGAGCATCACCGAAAATATAGATAATGTAGATTCGACAATTAAAACTGAACCTAAGGTCGAACAAAAAATAAAATTTACTGGGCTCTATCAATCAGAAAAAATAGAGAAAGAACTAAATGACCCACATGGATATTGGAATTATCTTAGATTCTATGAAAATAATCATGTAAGACAAATTGGTTCTGAAAATCTCCCAAAAAATGTTTTTGATTTGAGGTACCATGGCAAATATTTAATCGAAGAAGATTCACTGAAGTTTGAAATCAAATCAACGAATGGCAGTGTTTTTTATAAAGGCCAAATTTTGAAGAATGGTAACTTAAAGTTGCATTCAAAAAGTATGATTAATGGTAATGAATCAAATAGGGAATATACATTTGTGAATCTTACATTTACTGACACTGTTTATGAGGAACCAGAAGTCTATAATCCATGTGATAGTACAAAGCTTAAAACATACAAAACAAACCTGAAAGAATTAGATATTAATCAAATTAATCAGGAATCTATAGAAAAAGCAATTGATTTTGGTAATCAGTTTATTAAGGAACATTGTAAGTCAGACTCGCTTTATTGTGATTCTATCTATATTCATGAAAAGAAATTATTTGCCATTGACAGTATTAAAGTGTATTCTTTTGGTTATAGATTTTATGGAAATCAAGGATATGAAAGCAATTCAAATAGTTTCTATACAATATGGATTTATGAAGAGAATGAATTGAGGTATCAACATACTTTTGAGGAATTAATTGGAGAGATAATTGTCAATATTACTGGTATTGAGTCTGACGGAAACGGGTATGTATTATATGGTGAAGAATATCCATACTTTTCAAATGATTATGGAAGATTTAGAATGGAAATACAAAATGAAAGATGGAATATTGTTCATGAATGTAGAGAAGTACATTAGAAATAACAAAGCCTAACAAACCGCAATAGTGCATAAGGGATTCAGAGTAGTTTGGAAGTTTTGCGGCTTCGGTGAACAACGCCAAATCGTTGATTTGACTTTAAAATAAAATGAAAAAATAAAACCCAACCCAACGCTTCGGCTCCCTGCAATTTGAAAGGTTAGTAAGGTTAAATTTCCCTTACGCACCATGCGGCAGGCCGTTGTAGCTTATTTCGGGGTTTCTGTATCGACAGCAGCATTTTGGAGGTTCGCCAAAAACCAAAACGTAGTATAACTTGGCCACTTTTCTTGACTCAGTTTGTTTCATATCAGCCCAGACGTTCAAATTGCAGTGCCTTTGGAATTGATTCTCAAACGTGAACAGGAATCAATTTGATTTACAAACTGTTTACGCCGCTCTTTATCAGTATTAGTTGGTTATAAGCTGCTTTAACTGGTTTTCGCACTTTTCTTTTCGGAAGGTTGATTTTCAAACGCTGGCGTAAAACACCTTCATATTTGGTTTTTGGCTATGTGAAAAGCTGATTATTAGAGAAATTAGGAATATAAAATAACAAGCTACAACAAGCTGCAATAATGCATAGCAGTCCGGCTCGCTTTGGTTGGGCCGATTCCCGCCTCGATTGTCAGTCCTGTCGGACGGACAATCAGCAC
>NZ_JBPUSJ010000065.1:0-1948 GCF_051851475.1 Carboxylicivirga taeanensis | reverse complement strand
CTTAAGCATAATATAAGCAAAATTAGGGAGAAGGTCTGTTTCATATTTTTCTAGTAATTTGTTTTCTACGTATTGTGCTTAATGGTTTACAACGGCCTGCCGCATGATGCGTATGGAATTTTATCCTCACAAACTTTCCAAATTGAGCAGAGCCAAAGCGTTGTATTTGTTTTTATCTTTTCATTTTAAAGCCAAATCAGCGATTTGGCGTTGTTTGCCGAAGCCACAAACTCTCCAAAACGAGCTGAACTCCATATGCTTTATTGCGGTTTGTTGGGCATAGTATTTTCTATTCCAACTAATCTATTTATCATTTTCCCAATCATTTCCGTTTTAGATTTTTCTTCTTTGATTGATTCAATTAGTTTGAATGAAAGTAAAATGTTTTGAACATTTATTAGGCTGTCATGATAGTCTTTTAGTTGTCTAACTGTTTTGTTGTACAGATAAAATAATACCCCAGAAATAAATTCAATTAAAATACCTGCACCAGTAGATATATATCCAATATTTTTAAATTCTTCAAATTGAAATCCAATAACTAAACCAATAGAAATTAGTAGAAGTCCAAAGACGCCCGATAACAAAGAAACTTTAAAGCTTTGTTGCGTATGTGTCTTAACTAAAGTATAATATGCAGAAAGGTTTTCTACATTAATTTTCACCAAATTATCAAAATACTCTGTGGTTGGATTCTTTGAGTCTGGTAATTTTAGCATTACGTTTTTTATAGCTTCTTGGGCTTCTAATTCTGATTTAGCTTCTAACACATCAGAACCTAATGCTGCAAAAAAGAATAACACAGTCAAAATCCATAATATTACAAGAATCCATGTTGGAATTAGTAGATTTTCGGCATAATGCAATCCAAGAAAAATACCACCAACAGCGGTTGCTGAGAAATAGGATATTTTATCTATTATTTCACTTTTAACTTTTCCTTTAGCTTTTACAATGGCTGATTCTATTGTGGCAAATTTTTCTTCTTCGTGATTTTCAAATGGATATTCTATTTTGTCCTTCATTATTGTTTTAGTTTTAAACTCTGTGCGGATATATTATGCCCAACGGCCTGCCGCATGATGCGTAAAGGATTTTAACCTTACGAACTTATCAAATTGAGCAGAGCCAAAGCGCATATTTTGTTTTAAGTTTTCATTTTCCAAAGCCAAATCTGCGATTTGGCGCTGGTTGCCGAAGCTATGAACCAACCAAATTGCACATTACCCTTTATGCATTATAGCGGTTTGTTGGCAAGTCGTGCTTTTTATGGCAAGTCTTCCCAATTTATATTTTCATCATTCAGCAAATTTTTCAAAAAATCCAAGTTCATACTGACCAAGGTTCCATAGTCTACTGAATTTGGCAAATCAATTTCAAACAAAAAATCACATTCTTTTTTTAATAGGTCATACCGCGTTTTTCCTTTTAGTCTTTTCAAGTCGAGAAAATCTGGCGGGTTCTTTCTTATTTGAACAAGAGTAACACCATTGGGAATTTCGTCCTTAATTTCATTATATTCCTTTGTCGGAATAATGAAGTCATAATTTATTTGTCTGGCTGTTACTTTTTTCGTTAAATCTTTTGAGATAGGCATTTCACAATTCTTCCAATCAAAACTATTCTTTGTATTATAATTATGAAACCATAAGAATTCATACTGGTCATTAAGAATTAAATCGATGAATTTCTTAGACGCAAAATCTAAAATCACTTGATAAACACCTGGATAAATTTCCTTAATCACATTAATATTTTCTTTAAATGAATTTTGTGTCATTGTGCGATTTTTTACTGCATGCTTGCCAACGGTTAGCTGCATGATGCGGTAGCAGATTCGCGTTGCTGATTGGCCGTCCGACAGGACTGACAATCGAGGCGGGAATCGGCCCAACCAAAGCGAGCCGGACTGCTATGCATTATTGCAGCTTGTTGTAACCTGTTATTT
>NZ_JBPUSJ010000064.1:0-1953 GCF_051851475.1 Carboxylicivirga taeanensis | reverse complement strand
CTGGCCCGTGGGTGAGCAGCAAATTCCTCAAAAGCCGCACGAATCCCAAAAATACTTCGAATCGGGCTTAAAAATATTGGGTTGTGCCTAACGGTAAATTGTATGGTGCGTAGGGCATTAGAAAGCACTTTCCTATCAAACCGCTAAGTAGCCGAAGCGCAGGTTTGACACCTGCTATTTGACCAACCGTCGAAGCTGCGCTTCGGCGGGGTTGAAGAAAGCGTAGAAGCCTCAAATACAACATATCTGCCCTATGCACTATACAAAATGTTGTGTGCTGGTTTTATTTATTTCTCCAATTTTCAATTTCTTCCTTAGTCATACAATCAAAGTCAGGCCAAGCAATACTGGTAAAAACTTCAACATTAAAGAATGGTTTCTTGTCCGAAAATGTAAGAGACTCTCCGCCGTGTCCATCCTTAAAATCAATTACTTCGTAGTAAATTTTGTCAGCATATTCATTATTCCTTTTGTCAAGTACTAAACAATTTCCTTCGATGCACAATTCACTTATTATCCAATATTTCAAATCTTTAATCTCATATTTTCCTATCGTATCAATTTCGCTTGAATAACCATAAGGTTCGATGAAGTTCTTTTTGTATATTCTCGGATTGTGATATTTTAGTTTTTTATATTGTTCGGGAGTAGTTTCTTTTTCTATGTAGTAATAATTGCTTTCCGAATTAGTTAATTTGGTAATAATCTCAGAGAGAACAAGTTTCTTTGGTTCACATATTGAATCGTTTCTTCTATTCTGAGCATAACTGATTAATTTGTCGATTGAAATGTAAATCAAACTATTTCGGTTCTCAAATTCAATATACTTCTTATCAGTATTCAGATTCGTATCTAGTTCAATCAATTTTGTGGTTCTATATTCTGATAATGAATCAGAAAATTCTCGATATGACATTTCAGAAGTAGTCTTACAACTACTCAAAATTATAATCGTGATTATTATAGATAAATTTTTCATTGGCAGTGTTTTTTAACTTGCACACAACGGCCTGCCGCATGGTGCGTAAGGGAATTTTAGCCTTACAAACCTTTCAAAATGCGGGGAGCCGAAGCGTTGGGTTGGGTTTTATGTTTTCATTTTGTTTTAAAGTCAAATCAACGATTTGGCGTTGTTCGCCGAAGACACAAACCTTCCAAAATGCTCTGAATCCCTTATGCACTATTGCGGTTTGTTGGTAACAGTACTTTCTATTCTACGTTCCAGGTTGCTGTTGGGTCACCATCAAATGCATCATCTATAACATCATCACTATAACCGTTGTAACCACCATACTTTTCATAACTTGTACCATAGTCGTTATCATTATTGGGTTCTATAGTTTCTGTGTTAGTTCTTTCTTTTTTATTATTATAATATTCCTGAACTTCCTGCTTTACAATTCGTTCATATTCATTTGGGTCATTAGTATAATCTTGATACTGCATCTTGAGTTTTTTCAAAAACTTATTCTTGTCATAATCAACCAAACTCTTTGTCGATAAGCTCCCTGTTGGTCCATAATAAGAAATTGGCATGTCGTCAAAAAAGCCATGTTTATCAAGTTCAGAAACTGTGTCTGGGTGTAAGACGAATCGTTTCATTTCCATAAAAATTAAATAACCTACATATCTAGCTTCTCCAGATTTCAAAACTTGTTCAAGAGTCTTTCCTCTATATTTTCCAAAATTAAAGACTGTTTTTAAGTCGTAAACTTGAGTCATCATATCCGAAATAATTTAGTCTGTTTTTAAGAAGTTATGTAAGGCGTATTGTTACCAACGGTTAGCCGTATGAAGCGGCCCGATGCCTGTATATTTGTTCCTAAATTACACTCAATTGCTGTAGCAAACTACAATCTTAGAATTACGCAACCCAAGGCTGCTTTATTACGGTTTGTTAGGCACGCCCCTTTTATTACCGGTTAACTAAGTCGTTTTTAAGCCGCAGAAAAG
>NZ_JBPUSJ010000063.1:0-1954 GCF_051851475.1 Carboxylicivirga taeanensis | reverse complement strand
GCTGGCCCGTGGGTGAGCAGCAAATTCCTCGAAAGCGTCACGAATCCCAAAAATACCTCGAATCGAGCTTAAAAATATTGGGTGGTGCCTAACGGCCTGCCGCATGGAGCGTAAAGGAATTTATCCTTACACACTTTCCTAATTGAGCGGAGCCAAAGCACTGTATTTGTTTTTAACTTTTCATTTTTAAAGCCAAATCAGTGATTTGGTGCTGGTCGCCGATGCTACCAACCGACCTAGATGCGCTGCCCCCTTTATGCTCTATTGCGGTTTGTTGGCGGGTCGTACTTTTTTATTTCTTTTAAACACTACTGGTATATTCCAGAGTAAATTATAAGGTTCACCATGTTTGTACAAAACGTCCCAATCAGGAATCGATTTCACAACCCTTTTGGCTTCTTCATCTAAGTCCTTGTTGAATCCCCTTGCTATAATTACACTATCAATCTTACCTTCAGAAGTAACACTGATAATTTGAACAAAAACCCTTGCCATTTTAACTGAATCTGGAATCAGCGAGTGATTTGTATTATTTAAAATATAATCCCTCAGTAGTTTATTGTCCTGCGTAAATTTTGACTTTCTGGATTTAGAGTTGTCCAAATGGACAATGCCCGTTAATATTCCTTTTGTAAACTCAAATCTCTTTTCATATTCATATATTGAACCATAACCCATGTGTTCGTAATGAATGAGCTTACCATATGGATTTAATAACGAAGAACTATGCCAGTCTGCATGTATTTTCTTATTTGTTTCTCTGTCTTTAAAAATGAGTGATAAGTCTATTTTAGTACTGTCTCCTTGTAGTTCAACTAAAAATAAGCTGTCATTCCTAAGTTCCCAATAACCAATATAGCCCCGCCAACAGGCAGTTGAGTTGTATCCATATCTTTGGAATACTTTGTCTGGTCTTGGTTTTTTGTCAAAGTAACTTTCCAGAGGGTTTGTAAATATAGACAATGTATCTCCTTTATAAATCAAGAAGTCTGGAATCTGGGCAGTACCATGAGCTTTTTGATTTACCAAAATCAAAGAGAATAAAATCAATATGTATGTTAGTTTCTTCATTTTTGTATGCCCGCCAACGGCCTGCCGCATGAAGCGTATGGAGATTTAACCATACTAACTTTCCAAAATGAGCGGAGCCAAAGCGTTGTATTTGTTTTTAACTTTTCGTTTTAAAGCCAAATCGACGATTTGGCGCTGATTGCCGAAGCTACAAACCTTCCAAAACAAGCTGACCTCCATATGCTTTATTGCGGTTTGTTAGCGCCTGGCATTTATTAGTCATAAATATATCCTTTATTCGTATAAACGATTTCAAGGTCTTTGTTTTTAACGTCAGAAATGTGAATAAAATTGTAGCTGTTATGTTCTTTGAATTCATACCTGTTGCCGTAAATTCTTAATTCAAAAGAGTTTTCAATCTTGTCACGTTTAAACTTCACAGAAGAAGACCAACCAAGACTTTCATCTGTCTCTAAAGTATCTAGATATAAATTCTGTTTGTTATGAATCAGAATCACTGGAACACCATAAAAATAACCGTCAAAATCAATTTGAATCGAATCTCTTATTGGCAAAACCATTCTTAAATCTCTTGATATTCCTGAATTAATTGAATCAATCTGTATTTCAACATTTTTTAGATGAAGGTCAAGTGTATCAGAAAGTATAGAATTCAACTTTTGTCTTGAGTTGGTGCTTGAATTGCATGCAAGAATGCTTAATATAAAGCTAAATACAACAAGAATTCTATGTGTGAAATTGATTATGTTCCTTTTTGCTTTCATCAAATTTTCATTCGGTGTGTATTTTGCTTGGCGCTAACGGTTAGCTGCATGATGCTTAAGGACAGAACACAGCTCCACTTTCCTGAGTCCCACGGAGCCAAACATTGATTTGGCATTAAACTTAATAATTATTTACAAAGAAAATGTTTGGCGCTGCT
>NZ_JBPUSJ010000062.1:0-2018 GCF_051851475.1 Carboxylicivirga taeanensis | reverse complement strand
CTTAAAAACTTCCAAGACGCCTCCCGAAATGGCGACGTTTTGCCAAACAGGGTAAAAAAACGAACTCCAAGCCTCGGCTATTGACCATAACGGTTCGGCCATATGAAGTTGCCCGCCATGCGTGTGGTATATTCGCTTTCTTGTTTTTGCTATAGGTGGCGCGGGAACCAAACTCCCAAACACCACCAAAGCCAGGGCTACTTTATGATGGCTTGTTGGCAAGCGTTATTTCTTTCTGTTCTTCCAATAGTTTTTTGAATATTCGCTTTCTCTAAATACATTGTAAAGCAATTCACAGTCACAGTAACCACCTTCATGCATTAAAACATGAAATATATCGAATTGCTCAGTTTCATTAAATCCTAAATTTGTCAGAATACTTTTTGAATGTCTAAAATCACCAAAACATTCAACTGGGTCATTTTTAATAAATTGAGAATCCAACTTTTTTACAAAGTCTGTTTTTGCCTTTAGAATTTCTAGTATTATATCCTTTATTGATTTTATTGTCTCTTCATCATGATAGTCCAAATCTTCAGGTTTCTCATCTGGAGCCAATTCATACCACACAGTATTTTGTAAATATTCATTATAGAAATCTTCAGGAATTTTATGAATCAGATAGTGATACCTTTGTTGAGGATACAATAATTCGAACTTTTTCTCTGTAAAGTAGATATGGTTTTTACCGTTCTTATCTGCATTTACTTCAATTTCAATGCTCGGATAAGTTGGTTTTATGAAGTTATATAAACTGTCTTTTAATTGGTTATTGGTCATTTTATTATTCTGAGCGCTTATTCCATTAGTACCAAACAGTACCAATAAAATCAATATCGTATGGATTTTCATTTTCTTATGCTTGCCAACGGTAAATTGTATGGTGTCGTAGCGGATTACGTGAGATTTTCTTTCAAATAATCACTAATGTTCAGGCGAGTGATAATGCTCAATATTAGCACAAAACCCGCTATGCACTATACAAAGTGTTGGCAGCTGGGCTTATTCCTCACCAACTCCCTCTACAGGTTGTTCTTTAATGATTGTATTTATCTGAGTTCCATTAAAATCTACAATTCCATCTTTTTGAATTTCGCATATCATCTCTATTATTTCACCCTTCTGAAAACCTTTTAAATGAGTACATAATTCATCTACTGTCAATGATTTCTTGTCTGTAACACAGCCTAATATTGAGAACCGTAATTGATTCGGTTCACTATTATCTGTGTCACCCACAGAAGAAGTAAAAATGTGCTTTTGCATTGCACTTAATTGTGTTTTTAACGCACCAAATGTGTCAGTATATGTCCTATTATATAACTGCTCTAGCTTTTCAACTGCATTTTTCATTTCGGTTTGCATTAAAGCTGTTTCTTTATTTTGGCTCGTACTTTCTTTGTAAAACCATATTGATAGTATTATTGCTCCAATAGAAAGTATCGTAGAAATAGAAATTGTTACTATACTTAATATTGCCTCAGAGTTCATTGACGTAGAAGCGGCAGTAGATTCAGCCGTAACTGTAGCTATATTTAAAATTACTTGTAAAATCATAATCTAATAATTTCTTTTCTTCATCCATTCATATTCTTCATCGGTATGACCAACTGCCCACCAATTTCTCTGAACTTTAATCACAATTAACTTATCTCCCGAATTCGTGTAAGCTTTTAAATTCGTTAAAATATCTTTTGCTGCTTGAGAAGTTTCAATAAACCAAGTTGATTCTGACTGGTGCCACCATTTGCCATAGTCTTTAATTGCCTGAATCAAATCGTCATAATTTCCACTTTTCAAATCATATGATATGCAATAAACTGCCATATTCTAATTAATTTATATTTTCAATTACAAAAATAATTCTTTATTCATTCATCAAAAACTATAATGTATTTTTCTGCGGTCTCTCTGCCTTGCTGCCAACGGTAGCTATATGGGCTGTAATAGAAACTGATATTATATTTATAATAGCGGTTTTTGTTATAGTGCATATAGCGTGTTATGGGCCGTAGTTT
>NZ_JBPUSJ010000061.1:0-2032 GCF_051851475.1 Carboxylicivirga taeanensis | reverse complement strand
AAAAATGTGGAGAATATCGGAGTCGAACCGATGACCTCCTGCGTGCAAGGCAGGCGCTCTAGCCAGCTGAGCTAATCCCCCATGTTTAGAGATGAGTTTTGAGTGGTGAGTCACGAGCTGATCGCTCTTTTCTCTTTTTCTCTTTTCTCACATCTTGCAAATGGTAGTCCCGGGCAGACTTGAACTGCCGACCCCTACATTATCAGTGTAGTGCTCTAACCAACTGAGCTACGGGACTGTTGCAGTGTCGTCTTATCCCGTAGGATTGCTTGACGCTGTAATGATGAATAGTACTTTGGTAAAAATGAAAGCCTAAAATCGGCTATCAAAATATTCTCCAGAAAGGAGGTGTTCCAGCCACACCTTCCGGTACGGCTACCTTGTTACGACTTAACCCTAGTTACCAGATTTACCCTAGGCCGCTCCTTACGGTAACAGACTTCAGGTACCCCCGGCTTCCATGGTTTGACGGGCGGTGTGTACAAGGCCCGGGAACGTATTCACCGCGCCATGGCTGATGCGCGATTACTAGCGAATCCAGCTTCACGAAGTCGGGTTGCAGACTTCGATCCGAACTGAGACCGGTTTTTGAGATTCGCATCCTATCACTAGGTAGCTGCCCTCTGTACCGACCATTGTAACACGTGTGTAGCCCTGGACGTAAGGGCCGTGCTGATTTGACGTCATCCACACCTTCCTCGCGGTTTACACCGGCAGTCTTGTTAGAGTGCCCACCATTATGTGCTGGTAACTAACAACGTGGGTTGCGCTCGTTATGGGACTTAACCCGACACCTCACGGCACGAGCTGACGACAACCATGCAGCACCTTGTAAAGTGTCCGAAGAAAACTCTATCTCTAAAGCTGTCACTCTACATTTAAGTCCAGGTAAGGTTCCTCGCGTATCATCGAATTAAACCACATGTTCCTCCGCTTGTGCGGGCCCCCGTCAATTCCTTTGAGTTTCATTGTTGCCAACGTACTCCCCAGGTGGATAACTTAATGCTTTCGCTTTGTCGCTTACGGTCTATTGCAAACAACTAGTTATCATCGTTTACGGCGTGGACTACCAGGGTATCTAATCCTGTTCGATCCCCACGCTTTCGTGCATCAGCGTCAGTTACAGTTTAGTAAGCTGCCTTCGCAATCGGTGTTCTGTGTTATATCTAAGCATTTCACCGCTACACAACACATTCCGCCTACCTCAAATGTACTCAAGAATAACAGTATCAAAGGCAATTTTACGGTTGAGCCGCAAACTTTCACCCCTGACTTACTATTCCGCCTACGCACCCTTTAAACCCAATGAATCCGGATAACGCTCGCATCCTCCGTATTACCGCGGCTGCTGGCACGGAGTTAGCCGATGCTTATTCATACGGTACCGGCAAATAACTACACGTAGCTACAATTCTTCCCGTATAAAAGCAGTTTACAACCCATAGGGCAGTCTTCCTGCACGCGACATGGCTGGTTCAGACTTGCGTCCATTGACCAATATTCCTCACTGCTGCCTCCCGTAGGAGTCTGGTCCGTGTCTCAGTACCAGTGTGGGGGACCTTCCTCTCAGAACCCCTAGACATCGTCGCCTTGGTGAGCAGTTACCTCACCAACTAGCTAATGTCACGCATGACCATCTTATACCACCGGAGTTTTAATTATCAAACCATGCGGTCTAATAACGTTATGGGGTATTAATCCGAATTTCTTCGGGCTATCCCCCAGTATAAGGCAGGTTTCATACGCGTTACGCACCCGTGCGCCGGTCGTCATCTGTAGCAAGCTACAATGTTACCCCTCGACTTGCATGTGTTAGGCCTGTCGCTAGCGTTCATCCTGAGCCAGGATCAAACTCTTCGTTGTATTAAAATTTTTAAATGTCTCTAGAAATTTTAATAGCTGTTTACCTTATATCTCTATAAGGCGATTGACTTCAGGTTTCACTTTTACCTTTTCTAATTTAATCGTTTAAATTAGGTACTATCCAATATTTTCAAAGAACTTTTAGATGATTCCCATCTTCGTGACACAT
>NZ_JBPUSJ010000060.1:0-2066 GCF_051851475.1 Carboxylicivirga taeanensis | reverse complement strand
ATTTGGTTTTTGGCTCAGCACAACGCAGAACATTAGAGACATTAGGAATATAAAATAACAGGTTACAACAAGCTGCAATAATGCATAGCAGTCCGGCTCGCTTTGGTTGGGCCGATTCCCGCCTCGATTGTCGGTCCTGTCGGACGGACAATCAGCACCGCGAATCTGCTACCGCATCATGCAGCTAACCGATAGGCAACATTCCCCCTATAAACCCATAGTATTGATTTAAAACCAAGGTAATCAATACTTTTTTAGGTTTATGGATTTCTTATGCTAACGTAAAATGGGGACTTCAAAGCAGATGAAAATTGAAGAAAAGTACAGAGTTGTAAATCACTGAATTACTGACGTTTATTTTTACGTTAGTCAGAATAGAAATAATCGCACATCAAGAAAACTATATTAATCAAAACCTATTTATGAAAACAAAACAAAGACTACTCACTAGCACTTTACTAATCTTTTTTGTATTTAATGCTCCAATTTTAAAAGCTCAAACGTCTAAAGGAGCAGCTTGTCCAGTAGGCAGGTCAATTTCCGTTTATAACAATAAATATGCTGTTGAACAGATATTGCCTTTGATATGGGAAAATGATATAAACATTGACCGACAAAATAAATTTGCGACATTTTATCTTCTGCAAGAATCACTAACAAAGAATACTACCATAACAAAAAAATGGTTTAATGACTTGCCCATAGAAACAGATTTGGACTCATATATTGAAAATGAGGTTAAGTATTATAAGAAGAATGATAAACGCATAAAGGTTACTGAACTTGAAAATATACTTCACAATTCCGTTTCGAGTGGAAAAGCAATTGAATTAAAAAGTAACAAGAGTAAAAAAGCTTTCATTATAACATACATCAAGATTGATAATACTATAATAAAATACACTTTCTTGCCCAAAGACAATGCAGCATATGAAAAATATCGCAAATCATATGAAGAGCTTATTACATCAATAAAAGTTTCTAAAATATAGTAAGTCTGCGGAAAAAATATAAACAAGAATATGAAAACTTTAACCATTACCATTGCGCTCTTAATCATTTCATTATTGACCAATGCTCAAGAAGAATATAAGAAAAATGCCATAGCCAATGCTGAGCTTCTAATTAAAGCAGTAAATAATGACGACTTCAAAACATATGCAGACTATCTAACTGAAGAACAGTATCCCTTTGAGGACAAAACTGGCTTATATTCAATGTGGGAAAAAATGTTAACAAGAGACACACGTGAGTTTTCAAATATTAAATTAATACGCTTTGGAATATTCAATAATACACAACAAGCATATTATACTTTTAATATTGGAGACAAGGAAGCAGGATTGTTAGGAGTATCAAAAGATAATGGAGATACATGGCATTTCACACAACCAATTGGCATTTTTAATTATACCCAAATTAAGGAAAGGCAAATGCCTCAATTGGACATTTCATTTGCAGAATTGGATACAAATTATAACAAAAGAATCGCCTTTGAAGTAGGTCAAGAAATTTCTTCGTTTGATTTTGTGGATATCAACGGCATTTCGCTTAATTCTGATGAGTTAAAAGGAAAAACAATTGTCCTAAACTTTTGGAGTACAGGATGTGCACCTTGCATCAAAGAGATGCCTGAATTAAACGAGATAGTTAATAAAGCAAACAACAAAGAAGTTGTTTTTATCGCACTTACATATCACGCATCAAAAGAACAACTACAAACACAGTTCTTACCAAAGCATCCATTCTTGTATCATATAGTAACCGTTAATGCTGATGATTATCAGGTTACTGCATTACCAACCCATATAATTGTTGACAATAACCTGAAAGTAACTCACAAGATTGTAGGTTACAGTGAAGAGAATTTGAATAAATTGGAATCTATTCTTAATACTATATAACAACGTTGCCTAACAATATGCATAGTGCATTGCCACCCTCCGGGATGTCAACGACACCATGCACCAGCCGTTAGGCACAACCCAATATTTTTAAGCCCGATTCGAGGAATTTTTGGGATTCTTATGACTTTCGAGGAATTTGCTGCTCACCCGCGGGCCAGC
>NZ_JBPUSJ010000059.1:0-2077 GCF_051851475.1 Carboxylicivirga taeanensis | reverse complement strand
ACTTTGAGTGTGCAGATTCCCGCCTCGATGGTCTCGTCCTCTCGGACGGACAATCTCAACGCAGAATCTGCTACAGCGCCATGCGGCCAACCGTTATAGCTCATGCAAAAAAACTGAACCAACACAAAAATGAAAATTGAAATATTAAATAGAGCTGTGATAATTACAATTGTGATTCTTCTTCTATCATCATTAAATTCTTGTAGTCAAAAAGTTGAAACACATTATCAAGATGGTACAATAAAAAGTTCTGGATATCTAAAGGATCTTAAAAAGCATGGTGTTGCAACTCTATTCTATGAGAATGGAAAAATAAAAGAATCTGGAATTTGGGAGGAAGATAAACAGCAAGGCGAATGGACATTCTATTATGTTAGTGGTACTATAAAGTCAAAAATCAATTTTAATAATGATTTACAAGAAGGACTAGCGACATATTATTCTGAAGAAGGGAAACTTATCGAAGAATCCTATTGGAAATGTGGAGTTTTAGATAGTTTGTCAAAGACATTTTATCCAAATGGACAGTTAAAAGAGCAATTTAATTGGGTTAACGGTAAGAAAAATGGCAGAAGTGTTATCTATTATGAAAGCGGAGCTATTCAACAAATTGGCTATTGGCTGAATGACAAGCAAAATGGGAAATTTGAAACATATTACGAACATGGCGATACTCTTCAAGTAGGTTACTTTACAAATGGTTTGCAAAATGGGACTTTTGATACATACCATGAAAATGGTCAACTAGCGAGTAATATAAACTATAAAGACAACTACCAAGAAGGCCCCTGTACATTTTATCACGACAATGGAAAAATTGAACAACAGGGTTATTTTCTTCATAACAAGCCAATAGGAATTTGGAAATTTTATGATTCCAATGGAAATCTTATTGATGAAAAAGATATGGGGAAAAGAAAAACGACAAAAAAACACGAGCTATAACACGCCGCTATAGCGCATAGCAGGGCAGCAAGCCTTTGGGTGGGCAGATTCCCGCTTCGATAGTCTCGTCCTCTCGGACGGACAATCTCAACGCAAATCTGCTACAGCGCCATGCGGCCAACCGTTAGGTGCCATTCCCCCTATAAACCCATAGTATTGATTTAAAATCAAGGTAATCAATACTTTTAAAGCTTATGGATTTCTGAAGCTAACGTAAAATGGGGACATCAAAGCAGATGAAAATTGAAGAAAAGCACAGAATTGTAAATAGCTGAAATACTGACGTTTATTTTTACGTTAGTCAGAATATGGGAATGAAAAGATTAAGAATCATAGCTTTAATAGCAATTGTCTTTATATCACTACAATGTAATATCCAAAAGCAGAATAAAATCAATGGATATAAGATTGGCGACAGAATCACTAATGACTGGACTTTATTAAGCTCAGATATAGAAAGAAGTTGGAAAAATTACAAGAACATTAATGACTCAGACTTATTTTGTCAATGTGTCGCTGACACTATTTGGAATTTGACGCTGTTCAATTTAACCGACTCTGAGAAAGATAGTTTGGTTGGGGTTTATAAACAGACCATTGGAACTAATTATGATTCAATCTACAGACCAAAAACAATTGGGAAATTTGAATCTATAGAACTAAAATGGCATGACTTCAAGAGTAATGATGAAATCACACTAATGAAAGTCAAAATGAATGAAAGTAAGGATCTTGGAAGTTGGACTTTGAATTTAAGAAATGAAAGAATTTTAAATAAGCTTAGTATGACTCATGACCCTTTTTACAAAATACCAATTCCTATAGAACAATAAAATACGGCACCTAACAAACCGCAATAGTGCATAAGGCGTTTAGCGAGTTTTGGAAGGTTCGTGGCTTCGGCAAGCAACGCCAAATCGCCGATTTGGCTTTAAAATGAAAAGTTAAAACAAAATATGCGCTTTGGCTCCGCTCATTTTGAAATGTTTGTAAGGTTAAAATCGCCTTACGCACCATGCGGCAGGCCGTTAGGCACCACCCAATATTTTTAAGCCCGATTCGAAGTATTTTTGGGATTCGTGCGGCTTTTGAGGAATTTGCTGCTCACCCACGGGCCAGCAACCCACATTCG
>NZ_JBPUSJ010000058.1:0-2088 GCF_051851475.1 Carboxylicivirga taeanensis | reverse complement strand
TAAAACTGCTTATAGTCAACTTAAAACAGAATAAGAGCGGCGTAAACAGTTTGTAAATAAAAATGATTCCTGTTCACGTTTGAAAATCAATTCCAGAGGCACTTCAATTTGAACGTCTGGGCTGATATGAAACCAACCGAGTCAAGATTAGTGGCCAAGTTATTCTAAGTTTTGGTTTTTGGTGGACGACCAAAATCAATCTGTAAATATTTAACCAACAAATAGGTTACAACGTTTAGTGTATGCGTAGTGGCGGTCTTCGTAGCTTTTCACTATCAAACCGTGATGGTGTTGATGCGAGCCACAAACCTTGAAATTTACTACTTTCCCCGCCATTAGGTATGACACATTGTTAGGGCACGTAATTACTATGGGTATCTTTCATAATAATCCCCATAATCATAATGTGCAATTTCTGTCAAAATTTTAATAATATTTTGGTTTTTATCTTTTCGCATTAAATATCTTGTCTTATCTGTGTGTTTTAGGATAATATAATCAGACATTATTTCTTTTTTTCCTTGTTCCTCCTTTATGAAATATGAAATCTCAAATTCTCCAAGGTTTTTATATTCCTCATCATTAAATTTCATTCTTAAATAAATCCATTCAGGGTCACCTACTTCATCTTCTCGCAGGTATTTAAAATCTAAAGAGTCAAACTCGGCAGCATTAATCAAGTTGAATATTTTTTGAAATTTATCTTTAACACCTATTTCATCAAGTTTCTGGTTGTCACCTGATACAGCATAAAATCCAGTCTCATTTTTAAATCTCTTTTTATTATAAACACCACCATCGTACCATATTCTAAACCATTTTAAGTTATCTGTCTGCATATTGATTTTGCCTTTATGCGGTTCAGAATGCTTTGGTTCAATTATTCGCATACCTGGAGGATAATCATTTAGCAACAATCTATAAATTTCGTGGTCAGTTACAGTGATATGAAAATATTTTACGGAATCCTTATGAACTTTACTCTGAAATGGGAAACTAAACATTTCAATCACCTGCTTTCCTCCCATAGAATAGTTTGTTTTCTGAGATTTTAAAACACTTGTGTCATTTGGATACTCATAATTATCAAGAACTAATTTTCCTTCTCGCATCAACCAGTCAATCTGTTCTGGTTTTGCCATTTTTAATACTTTACTATTCAATAATCCTTTTAAACTATCCGTTTTATTTTCTTGAATGTATCTCAATGATTTTTTGGCAATCAGAATAGAAGAATTGTCTCCTAAATCAGTAGTCTTTTCTGATGGTTCTGTATAACTGAATTTACAACCTGTCATTATTAATCCAATCAATACTGTAAGTAGTCCGAATTTGAGATGTTTTTTCATTTTTATAATTGTTTCAATGTTGCAGTTCGTTTGATTTTATGTGCCCTAACGGTAGCTGCATGAAGCGTAGCACTTCTTATGCGAGATTGTCCGTCCGGCAGGACTGACAATCGGTTGGACTTACAAACCGCCCAAAGTGCTCTAGCTATGCTTTATTGCAGCATGTTGTAGCTTGTTATTTTATCTTCTTAACTTTCTCTAATGTTCAGTTTTTCACAAAGCCAAAAACCTAATATGAAGTTGTTTTACGCCAGCGTTTGTAAATCAAGCTTCCGAAAAGAAAAGTGCGAAAGCCTTTTAAAGCAGCTTATAACCAACTAATACTGGTTAAGAGCGGCGTAAACAGTTTGTAAATCAAATTGATTCCTGTTCACGTTTGAGAATCAATTCCAAAAGCACTTCAATCTGAACGACTGGGCTGATATGAAACAAGCTGAGTCAAGAAAAGTGGCCAAGTTATACTACGTTTTGGTTTTTGGCGGATGGCCAAAATGCTGCTGCCGATACAGATACCCCGAAATAAGCTACAACGGTAGCTGCATGAAGCTTAGCACTTCTTATGCGAGATTGTCCGTCCAGCAGGACTGACAATCGGTTGGACTTACAAACCGCCCAAAGTGCGCCAGCTATGCTTTATAGCAGCATGTTGTAGCTTGTTATTTTATCTTCCTAATTTCTCTAATGGTCAGCTTTGCACTAAGCCAAAAACCAAATGAGAAGGTGTTTTACGCCAGCGTTT
>NZ_JBPUSJ010000057.1:0-2153 GCF_051851475.1 Carboxylicivirga taeanensis | reverse complement strand
ACTTTGGTTGGGCAGATTCCCGCCTCGATGGTCTCGTCCTCTCGGACGGACAATCTCAACGCAGAATCTGCTACAGCGCCATGCGGCCAACCGTTAGCACCAATTAAAAAATAAATATGGCAAAGCTTTATACTTTAGAGGGACATGATTTTGTTGAGAAAAAATCGTTATCAGAAGAAAGCCGTAAATCCTTGCTAGAAGATTGCGATTTAATAAATACTTATAGTACACAATTAGAGGTATTCCAATATTTACAAAACAACCTGTCTGACTACAATGAGTTTCTGACAAAGATTTCAGGTATTCCTATAACAAAATTCAATTTTCAAGCTATAGAAAATACAGAATTCATTATCGAGGTTAATAAGCATATTTTAAATATTCTTTCGAGTTTCAAGTTTTTCTTAGATAATGCGGAGAGTTATATAAAAAGGCATGTTGGAAAAGACTCACAACAAATTTTAGACTTTAAAGAATTAACAAGTAAATTATACGATTCATATTTTTCATATCGCTTTCTATACAGACTAAGGAACTACGCAATGCATTTAGGCTTTCCAATTCAATCAATTCACTTTAAATCTAGAAAGCAAGAAGCGAATCCAGAAGATATGATTGGGGATGTAATATTGGAAGTTTCTATTATGAGTATGCAAGGTGAGAAAAAACTTTTTGGCCCTGTTCATAAAGAATTGATGAACATTAATAGTAATATTGATATTCGACCACTAATAGTTGAATTATCTAAATCGATTCTTACGATTCAAAAGTTTATGCATAGCATTCATACAGATAAGCTTAATGATGCTATCGCTAATATTGAACTATATACGCTTAAATATAAAACTACAAGCAATATAATTGTAATAATTGACAATTTTCATGTAGACGATGAGAAGGTTAAATTAACCAAGAAGAATATTCCTTTTGATAGAATAAATAAAATTAAAATTCTTAACAATAACTGGTGCTAACAAACCGCTATAAAGCATATGGAGGTCGACTGATTTTGGAAGGTTTGTGACTTCGACAACCACCGCCAAATCGTTGATTTGGCTTTAAAAATGAAAAGTTAAAAACAAATACAACGCTTTGGCTATGCGCAATTTGAAAAGTTAGTAAGGTTAAAATTCCATACGCTTCATGCGGCAGGCCGTTGGGGTTAATTTGATGAAGATAACGACAACAATATTATTAAGCTTTTTTCTGCTAATTAGTGCTTATTCACAAATTAAGGCTGACAGTATTGCTATTGAGTATTTCAATAAGTTGATTCCATATGATTCATTGATGGCAATTCAAGATTTAAACGAATCGAAGGTTCAAATTCTGAAATTAAGTGGATTAGGCCATCTTGGGGAACCACTGAATACAAATGAAGAACTCGAACTTGTAGAACAACGATTCGGATTCAAGTTTATATTTGATTTTATTGAGGTGCCACATGACCTGGTTATTGAAAAACAAAAAGAATATAACAATCAGGTATATCGTTACCTTGACTCTCATTTACAAATAGATGCTGAAAATGAAATATCAATAGAACTTAAAAGACTTGCGCTTGAAAGACACGCATTGACAATCGAGACAGATAGACAATTAACTAAACGAATTAAAAAGACTATCCGAAAAGAATCCAGTGAATTTAAAACCTTGCTCATTTCCGCAGACATTAAATACAGAGACAGAAAATTTAAAAGTGCACTTGAAGAATATGAGCAGCTTTTTAATCTAGCTAAAACTGAATCAGGACAACTTTACCTACAGACTTCTAAATATCACTGTAAAATGAATTTAGGTAAATATTCTGAAGCCTATGAAATGTTTATAGAGAATCAGCAAATTAATAGAGTGGCAAAAAGAATAAAAACTAACCCCAACAAACCGCTATAGAGCATAAAGGGTGCAGTGCATCTTGCTTGGTTCATAGCTTTGGCTACCAACGCCAAATCACTGATTTGGCTTTAGAAATGAAAAGTTAAAAACAAATACAGCGCTTTGGCTCAGCTCAATTTGGAAAGTAAGTAAGGTTAAATTCCTTTACGCTCCATGCGGCAGGCCGTTAGGCACAACCCAATGTTTTTAAGCCGGATTCGAAGTGTTTTTGGGATTTGTGCGGCTTTTGAGGAATTTGCTGCTCACCCACGGGCCAG
>NZ_JBPUSJ010000056.1:0-2283 GCF_051851475.1 Carboxylicivirga taeanensis | reverse complement strand
AGGATTAGTGGCCAAGTAATACTAAGTTTTGGTTTTTGGCGGATGACCAAAATGCTACTGCCGATACAGAAACCCCGAAATAAGCTACAACGGTTGGCCGCATGAAGCGTATGGAGATTTAACCATACAAACCTTTCAAATTGAGCAGAGCCAAAGAGTTGTATTTGTTTTTAACTTTTCATTTTTAAAGCCAAATCGGCGATTTGGCGTTGTTTGCCGAAGCTACAAAACCTCCAAATTTAGTGTAACTCCATATGCTTTATTGCGGTTTGTTAGCAAACGTTATTTCCATTCCTTAGCATTTTGTTCAGTCAGAGTATCTACGGTCATAATCCAAGTGGTATCAACAAGCTCTTTAATTTCTCTAACAAAAATGTCAAGTGAATCAATATAGTCCTGTTTTACAGTTTTTATTTTAACCAATTTAACGTCCTCCCATTTATATGTTGCTGAACCATATATCATACTTGCCATTCCTCCTTGTCCGAGAGTGTAAATTGTTTTATTTACTGAATCAGGTTGGCAATTCGAATGATTAGAAAGTATCTTGTTATAAACAAATTGACCACTTTCTTTACTATAGATATATTTGTCTTCCAATATATTCTTCATTCCACTAGCGCTATTATAAACTGCTAAATCTGGTTTATTATCAAAATTGTAATCTTCAAATCTAATCAGGTTATCTTTAATTTCGTCTAATACCACCATACCATTAGGACTTGACATAAATAATTCTTTAACAAATATTTTATGTGTCTTTCCATTATAATTTAGCATTAGACTATCTACATTTCCATAACCTTTTGACTCAAAAGTCGCACACACTTTTATTGGTATTTCTAGTCTTCCAAATTTTCTATTTATAGATTTTTCAATTTTGTATGTGTTCGCATTAACTATCAGACCTGAGTCAAGAAGAGATAAAACAGAAAAAGTCCCAATTGAATCTTTTACAATTAGAGATTGTCCAATTGTTTCCTTCAATTCTTTTTTCTGTTCGTTACAGCTATTAAAAACTGTAAAAATGAATACTATTAATAAAATTTGTCTCATGTGTTTTTTAATGTTTGCTAACGGTTGCCGCATGAAGCGTATGGAGATTTATCCTTACGAACTTTCCAAAATGAGCGGAGCCAAAGCGTTGTATTTGTTTTTAACTTTTTTTTCTAAAGCCAAATCAACTATTTGGCGTTGGTTGCCGAAGCCACAGAACTTTCAAGAAGAGCCGGACTCCATATGCTTTATTGCGGTTTGTTGTGTACAGTGCTTATTTATTCAATTTTGCCTCAAGCTCTTTCACTTGCTTTTTAATATCAAGAGTTAATGGCTGAGTCTGTTGTTGATGATTTTGTTTATCAATTAATTCTAAATATGATTTAAAATCATTTAGTGCTAATTTATACTTCTTGTCAGAATTATATAAATACCCACGTTGCACATAACTCATTGCATAATTCGGGATGTATTCAATTGAAGTCGTAAGAGTCTCTTCAGCTTTCTTTTTATCTCCTCTTTGCATCTGAATTATTGCTAAACTTAAATATGGCTCTGGTATATATTTATTTAACTCAATAGCTTTAGTTAAATAGGGTAATGCATTATCAAATTCACCAAGTCTTGTATAAGCATATCCAATTTCACTATAAGCCATTCCATTCTTTCGACTTCCACAATTACCCGTAGTATCGATTTCTATAGCTTTCTTCAAATATGGTATTGCTTCTTTAAAATTATGTCTTCCAATCAACGAATACCCAAGTTTATAGTCTTGTCTAGCTTTCAATTGTGTTTCTGTTAACTCGTCACTATAAGCTTTGTCAAGCTTTGGTGCATAGCCAATTTGTTCTACCTTATTTGATTTTAGTTCCTGTCCGAAAGCAGATAGACTCATTAGTCCACAAATTGCGATTGTAATTAATTTTTTCATGGTTTGGTTTTTTTGCATTGTACACAACGGTGGCTGCATGAAGCGTAGCACTTCTTACGCGAGATTGTCCGTCCGGCAGGACAGACAATCGGTTGGACTTACAAACCGCCCAAAGTGCGCTAGCTATGCTTTATTGCAGCATGTTGTAGCTTGTTATTTTATCTTCTTAATTTAATCTAATGTTCAGCTTTTCACATAGCCAAAAACCAAATATGAAGGTGTTTTACGCCAGCGTTTGAAAATCAAGCTTCCGAAAATAAAAGTGCGAAAGCCTGTTAAAGCAGCTTATAACCAACTAATACTGATTAAGAGCGGCGTAAACAGTTTGTAAATCAAATTGATTCCTGTTCACG
>NZ_JBPUSJ010000055.1:0-2287 GCF_051851475.1 Carboxylicivirga taeanensis | reverse complement strand
TTGCGTAATTCTAAAGTTGCAGTTTGCTGCAGCAATTGAGTGTAATTAAGGAACAAATATACAGGCATCGGGCCGCTTCATACGGCAATCCGTTGCCCAACATAAAAAATAACCACCTAAAATTGAATACTATGAAAACACTTTTAGCTTCAATAAGACTATTGTTGTTATCACTTTGTATCATTACTAGCTTTTCAGCATGTGATAACGAGGATGAAAATCCAGATAACTCGAAAGACTTTGATTATGGAACACTCCTTGACCAAGATGGAAATACCTATAAAACAATTACTATTGGCGAGCAAGAGTGGATGGCGGAAAACCTTAAGACCACCAAATATAATGATGGCACTGAAATTCCATTAATAATAGGTGATTTTGATTGGGCTAATATGACAAGTGCGGGATACTGTTGGTTTGATAATGATTATGAATCCTATGGAGAAACATATGGGGCAATATATAATTGGTACGTTATTGAGACTAATAAATTATGTCCAAGTGGTTGGCATGTTCCGACTGATTCAGATTGGAAAGAATTAGAAAAAACCATGGGCATGACAAATTCAGAAATTGAAACTGAACGAGGCTATCGAGGAATAAATGAAGGAAGTAAACTAGCTGGAAAGAAAGAATTATGGGATGATGGTGAATTAGAAAAGAATCCTTCATTTGGAGAAGCTGGTTTTCTAGCGATACCCTCTGGAATTAGAGAAGAAGCGTATTTTCTTCAACCTGGAATGAGTGGTGTCTGGTGGACTGCAACAGAGAATAATGTTGAAAAAGCTTGGATAAGAATGATAAACTTCAATCGTAGTAATATTTGGAGAATGGATGGAAGTAAAGCAGGAGGTTATTCGATTCGTTGTGTTAAAGATTAATAATAACTGTTGTATCATAAAAATTACGTTGGGCAACAAGCCGCTATAAAGCATATGAAGTCCGACTTGTTTTGCAAGTTTAGTGGCTTCGGCTACCAACGCCAAATCGTCGATTTGGCTTTAAAAGTGAAAAGATAAAAACAAATACAACGCTTTGGCTCCGCTTGATTTGGAAAGTTTGTAAGGATAAATTCCATACGCTTCATGCGGCAGGCCGTTAGAGCCAATAAAAACTAATAACCAAGTAATAAACTGATTTAAAATGGGAAGTTGGGGAACAGCAATTTCATCAAATGACATTTATGAGGATATTTACTCTGAATTTATGGATTTATATGATGAGGGACTTGAGTCATCCGAAATTACTAAAAAAATCATAAATACTTATCCTGACCTTCAAGATGATTATGAAGATAAAAACAACTTCTGGTTTTCATTAGCAATGGCTCAATGGCAATGTAAGTCTTTAGACCCATACCTTTTTCAGAAAGTTAAAACAATTATCTTGTCAGGAAAAGATATAGAACTTTGGGAAGAGTTAGGAGCCGAAAGAAAGGAAATTAATAAAAGAAAAAAGGTACTTGATTCATTCCTGGAAAAGTTAAGTGTTGAGAAGAGTAAACCTAGAAAAAGAAAGCGAAAAGTATTACGTGATTCAATTTTTCAAAAAGGTGATTGTCTGACTTTTAAACTTGAAAATGGTAATTATGGTGGAGCATTTGTTTTAACCTCGGAAATACAGACTGAGTTTGGTATGAACATGATTGCCATTACCACTATTAACAATGAAGATAAACCAACAATCGAGGATTTTGAAAACTCATATGTTCTGATTCGAAAAGAGGAAGTTGGTTTGAGAGGAATTCAGGATAAAGAACAGATCTCTTGGTACTATGCTCAATTCTTTAGAAAAGCAACTGTTGATTTTGAAGTTGTTGGTAATTTAAAAGTTGATATTGAATATACATTTAATAATGACTACACTAGCGTTTCGCAATGGGATTCGATGAAAATGACAATTGATATCAATGATCAAGTTTTATTAAAAAATGGAGCCCCAGAGATGAAATTAAAACTTATTGAATTAAGAAAAAATACTGGCTCTAACAAGCCATCATAAAGTAGCCCTGGCTTTGGCGGGGTTTGGGAGTTTAGCTCCCGTGCGAACCTGGGCACAAACAAGAAAGCGAATATACCACACGCAAATCGGGCCACTTCATATGGCCGAACCGTTGTAACCTATTTGTTGGTTAAATATTTACAGATTTATTTTGGTCGTCCGCCAAAAACCAAAACTTAGAATAACTTGGCCACTAATCCTGACTTGGTTTGTTTCATATCAGCCCAGATGTTCAAATTGAGGTGTTTCTGGAATTGATTTTCAAACGTGAACAGGAATCAATTTG
>NZ_JBPUSJ010000054.1:0-2402 GCF_051851475.1 Carboxylicivirga taeanensis | reverse complement strand
GCGTAATTCTAAAGTTGCAGTTTGCTGCAGCAATTGAGTGTAATTAAGGAACAAATATACAGGCATCGGGCCGCTTCATACGGCAATCCGTTGTGTGCCATTTGAATACCCAACATTATAATGAAATTTAATCCTATAATATTTGCTCTAATTCTTATTCTTTTAGGGTGTAAATCAGCTAATACTTTAACCGCACTATCTGAATTGACAGTTGAAAACCATAATCGAAATGAATTAATTGTTAATAGGAAACCTGATTATGGATATGGTCACCGTGACGGCAGTGTTATCTTGCAGGAAATATCAATGGACATTCACAAATTAAACGAATCTTGCGTTATAGGAAAGGTGTTTGATTCTAAATCAGAAGAACCTTTGCATAATGCACTAATTTCTATTGTTACAATCCAATCAGGCCTAACATCAATCCAAAAATATAAAACAGATTCCGAAGGTACTTTTAAAGCTGAACTTAAAGGAACAATTGAGAAAATTCAGGTCGAATTTATTGCCTTCCGAACTTTAAAAATTGACTTCAATAAATAAAATTAATTAAAACAATGACAGAAAATTATATAGTTGATATTGTAGTTAATCTAACTTCATTTTCATTAGAACTATTGCTTCTTGGAGTATTTATCTATTATGTGATAAAACAAAAATCTCTTGACGGTATACTACTTCTTGTAAGTTCAGTTTTGTCAATATTAATAAGACCGATAATGTATTTTGGATACAACTACATACCGCACGAAGTCTCTAATTTAGACCCAATGCAAACATTCAATCTCTTCATTAAAATATATGGTTTAGTTAATACAATATTATATACAATAGGTATTGCCATGCTAATACTCCGTAACGTGAAAGGAAAAACGGTACACAACACGCTGCCATAGCGCATTTCGGGATTCGAGTATTTTGGAAAGTCCGTAGCTTCGGCAAACAGCGCCAAATCGCTGATTTGGCATTAAAAGAAAAGTTAAAACAAATACAACGCTTTGGCTCTGCTCAATTTGAAAAGTTCGTAAGGATAATATCCCTCACGACGCCATGCAGTGGGGCCGTTGGTTGCAATTCCCCCTATAAACCTATAGTATTGATTTAAAATAAAGGTAATCAACATTTTTCAGGTTTATTGATTTCTGAAGCTAACGTAGAATGGGGACATCAATGCATCAGAAATGTGAAGGAAAGTGTAAAATCATGAATCACTGAAATACTGACGTTTATTTTTACGTTAGTCAGAATTACCCCTATAACAAAGGTATTGATGTCTAATTCTATAGTTAAAGCGAAAACTGACACCTAATATTTCTCAAAATATAAAATTTCAACAATGTCAAAAGTAGACTCGAACGAAATAGACATCATTGTAAAAAACAGTGTATCACTTATCAATATCTACTGTTCAAACCTTTTCGAATTTATTACGAAATTGGAGTTCGGTGATTTTATAAAAAAAGCATATTCATTTGTTGACGAAAATAACGGAACAAGAAGAAAAGCTAATTTTTTATCTAGCTTCTTTGAATTAGCGATTGAACATGCGGAGAATAATTCAACACAAATAAGAATTGAATATGAGACATTAAATTTCTTATTAGGAGAAGGGCTAAAAATGAAATTGGGAAAAAAATTTAGAAACTTGGTTAAAAGTTCCATCCTAAATTTCAGTGACCAATCAATACTAGACGTGATGGGAGAACTAGCTGCATGTATCACTTTGAGTAAAACCTATAACTTTGATGCTTATGAACATACCTTGCAAAATGGGAAGTCTATTGACTTTGTTGTTTCTAACCAATCATCTACCTTTTTAATAGAAGTTTTAAATATTAAAATTGAGAATGAAAAATACGAAGAAGAGAAATTCAAGAACTTTATAACAAAAAGAATATGTGACAAGCATAAGCACAAGAGTCAAAATTTGTCAGAACTTGAATCCGAAATGATAATTATCTTCCCAATTATTTATGGTTTAACGCAAACAATACTGCGAGAACAAAACCAACTATTCGCAAGTTTTGAAAGTATTATGAAAGATGATTATAATATAAAATGTTTTAATCCATATTCATTTTGCCAGTATAATCAAGGAAATTATATTTTTAAACAAGTTCATGAAATTTTATAATAAAAAACTGCAACCAACAAACCGCAATAAAGCATAGCAGGCGGCAGTGTAGTTTGGTTGGGCAGACTCTCGCAGATTGTCTAGTCGTCCTTCGGACGGACAATCACCGAAACTCTGCTACAGCTTCATGCGGCAGGCCGTTGTAGCTTATTTCGGGGTTTCTGTATCGACAGTAGCATTTTGGTCATCCGCCAAAAACCAAAACTTAGTATTACTTGGCCACTTTTCTTGACTCAGTTTGTTTCATATCAGCCCAGACGTTCAA
>NZ_JBPUSJ010000053.1:0-2473 GCF_051851475.1 Carboxylicivirga taeanensis | reverse complement strand
TCCTTCCTTGCAGTACGATGTGATAGACACATGCCTGTGAATACACTTTAATAGTCGTCTGTTTTGTTGTTTCTTTCATGGAAGCAAAGTACCGGAAAAAAGGTATTATGCCGCATCATACCAAAGTCGTATAAAAGTATGATAAGCCTAATTTACGACCTTATCGGCCTGTGCTTACTCTTTGCCAAACACCCACAATGATTAAAACACAAAGCACTGTTAATGTGTACACTAATCAGTAAAAAATACAAATCAGTACACCATTGAGCTATTAAACTCAGGAGGCGGGAATAACAGAAGTCAATAATAAACGCAGAACAATTTTGCAGTTGGATTTTGAGTTAATGACTACGAGCTAAATCGAAACTATTAATTACACCGCTTTATAAATAACAAGGAGCCAAGAGAGGTTGATATACTCAGATTCTTACAACATTTAATGTACATGCATAAAATAGAAGAAGCTGTTCGGGAAAACTGGTGTAGACAGCAATGAAAGTAAATGCCGCAGAGAAGATGATTAGTAAAAGTATATTCAATCTCAGGTGCCAATATAAAGTTGGTAGTACATACGCCGTAAAAAGGGTCATTAATTTAAAAAGGGCCAGCTGTAAACAGCTGACCCCGGGGTGTCTCATGTTTTACCACGACAACATCATGTATTATTACAATTTATTTGGCTTTCCAGTTTGGGGCACGTTTTTCAGCAAAAGCTAAGGCGCCTTCTTTCGAATCTTCAGTTCGCATAAGCCAATCAAAATACTCTTTTTCCAGGCGCACTGCCTGTGTTAATGGCATATCCAGCCCCTGCATTACAACAGACTTCATTTTCTGAACTGCCAGTGGAGCACTTTTCAGAATCTCTCCGGCAATGGCTTCACATTTGGCCATTAACTCATCTTCTGAAGACACTACATGGTTTACCAAACCAACGCGATAGGCTTCTTGTGCATCAATACGGCCACCGGTATAAAGCAGCTCCAAAGCAATCCCTAAAGGAATCACACGTGGTAGTCGTTGCGTACCATAACCACCGGGAATCCAACCCAGACGAACCTCGCCTGAACCAAAATGAGCATCTTCGGTACAAACTCTGATATCAGCGCCCAGGGCTTGCTCCAATCCTCCACCATTACAGTGACCGTGTACTGCTGTTATAATCGGTTTGGTCATTGAAAGCAATTGTGGGTACAAACGGTCTACATACCCATCGGCTTCAGGTGACTTCACCCATTTCACATCGGTTCCTACGCAAAATGCACGTCCTGCACCACTTATTATCCCCACGCGCAGAGTAGAATCATTTTCCAACTCTTCCCAGGCATCGGCGATTGCATTATAGGTTTCGCCATCACAGGCATTCAATACATCCGGACGATTAATATTTACATAGATAATTCCGCCTTTTTTTTCTACTATAACTTTTTCCATCGCATCGTATTTTTTTGAATTCGGGTTAGTACTTTTTATAGTTTGGTTTACGCTTTTCGGCAAAGGCTGTCATACCTTCTTTTTGATCAGCTGTACTGAACAGCCCGTGGAAAAGTCGACGTGCCACTTTCAGTGCAGGAATAAGAGGGGCTTCTGCCTGTTGATTGACAGATTCCTTACCAGCCAAAACGGCTAAGCGTGGATTATTGGCAATTGTGGTTGCAACCTTAAGAGCTTCATCCATTAGCTGACCATCTTCCACAACCTTTGTAATCATACCAATTCGTTCGGCTTCTTCAGCGCTAAAAGGTTTGCCGGTCAATACATAATACATTGCTTTTGCTTTTCCAACAGCAGCAGCCAAACGGGCTGGCCCACCACCTCCGGGGATAACACCTAAGGTTACTTCAGTCAAACCAAATTTCGCTGTTGTATCCGCAAGAATCATATCACACATTAAAGATATTTCGGTACCGCCTCCAAAGGCATAACCTCTCACCGCTGCAATAACAGGCTTGCGTAATTCTGCTACTTTATCCATATAAGCAGCCAAATCAGTACGATAAGCACTTTCGAAATCCTGCGAAGCAATCCATTTCAGATCTGCTCCGGCGCAGAATGCCTTTTCGCCACCAGCAAGGATCATACAGCCAATACTGTCATCGGCATCAAATTCCATTAAAGCATCAGTAACTTCTGTTTCAACTTGCTCATTAAGCGCATTCAATGCCTCTGGGCGATTGAAAGTAACGATTCCTACGTTTCCTTTGCGCTCGGTTTTCATAAACTTATATTCTTTCATTTTATATCCAATTTTGTTTTGATTATCTAACTTTTTTTCTTCGAGTTCTGTCTCCTAAAATTATTTACGGGGTAAGCCTATCACATGCGCTTCTGCCAATGCCTTCAGTTCTTCCTCGCTGTAGCCCAAAGCAGTTAACTGAGCGACTGTGTGCTCTCCTACTGCCGGCGGGTTCTGTGGCTTCACTTTCTCCAGGCCTTCGCCCTGAATCTGGATAGGACTGTCGATGGTGCGAATGCC
>NZ_JBPUSJ010000052.1:0-2546 GCF_051851475.1 Carboxylicivirga taeanensis | reverse complement strand
GGCGTAAACAGTTTGTAAATCAAATTGATTCCTGTTCACGTTTGAAAATCAATTCCAGAGGCACTTCAATTTGAACGTCTGGGCTGATATGAAACCAACCGAGTCGAGATTGGTGGCCAAGTTATACTACGCTTTGGTTTTTGGCGGACGACCAAAATCAATCTGTAAATATTTAACCAACAAATAGGTTACAACGGCCTGCCGCATGGCGTCGTAAGGCGAAATTAACCTTACATACTTTCCAAATTGCGCAGAGCCAAAGCGCATATTTTGATTTACATTTCCTTTAAAGCCAAATCTGCGATTTGGCGCTGACCGCCGAAGCTAAGAACCAACAAAAATATGCGGAACGCCTTATGCGCTATTGCGGTTTGTTGGGGGCAGTAGTTTATGTTTACGTAAACATATTTCCATCAATTTCAGGGCGCTTAATTCTTGTGTTATGATAGAATCCTAACTTCTTCTTAATCCAATTCATAAAACCTTTACCATTTTTGTCTGGATTATAACCACAAATACGACACCTGTCAGATTCAAGAGCAACTTCAATGCTATAATACCTTTTGTGTCTTAATTCATAATCTGTCTCGGTATAAAATTTAGCAGCTCCGCATTGTTCGCAATGATTCTTAATCGATTTATCAAGTTGAATGTCTTCTTTATATAGTCTTCTTAAGTCAACATGATTTAAATTTCTGCTTTTTGCTTCTGAAATTATTGTTTCTCTTGATGTACCAACAAAGTCTTTATAACGATACACTATGAACTTTGCAAGTTCAACGTCGCTCAATGTTTTTAGAAACAAGTTAAGTTCATTCATTATTACTATATTCTAGAAGTTCTGTTGGTTTGGTTCTATTGCCCTCCAACGGTTGGCTAGATGAAGCGATTGGCAATTTAACGAACCAAACCCTCTAAAACTGCTCTGAGCCAAATCAAAGATTTGGCGGAGTTCGATTACCCAAATTACTTCCAAGTACTCACGCACGCCAATTGCTTTATACTAGCGTGTTGGCAAACGTTTTTTATTTAGGCTTCCATTTAGAGCTTATAGTTTGTTTTGGCTCAATGTTAATATTTCCGTAATCATAACTTTTGAATGTGTCACTGTTGTTTGATGAAAAATAACGGTCGTAAGCAATCACGGTCGCAATTATTGGTAAATACTCCAAATTGTTATCTATAATTAAATAATATTTGTTGTTGCCCATTTTTGCACTCTTTTGTTTATCGAAGTATCCGATTTGAGTTTTATCTGCAAAAAGCCCTACTTTCCTGCCAACTTGCTCGTAAAAATTAATTTTCCTATTGTCATTTATTAAGTAATATTCCGAATTCCCATTAAAATCTAAAATCCACTTTTGTTTTGTATTTGGATTAGCAATTAGAAGTTTAGGATGAAGCCTAAATATATTCCACTTCTTTTTAACTGTTAATTGAATCTGGTCTTTGCGGTCTTTTATTTTAAATCCCGACTTCCATGACACGTGAAAATCCTTTTTTCCATCTACAATAATATTGTAATCAGAACCGAGTATTCTATTTATTTTTTCTATCTGAACTTTCATTCTTCACTAAATTGTGACTAACGTCAAATTTTAAATTTCACAATTCCCATTAAATTTGCACGTTAGCTGAAGAATTTAATCTTGCCTTTTGCGAGATGTGGGGAATGTTTGCCAACGGCAAATTGTATGAGTAGTGGCAGGTTTCGAGTTTTTCAATATCAAACTGCTACGCAGTTTGAACGGGCTACAAAATTTGATTTTAAGGATATTGCCTGCCATTACTTATACAAAATGTTGGCGGTAGTATTTATTTAAATTCAATCAATTGGTTATTTATCCTTGCTGTTTCTAGTTTTAAAGTTTCAAATGAAGAACCAAAACATTCCTGACATGTCCTTTGAATTATACCAATTCCAGGTGCTAACCAAATTGTTGATCCATAATCAATTAAATCATTATTTAGGAAATTGAATTGTAAGCAACTATCAATTAGCATATCACCAATAGAAATAGTTGCATTTCTACTTATAAGGGTAACATAACCTGGACCATATTTCCATGTCTCATCAATATTAGCAGCTAAATCAAACTTCATTTCCTCCATATTTTCTTTGGAAAGGGACTTCACATAGATTCGGTCATCTTGTTTTCGATAATATGAAGTTGTTCCAAAATCATTAACAAATTCAAAATACTCAACTCCATTAATCTTTGTTATATCAATTATTGAGTCTTTCCCTGCTAATTCAAAGTTCCATTGGTTGCCAATTTGAAGAGGAAAATAATCTCTGTCCACATTCATTCTATGATTATCGTCCTTTTCACAAGATAACATTGCCGTAATAACTAAACTAATCACTAAAAGCTTTTTCATTTCTTTATTGGTTTTAATTGTTTCTATTATAGACGGTTTTCTTTGATAGGAGTTGCGTCATATTACAGCCAACGGCCTGCCGCATGGCGTCGTAAGGCGAAATTAATCTTACGAACTTTCCAAAATGAGCGGAGCCAAAGCGTTGTATTTGAGTTTATCTTTTC
>NZ_JBPUSJ010000051.1:0-2594 GCF_051851475.1 Carboxylicivirga taeanensis | reverse complement strand
CGAAATTAATCTTACGAACTTTCCAAAATGAGCGGAGCCAAAGCGTTGTATTTGAGTTTATCTTTTCATTTCAAAGCCAAATCAGCGATTTGGCGGAGCTGACCGAAGCGGAAAACCTTCGGAACCGCAGTGATCGCCTTATGCGCTATGGCGGTTTGTTGGGGTTAGTTATTTTCCTTTTTTAGTCTCCGTCTTAATCTTATCCCATTCGTCCTTTAAAATCTGTTGAGATATTGTTATAAATTCTTTAATTGCATTATTAACCTCCTCTGATTTTTTAGTTTCAAATTTTGGTGGAGTAAAAAACTCTAATAAAATGTCCAACAACTCAATAGCACGAATGTCATCATTAGGATTCAATCGAAGTTTAATTAAATGTATTTTTTCAATAATTCGTAGTCTTGATACACCCTTTAATTCACTAACCAACATATTCTGTTCACCTTTATTATCTGCCATTTCTTTCATAATCATAGGCCAAGGCTCATCTTCATGTGGATTAGTTTGAAAGTCTTGATGTTCTAATTCTTCTGATTCGTCAATAAGTTGGTTTAAATATTTATTATTGGAAACAAATATCGTTATCCAAGAAGTCAGTGTTGACAAATCATCTCTAAGTTTTTCAATCCATTTTATTCTTTCCGATGTGATAGTGTCAATGTACTTTGTAGTCTTTAAATTTCTCCTTGTATAATAGAGTGTTATTAAAGTCCCTATAAAAGTCAAAAAAACACCAATAGGTAATATATCCTTAAAGAATTCATTCATTTTTTACTGATTAATTTAGTGCTAGTTCCCTTCTGTAATTAACCCCAACGGTTCGGCCATATGAAGTGGCACTGTTGCGTGTGGTATATTCGCTTTCTTGTTTGTACTGCAGCTGGCGCGGGAACTAAACTCCCAAATCACGCTAAAGCCAGGGCTACTTTATGATGGCTTGTTAGTGGCAGTTTTTTATTATTTTGCTAAGACAAGAGCTACCTTTTATTTAATATATACTATCATGTAGAACACGTGCAGGTACATAAGCCTTTATTAATCTATTATTTAGTTTTGAACTTGAATCATTATAATAGAAAACACTCCGATGCTGAATTTTAATTATTGAATCGTTTATTGTGTCAAGAATAGACACCCTTTCACCCATATATATTCTACTCATATTCATTACTTCTCTACCAATTCCAATTTCTTTAGCATGGTACATCTTTAAATAAAATTGTTGTAGACTTGTAAATTCATTCAATCTTGATACAGAATAGGCATTGTATATTGAATCATTCAATTCATAGTAACAATATTTGTATGTCTTTTTTATATCATTTTGAGCCTTATCGTAAATTGAACTAACGATACTAATTATAATACCGGCAACAATCGCATACGGCACTATTGGTAAAATTAACTTTCTAGATAGTTTGTATAACATTATACGTCATGAAATTACATTGCCACTAACGACTCGGCTATGAAGCGTAAGTGAAAATTAACCAGTATTCACGTCCAAACTTCACGGAGCCAAAACGTTGTATTTGTCTTAATCTTTTTCATTTCAAAAGCCAAATCAACGATTTGGCGCTGCTCATCGAAGCTACTAACCAACCAAAATCAGTCGGCTCACTTATGCTTTATTAGCCATTGTTAGCTGCTGGCATTTATTCTTCTATATAGTCGATTAAGTCTTTCCCTAAATCTGTTATTTCAACTAATTTAAGTGGGTTTGCGCCATGATGCACACCAACGTCAATTAAAAGACCTTTGCTAGACAAATCATTGATTAAGAAATGAAATTCTGAATTCGTACAGTCAAAGGTCGCTGCCAAAAATGGTTCGTTTTCCTTTTCGATATCGTCTTTCGTCTTTTCAATTAGCAATTCGATTTCTTTCTGTTCTTTTCTTAGATTAAATATCTCTTTTCTAAAGCTCTCTCCATATCTATTATACATTCCTTGTTCATTTGAAATGTCATTATCCAAGATAGTATGCCTTTTTTCCAATTCAATTAAATCAATATTTAGCTGATTATATTGAGATGAAATTTTCTTTGCAAGATTATATAAAAGCGGAAGTTGTTTTTCGTATAATGAACTAACTATATTAAACATTAATTCAGCGTAATCAATATCTTTTGCTTTAACTATCTGATTACCGAGAAGGTATTTGAATGCTTTTAATTTAGTTTGCGAATGTGTTTTTGATACTTTTAGAAGTATATCCTCGAATAAATCGCTGAACTTATCACTATTTAATTGTTCTGAACATATGTCTTCTTCGCTATATTGAGCTAGATATTCTGATAAATTATTAATGAAGTTATTTAGGCGCTTTTGTTTCAGTCTACTTCTAGCTTCAAATAACAATTCATTTAAGGCTGTACCTGCAAAAGGAATTGCACCAACTACTCCTTTGAAAGTAGACACTCCATATTCCTGTAATAATTCTTTATTCTTGTTCATTAATCATTTGTTTTAGTCAGGTACGTTGCTTGCAGCTAACGGCCTGCCGCATGGCGTCGTAAGGCGAAATTAACCTTACAAATTTTCCAAATTGAGCGGAGCCAAAGCGCTGTATTTGTTTTTAACTTTTCATTTCAA
>NZ_JBPUSJ010000050.1:0-2601 GCF_051851475.1 Carboxylicivirga taeanensis | reverse complement strand
ATTATTTCATTCTGATTTGAGCATGATAAACTGAATAACAGTACAAGTAATAATAGTCTAGTGGTCATGTTGTTGTTTTAATATTTGCTAACGGTCCAGCCGTATGAAGCGGCCCGATGTCTTTTATTCGTTTCTTATTTTCACTTCTGTTCCAGCAACCAACTCAACCTCCAAGTCTGTCGAATACTAGGCTGCTTTATTACGGCTTGTTGTAGTGCGTTTTTTCTTTATGGAAACTTAATGTCTCCTTCTCGTTGAACTAAAGTCCAATTATCTTTTTCTATTTCAGTCGTGTCAATTTCTGTTACAATATTCCAAAGTCCGAGAGTTGGTTTAAGTTTAACGGTTCTCTGTCCACCGTAACCAAATGCGCCAATGTCCCATATTTGTTCATTTATTGTTACTTGTGGATTGGCTTTGTTCTCATAAACTATTTCTTGATTCACCCAAGCTCCAAATCCAAAAGAGAACATTAGAAAGATTGTCCCGAAGAAAGCTGCAAATGCTATTATTGGAGTCAATATTCCTATAGTTATTTTTCTTCTTTTTGGACTTTCTTTTTTAATCGTCCAAATCATAGTCAGAAGAATTGTAATTGGAAGTCCTTGAAAAATTATATCGTAGAAGAGATGCATATCTTTCCAATCCGCAAATTCAATCGGAAGGATTTGTCCTATGGTTATTGAGAACAAAGTAATTCCAAAGAAGGTCAATGTTAGCCACTTAAATATTGTCTGTATCGTCTTCATTTTTCAAATGCACTACAACGGCCTGCCGTATGATGCGTAGCTTGAGTTGCGCCTGCGGCAAGCTATGCATTATTACGGTTTGTTGGCATTAGTTTTTCTTTTCAAATAATATGTTTTTCACTGTTCCCTCAGCAGCAACTTTAAACGAGGTTACTTCCCCTTTCTTATTTTTAAGAAAAGAATATTTTGTTCTCCTATTTGCTCCAAATACATTTTTTTCTCCTTCATGGAGAATAATATCGTTATTATTCGGATAATTCAGGAATAGCTGATTGTCAGACACGCTTAGCTTGTATGTAACATCAAGTTCTTTTGAGTAATAATTACCAACATATTGAGCTAAATTATAGTCTGGCTTTTTGCAAAGTTTTATGCGTTCAAAGTAAAAGATAGCTCCTCCAAAGTCAACCTGTAAATCTATATCTGATGTTTTTGGCAATTGAAAAGAATAAGTGACGGAAGAATTGTTGATACGACAAAACTCATTAATACTTTGGGGAGTGAGAGGAGTTGAATTACTGCCAAAACTGCTAATTGCTTTTAGGGTATCATTTTCAATAAAGATACTCATCTTTAAATCACTATTAAGCTCCTGATAAGTCCCAACAAACTTTTTAAGGTTCTGCTTTATGGGTTGCTTGCTCTCCTTTTCTATTTTAATATTCTCTGATTTATCGATAAACAAATCTAGTATCTCATATGAAGTATATACAGCATTAATATGTTCTGAATTTGTATAAGCAACGACAGCTATATTTAACTCAGGTACACAGATAAACTGCGAACGCATACCTAAACCTCGACCACTGTGATTATAAGTAGTGTAGCCGTTATATGGTGAAACAAACATTCCTCTTGCATGAGACATTAGCTCACCATTATTAAGTGTATCTTGATGAGTAACAAAATCCTTTAAGTATGAGAATTCGTGTTGTGGATTTAAAAATATTTGCGACCAAATCGATAAATTTTTAATTGTACTACCCATTTCGCCTGCACCAACGCATAAAGTAAGGGACTTTGGTTGTCTGTATGTGCCATTTTCTTTGAAATATGGATAAGCTCTATTTTTTATTATTGCTCTAAGGTCATTTCTGTAAAAAGATTCCTCCATGCCTAAAGGAGTAAATAATTCTTCGTTTGCAAATTCATGAAGTTCCTGACCAGATATTCTCTCAACAAGTAAGGCGAGTAGCACATAATTTGTATTTGAATACAACACTTTCGCTCCTGGACGATTATTTATCCCTTTTTGTTGGAACATAAGGTCTTGAATCATTTTGTTTGTATACCCTTGATGCTCATAGTCAAATCCCTTTAAGTCGAGTAATACATTATGATTTCTAATTCCGCTTGTGTGATTTAGTAAATGTTTAATCCTAATGGTGTCGCTATGCTGTGATAACTCAGGGATATATTTCCGTACATCATCATCCACTGAGAGTTTTCCTTGAGCTTCAAGCACTCCAATACATGCAGATGTAAATTGCTTGGTAACAGAAGCCAACCCAAATACTGTAGAATCATTAAACGGAATATTGTACTCCAAATTCATACATCCTGCACTATTGTGATATATTAGTTTATCACATTTAACTATGCCTACAGTAATTCCGGGAGCAAATTGTGATTCGATTTTTACTTTAAGTAGTGAATCAATTTTATGGGTGATATCTGCTTGTCCAAAAGATGTGATACTCAAAAAGAGTAATAAAATACTTAGGATTCTTTTCATTATGGGTTTTTAAATTAATGCCAACGGTTGGCTGCATGGCGCTGTAAGGGGATTTTGCCTAACGAACTTACCAAAAGTAGCTAAGCCAAAGCGTTGTATTTGTTTTTAACTTTTCAT
>NZ_JBPUSJ010000049.1:0-2646 GCF_051851475.1 Carboxylicivirga taeanensis | reverse complement strand
TCTATCAATCCCTTCTCTCCACTATAATCACGAGCACTGCTGTACACATAATCTTCAGGATGAAAAACCAATCCTTCTTCAACCGGATTGTTATGAATGTAGCTAATCTTTTCTTCAATGACTTTATTGCTCCACAGCTCAATTGGCTTATTGTCATGCCTCCAAAACTGGCATTTACTGACATTTGATGATTTTAATGCAGCTTTCTTAAAATGCTCTATCAGCCACTCCCTACGACTTTCTCTTGGATTATTTTTTATCGCTTTTATGATTTCATTGCTGGTAAAACGTTTAAAATCGCCTAATAGCAATTCTGGCTTCTGACCTTGAATGCTTCTAAATATTAAATGCACATGATTGGTCATTATGCACCAGGCAAATAGTTCCATCCCTTTCTTCTGCTGACAAAACTCCAAACTATCAAGTAGAATAGCTTTATACTCATTTCTGGTAAAAACATCCAACCACTCGACTACTGCAAAGCTTACAAAATAAACGCCTTCAGGATTATAGAACTTGTAATTGCGGCTCATACCATCAAATATAACAAAAGCTACCCTAAAAAATAGAGCAGCTTTTGTTGATAACTTATTTGTACTTTGCTAATCCACGCGAAAGGATTCGCGCGGGAGCGGGGGAACTATTCTTTACCAATTATTTTGCCTAAAAGGAAATAATACTCTTTGTCATCTCTAAAAATAATGATAGTATCCACGTTTCTTTGTTTACTGATCGAGTCTCCTTCTTGTATAAATTCACATAACCGTATAGGGTTATAAAAATAATTTTTTGAATTCTCTATTCTAAACTTATTATTTGTTTCTGTTTCAATATAAGAAACTCCCCTATACTCTTTTGATCTTATAATAATATCATTTACAGCATCACTTGTTTTAAGTGATGGAAAATTAACGTTATCCTTTTTAATAGACTTTATATGAAAAAACATGACAACGAATGCAACTATGCACCCTAGTGCCATTATTTTTAATAAAAATTTAATATCGACCATTAATATACTTCTGTTTGTCCATAATAATTTACATGTCCTGATGGGCCTGGAGGCGAAATACCAATATGATAGCTAATCCCTATTATAGAACCTCCAGTTGTTGGGACTGGGGCAACAACAACTCCTGTTCCAAGCTCAACGCCATAGAAGGAAAAGCCACCTGTAGCTTCCCATCTTGGACCATCAAACATATCCAAATCCAATTGACCTGGCCCAAGATAATAGTACTCTGTTACTTCAAAAGAAGCTCCTAAATCAAATCCTAATGAAAGACCCCAATCATTATAATTAGCCTTACTTGCCCCCTTACCATTTAGTAATAATAATTTTCCGTTACCAATGCTTGAATCTGCTCCAATCCCTCCAACAACGTCAATAGACCCTTGAATTGAAATTGCATCTGGGAAGTGCATAAATGACCCAGCAGAGCCAAATGCAGGTGCACCTGCCGCTAAGGCTAATCTTACTTCACTTGGTAAATTGTATGGACTCCACCCTGCACTTGAATTGCTGGCATTTCTTACTCCATATGCAGCCTCCATAATTGCGATAGGATTAACCATAATATTGGTAAAGGGTGCATAATATATACCCGTTGACGCATCATAGTCGAAAAAGTGCCTACTATACCCTTTAAACTGCCCCATTTTTCTACCTGATTTATTTTTGGCATTTTGGCTGAGATAACTCCTAATATTTGTCGTTAAAATGGTTTTTAGCTCACTTGTTTCCTGAAGTCGTATCCAGCTATTCCGAGTAGCGTACCTTGCATAATCCCAACCAACTGATGGGTTGTTATGATAAACAGAGCGATACTCGTGTGATACCCAGTCATAATATACTCCATTTAATCCTGTCCCATTTGTAATGCCAGTGCGCGAATCATAAAAACCAGGCCATCTATGACTTGTTCCCATACTTCCACCACCTGAGCTTCCCCAACCACTATCTCTGCCTCTATGCCATTCTTCATAACTATCTTCATCCGTTTTATGCGGTTGATAATTATACCCACTCGGGTCGGTATATTTCAATGGATTATTCATTACATAGCTATAGCGGTTATAGTTCATGGGGTTGCCGGGGGCCTGTATTACCGGGTCGGGGCTTAAGAAAAGGGCTAACCACGGGTCATACACACGGCCGTTCATATTAATCAGCTCCACCTCATCAATATGCTCATGCATGGTATAGCCCCGGTAGCTATAGCTTGGTGCCGCTACATTGTTGTAGGTCCAGTCGGTAGGGTTACGGCGTCGTCCCCAGGCATCGTAGCTATACTCTTCCAGCAGGGTGGTGCCCGTTGCATCTGCCACTGCCATAATGGAGCCTTGCACATCGCTGAGCGTATATACTATATTATTACCTGTGCTGTTCACCTGGTTGATTCCTATTAAGCCATTTGCTCCATAAAGATAGAAATTATCCTGGTAGCTGCCATCGGCATATTCGGTGCCCACTGCTGCCGCACGAGTCCTCTCGTGTGGCTCTCCACTCACGGCTCCCGCGGGAATCCTTTCGCGTGGTAGAGTTCTATTTCTTTATCACCGTCACTTCTATCAATCCCTTCTCTCCACTATAATCACGAGCACTGCTGTACACATAATCTTCAGGATGAAAAACCAATCCTTCTT
>NZ_JBPUSJ010000048.1:0-2658 GCF_051851475.1 Carboxylicivirga taeanensis | reverse complement strand
TCAGGATTAGTGGCCAAGTTATACTAAGTTTTGGTTTTTGGCGGATGACCAAAATGCTACTGCCGATACAGAAACCCCGAAATAAGCTACAACGGACGCGGCTATGAAGCGTAAGTGATTTTTAGCCGTACTCACTCTCGAACTTCACGGAGCCAAAGCGTTGTATTTGTTTTTATCTTTTCATTTCAAAAGCCAAATCAACGATTTGGCGCTGCTCGCCGAAGCTACGAACCAACCAAAACAAGTCGATTCACTTATGCTTTATAGCCATTGTTAGGCAATGTTTTTATTTATTTTTTCGTTCAATCATATATGTCAAGAAACAGTCTGCATTTATTTTTCTAACAAGGTTAAATTTGTCCTTATTATGAATTGCAAAATGATACTTTTTGTCGTCTAAATATATAGTCGTTCCTTTAATTAAATATTTCCCTGATTTGTCCGAATTTAAAATATATGTTTGATTAACGAATTCTATTTTGCCATCTTCCTTTTTAAGTAATTCTGAAGTCAGGTCGATATTTTCATTTGCATCAGGATTGTCTGTTGTCACCGTTGTGCCTCTATATTCTATATTCCATGTGCCTACAATTATATCCTTGAGTTTAATATCTGTCGTTTGACTTTTTATATTAATCAATGTCACAAACAGAAGTATAAGTGTTACTGTTTTCTTTTCCATAATTGTTGGGTACATATTTAATTTGTTGCACTAGGTTATTGACTTTTCAATTGCTTAGATAAATATTGCCTAACGTTGGTGGTATGAGGTCGTGGCGGATTGACGAGAGGAAATCTGTCCGACCGAGCAGAAGCTCGCACGAGATTCGACCCTGTCGAATCTGCACAAACCCGCCATGCCTTATTACCACATGTTGTACGCTGGCATTTTTCTTCATACACTACCTATCTAAGGTTATTTTGGCCAAACCACTTAGTTGAATATTTCTCTCCTTTTGGCGTAATAACTGTTAATCTTGTTTTCTTAAATTTCTTTGCTTCAGAATCAAAAAAGCTAAAGTGCTTATTGTCTTTAAATATTAAGGTTTTCCAATTTTCTGGATTAATAGGAACGTTCTCAAATTCCTTACTGTAATTATTGAAATCTAAATGCCTTCTTTGAGCTTTTCCGTTTACCTTTTCGTCAAGCTCTATTCTTCGAATAAATATTGGTTTGTTTCCGACATTTATCAATGTTACAACACAATTAAATGTGTCATTCGATTTTGATTTATAGCTTTGAATCAGCAATTTCCTTTTTTCACTTTTTACTTTTATATAAATATTCCAAGAAAGGTTAACAAGAGAAATAAATAAAGCTATTATAGCAATTAGTAATTTGTAGTCCATATTTAGTGAGTTATTTGTCTACAGCAAAAAGTATAGTGTAATTACAATCAAAATTATCCCTAACCTTATATACTTCTGTTGTTTTGATTTTCTAATGAATCCGTCCTTTTTAAGTTCCCATGAAAACAAAACCTCAAAGGTTGTCCAAAAGGGTTCTTCAATAAAGTCGAAGAGGTTATATCCTTTTTCTGCATTCTGAGTCGCAATTGTTTTCTTTTTCCGTTTTTGTAATCTTTTTGCTTTTTCTATCTCGTTCTTACCAACTTTCCTTTTTGTCAATTCCACAGTTGCTAATTCGACAGCTTCAGAATTCCACTCGCTTTCATTACCTACAATTCTTAATAATTGCGACGTCTTGCGATTTTCTATTGGTGGATTAAATCTGTTTGCCATTTTAATGAATTGATAATTGTGCGATGTTTGCTTGCGTACAACGTCTAATGCATGAAGCGAAAGGGTATGTGGCCAGTTTTCCCTTTCAAAAATACTAAGGAGCCGAAGCGCTGCTTTTGGTTTGATCTTTTCCTTTTTTAAAGCAAAAGCAGCGATTTGGCGGTGGTCGCTTACATCAGAAAATTTCAAATAATCACCTTACCCCTTTTGCTTTATTGCATATTGTTGGCAATTGGTTTTTATTTATTTCCATATGCTTTCTCATCAAATTCCCCAAAGTGTAATTCTTTCAATTTATCAGTCTTTGGATCAAGAAAGGCATAAATCTTTTTATTTCTAAACACAAGTACATTTGCATCAACGTTATAATCAATTCCAGAATAACACAAATCATCAACTAATTCAATATCTGGCTTTCCAAAAATTTCAATTATATCCTTTCTATCAGTTTTATTGTCTTGAAGATATTGAGTTGCAAGTTTTATCTGTTTAATAATTCCTTCTTTAACTTTGTATGAGACTCCTGATGCACAGTGTATCCACCCCTTTCCTTTTTCAAGCAAATCAAGCCTGTCTTTAAACCTTAGGTTCTCACTTCCTTCTTTGTCAACATAAATATCCGTTATATCAAAATAGTCTATATCAGAAACCGAAGATTCAAGTCCAACCTTTCCAACTTGAAATGAATTAACTTCAAATCGTCTATTCAGAAATAATTTTCTTTTCCAATTATTAGACATACTAACTGTATTTTTAGTTTTGCGGTGTGCTTTTAAACTTATTGCCAACGGCCTGCCGCATGGTGCAGTAGCAGATTCACGTGCTGATTGTCCGTCCGGCAGGACAGACAATCGAGGCGAGAATCTGCCCACCCAAAGGGAGCTGCGCCCTGCTATGCATTATTGCGGCTTGTTA
>NZ_JBPUSJ010000047.1:0-3056 GCF_051851475.1 Carboxylicivirga taeanensis | reverse complement strand
TAAAACTGCTTATAGTCAACTTAAAACAGAATAAGAGCGGCGTAAACAGTTTGTAAATAAAAATGATTCCTGTTCACGTTTGAAAATCAATTCCAAAGGCATTGCAATCTGAACGTCTGGGCTGATATGAAACAAACCAAATCAGGATTAGTGGCCAAGTTATTCTAAGTTTTGGTTTTTGGCGGACGACCAAAATCAATCTGTAAATATTTAACCAACAAATAGGTTACAACGGCCTGCCGTATGATGCGTAGCTTGTGTTGCGCCTGCGGCAAGCTATGCATTATGACGGCTTGTTAGAGGGCGTTTTTGTCTTTTGCTAATTCAATAGCTTTTTCTAAAAATTCATCTCGGCCGTCTTTTACCCCTTGTATTGTTTTTTCAACATATATATCGGGCAATATTCCGACACCGTGCTGTTGGGTGCCATCATGTTTAATGACTTTCATACCGGTCCATGAAATCTTGTATCCGCCAGGCAGACCAAAAGGATTGACATTTCCATTTGTCCCGGCTGTAGGTTGACCAATAATTGTGGCAAGATTATACCCTTCAATATAGCCCATGTAACTTTCTGCATAACTGATAGCTCGCCCATCAGTTATAAAAAACACGTTTTTGTCGCCCAAGTATGGTTTTTGGGTTTTCATTACATCTATCCAATTGTGCTTTTTGTAACCTATGATTTTGTCTTGGTTAGGATATACAATTTGAGGTGTTTGCATCCATGCTGACGTTGTGTCATTAATCGCCAAAAGGTGTTGAATAAAACCATGATTGCCTTTAGGATACCCTCTCAAATCACAGATGATTGAGTTACAATCCTGCAGTTTAGGTAATAACATGGTAATTGTATCCATTTCAATGATATCCAGATTCAGATACCAAATCCCCTTTTCTATTTCTTTATATTTATTGCTATTCACCGATTGTCTCGACCACTGATATGGCTTAACGGTTCTTTTTAATTGATATTCATTTCCATCAATTACAAGCTCTATACAACTTTGATAATCTCCCAATAAACTAATAGTGTTAGCTCTATAGTTCAGCCATCCCTCAGTTGCCGCTGAGATTCTCGAATAGGTCTCTTTAAAATACTGTTTTGAAGTTTTGCCATCGACATGAGTTACAATATCTCCTAATTTTATTGAGTCATTATTTTCTTCAACCTGTGTGATGATTAACTTATTCTCGACCCACTCCCAAGCAATCGGAGGAGCGTAAGCTGAACTCACCGATTTACCATAAACGTTAACATGACCATCTTTAAGAGAAGCTGTGAATTTTTGAAGCGTAATTAAATGGTCTGATTTTGTTTCGTCAGAATAGCATCTTTGAAGTGCACACTTAAATTCATCTTCCCAATTAACATCAACAACATCAAAATAGGGATAAAAGTGTTGAAACACATTATATACATTTATCACATTCCCTAATCGAGAGTACGAATTCTGAGTTAATGAATATTTAATGCGCTTTAATTCGTCTTGCAATTTTATCAGGTCATCGTGGTTTGCCTGCGGAAAGGTATAGTCATTATTAGAATAAAGCACTAGTGGAATCTGGCAGTATATGCCATTGCCGATTTCTTTAATGATGCATTCATTAGTATCCGGTTGATAGTTGAAAAGTTGGATACTACTTTCATCATTACCTCTATTTATCCTTCTGCTTTCATAAGGTCTTCCTTTATTTTCCATCCCGATACTAACACCGAAATGTTGCCAATATGTTGACTTAAATCCTTCAAGACTGTCGGGTACAGGTAGGTTAGAATCAAATTCTGAAATATCGGATGAAAATCTAATTGTTGGAGCAATTGGTTCAAATAGGATTTCTAAAACCTTAATAACATCACTTTGTGATTTGCATTGGTCTATCTGAGCAGCACCGTATATCGAAAAACTGTTCCAATCAAGCTGAGTAGCCTCATCACTTGGATGAAAATATTTGACATATCCGTATACCTTTGCGAAAGTAATCTGATTTTCAATCCTTTTTGATTCTTTACTACAACCAATCAAGAGCAGTAAGAATATTGTTATGCAATAAATATGTACTTTCATGTTATTTTTGTTATCCTAACGTCAAAATTTATAATTTACATTCCCTTGAATATTTGCACGTTAGCAAAAGAATTGAATAAACCTAAAAGGTATTGATTACCTTGTCTAAAAATCAATTCCATAGGTTTATAGGGGGAATGCCCTCTAACGGCCTGCCGCATGGCGTCGTAAGGCGAATGTTGACCTCACCAACCTTCCAAAAAGGAGTGAAGCCAAAGCGCATATTTTGTTTTACATTTCTTTTAAAGCCAAATCTGCGATTTGGCGCTGCCAGCCGAAGTTGCGGACTTTGTAAAACACCACGAATGCCTTATGCGCTATTGCGGTTTGTTAGGTGGCGTTTTTTATTTTAATCATATCATTTTTGCAATCATACTCCATTGTTAAATGCCTATTCCAATTCAAAAATTCATCGCATGTAAATTCTAATATTTCACCATTCCATTTCTTAAACTCAATCAAATCCATTTTTATTGGGCTTCTTAATAGGATTTTATGGTCTATATTATTTTCTACTTTTTCAATATGGTAATAGTCGGAGATTAGGAAGTCTCCATTCGGTGCCACTGTCAAATTATGGTATTGCCCATGGTCTTCCACTTTCATTAAATTACCACTATTAATGTCTAATTGAAAAATATACTTTGAGGTCAATACTAAAACGATTTCATATCTAAAAGAGATAGCAACCTGCTTAGGGAAACCTCTAAAATGTCCACACCACTCAGTAAAGTCTACATTTGTGAACTTTATCCAAGTCCAGCTTTGTGAATTCCATGGACTCTCATAATCATAAATTCTCTCCTCAAATTGTCCAGAATATGGTTGACTTATAATCTCGGCTTTTTCTATCATTTAGCCCAATTTTTGCTTGAATTTGGGAATGCCACCTAACGGTGAGTATAAGAATAGTAGCCGACTGCGTGGTACTTTCCTGTCAAGTTACAGAAGAGTTGGAGCGGGCTACAACTGCTGATTTTACTACTG
>NZ_JBPUSJ010000046.1:0-3067 GCF_051851475.1 Carboxylicivirga taeanensis | reverse complement strand
TTAGCAGACGATCTTTGACATATTGGCAACACAAATCAAAATCATAAACACCAACTAGGTGTGTGTAAAAGAAAGTAGAAAAGGGCGTACGGGGGATGCCTAGGCTCTCAGAGGCGATGAAGGACGTGATAAGCTGCGATAAGCTGCGGGGAAGTGCAAATAACTATTAATCCGCAGATTTCCGAATGGGACAACCCAGTATATTGAAGATATACTATCCTGCAAAGGAGGCAAACCCGGGGAACTGAAACATCTAAGTACCCGGAGGAAGAGAAAACAAAAGTGATTTCCTAAGTAGTGGCGAGCGAACGGGAATAAGCCCAAACCATGGTTGTTTCGGCAACTATGGGGTTGTAGGACTTGCATAATCAAATGGCTTAGAAGTGGAATTGTTTGGAAAGACAAACCAGAGACGGTGATAGTCCGGTACACGTAATAAACCAAGCGAGGCGAGTATCCTGAGTAGCGCGGGACACGAGAAATCCTGTGTGAATCTGGCGGGACCATCCGCTAAGGCTAAATACTCCTGAGAGACCGATAGAGAACCAGTACCGTGAGGGAAAGGTGAAAAGCACTTCGAACAGAAGAGTGAAATAGTACCTGAAACCGTGCGCCTACAAGCGGTTGGAGCCGATTTAATCGGTGACAGCGTGCCTTTTGCATAATGAGCCTACGAGTTACTTCTCACTGGCAAGGTTAAGACTTTAAGGGTCGGAGCCGAAGCGAAAGCGAGTCTGAATAGGGCGCTATAGTCAGTGGGAGTAGACGCGAAACCGAGTGATCTACCCTTGGTCAGGTTGAAGCTGTGGTAACACACAGTGGAGGACCGAACCAGTTGACGTTGAAAAGTCTTTGGATGAACTGAGGGTAGGGGTGAAAGGCCAATCAAACTCGGAAATAGCTCGTACTCCCCGAAATGCATTTAGGTGCAGCCTATAATTAATCTTACAGAGGTAGAGCTACTGATAGGACGCGAGGGTTTCATCGCCTATCAACTCCTGATAAACTCCGAATGCTGTAAGATGCTGTTATGGAGTGAGGGCATGGGTGCTAAGGTCCATGTCCGAAAGGGAAAGAACCCGGACCATCAGCTAAGGTCCCCAAATGTATGTTAAGTTGACCAAACGCGGTGTTGTTGCTTAGACAGCTAGGATGTTGGCTTGGAAGCAGCCATTCATTTAAAGAGTGCGTAACAGCTCACTAGTCGAGCGACGATGCATGGATAATAATCGGGCATAAACATACTACCGAAGCTATGGATTGAACTTTTAGTTCAGTGGTAGGGGAGCATTCTAAACTGGGTTGAAGCTGAAGACGTGAGTCCCAGTGGACTGTTTAGAAAAGCAAATGTAGGCATAAGTAACGATAATGGGGGTGAGAAACCTCCACGCCGAAAGACCAAGGTTTCCTGATCAACGCTAATCGGATCAGGGTTAGTCGGGACCTAACGCGAACCCGAAAGGGGTAGTGGATGGAAAACAGGTTAATATTCCTGTACCTGCCATACAATAAACGTGACGGATCGGCCAGGTGCTTACGTACTGACGGAATAGTACGTTGAGCCTAGTCTACGGACGAAGCGAAAGTAAGTAACCGGTTCCAAGAAAAGCAAGTATGGCGGCTCGTACCGTAAACGGACACACGTAGTTGGGTTGAGTATACTAAGGCGCTCGAGTGATTCATGGCTAAGGAACTAGGCAAATTAGCCCCGTAACTTCGGGAGAAGGGGCGCTCCTCTTTAAGGGGAGCCGCAGAGAAATGGCCCAGGCGACTGTTTATCAAAAACACATGGCTTTGCTAAATCGAAAGATGATGTATAAGGCCTGACACCTGCCCGGTGCCGGAAGGTTAAGTGGAGATGTTAGCTTCGGCGACGCATTGAAATGAAGCCCCGGTAAACGGCGGCCGTAACTATAACGGTCCTAAGGTAGCGAAATTCCTTGTCGGGTAAGTTCCGACCTGCACGAATGGTGCAACGATCTGGGCACTGTCTCAGCCATGAGCTCGGTGAAATTGTAGTTCCGGTGAAGATGCCGGATACCCGCAACGGGACGGAAAGACCCCGTGAACCTTTACTGCAGCTTAACGTTGGTTTTGGGTAAGTAATGTGTAGGATAGGTCGGAGACTATGAAGCAGCATCGCCAGGTGTTGTGGAGTCACCCTTGAAATACGACCCTTTGCTTATCTGAGGCCTAACTCTGAGAAGAGGACACCGTTTGGTGGGTAGTTTGACTGGGGTGGTCGCCTCCAAAAGAGTAACGGAGGCTTCTAAAGGTGCGCTCAAGACGATTGGTAACCGTCTGCAGAGTATAATGGTATAAGCGCGCTTGACTGTGAGGCCGACAAGCCGAGCAGGTACGAAAGTAGAGCATAGTGATCCGGTGGTTCCGCATGGAAGGGCCATCGCTCAAAGGATAAAAGGTACTCCGGGGATAACAGGCTGATCGCTCCCAAGAGCTCATATCGACGGAGCGGTTTGGCACCTCGATGTCGGCTCGTCACATCCTGGGGCTGGAGAAGGTCCCAAGGGTTGGGCTGTTCGCCCATTAAAGTGGCACGCGAGCTGGGTTCAGAACGTCGTGAGACAGTTCGGTCCCTATCTGTTGTGGGCGTAGGAAATTTGCGAAGGCCTGACGTTAGTACGAGAGGACCGCGTTGGACAAACCGCTGGTGTACCAGTTGTTCCGCCAGGAGCATTGCTGGGTAGCTAAGTTTGGAAGGGATAAGTGCTGAAAGCATCTAAGCACGAAGCCTGCTTCAAGATGAGATTTCCATTAAGGGACGTTAGAGACGATGACGTTGATAGGCTGCAGGTGTAAAGGTGGTGACATCATAGCCGAGCAGTACTAATTACCCGAAGCTTTCAAGAGAGTGTTCTCTTAGGAGATATATTTGACACACATTTGGTACGGTGATATGATTTTGATTTGCGCTGATATGTTATAACAACATTCAGGTGGTTATTGCATCGGGGTTCCACCTCTTCCCATTCCGAACAGAGAAGTTAAGCCCGATAGCGCCGATGGTACTGCGTAGAAGTGGGAGAGTAGGTCGCCGCCTTTTTTT
>NZ_JBPUSJ010000045.1:0-3094 GCF_051851475.1 Carboxylicivirga taeanensis | reverse complement strand
GCTGGCCCGTGGGTGAGCAGCAAATTCCTCAAAAGCCTCACGAATCCCAAAAATACCTCGAATCCGGCTTAAAAATATTGGGTGGTGCCTAACGGCCCGGCTATGAAGCGTTGGCTTGTGTTGCGCCTGCGGCAAGCCTATGCTTTATTAGCCATTGTTGCCACCTGTTATTTTTGTTAGAATGCAACTTCAACCTTATATACTTTCTCTTTTGTTTTATCTTTAAATATTAACATTAATTGATCATTGATTACTTTAGCATCTTTCAAGTCGGAATCAGAGTTCGGACTAATAATATACGATTCAATTATAGTGCCATCTAAATTAACCAATGCAATCCAAGGAGAACCACCAACATTGTTAGAAACAAAATCACCAGATTTAGAATTAGTTTGGCCTAATACTATTAATTTATTATCACTTTCAAAGATATAGCTAATATTATCATAATCTGACCCATCAAGGAATGCACTCCAAATCACGTTATTATCAGAAACTTGGGATAAAGAAGCCAAATATTTATCACTGCCTATTCCATTGCCAGTCTCAGAATGAGCTGTACCTCCAATAAACAAATCTCCCGAAACGGATCCTAAAACAGTAATTATATTGCTACCATTCAATATTGGATAAAACGTTTCTTTAATTATTTCTCCTTGATTATTCACTTCTATTAAATAACTAGAGGATGAATTTATTTCTGATTCATTATTATTTGAAAATGAATTTCCTACTAAGTAAAAACTATCTGATGAATTTGCTATAATCTTTTGAGGGTAATCATTTTTCAGTGTTCCATATGCTTTAATCCACTGTTGATTACCATTATTATCTAACTTCAATAGAAAGAAATCAGAGGATTCATTGTTCTTGAACGAAAAATCTTCATTATCCGAGTATGTTAAACCTAATACCAAATAACCATCATCTACTATGCAGATATCTTCAATCCATTCATAATCTGAACCCCCAAATGAATATTCCCAAGCAATTGACTTACTCATTACGTCCATATTAATTACTTTTGCATCATTATTATTATGACCTGCAAATAATACATTGGAGGGTATTTCTGTTCTTAAACTAGACAATACAAAACCATTGCTAAATTCAGGTATCGCATCTAAGTAGCAGTTCTGTGATAATTTACTGTTTGTAGTTTGAGGTATTATAATTGGCGAATCAGCAGCTGAAATATCAACTGAATCTACATATGATATAATAAAATTAGAAAGTGTACTAAAACTTATGGTATCCTGATAGTTTTTGTTCTCACCTATTTGTACAAATGGAACAATAGAATAATTACTATTAAATAGTAGATTATCTAACTCAATTTCAAAACCATCTTCTGTTGGAACATCAACAGTTACTTCTTGTTTATTGTCTTTATTTGAAAAGAAGTAAAAACCGATTTGATATTCTAATAACAGAATATCTGAACTTGTTGATCCTTGAATATTGATAGTATTTTTATCTTTCAGTGAAATTTCGTTGATAATTACCTTTGGATAGTCAAATGTTTTAAAGGTTTTAACGTCCCCATATTCAGCATTATAATATGCTTTATAATAGTATTCTTGATTTGGTTGTAGATTTAATATTATTTTTGCGAAACTGAGTTCTTTTATATCACTCTCGGACACAGTTATAATCTTAGAATTTTCAAACTCGACATTATCTGCGTATTCAAATCCAGTTTCTTTATTTCCAATATCTGATATTTTCCCATTTAAATATGCAGAGTTCAATGAAACTTCCGTTGCTTCTAGAGTTATGACTTCAATTAAATCTTCTTCGAAAGAAGATAAGTCATCTTTCTTTTCACACGAAATAAATAAAAGTGTTATAAGCAGAATACATAACTTTAATAGTATTGTTCTTGTTGGCATTTTCATACGGTTAATTTATTTTTTAAAATAGATAATTCATTTTATTTTTCAGATATCGTACATGGGTGTGGTCATCAGCGACTTTGATACGGGTAATTGGTGGCAACGGATGGCCGTATGCTGCGTAGCCTGTGTTGCGCCTGCGGCAGGCTATGCAGTATACGGCGTGTTGTAGCCAGTTTTTAATTTTTTAATCATCTATTTATCTTCCCAATCTGGTGATTTACAACTACCACCAATTATTTTCCAAGTCTTAGTTTGTTTGTCATAAACAAATCTATAATCAGGTATGTAACCATTTGTTCCTCCACAAGCAATAGTATAATTTGCTTCTCTAAAATGTAATCCCCCTTTAAAGAAAATTCCCTTTTTTACTTTTAATGCCAAATCTCCAAAGTTTATGTCAATCGTATCTTTTGAAATCTGTTTATGCGTAACTCTATATAACTTTAAAGTCTTGCCGTGCTTATAGGCATAATCAAATAATTCATCTGCTGAAAGGAATTTATAAACGCTATTTTGGTCAAAATTATTCTTAATCCTTTCAGTCTGGACGTTTGGCTCAATGAATTTCCATCCACTTGATAATTGCAATTCAATCCGACTGTTTAAGGCTTTTAAATAAATACTATCCAATGTCGGTTTGTCAATTTGCTCTGGATTATTCGGAATTGTATCAAGTAGCAAACTAATCTGTTTGAAATATTTTGTCTGCGGATAAATTAAAATAATTCCATTACCATTTCCATAAATATATTTTTGGTCCTCACTTTTTAAAACTTCAATTTTTTCAATCCAATTTGGATTTATTGAAGCTGGAATAGTATCAAAATAATACTCAGTCTCATTCATTTTGATAACAAACTTAGGTAACGAATCAAGTGGCTCACTATTTATTCGAGCAGAAATATCATTTAGATTCTGTCCGTAAGTGAAAAGTGAAATCCCCAAAATCAGTATTGTAAATATGTATCTCATTTGCAGTTCGGTTTCTTAAAATTCTGACTAACGGTAAAATTTCAATTTCGTAAAAACCTTTGATTCAACACCATACCATTTTACCGTTATCTTAAGTAATCAATGTCCTTGGTATAGGGGGAATTGGCTACAACGGTTAGCTGCATGATGCGGTAGCAGATTCGCGGTACTGATTGTCCGTCCGACAGGACTGACAATCGAGGCGGGAATCGGCCCAACCAAAG
>NZ_JBPUSJ010000044.1:0-3272 GCF_051851475.1 Carboxylicivirga taeanensis | reverse complement strand
GGCGGGAATCGGCCCAACCAAAGCGAGCCGGACTGCTATGCATTATTGCAGCTTGTTGTAACCTGTTATTTTATATTCCTAATTTCTCTAATGTTGAGCTTTGTGCTGAGCCAAAAACCAAATGAGAAGGTGTTTTACGCCAGCGTTTGGAAATCAAACTTCCGGAAAGAAAAGTGCGAAAACCAGTTAAAACACAAATAGTTGTAGAAAAACCGCTTAAGCCTGGCGTAAACAGTTTGTAATTCAAATTGATTCCTGTTCACGTTTGAAAATCAATTCCAGAGGCACCTCAATTTGAACGTCTGGGCTGATATGAAACCAACCAAGTCTGGATTAGTGGCCAAGTTATACTACATTTTGGTTTTTGGCGGACGACCAAAATCAATCTGTAAACATTTAACCAACAAATAGGTTACAACGGCCTGCCGCATGGCGACGTAAGGCGAATATTGACCTCACCAACCTTCTAAAAAGGAGGGAAGCCAAAGCGTTGTATTTGGTTTTAACTTTTTCCTTATGTATAGCCAAATCAACGATTTGGCGGAGCTGACCGGAGCGGCAAACCTTCGGAACAGCAGTGATCGCCTTATGCGCTATGGCGGTTTGTTGGGGCCAGTTTTTATTTTCTTTATAGTTTCCCGAAATTTAATTTGTATACATAAGCAGCCGTATCAATTTCTGAAAAGATTAAGATACTATCAGAATCATAATAGTTTAGATTAATTTCCCCATTAAGATTTCCTTTATAGTCAAGATTTGTCAAATGAAACAGCTTTTCGTTTATTCTAACAAGATTGTTCTGAACCGTATATGAGGGTTTTGTGTTCTTAATCATGTTCTGATTACTATAATTACCCAAAATATCTAAATCTGAATTTAATTTAAACACCTTGTGATTGTCTCCTGGAAAATATACTTCAAAGTCGTTTTTGTTTGAAGACACTATGTAGCCTTGTGCCAAAGAGATTTTTTTATAGACTTTAATTGTATCTTGGCTATATAACAAAACACCACCATTAACTGTCGTTATTGCGACCAAATCTTTAAATATCCGAATGTCATTAAAATAAAGACTTCTATTCTTCCTTTCGCTTTTACCAATTATTCTTCCAGATTCTAAGTCAACTTTCATGTAAGCTAGATTTACTGCATCAAGAATGTAAACAATATTATTTCTATATGCGAAAGCTCTTGGATAAAACATGTCCTTATCTTCACCAATCAGTCCCAGAATAGTATCATTGTCAAATTCTCTGCTCATTGGTATGCATATCTGAGAACAGTTAATTGAGTCAGGGAATGATGATTTATTCAATTGCTTGCCTTCCTTTGTTGCATTATCCAAAGTGCAGGAACTTGCTAAAACAATAAGAATTAGAGCTCTCCAAAACATGCTTAGTTTATTTACGAATTATTGAGTTATGTGGTCAAATTGGCCCCAACGGCCTGCCGCATGGCGTCGTAAGGCGAAATTAACCTTACAAACTCTCCAAGTTGAGCGAAGCCAAAGCGTTGTATTTGTTTTTATCTTTTCTGTTTGAAAGCCAAATCGACGATTTGGCGCTGTTTGCCGAAGCTGCGAACTTTGCAAAACGCTACGAACGCCTTATGCGCTATTGCGGTTTGTTAGCGGTTGTAATTTATTATATTCTGCCGATAGTAAAAGTTTAGCTTCTGTGTTGATATGTTACAGTTCTTAATTTCAATTTCATTATAGACATATGCATCTCTTTCAAGATATTTTGTCAAGTGCTGGAATGTAATATATTTAGTATAACTACGGCCTAACTTTCTTTTGATAATCTTAAAGTCTTTAATTTTTTCAAAAGGAATAATCTCACCTTTAGATATCTGGATTCCCTGAGGAAGCAATGCAATTATTGTTTTTCGGTTAATTAATCCTTTCATTGAATTCAATAAAATTATAAACGCAAAAATTGCCATTAACCAATATCTAATATCCCAGTCTTTTATTTTATTATTTGTCGTTAAAATAAAGACATCAATTGCAATTGAACTCGCTAACAATCCTAATAAATAACTTAAGGAGGTTTTAATTTCTATTTTTATTGGTCCTCTTTTATAATTGGGATTTGATAAAAGTTCATTTAATTCTTGTTTGTCATGATTACCAATGATAAATATTTTAGATAAGAGACTTTCTTTCATTAATAATCTATTTGATATGGCAACCTTATATATAGAGCTTCTTTCTTCAGAGTATATCATTGCCATTATTACGAACTTTACTGCAGATACACAATAAACTACCCATGAAATACAAATCGATAAAACTAATGCTAATGGAATTGGAATAATTGGCATTAGTTGAGTAATCCCATATGATAATATTCCTATAATAACTAATGGTAAAATATGGCACACCAATAGTGCATTCTCTATAATTTTGTATGAATCATAGGTTTCGTTTAAAGGTTCATCGTTTGAATTCATTTAGTTTTTTATGTGTTTTGGTTTTATAACCGCTAACGGCCTGCCGCATGGTGCTGTAAGGCGATTTTAACCCTACCAACACTCCAAAATGAGCAAAGCCAAAGCGGTGTATTTTGTTTTAAGTTTTCATTTTAAAAAAAGCCAAATCACCGATTTGGCGCTGATTGCCGAAGTGATTAAACTTCCGAATCGCACTATACGCCTTATGCGCTATTGCGGTTTGTTGTGGGTATGTGCTTTATTTTATTTCGTTTGTAATCATTTTTATATCGGACAATTTCAGTCTTGTTCTTAGGTCATGGGATTGTTTTTCTACCCATTTTTGTCTTGAGAAAAGTTTTTTTGATTCAATTCTTAATTCAGATTCGTGACCATCCAATACAATTCTTGTCTTGTTAACTCGTATGGACCATGAACCAAATATTTCAGGTTCATATTTCTTCTTATTAATATTTCGTCCTTCTAGTAATTTAATGAATGTGTCAAAATATAATTTGTTTGGGTTCGTATTTATTTCAACTTCTATATCGAAGGCTTGGTTTATGCTTTTGTCAAGACCCGATTCAAAATCAGATTCCGTTAATTCAATTTGATTTCCTGATTGGTTTATTGCTAAAAAATGAAATACATTATTAGACACCTCTTCAACTTTCAAGGTCCAGTTTGGCAATATTTTATTAAAATCAGTTTTATTCATTACTGATAAGGAATGTTTGCATTACCCACAACGGATTGCCGTATGAAGCGGCCCGATGCCTGTATATTTGTTCCTTAATTACACTCAATTGCTGCAGCAAACTGCAACTTTAGAATTACGC
>NZ_JBPUSJ010000043.1:0-3335 GCF_051851475.1 Carboxylicivirga taeanensis | reverse complement strand
TGGCCCGTGGGTGAGCAGCAAATTCCTCGAAAGTCATAAGAATCCCAAAAATTCCTCGAATCGGGCTTAAAAATATTGGGTTGTGCCTAACGGTTCGGCCATATGAAGTGGCCCGATTTGCGTGTGGTATATTCGCTTACTCGTTTATGCCTCAGCTCGCGCGGGAGCTGAACTTCCAAATCCCGCAAAAGCCAGGGCTACTTTATGATGGCTTGTTAGGTGCTTTACTTCCTTTTTTTCTTACGTTTATTTTTTCTTCTTTGATTTCTATCGACATAATTGTGATAACTATTATTGGTCAAATTTAAAATTGTCTCACCACTTAACTGAATTGAATGTGAAGTCGTTGTACCTGACCACTCAACAAAACCACTTTTTAAATCATTCCCATTTAAGTATGTCACATCATATACGCAATCTATAGCTTTCAAATTTTTATTCTCAAACTGGTTTAAGGAATCAATTAAAATTGCAATTTTAAGATTTTCTTTATCCCTAAATTCCTTTTTCAATTGAAACGAAGGAAACGAATTTTTACACTTACCTTTATTTACAAAAATTAATTCTGGATGGTCTTTTAATGCATCTTCAACTTTAAATGATTTTTCAGTCCAATCTTGAAAATCACTTGTAGCATCCACTCTACTCCGCAATTCCTTTTTTAATTTATTTATAGCGTCAATATGAATAAATCCATCTTCATATATGTCTACATGATAGAAGTCGCATTGTAATTCATTTTTAATATTTATTTCTCTTTTTTTATCGTCCTTGGCTTGTTGGTCAGATTTATGGTATTTTTCATTTACTTCAATAGCCAATCCTATTTGAGGATAATATAAATCTATACGATATTTTTCTTTCGTATTTTTAATTTTTATCCAATATTCGACGTGTGGCATTAAATCCCATAAATTCTCATCCATTAAAATAGGTGCAAGTATCGCAAGCTGATGTTCCTTGTTTTTCAGCTTTTTAACTTGTCTTACAATGTGTCCATTCTTAAGTTCTTTCTCTGTCATAGTATTTTCAAATCAGATTTGCAGAGGTGTTTCGTCTGTTTGTATTGCACCTAACGGCCTCGCTGCATGGCGTCGTGAGGGATTTTATCCTTACAATCTTTCCAAATTGAGCTGAGCCAAAGCGTTGTATTTGTTTTAACTTTTCTTTTTCAAGCCAAATCGGCGATTTGGCGCTGTTCGCCGAAGCTACAGAACTTCAAAAATGTGACTTGCCCCGAATGCGCTATGGCAGCGTGTTGTACCGCGTTATTTATTTTTTCTTAAGTCTCCTTAAACCTTCTCGGTATTGCTTAAAATATGAGGAGTTATCTCTTTTTAAAATCTCACTAATATCTAATAGGATTCTTTCACATTGATTTTCATCTTCAATCTTTACGAATGTTTGCATCATAGTATTATCTAATCCATGCATTATTTCTATAATAACCAGAGGTTCACTTAATTCAAAGTTGTCTTTTGGAGTCTCGATATTTATATATGATTGGTTAACTCTTACGTATAATGAGTCCAATAAATTATTTGTCCGTAAATAGTTAATAATTAGTTTCCGTTCTAATGAATTAGTCTCAATATCTGCCGTCAATTGTTTTTTTGTCTTGGAATCAAATAAAGGAGGTTCAGTTAATACCTCATTGTTAATTAAGTCAATAAAGTATAGTTCTGATTCTTGTTCCAGCTGATAAGAATAAAATGAAATCATAGTAGATTCCTCAGAATTCATTAATCCCTCTATAATCTTTTCATATGATAGGGTTGTTTGTCCATTGGAAGTCAAACTAAGTGAAATTAAAATGAGTAACGAGAAAACTCTCATGTTCTTGTTTTTTTTATGCGGTACAACGGTTGGCTGCATGGCGTCGTGAGGGAGTTTAACCTTACATTCTTTCCAAGTTGAGCTGAGCCAAAGCGTTGTATTTGTTTTTACCTTTTCATTTTAAAGCCAAATCGACGATTTGGCGCTGGTTGCCGAAGCCACAGACTTACCAAAACACTGTGAATCCCGAAATGCGCTATAGCAGCGTGTTGTGGGTATGTGCTTTTTATTGCCACTTTTTTATGCATTCTTCAAGTCCTGCCTTTATTCCCTCATAGTATTCTTGATTCTTAAAATATGGAACCATTGAAGATTCAATAATAGCACTACAAATTTCATCCTTCAGAATTTTCTCAGTTCCATAACCGGTTGCAAGAAATGTTCCTCTCATATTCTTACTAAATAAGATAATAAGTCCATTGTCTTTATCTTTTTTGCCGATTCCATGTTGGTTCCCAAAGTCAACAGCATATTCTACCATTTTATCAAAACGCCCAATGTTTTCAACGGTAACAATTGCTATTTCATTTGTAGTTTCTTGTTCAAATTTCTGAATCAATAAATTTAATTGCTGTTCCTGTTCAGCTGTTAATACATTCTCATAATCATAAACCCAAACCTTTTGTTTATTTGAAGTTTTCTGTTGTCCACATGATTGAAATGAAAAAAGTATTGCTATTGATAAAGTAAAGACCGATTGAAATAATTTATTCTTCATTTTTATAATTGGTTAGTTTTGTATTCGCATTACCCACAACGGTTGGCCGCATGGCGCTGTAGCAGATTCTGCGTTGAGATTGTCCGTCCGAGAGGACAAGACTATCGAGGCGGGAATCTGCCCACCCAAAGTGAGCCGACCCCTGCTATGCGCTATAGCGGCGTGTTGTGCCCCGTTATTTATAATTTCTTTTTACTACTAAGTTCTGTTTATCAATTAGTCTTTTTATTAATTCTTTGATTAGAAACGTTAAAATGCCACTTACAATAGCACCAACAATGTCTTTCCAATCAAATGTTCCATGAATTCCAATTAGTCCAAATGATTCCCAAACAAATCCATAAATTACTGTCGCAATGAATATTTGCTTATTCTTTTGAGCGTCGGTATAATTTTTAAAACTCCAAGCAAAGAAACAAAATCCAATTACCGATACTAAGCTTCCGATAGTGTCTGCAAATCCAAAGTCATTTATTTGGTTTGTATACACATAAGGTCTGTAAAATATAGATAACATTAGTCCGGTTAACACAACACATATGGAAGTCGTCAAATATATTTTTTGTTGTTTGCTCATATAAAATTAGTTGTCCTATTGTAGCTAGTGTCAAATTTCATCTTTGATAATTTCCTATATACTTGAATGTTGAGCTTTAGACTCTTGCGAGATGTGGGGAATGGGGCACAACGGCCTGCCGCATGGTGTTGTAAGGCGATTAAACCAAACTAACTTTCCTAAATGAGCGGAGCCAAAGCTTTGTATTTGTTTTTAACTTTTCAT
>NZ_JBPUSJ010000042.1:0-3356 GCF_051851475.1 Carboxylicivirga taeanensis | reverse complement strand
ATTTCTCTAATGGTCAGCTTTGCACTAAGCCAAAAACCAAATGAGAAGGTGTTTTACGCCAGCGTTTGGAAATCAAGCTTCCGAAAAGAAAAGTGTGAAAGCCTGTTAAAGCGGCTTATAACCAACTAATACTGATTAAGAGCGGCGTAAACAGTTTGTAAGTCAATTTGATTCCTGTTCACGTTTGAAAATCAATTCCAGAGGCACAACAATCTGAACGTCTGGCTGATATGAAACAAACTGAGTCAAGAAAAGTGGCCAAGTTATACTACGTTTTGGTTTTTGGCGTATGACCAAAATGCTGCTGCCGATACAGATACCCCGAAATAAGCTACAACGGTTAGCTGCATGATGCAGTAGCAGATTCGCGGTGCTGATTGTCCGTCCGGCAGGACAGACAATCGAGGCGGGAATCGGCCCAACCAAAGCGAGCCGGACTGCTATGCATTATTGCAGCTTGTTACAGGCTGTTATTTTATCTTCTTAATTTCTCTAATGGCCAGCTTTGCTCAAAGCCAAAAACCAAATGAGAAGGTGTTTTACGCCAGCGTTTGGAAATCAAGCTTCCGAAAAAAAAGCTCGAGACCCAGTTAAAACACAAATAGTTGCATAAAAATTGCTTAAGCCTGGCGTAAACAGTTTGTAAATCAAATTGATTCTTGTTCACGTTTGAAAATCAATTCCAAAGGCACTTCAATCTGAACGTCTGGGCTAATATGAAACCAACCGAGTCAGGATTAGTGGCCAAGTAATACTAAGTTTTGGTTTTTGGCGACCGTCCTCAATCCCACTTACAAAGCTGAAACCCGAAATTGCCTGTAACGGTAAATTGTATGAGTAGTGGCAGATTGCGTGGTACTTTCCTGTCAAACCGCTACGCAGTTTGAGCGGGGTACAAACCATAATATTTGCCACATCACCTGCCATTACTTATACAAAATGTTGTGCTTAGTGTTTTATCATCTAGGTCAGTAAGTAAATCAGAAACGTATTTTAGTAGTGAAATGACTTTCAAACTATTTATCTCAGTTCCATAATCTGTACTTACTCCATGTAAAATTTCATGTCGATTTAATCTACACGGAAACTTTTCTATATCTTGCTCTCGCACCATAATTGGAGTCTGGTTTTGAAGCGGTGATAAATATAATTCTAAGAAATTTCCTGCTGATTTTTCTAATTCTGTTATAACCTCTGGTAAGAATTTATACTTTTTGTTCTTTTTTTCTTTTATAAAGAACTTTTTCTTCGTGAAATCAAAACAGATACCATCAACTTGAGTTAATACTGCTGGTATTAAAAGAACATGATTACCTCTATCAAATGATTTTTTTATACTTTCTAAAATTTCTTTTCTGTTATGATGTCTATTAAGCAAGGATTCGAAGATATTATCTAAATTCGTTTTATAGTAATCTATTAATAGCTTATTTGCGGCATCAATGTTTCCATTCTGAAGATTACTAGCAACTTGATTTGGAAAGTTTAAGTCACTTTCTAAATCAACAAACCAGCCATATTGAGCAATCAACAGAAAATATTCTGGTGTTTTTTTAGCGTATTCTCTTAGCCTTTCTCCAATCTTTTTGAAAGCTTCTAATTGCTCGAGAAATGGATTTTCAAATTTTGGTATAGAAGCATAAATCCTATTAATATTCTCAAAGGATTGTTGAAACTGATTTAATGGGTCAATCAACTTTTTCTGTAGTTCTAAAGTTGGTTGAATCGCTTTTTGTAAAGCTTTATGTTGCTCAGTCAACTGCTCTTGATTTTTCCTCATCGGTTCTGTAATCTTTGCGATTTCCCGATAAGGTTTCATCATTCTTTCTATATGCTTTTTAAACTCCTCCAATTATATTTCTTTTAGTTGTGAGCATTGGAAGATTCGAACTCCCGTTTTCCGAAATCACACTGAAACCTCAATTTCAACGTGGCTTCGGACGTCCTGACCTCTAGACGAAATGCTCTATTCAAATGTGATTTATTATTTCTGAAACCAATGTATCTGAATCATTTTCTTTTATATATCCATATTGTGTTTTTAACGCACTTTCAATTGATTTTTCTAACCTGTTATTGTCGTCTTTAAATTTTTTTATTTTTCTGATTACATCCCAATTTGCAAGTCCCTCGGGTTTAGGGTAGCCAATAGAACTAATTTTCAAAGCTAAATCTTTTGTAATTTGAGTGAATAAGAAATAATCTTCAAAATCAATTTCTTCTATTTTTTTGGGAGAATTTTTAACCCTGTATCTTTTTAATAATTCAGAGTCAAAATGATTTATTTCTTTTTCATACTTACTATCTATTTCGCCTTTTGAAGTGGTTTTTTTATGTGAGAAATAAACTCTCAATTGATGATAATAAGCAAAAGTATCAATTAGATAATCATCAATTTTATCAGTTTTATTAATTCTATTTAACCTCTTAAGAAAAGAAATTACTTGGTCTAACTTTGTTTTCCCTTGTTCAAATGTCCACTCTTCGCTACATAGACTATTATATTCAGTTTGTAACTCATAAAAAAAATGTTTCACCTAAATGATAGACGTTTGAAATATTTCCGAGGACAATTTGATTATAATAATTATTTGATTGGTCGTAAGAAACCATAATATCAAATTCGTTAGATTTCTGCTTTAAATATGATTCAGGGTCATTGGATTGACTCATTTTTTTTAAGAAATCTTTAATTGATATTTCAGAAATCTCAACAACATAATCTAGCCGTCCTAAATCCGCTAGTAAATTATTATACGCTTCATATTTAAATATCATGCAGGTTCTTTTTTACATTAAGCACAACGGTTAGCTGCATGATGCAGTAGCAGATTCGTGGTGCTGATTGTCCGTCCGATAGGACTGACAATCGAGGCGGGAATCGGCCCACCCAAAGCGAGCCGGACTGCTATGCATTATTGCAGCTTGTTGTAGCTTGTTATTTTATCTTCCTAATTTCTCTAATGTTGAGCTCTGCAGTAAGCCAAAAACCAAATGAGAAGGTGTTTTACGCCAGCGTTTGTGAATCAAGCTTCCGAAAAAAAGCTCGAAAACCAGTAAAAACTGCTTATAACCAACTAATACCGATTAAGAGCTGCGTAAACAGTTTGTAAATCAAATTGATTCCTGTTCACGTTTGAGAATCAATTCCAAAAGCACTTCAATCTGAACGTCTGGGCTGATATGAAACAAGCTGAGTCAAGAAAAGTGGCCAAGTTATACTACGTTTTGGTTTTTGGCGAACCTCCAAAATACTGCTGTCGATACAGAAACCCCGAAATAAGCTACAACGGTTGGCCGCATGGCGCTGTAGCAGATTTGCGTTGAGATTGTCCGTCCGAGAGGACGAGACTATC
>NZ_JBPUSJ010000041.1:0-3685 GCF_051851475.1 Carboxylicivirga taeanensis | reverse complement strand
CTTCGGTTGGGCCGATTCCCGCCTTGATTGTCAGTCCTGTCGGACGGACAATCAGCACCGCGAATCTGCTACTGCATCATGCAGCTAACCGTTGTGCGTTATACAATATCGTCCGGGAGAATAATAAATTAGTTTAAATGAGAACCCATAATCAAATAGATAAAATATTAAAAACGAAGCGACTTGTTTTATCACCAAGTCAAGCGTTGCAACATTACTTTATTGTTTTGATTCCGCTACTCCCAATGGGGCTAATTATATATAATGAGCCAGAAAGCATTTATGGATTTGGAATATGGATTTTCGGCGTTGTTTCAATAATTGCTTATCTAATACAGAGAAGAAGACTTCGATTTAAAGAATTTAAGGCAAATTGCAATATTGAACATTTAAAGAATTCTCTTTTCAGGACAATTAATGAACTGGAATGGAAGATTGAAAAAACAAATGAAAAATATTTACAAGCATATTCAGATGACCCATTCAATTATTACGGGGGTAACCTTATTACAATAATACCAATCGAAAAAGGCTTTTTAATTAATAGTGTTTCAGACCCTAGAAAGCGGTCTGTGCCATTTATTTCCACTTGGGACAATGAGAATATACGGACTTTTGTGAAGCATCTAAAAGATGTTTTAAACAATAAAGAGGAGAACAAAGACTATTTGATTCCACAGGAAGAATGGACAACACGAAAAACGATTAAAAGACTATTAATCTATCCTTTCTTGCTTTTTATTGTATTAATAAGTTTAAAGTCAATTTCCGAACCTGCAAGTGCTAAAGGTGTAAGTGCTGGTATTGGGGGACTTATTTTCGGAATTGGATACTTTGTTATTGATATTAAACTAATTTTAAAGAGAAGAAAGTACAAACGCACAACACGCCGCCATAGCGCATAGCAGGGGCAGCAGGGCTTTGGTTGAGCAGGTTCCCGCCTCGATAGTCTCGTCCTCTCGGACGGCCAATCTCACGCAAATCTGCTACAGCGCCATGCGGCCAACCGTTAGGCCCCATTCGCAGACTACCATACACAAATTATGAAAACAAAAGAATTCTTTAAGCAAAAGACCGATCAAGATTTATACAAAATATATAAAGGAGGAACAACTACATATAATGAGAAGCTTCTGGCACAAGAGACTTTAAAAGAACGCGGTTTTGATTTCAATAATATTAATAGTTACAAAGAAGAGTGGGAACTTGAGAAGTTAGAAAAAGAAATCATTGAAGAAAAAAACGCTATTCAAGGATTTTTGGTTTTTAATCCATTATACTTTAGATTTTTTTCAATTGCTATTTTAATAGGAGCAGTGTATATCACAGTTTCAGTAATATTAGAATTGACTTCAATAAAAGAAATAATTCTAGAGCATTATTTAATGATTGCGATGTCAATAATATTTTGGCTTTTGGGAATTGGTGGTTTAAGGTACTCGATTACAAGAGGGAAGTATCTAAAATACAGAACCCAAAGACTTGAAGAACTAAGATAAAGAAAATAAACGGGGCCTAACAAACCGCAATAAAGAATGCCTTGCCGAGTCTCAGTTTGGGAGGTTGGCTCCCGCGCGAGCCAAAGCAAAATTAAGAAAGCGAATATACCACACGCAGCGGCACACTTCATGCGGCAAGACGTTAGTGGCAAGGCAAAAAACATACTGTAAATGAATAAAGAAATTTTAAAGGAAATCCGAGAAGGAAAATACAATCAATCAGTTAGACTCTTTTTTTGGTATGTGTGTTTGATAATTGGAGGGTATTTTACATTTAGACTTCAACGAATATTTTTAGTAGAACAATCTGAATATAAAGAAATTCTGACAACTACTATCTCAATTACTAGCATTACAACGGCAATAATAATTAGCTTTTTGTTTTCAAAATTATCATCGGAAAGGACAGAAAGAATTGTAAGAAAGCAGAAGATTGATTTTTATTCGAAAAAGCTAACTTCTTTGCGAAAAATTGCTCATTTCTTAAGGTCATCATCATCTTTCTGGACATGGAATAATAATATTAAAAAGTTTCTTGACAACAAATACAAAGATTTAACCTTATCAGATTACGATAATAAAGAATACAATTGGCATGAAGCATATAATAAAGAAACGAAAATCGGAGAATTGCCAACACAAGCATATCTAGGACTTAAAGAACTTGAAAATGGCGTATCAACTTCATATAAATTTTATGATAGCTTTTTTCGACATAATTATACAGTAAATGAACTTGCTAAGATTCATGATGCTTGCGAACGCATATGGTCATTTTTTGACACTTATAAGAGAAGTATTAGAGATGTTAGCTCTTTGCACCAAACAGAAACAAAACATATCAAAGAAAACTTGAATATTATTAATCCAAACTTTAATAATTCTGAATTCAATAATGAGGCAATCATAAATTTGTTTGATATTTTTCCGCAAAATTACATTCAAGAACACTTTCAGTTAACACAACTGAATAATCGTATTTTAGGAGCAAACTTTGTAAGACTTCTTTTAGACCTAGTTGTTTTCATTCTTATAAGTTTATGCGGAATTCTTATTCTAAGCATTAAAATGAATGTCTTCTGTAAATTGTGCTTAACAAATATATTAACATCAATCTTTGTCGTTGTTTCTGTTGATTTAATTGTAAGCGTAATACTGACAATAAAGAATGAAATTAAGGTTAATGAGTTCTACAATGAATAATAAAGCCCAGCCACTAACAATGGCTCATAAAGCATAGGCTTGCCGCAGGCGCAACACAAGCCTACGCTTCATAGCCTGAACGTTGGCTGCAAGCAAAACCCAATACGTAATGAATAAAGTCATTCAAATACTATATAAACCGACCCATGTTTTTAGACAATTGGACGAAATGTTTGAGGAAGACTTAGATACCGACAGCAATTTGATTGCTTCAATTTTTGGTTGTCTAGTCGGACTATATTCTGTTGTTTATGAATTTGAAAACCTCAATGAATTATTTAGTGGTTGGTGGCTAATTGTTGTTTGCTTAATTGGGATTTTAGTATCATCAGGACTGTGTGTTCTAATGTATAATTACATACTGACCTACATACTATACGGATTTGGAAAACTACTTGGTAGTAAAGGTGTTTTATCTGACACAAGAGTCGCAATTGTATATGCCATTGTTCCTATAACTTTTGCTGTGTTTATATCATTAATTCTGAAGCTAATACCTGAAGCATTTTTAGATATTAGAAGTCAATATTGGATTCTAATAATCACTTCAAATTTAATCTGGATTTGGACAATGACAATTTTGGCAATCGGATTTAAGAATTTGAACAAATACGGAATGTTTAAAGCAATAATTAATGTATTGCCATTACCTGTAATTGGACTAATTATAACATTGTTGAAATATTTCTAAAATCAATGCCAGCAGCCAACAAGCCGCTATAAAGCATAAAGTGGTTTGTGATTTTTGGTTGGTTCGTAGCTTTGGCAATCAGCGCCAAATCGCAGATTTGGCTTCAAAATGAAAAGTTAAAACAAATATGCGTTTTGGCTCTGCTCTATTTGGAAGTTTTGTAAGGTTTATTTCACTTTACGCTTCATGCGGCCAATCCGTTGTGCCCCATAAAGCAAACCTTCAAACGAATATGTCAAGACAGCAAAAAATATATCTAGTGACTGCCATTAGTGCAGTATTAACCGGACTA
>NZ_JBPUSJ010000040.1:0-3803 GCF_051851475.1 Carboxylicivirga taeanensis | reverse complement strand
TTCACGTTTGAAAATCAATTCCAGAGGCACCTCAATTTGAACGTCTGGGCTGATATGAAACAAACCAAGTCAGGATTAGTGGCCAAGTTATACTAAGTTTTGTTTTTTGGCGGACGACCACAATCAATCTGTAAATATTTAACCGACAAATAGGTTACAACGTTGGTGGTATGAGGTCGTGGCGGATTGACGAGAGGAAATCTGTCCAACCGAGCAGAAGCCCGCACGAGATTCGACCGTGTCGAATCGGCACAAACCCGCCATGCCTTATTACCACGTGTTAGGGGCTGTGCTTTATTCATTTAATAGTATCCATTTAAAAAACTCTTGTCCCTTTTTTGAAAGAGAAACGTAAGAATTTTTATTCGAATCCACCAATCCAAAAGCACTTGCCTCTGGTAGATTAGGTACTTGGTCAAAATCTAGCCATTCACCAGTCAAAACGATATTTCTATTCGCCATGAATTCATCAATTTTTCCTGATTCCTTGTATTGTTTAAATTCATCATGCATTGAAGCATTTGAATTTTTAGATTTCAATTCTTTTACTTGATTTTTTAAAGATTGAGTTTCTTGTTCTAGTTTAAAAATCTGCTTTTCCTTTGCTAATAACTGTCTTTGAGTCTCAACGTCCCCTCCTTGTAAGGACATATATTTACTCCAAATAGCAGAGATTAACTGACCTAATTCTTTCTTAGTATAATTTTCAGGCATTAAATGAAGCAAATCATCTGTTAGTTCAGGGTATCTATCTGCAATTTCATCATAGGTTTCTTTACAATCAAAAATTGAAATTATTTTGTTTAAATCAAAGTTGTTTCCTTTTTTTGCCTCCTCCCTTAATACATGTTTGATTTCCTTATCTACCCATGAGGATTTTAGTGATTGCTGAGTAAAAAAGATTAAAGCAATATCTGCTTTATCCAACCCATCTCTAAAAATGGATTTTCTCAAGTTATCACCAGGTAAAATTTTTCGTTTATCAATCCAAACGTTTATATAGCAATCTTCTAAATCTGCTACAATAGGTTCAATTAAGGCTTCTTTATCCTCTGAAGAATGGCTTACAAATACAAGTACTGATTTTCCCATACTAATTTTATTGTTTTTTAGTTCAATTGGTGCTTTGTTTCTATTCAACCTCGGATTTCAATTTATTCAATAAAGCTTCAATTTTCTTTAAATAATTAGGTAAATCAGATGCGACATACTTCCAAAAGTCTTCAAATTGGAATTGATTTCCATCGTATATTACGTCTGATACAAAAGGATGACTCAACTCTTGTTCGATGAATCTAGCATGCGTAATCATATTATCCATAGCTCTACTTCTATCATTTTTACGTGACGCATTCTTTGAATCATATTTATAGTCTTTGTATTTCTCAAAATGATACTCCAAAGAACTCTTTATTCTTTCAATTTCTTGTATTTGTTTTTCTTTACTCATAAAATATTCGTTTTGAATTTAAATATTGTAATAGTAGCAAAATAAATCAATAGACATTAATGACCATTTCGCTTATTCAACGCCTCGCATTGCCCCTAACGGCTTGCGGTATGAAACGTTGCGCATTACAAAACACAAACTTATCAAGCCGTTAAGCTGCTGATTAAATGTTATTTTGTTTAAATATACCACTATCCGCGCAATGTTTTATGACCGCGTGTTAGCGGTTGTTGTTTATTTTATCAAATTTTCTTTCATATTTTTTCGAATCAAGAAAATTATAAGTCCGCTCTCCATCAATTAATTCTCCTTTAAACTGTTGGTAAAATGAATCTTTAATATTTGATGATGGAGTCCGTTTTGTCTTTTCTAAATCAAATAGTTCAGTAATCGATTCAGCTATCTTTTTTCTTTCTCCGCCAACAATATCAGGAATCCAGCCTTTTTTATTTAACTCATAAAACAATTCACATAATTCCTGTTGAGTACCTAACCATTGAATACTTTTTAATTCGATTGCTTTGAAGGACATTTTATTAATTAAAGAATCTTTACTTATCGGAGGGTTAAGAACTAAAATCCTTTGCTCTATAAAATCACAAAGCATTTCAATAATACTATCGGAAACTTCTTTAGTTAAACTTACTCCCCAAAATATGCTAATTTGTTTCGATTTATCCTCCAAAATCCTACGGTACAAATTAAGCAAGTTATTTAAAATCACTTCTTCATTTTCTATTTCCGTAAAAAAATGAAAGCTTTTAGCATTCTTTAAAAACTCTCCATAGTTATATGTCAGTGAATGAAAGTAATCTTCAATAAAATCAGATATTAGGTAAACATCTTGTGTGTCAAGAATTTTGTTTTCAAATCTTGACTTAGATTCCTCAATTCTTTTAGTATCTATTTTTCCATCATAGTTAGAGATTTCATAAAATAGGTCAAAAAGTTCTAATGTGTATATTGAGTATCCAATGTCATGTGAGGCAGTTTCTATTTCGTAGGGAAAAGAGCGAAAGATATTATTAAATCTTTCAGTTATGTTTTCCTTCGAAAAGTCATGAATTGCACCTTTTTTAATAAAGTGAATCTTTCCATTAAATTCTTCTAACAGTTTTGAGACTTTTTCTAAATCCTCCGAATAATATTTTACATCTGTTATCATATCTTTTTTTGTCTCAAAGTAAATTCAATCCAAATTCACCTGCAATTACCTTTCAGTTACGGTAATTAAATAACCGCTAACGGTTGGCCGCATGGCGCTGTAGCAGATTTGCGTTGAGATTGTCCGTCCGAGAGGACGAGACTATCGAAGCGGGAATCTGCATGACCAAAATACTACCGCCTCTGCTATGCGCTATGGCGGCGTGTTGGCAACCGTAATTATTTAATGTTAATTGCTCGCAGCGAAACAATCATTTATGTTTTTATGTCCATTAACTTTTGAAAATAAGTGCAAAGCTAATGGTGTTGGCTCAAAAGTAACCTTTGTAAAATCCTCTTGATTAATTGTAAAACCCGAACCACTGCTTAAAAAGCTAGAACTTGGCAATAATTCTAAAGACCTTAGATGGTCAATTTCTCTATCTAACCTATTAATATCATTTGTTTCTGATATCTCAAATAATTTCTCCAAACTTATCTCACAAGATGTTTCCGTGTATATCAAACCGTTCTTATCATAAATTACTTTCGAATTTTTGCAGATATGGTTTAAAATTCGACATTGTAATCCAGTTAATGATTTGAGAATTTGGATAAAAATTAGATTTGAATCGTCACTATCATTTTTATCTACGGAGGACGCCAATAATCCAGCCCACATATCCAAAATTAGTTCATTATCCTGCCAAGACGCATTCTCAATTATTTCTACACCAATTCTCGGGTTTAATTTTAGTTGTAATTTATCACTTATGAATTCATATTTGTCTTGAGATTTGTTAATCATTTTAATGATGTTATTTAATCTCCAATATCTCATCTTGTCATTAAGCATTAAACCAAACTCTGTTGCAGCAGGCATACAAATTGCTGATAAAAACTGTCCAACTCCATTTGCCGATTTTTCAACAGCTATTTTTAATGAATCTCCGTATGGCTTTATTCCAAAAATGTCATTTATCTCGGGCATTTCTTATTAGTCTTTAGGTTATTATATTGGGTATGTGTTTTTTTATGGTTGCCAACGTTTGGCTGCATGGCGTCGTGAGGGATTTTAACCTTACAATCTTTCCAAATTGAGCTGAGCCAAAGCGGTGTATTTGTTTTTAACTTTTTGTTTCTAAAGCCAAATCACTGATTTGGCGCTGGTAGCCGAAGCTAAGGACTCACAAAAACGCTACGAATCCCG
>NZ_JBPUSJ010000039.1:0-3870 GCF_051851475.1 Carboxylicivirga taeanensis | reverse complement strand
AAATATGCATGTAGTTGCAATATCAGCTTAGTTGGTGAAGCCGAAAGTGCTGCCAGTTCAGGCGATCTTACCAAAAAAATCAACCAAATAGTGACAGCTACCGGTTTGTTCACTCATTGCATAGAAAAAGAACTGCACAACACCTATAGTGAAGATTTCTGTACCCTGATGAACCATGTTCAAAAAACAGGCGGGAAAGCTGTGTTTAAGGGCATAGGAGCATCTAACCATACAGGTACCCATCACCAACCTCACTTCGATATTAATGAAGATGTTATGTGGAGAATCGCAAAAATCTTAGCAGAATTGAGTATCCAATAACCTTAATGAAAATCCAATCACTGACAATAGTGTTGAATAGTAGGCAAAACCTATCTATTTCCTCCTAATGCGTCGTCAGATTGCTTTGTTATGCACTTTTTAATTTGATATAGCATACACATGGCATGGTTTTCCTGTAGAATGATTATTAATGTCAATTTTGATTCTGATATCGGATATTAATTCTGCAATAGTCTGATTCATGAAAATGTTTTCTACAACAAAACAGCCACTTGTCTCACATTTCTTATCAAATTTTATATGCTCTTCGCCATGATTTCCGATACCGCATGAATCTATTAAAATAAATTTTGGTTTTAATGCCAATACATAATCAAGAACAGGTTCTGATAGAAATGTATTTGCTTCACCGTATTCTTTTGTGCCATATCCAAATTTATTCAAGACGTTTGTATAGAGAATTAAAGCTTTATCTTTTAGATTCCTCTTTTTTATTTCAGTTATTTGAGGCATTTCGTTAAAACATCTAATTAATTCCACTTCTAATTCATATTCAGACTCTTTAGGGGAAACGGTATAACAATCAATATGTGTTCCAATATGTCCTAAAGCATTTACAGAATCTGATTGTTTTTTCGCCCATAAATATGATGGGTGCTCTTCAGATAGTTCTAAACTTAATTTATGTATCACGTCTTTCTTTTTTCAAATTCTGACTAATATCAAAGCAAATATCAGTATATCGATTATTTATAATTTTGTACTTTCCTCAAATTTCATTCGCATTGATGTCACCTTTTTAAGGTTAGCTTAAGAAATCCATAAACCTAAAAAGTATTGATTACCTTGATTTTAAATCAATACTATGGGTTTATAGGGGGAATGTTCCCTAACGGACGCGGCTATGAAGCGTTGGGGACTGTTGCCTGATTCACTTTCAAAATGCTAAGTAGCCAAAGCGTTGTATTTTGCTTTTACCTTTTCTATTTACAAAGCCAAATCAACGATTTGGCGGTGGTCGCCCTTGCAGTACCTCTCCAAATTACACTGAACCCCAATGCTTTATTAGCCATTGTTACAGGGCGTAATTTTATATTACGGTGTGTAAGGTAATTGTTTCACAGCACTTGTATTTCGAATAAAAACTAACATATCATAACTCTCTGAAAGCACACATTTTCGATAGTTAGTTTTTGCATTATTGTCTTCAATAAAGAATGGGCCAGCCCTACGCGACCAAGATGAATTGTTAAATAACTCTGATAGTTCTTCTGGTAGATTCCTATTATTAATGTCAATAAAGTAATTAGGGAAAGGTGCCATCGCTAAGAAGTTATCAATGCAATCTTCTTTTGGTAAACCAAGATTACAAATTGAGTTTTTCTTAATTTCGGGATTGTATGCCCAATATTCTCCAGTGTAAAAATTAAAACCTATCGAATAGTATTTGTCCTCAAAGTATTGTTTTAAATGAGCTCCCATTGGTTTCTTTTTACTGACATCGGAATGATTTGCTACATGTTGGTTATGTGCCCAAACTATCATTTTTCTTTCCTTCTCAGCGTCAAATATTCTTTGACAGTTTTCCGCCATATACCTATCCCGTAAAATAGTGCGTGATATGCTACTCTTTGTCCACAGATAATCTAAGCTTTGTTCCAATATTCTGACATTAAACTTAAATTCATTTACATTTTTCTCAACCTCAATTTCATTTAGTTTGTCAAGTAATAATTTAATATCATCTTTTTCTTTTTTAGTCATTTTATTAGAACGACGATGATTTGCTATAAATTTAAGTGTTTTTTGAATTTCAACGTCAATATGTTCCGAGTCATTTAGTTCCGACAGAATATATTTAGCAGGAGTCATATACCATTTCATGTCACAACCATATATTCGTATCCTTTCAGATTCATCTTTGCCAGTATTATATGACTTAATCCATAAGACCATATCTAATACTTCCTGTGTTCTCCATGCTCCACTCCAATTTCTTGATAAAAGCTTTTCTATCTCCGTATTATTTTCGCCTGAAATAAAATCATCAATGTTATGTGTCGAAGTATATCCATCTTCGATAACAATAATCTTAAAATCATGCTTTTCCACTAGATATTGAATCAAACGATGTTTTGTTGTAAAAAACTCTTTTGTTCCATGAGTGGCTTCTCCTAGAGCAATAATCTTCTTGTCTGCGATTAAATCATCAATTGCCGCAAGGTCTGAATATTCAGATTTGATGGGACTTGTCGAATTAAGCTGACAAATATATGTAGTAAAAGAATCATCCCATTTGATTTGGGCTATGGTTGAGTTCGATATATAGGTAATTATTAATATTAGAAATATTTGTCTCATGTTAATTAGTTAGTTTTTAATGTTCTGTAACGGACGCGGCTATGAAGCATAAGTGAACATTAACCTTTAGTCACTTCCAAACTTCACGGAGCCAAAACGTTGTATTTGTTTTTATCTTATTCATTTTAAAAGCCAAATCAATTTGGCGCTTTTTGCCGAAGCTACGGACCAACCAAGATATGCTGAATCCTTTATGCTCTATAGCGGTTTATTGCCAGTAGTATTTTTCTTTACACACATTCTTTCTGCCCACATTTAATATCTCTTCAATTTCAAATTTATCGAAGCGTTCAAGTAAATCATATGCGCTATTTTGCTTCTTAAATTCAAGCTCTTCTTTATACAGAGGAATGAGAGTGTATATGTCAATTATTTCATTGTTTTCAAGTTCTATTTGAGTAAAATCAGCCGATAGTTCCATTGAATGAGCCAACATAACGGAATTAAATCCAATTCCCTCAGCAAATTCTTCGTCATCTTCATGTCCAAAAGTATGTCCAAATCCTAACCAAGTTTTATTTTGGTGTGGCAACATCATTAATTCTTTCATTATTCTAATTGGCCAATAGTTACGTTCGTCACTGAAAGATTCATAGTCTAAATTCCATTCTTTGGGCAATAGTATCATAACTTCTGCTAATTCCGATGATTCAATGTCCTCAGGAATTTTCATGGGCATTGCACTCATACCACAACTCAACAAAATATGAAAAGCTCTATCTTCAGTTGCTTTAATGAAATAAATGTCTCGATGAATTAATTCTGATTCTATTTCATCAAATACTACGATGTCTGCATTGTCATCAAAAAAATGGTCCAAGTGACTATCAATATTTTCAACACTATTAGGAATGTCTTTACTCATAGTATCTTTTTCTTGCATATTTGTCTGAGAATATGATGACATAGAAATAAAAATAAAGTACAAAGTTCCGAGATAGAATATTTTCATTTGCTATGCGGATTTTATATTCTGGCAACGGTTGGCTGCATGGCGCCGTAAGGGGATTTTGCCTAACGAACTTACCAAAAGTAGCTAAGCCAAAGCGTTGTATTTGTTTTTAACTTTTCATTTCTAAAGCCAAATCAGCGATTTGGCGCTGGTCGCCATTGCAGAGGCTTTCCCAAATAATACGTCCCCCTTATGCGCTATTGCAGCGTGTTATGCCCTGTTTTTATTATCTATATTCAATTTTTCTTTCATATATAATTGTGGGTTTTGAGTCA
>NZ_JBPUSJ010000038.1:0-3879 GCF_051851475.1 Carboxylicivirga taeanensis | reverse complement strand
TTCCGCTGAGAGGTCGGGAAAATTGACTGAGAACTTGGGAAAATCCATTGCGGCGGCGTTACAATTGATTGCGCAACCGGTACAATCGACTGAGCGAACCGGAAAATACATTGCGCGGTCGGTCCGACACACTGAGAAGCCTGTTTCCAAGATAGCATGCAAATTCATAGTGTTAATTTCCAAATCTTTCAATTAACGTGCTATAATAATTCCCAATTCCTTAAATGTCACAATTTTTGATGCGTTTATTAAATACTAAGTGCTTTGGGTTTTTTCAATAGCTACCAACGGACTGCCGCATGGTGCGTAAAGGAATTTATCCTTACATACTTTCCAAATTAAGCGGAGCCAAAGCACTGTATTTGTTTTTAACTTTTCATTTTTAAAGCCAAATCAGTGATTTGGCGCTGGTAGCCGAAGCTACTAACCGACCAAAATGAGCTGAACCCTTTATGCTCTATTGCGGTTTGTTGGCAGCAGTACTTTATTAGGGATTTATTTCAACAGAGTTACCAAAGTCAATATGTGCCAAGTCTTTTAGTTTATCCCAAAGCTCTTTATTTTTATCAATAGGTAAAAAGTATCTATTTGTATCTGAATGCTTAATAATGATATAATCTTTATACATTTCATCAAAATCATTTTCTTCAGTTAGAATAGTCAAAATTCTGAATTCACCACATTCTTTATATGGTAAATCATCAAATTTCATCCTGATAAATACATACTCTGGAGCACCAAATATATTTACTTTGCTATAATAAATATCAGTACTATCTATAATTGCTGAATTAACTAGACTGAGTATTTCAGAAAAGATAGTATCAGCGTTATTGTTTATTAGTTTGTTCTGATTTCCTTTCAGAGCATATACGCCAGATTCATTCCCTAAATCATTTTGAACAGGACCTTTATCATACCATAACCTAAACCAATTTAAATTTTCGAATTTAAAATTAAACTTCTCAAAATGTGGCCTAAGTCCTTTTTGTTCGGCTAACTCCTTTGCAGGACCAATTAAATCGCTAACCTTAAATGAAACTATTTTATTTTCTTCAATTTCATCTGAGAAACCAAAAACAATATGTTCATCTGATAATAGTTGTGGTTTTTTTGTTGGAGGGAATGTAAATACTAATGTCCCTAATTTAGCATATTTGTAGTCATGTATTATATGTGTAATACCAAGATGTAATGATTCTAGAGGAGTTAATCCATCATATTTATTAAGTATGTCTGCTGCGTTATTAAATAGGATTTGTAAGCCTTCATCATCACTTTCCTTTATGATTTTCTCTACCCAAAGGCCTTTAAAAGTTTCTATATCATTGTTCCTAATTGCATCAATTGCACTTAATGAAGTCTCATACATTGCTTCAATAGTTGTCTGACTAAGTACCAAAACTGGCCTTATCATCAATAAAATTAGTAAAATGAGATATTTTTTATTCATATAACTATACGTTTCTGTATTGCTGCCAACGGTTGGCCGCATGATGCTGTAGCAGATTTTCGGTGCTGATTGTCCGTCCGACAGGACTGACAATCGAGGCGGGAATCTGCCCACCCAAAGTGAGCTGAACCCTGCTATGCATTATGTGCGGCGTGTTAGCAGCAGTTATTTTCTATCTATTTCAATAATATTTTCATCTTCCATTATCACAAAAAAGAGTTCAAAAAATTCAACTAATGGTATTGAACTTATTCTCGTCTCAGTTTCATATTTATATTGAATCCAACAATCTAAAGTCCGAGGGTGAATATTGACAACTGATGTCAAGTTAAATACTACATACTTGTTGTTATGGTGTTTTAGTTTATTATTAAATTCACGTAAAACCTTAAGATTACTATATTTTTCTTCGATTTTTGGCTTGTCAAATTTTCCATTTTTTGAAACAAAAATCCCTTCTATAATTGAATAGATATCTTTGATTATGCTCTTGAATAATGGTACCGATTCATTAAAAACTTTAGTTGTTTCTTCCGAAACCCACGCAGCATTTTCTGGATATTTAATTTTTGAAACAAACCTAATTCTGTTTTTTTGAAAGTGAACTTCATAAAGTTGTCCAATCCTACTTATAACGTCTTCAATGTCTTCAAATAGATATGCTGAGTTATTTAAATTATAGATATTTAATTTGTTCGTCATTTGATTATAAGTTGAATTGCACCCTAATTGCTGCTAACGGCCTGCCGCATGGCGTCGTAAGGCGATTTTAACCTTACAAACTTTCCAAAATGAACGTAGCTAAAGCGCTGAATTTGTCTTTAACTTTTCATTTCAAAAGCCAAATCAGTGATTTGGCGATGACTGCCAAAGCATCGAACCGACCAAAATGAATCGAACGCCTTATGCGCTATTGCGGTTTGTTGTAGCACGTTATTATTCGAATAAGTTTCCAACGACAGTTTTTGCAATGATATACCTATCGTCTATGGGTTCTTTTTTTATAAATCGGAAACAATCTTCGGGTTTTGTAGCATATTCTTTGGTATCAAGAAGCAGTTTGTCAATTTTAATTCTCCATTCGTTGTAAGCACCAACACTTTTATTGATATATACATCTTGTGTATAAGAGTCCACAAGAGTAGTTCTCATTTCAATGGCTTTTGCTTCTATCGATTTAAACATCATTGAAATAATACCGTAACCACTAATAGAATCTTGCAAATGATGTAATTGTTGTCTAGCAGTTCTTGCTGATAATTCAAAAATATCAAATATTACTTCTTGTTTTTCAACTCCAAGCGTATCATGACTTAAAATGAATGATGTTGTTTTGTCAAATGCTGGAGCAAAATAAACTTTCTCTAATAACTCTCCGCGTTTACGTTTTTTCTTAGGAACGTCAAGAACAGCAAATAAGCCAACTGAAGCGACTGTATACAAATCAAATTCATCGCAATAGTTGACAATTTTTTCATCTTGCGTTCCATCATATTGAAAGTCATCTTCTGATAGTTTTCTGTCTGCTTGCCAAAAAATATGTGTTTGAGATTCAGTAGCTAGGTGTTCACCTTGTCCAAATGAATCAACTAGAAAGCCTGTTAAAAAGATAAATAATCCTAAAGTAAAAATTCTTTTCATATTCTTTAAGGTTTGATTCACTATGTACTGTTCAATTGAATTGTTTTCCCTTAAATACTCATTATTGATTAACTTTTATTGTGAGATGTGGGGGAATGTGCTACAACGGTCTTAATATGGTGCGTTTGGCATTTCAACGCTCCAAACTTTCAATTTTACTACTATGTTTATTTATTGCTATCATTTTCAATTTTAGCACTATCTGCCATATGCACTATATTTTTTGTTGTAGCCAGTTTTTTATTAATTCAATATTATTTTGTTCAAATTTAATTCTAATCAACCTGTCAAGTTTATAGAGCTTTCAGAGAGTCTATCTAGATTATTATTGTCTAAATAGCCCAACATCTTAGTATTGTTAAATAATTTAATCAATTATCATGAATTTAACCCAATAAAGATGAATGACAGAAAACAAGTTATTGCTGCACTCCATGAAATAATTAGTCCGTAATAGTTTGTTTTCATTCTTCTTTTCTCAAATTCATTATTGACAGATTTAATCAATTTTCTATAATTTTTTAGGTCTGAAGGTAAAAACATAAATATTGTTGAATTATATCCATTTTTCTTTAAGGTCTGGACAATATTATACTGAAAGGGAACAGCAATTATTCCCATCAAAACCATTATAAATCCTAATATCTCCATTCTCATGCTTTTAATTGTCGTATCCTTCAAATTGGCTACAACGGTTGGCCGCATGGCGCTGTAGCAGATTCTGCGTTGAGATTGTCCGTCCGAGAGGACGAGACCATCGAGGCGGGAATCTGCACACTCAAAGT
>NZ_JBPUSJ010000037.1:0-4239 GCF_051851475.1 Carboxylicivirga taeanensis | reverse complement strand
CGGTTAGCTGCATGATGCGGTAGCAGATTCGCGGTGCTGATTGTCCGTCCGACAGGACTGACAATCGAGGCGGGAATCGGCCCAACCGAAGCGAGGCGGACTGCTATGCATTATTGCAGCTTGTTGTAACCTGTTATTTTATATTCCTAATGTCTCTAATATTGAGTTTTGCACTAAGCCAAAAACCAAATATGAAGGTGTTTTACGCCAGCGTTTGGAAATCAAGCTTCCGAAAAGAAAAGTGCGGATGCCAGTTAAAACACATATTGTGGCAGAAAAACAGCTTAAGCTTGGCGTAAACAGTTTGTAAATCAAAATGATTCCTGTTCACGTTTGAGAATCAATTCCAGAGGCTCCTCAATTTGAACGTCTCTGCTGATATGAAAACAACCGAGTCAGGATTAGTGGCCAAGTTATTCTAAGTTTTGGTTTTTGGTGGACGACCAAAATCAATCTGTAAATATTTAACCAACAAATTGGTTACAACGGCCTGCCGCATGAAGCTGTAGCAGAGTCGCGGTGATTGTCCGTCCGCAGGACGACTAGACAATCTGCGGGAGTCTGCCCAACCAAAACCCCACTGCCGCCTGCTATGCTTTATTGCGGTTTGTTGGGTGGCGTTATTTCTTAATTATTTTGCCATTCGATTCTATTAAATAACTGGTCTTTGTCACGGTCGTTTCTTCGATACCAATGGTTTCATCTTCATCATTCATATTATAAGTCAAGCTTGTGTCTATTCTAGATATTTGTAATAATTCGTTGATGCTGCAGAATGATGATGAGTAAAAGTTATAATCTCTTCCACAATAACCTTCAAAAAAGTCAAATTCTGAAATTACTTCAGCGTTTGAGTCATAAATTACTAGCGATGGAAAAATATAATCTGCAGGGTACAAGTAAATTATGCCAATTGTATTTTCACTTATTAGGATTTTACCATAAATATTATGTGCTCCGTCTGGTTTGAATTTAGCAACGGCTTTATTTTCATAATCCAATCTTTTACTAGTAAAATCATCATAACACATTTTTTCAATGGGAAGTTCTAGTTCTGGAATTGTTTCTAGAAATTCTATAAAATCAGTCTTTGAAGTTATAAAGTCTGTTTTTCTTACTTTTTCTGGATTTAAATTTTTAATGCTTGTCTGCTCTGATTTTTTGGTTCTATTGGAACAAGAAGTTAATAGTACCAAGACAATGATTATAAATATTTTCATATTTTAGGTTTGCCTAGTTTATATAAAATCTTTTTCAATCCATGCGGTTTAATGCCACCCAACGGCTCGGCTATGAAGCGTAAGTGAATATTAACCGTACTCACTTACAAATTTCACTGAGCCAAAACGTTGCATTTGTTTTTATCTTTCCTTTTAAAAGCCAAATCAACGATTTGGCGGTGTTCGCCGAAGCTACGAACCAACCAAAACGAGTCGGCTCACTTATGCTTTATTAGCCATTGTTGGCATTTCGTGCTTTATTATTTTGCTCGGTCGGTTTCAATCCATAAAGGCTTTTTATTAACCAATGCAAAATACCACCTCTTACGGTTTTTATTATCCAGAGCTGTATAAAGAGCTTCGTATCCTTTTGAATTCGTCAATTGTTCAATATAAACGCCTTCCCCAACAATTTCTTGATAATCTCTTGGGTCATAATTTAAAGGATATTTGTCCGAGAATTTTTGAATCTCTTTTCGTTCTTTTGAACCAATTTCGCAATACCAAACTTCAAATTCTCTTTCATAAAGTCTGCCGTATCCTGGAAATTTGTCATCATCCCCAAAACCCAATTCTGTCCAACGTTCAGTCTTTCTGTGAACAATTTCCCATTTCCCCGAATCTCTTTTTGTTTCGGTTTTAACAGAAGTCGTTACTTGAAATCCAATTGAGCTTTCAACTGTTTGAGTATTTTTATTTGAATCCAACAATTCTTTAATTTCAACCAATTCATGACGTTTCAAGTTTGCAGCAGTCATTGGAGACTTATTGTTAATTTTCATAAAACATGATGAACAAATCCTTTCTTGGGATTTTAAAATACCTTTTCCAAAAACTGGTTGATTCCAGAATGATAGTTTCTTGTTACATAGGATACAATTCTTACTCATTTGATTCAATTTTAATTCTCAGTTTCGGGTTGTTTTGCATGAATGCCAACGGTTGGCCGCATGGCGCTGTAGCAGATTCTGCGTTGAGATTGTCCGTCCGACAGGACTGACAATCGATGCGGGAATCTGCACGACCAAAACCCTGCTGACCCCTGCTATGCGCTATGGCGGCGTGTTGTGTGGCGTTATTTATATTTTAAATTATTAATATTGAGTCCAGTCAACAGAACCAAGCAAGTAATAAGAATAACTTAAAAATGAAACAATTCCGATAATCAATAATATTACAATCGTAATTCCAATAAAATCAGCTAATCGACTTATGTCTTTAAATTTACTTATTCTATTCCTCCATTTGTCCTTATGCAAGAAGATATAATAGTCATGAACAAAAATAACCAACATAATTATTAAAGGAATTGCAATTTCTCGTCCTTTAGGTATTAAGTCCAACTTTGTTTTAACCATTATCAAACTATAAAGTCCGGATAAAACAAATACTTTCAGCATTCCAATTGAGATTACTGACTTCATATCACTCCACCATGATAGCGGTGAACTTTCCCAAAAACGATAAAAAGTATAAAACAAATAGTCATAAAAGTGTGTAAGTATTTTCATCGTTTATCAATAGCCTGGTTTATCGTTATTTTTTATGCCACACAACGGTGAGTATATGGCAAGTAAGGCATTTCGGAGAGCAAGCCTATCAAGTTTGCACTGAGCCGAAGCAAAAGCATCGGCGATGTTCCATTGAAGAACTGCCGTTCAATAGCCCACTTCCTGCCTTATTTGCTATATACATTGTTGTGTGCTGATTTTTTTAAGGAAGAATAACCAATTCTGTATAGTTAGTGAAATCTTCATCTGCAATTCCAATTCCTAACACTCTTACACCATCTATAATGTATTTTTTATATTTATAAGGATCAGATTCTTTAAAATGCATGTATAAAGAATGTGATATCGCTTTATCAATTAAAGCAATTCTATGTATATCACCTTCAAATTCGTCGTAATAAATAATTAGTCTTTCATTATAGTTACCTGCTGCTAATATGTCATTTATAGCTTTAAAGAAGAATAGCTGTTTAGATTCATGGCGTCCAATTAGTCCCAATGTTTTAGGATCATCTAAGAACTGCATTAATCCTTCTATATTAGTTTTTAATTCAAAACAACTATCATCTACATCTATTGAATTAATTGTCAGTTTCCCATCTAATAATAATTCTATTTCACTTGATAGTTTTATGTAATGTTTACAATCTTCGCTAAACATAGCATTGTCAAACAATACCCCAACTTTACCTGATTGTTCTTTTATAAATTCTGTAAAAGATTTATTTTCTAATAATTTAAAAGCTTTTCTTTTTAGTTTTTTACGACCTTTAGGATTGACATTTTCAAGTTCATTTGATTCAGGGAGATAACTGTTTAATATTTTACGCATCTCTTTTTTTAATGCCCTTTCATCTCTTTCCTTCTTTTTGTTTAGTAAATATTCTAATAACCCCATGTATGTCCTTAATTATAAATAAATTAATGTGTCTATGTTAAATTTACACACAACGGTTAGCCGCATGATGCAGTAGCAGATTTTCGGGATGATTGTCCGTCCGGCAGGACTGACAATCGAGGCGAGAATCTGCCCGCCAGAAGCCAGCCGAACTGCTATGCATTATTGCGGCTTGTTACAGGCTGTTATTTTATCTTCTTAATTTCACTAATAGTCAGCTTTGCTCAAAGCCAAAAAACTAATATGAAAGTGTTTTACGCCAGCGCTTGTAAATCAAGCTTCCGAAAAAAAAGCTCGAAAACCAGTTAAAACTGCTTATAATCAACTTAAAATAGAATAAGAGCGGCGTAAACAGTTTGTAAATCAAATTGATTCCTATTCACGTTTGAAAATCAATTCCAGAGGCACTTCAATATGAACGTCTGGGCTGATATGAAAACAACCGAGTCTGGATTAGTGGCCAAGTAATACTAAGTTTTGTTTTTTGGCGACCGTCCTCTATCCCACTTACAAAACTGAAACCCGAAATTGCCTGTAACGGTGGCTGCATGAAGCGTAGCACTTCTTACGCGAGATTGTCCGTCCGGCAGGACTGACAATCGGTTGGACT
>NZ_JBPUSJ010000036.1:0-4258 GCF_051851475.1 Carboxylicivirga taeanensis | reverse complement strand
TATTAAGTTTAATGCCAAATCAATGTTTGGCTTTGTGGGAGTCAGGGAAGTGGAGCTGTGTTCTCTCCTTAAGCATCATGCAGCTAACCGTTAGCGGTCATGCGGTATACTCACAATATTGGATATTAAAATTAACAATGAAGCAGTTTCAAATAACTTCTAGACCAAGACATTTAAGATATGTGTATTTTATTGATATAAAATATCCATATGAAAAGCTGTTTAAACTAATTTGTGAGAATCAAAAGATTTGGGGAGGTAGATATAATCCAATTATTCCTGTAAAAGAACAGGTTATTTCAGAAAATTACATTTCTCTAATAAAATTTTATGACCCCGACTATGTATTTTATTCAGAAAATATAGACCCTGAGATAATTAAAAGGTTAGGTTTCTTTAATCCTTGTGGATATTACAATCTAGACGAACAGCCAAGAAAAGAAAATATTTTAGGAGTTGATTCATTTTATTTTCTTTCCAAATTTGATACGAACTCAAAAATTATTTTACCTCATGGATTATGGGAAACCAAAAGTCCACTACTTAATTTTTATAAACTCAATTTTGGTATTGAATCTGATACTTTTGTAAGTGAAAATGAGTTAAGTAAAGCATACCAACGAATAGATTTAGACAAACAATCATTTAATTCTCTTAATCAAATACTTCACCAGGAAAAACCCATAATAAAATCCGGGTTATCAAGAATGAACTTAAATACCAAAATATTAAGGGATTTAAAACATGCACAGCATAGTGAATTTGAAATTGTTATTGACAAAGATAAATCTTCAAATAATAACCTAATCTATTATTGGAATAGGTTATTATTTGAAGGAAGAAATATTATATATCTGACCATTGAAGAACTTGAGCTTTTAAGTAATGATAAATATTTCGGTGGAATATTATATGATTTGAGCAATGACCAAGCAATCAAGGTTGTCTCTCATAATTTGAGTAAAGATGAAATACAAAAAATAATTACCGAAAAATTAAATCCAATTTCTTTTTATAGAAGTTTTCAATTTAAAGATATAGAGAACTTTCCATATGAAACTCTTGATGCTAATGGATTATTTGAAAGAAATTACGGTGAAGTCTTTTTAACTCAAACATTGATAACAGAGAAGGGATTATTTCATTTACCCAAACTTAGCTTTACAAATGAGGTTGGTTTTCATCCTCAAAAATGGGCTATAGATATCGAGCTTAAAAAGTTTGAAGAAAATAATTATCAGAATGAAATAAAGTTTCCTTTTACTACCGAGACTTGGCAAATAATAAAGAATGTTGAAGGTAGAATTAACAGAAAAAGAGAAATTTCTATTATTGTTCATAATCAGAAAAACACGTCAGATAATTTAGAAATTGCCATACCTGAATTTGGTGATTTATTGCGTCAATTAATCAGCCACCCTAAAATTCATGGACAAACAGTTAATACTAAGTATATTGATATCAGTCATCATGATGCAAGTAATAAGCTATCAGCATTTTTAAAAACGTTTAATTTCAATTTTTGGACAATTGATGACTTTTTCACAGATAAGTTTTGGGTAGACCTATTTGAAGGGTTAATAAAAAGTGAACGTGTTGCTGGTGATTCTATACATTTTGAAGAAATAAAATCTAAGGCTATTCAAGCATTACAGCAAAAAGGGATTTCGTTAGGAAACAAAGGTGAAACTTTACTGAATGAAGAAAATCTTGAATTGGGACTTAAAGAAACCATTGGTGAACTTTGCGACTATCGTGTTTTCTTAAAGGGTTTCAAAATTAAATGTCCTAAATGTTCTTCTGAATTTTGGTATCCAATAAGAGAAATAAGTGAAGCCATTAACTGTAAAGGATGTTTAGAAAGTTTCAAATTACCGATTGAACCAAAATTTGCTTACAAATTAAATGATTTAATAAAAAATAATATTTTTCAATCAAAAACAAGTAGAGATGGTAACCTAACAGTTATAAGGACTTTGGCAAGTATACAGAGCAATAGTAGACTGTCATTTGAATATAGTCCTCAGATTAACCTTTATAGCAGTCTTAAATCACGAAAACCATGTTCTGAGATAGATATTGTATGTTTATCAGATGGAAAATTAATTATCGGTGAAGCAAAACACAAAAGCACTGGTTTTTTTGAAAAAAACAGTAAAGGAGAAAATTCTTTAGATACACTTGTAGAATTAGCACAGATAATAAAACCTGATACTATCATTTTATCATGCTATGAAGATATACATACAAAACTTGAAAAAGCGAAAAAATATATTGACGGAAAATTCTATCGATTTGATTATGTACCTGAGATAGAGACATTAAATTTAAGACAGCCTGATGATTTTAATATTGGAGGAGCAAGATATTTTTACTACTGATATAAAGCACGAACCGCTAACACGCGGTATAGTTAATAAGGGTTTCAGTGGTTTTTGGGGTGTAGTAACCCGCTTCAAAATTTGCTGTAACTTGACAGGTGAAAAGCCCGCAATCCCTAACTAACCATACCGCCACCGTTACAGGCAATTTCGGGCTTCAGCTTTGTAAGTGGGATAGAGGACTGTCGCCAAAAACCAAAACTTAGTATTACTTGGCCACTAATCCCGACTCGGTTGGTTTCATATTATCCCAGGCGTTCAGATTGCAGAGCCTCTGGAATTGATTTTCAAACGTGAACAGGAATCAATTTGATTTACAAACTGTTTACGCCGCTCTTAATCAGTATTAGTTGGTTATAAGCTACTTTAACTGGCTTTCTCACTTTTCTTTCCGGAAGCTTGATTTACAAACGCTGGCGTAAAACACCTTCTCATTTGGTTTTTGGCTTAGTGCAAAGCTGAACATTAGAGAAATTAAGAAGATAAAATAACAGCCTGTAACAAGCTGCAATAATGCATAGCAGTCTGGCTCGCTTTGGTTGGGCCGATTCCCGCCTCGATTGCCTGTCCTGTCGGACGGACAATCAGCACCGCGAATCTGCTACCGCATCATGCAGCTAACCGTTGTGCCCAATTAAAGAAAACAGACATCGAACATTAAGTATATGAGATTTTCACAAAGAATAGGAAAGAAAAAAGCAACGAAAGAAATTCAGTTAGAATCTATAGATACTGAATTACAGAATGGCTTATGGAATATAATTAAATTGCTTTTTATTGACCCAATACCACGCCCTACTAATTATAATCGTGGAGAATTTAATGGCTTTGCCAATGTGCTTTGGCATCACTTCTACAAATTACCTGTTGACAGAATACCTGAATATGAATTTCAAATTGAGGATTTTATTCGCAAAAGGTTTTTTGAAGACGAATGGTACGAAAGTTATGATTTTATAGAGTTCCTGTTGAATTTGGATTATGACCATTATAACAAAACGGAATTCGTCGACACATTAAATTCTATTTTAGAACGTGAATTTGCTGGATATAGAATAATTGACAATTTGATTGCGCCAATATCAAATGAACTTGAATTGGAAGAGTTATCTACTGCGACTAAAAATACGAGTCAGTTTTCTGCCTTAAATGGAGCAAATGTTCACTTAGAAAATGCGCTTGACTTAATTTCTGATAGGAAAAATCCAAATTATAGAAATTCAATAAAGGAATCAATTTCAGCTGTTGAGGCAACCTGTAGGATTATAACTAATGAAAATACATTGGGCAAGGCTCTGAATAAGCTAGAAGAAAAGGGACTAAATATAAATAATCAATTAAAAGCAGGTTTTGATAAAATATATGCTTATACCAATGATAAAGAAAGTGGGATAAGACATGCAATAGTCGAGCAACCAAATGAACCAGACTTCAGTGATGCAAAATATATGTTAGTTTCGTGTAGCTCATTTATAAATTATTTGATAACAAAAGCTGAAAAAATAGGATTGGAAATAGAATAACTGGGCACAACAAACCGCTATAGTGCATAAGGGATTCACCTCAATTAGGATAGTTTGTGGCTTCGGCGAACAACGCCAAATCGTTGATTTGACTTTAAAATAAAATGAAAATATAAAATCCAACCCAACGCTTCGGCTCCCCGCATTTTGAAAGGTTAGTGAGGACAATATTCCCTTACGCACCATGCGGCAGGCCGTTAGGCACAACCCAATATTTTTAAGCCCGATTCGAGGTATTTTTGGGATTCGTGAGGCTTTCGAGGAATTTGCTGCTCACCCACGGGCCAGCAACCCACATTCGCACAAATAGTAAGTTTTGCAAATCGAAGACTTAATCGTTTTCACTGAAAGTTA
>NZ_JBPUSJ010000035.1:0-4263 GCF_051851475.1 Carboxylicivirga taeanensis | reverse complement strand
TGTTACATTCAGTGCGGTCAATCAATCATACGATGCTGACGGTCTTACATACGCCGCTGTCAGTCTTACATTGCGGTCTGTCCGTGTTACATTCAGTGCGGTCAATCAATCATATGATGTTGTCGGGCTTACATATCGTTCTGTCAGTATACTACTTCTCATTGGTAAATATTAATCATGTGCGCCCTGACACATGGGTACTAACGGTTGGCTAGATGAAGCGTATGGCGATTTAACGAACCAAACCTTCCTAAACTCCACTGAGCCAAATCTTTTATTTGTTTTTATCTTTTCATGTTTAAAGCCAAATCAAAGATTTGGCGGTGGTCAATTACTCTACTAACTTCCTAGAAATCAAGAACGCCAAATGCTTTATACTAGCGTGTTGTGTGCTGGTGTTTATCTAGTAGAGTAGTTTGTATCCTATAATTAGTAAAGAATCTATCTCGTATGATTGTCCTAATTTTAGATTAGTGTCATCAATAATGTTTTTATAAATCGTTGTATCTACACTTGATAAATTAGGCTCTCCGTTAATATCATTATTCATTCGTAACTCGGAATAGTCAAGTCTAATTTTTTTGGATTCAAAATCGATTAAGTATTTCCATCTGTTTTGGTCAATTCCTTGCCTTGAGTTTATTTTTGTGTCAACCTTTAAATCAATTTTTTGCAAATAGAAATCCCCATCTCTAAAGCTATAAAACTGAACCTTATTTTGTTTTGAAAGTCCTGATGGTGTTGAAGATTGTGTAATAACTAAATTTAATGAGGTGTCGATTTTTATAAATGTATTTCTTGAATCATTTATCTTGTATTTTTTTAATAGTTCCCATTCTTTATTTCTTTGTTTATACAAGTCAATGTTTACAAAAACGCAAGATGTGTCCCACATTGAAAGACATTCTGATTTCTGATTTGATTCACTTATAATCAACAATTCGAAGTTGTTATCATTGTCAAAGTCAACCAGTTTGTGATTTAAGTAAACATTGTCATTATTCACTAATTCTTTGATGGCTACAGAATCAATAGATTCTATGATATTTTGTCTATTACTTTCAGCAATTTTACTTCTAGAGTTTTTCGTGTTACCACAAGCAAACATTGAAAATATAGTCAGTATTAAAATGTATTTAGTCATTTGTCAATTGATATTTTAATGCTGTGAATTCCACTTGCACACAACGTCTTGCCGCATGAAGTGTGCCGCTGCGTGTGGTATATTCGCTTTCCTAATTGCACCTTGTGCTCGCGCGGGAGATTTAACTCCCAAAACCAGCCTCCGCAAGGCATTCTTTATTGCGGTTTGTTGGAGGGCGTTTTAGATTCCAGTTTATTTATGAGTTCAAAGATGTCTTTAGCTAAATACTTATATTTATCATTTGAATCTCCATCGTATTCCCATATCTCATCTAATGCAACTGGATCACAAGAGACACAAATCTTTGTGTCAGAAGTTGTAAAACCAATTGCTATAAATCGCTTTTCTAACCATTCAATCTCCAATTTTAATTCCTCCTTGTTATTTACCATTTCACTAAGGCTCAGCAAATCTGATAAAAACATTGGGTTCTTGAAATCTCTAGTTGAAGATATAAATACTGATTCCATAGGAAACTCAAAATCTCTTACTTCATCATAGTAAGAATCAATAATTAAGATGGGATCGTATTTTTCAAGAAAGTTTCTATATATAGGCGGAAACCTTTGGCAAAGTGATTCTTCAATAATTTCTATCTGATCTTTACTTTCTTTTATGTTGCTGGTTTCCCTAAAGAAATCAATGCCTTTTTTCATATTTGGCTTGAATAGATTTTATATAACTTATATAAGATTGTTTTTTACCTATATACTCATATCCATCTTCTTAAATCAAGTTGTTGGTTATAGGTGTTGTTATTAATGCCCTCCAACGGCCTGCCGCATGGAGCGTAAAGGAGTTTAACCTTACTAACTTTCCAAATTGAGCGGAGCCAAAGCGCTGTATTTGTTTTTAACTTTTCATTTTTAAAGCCAAATCAGCGATTTGGCGGTGGTTGCCAAAGCTATGAACCAACATAGATGCGCTGCACCCTTTATGCTCTATAGCGGTTTGTTAGCAAGCGTTTTTTTAGTTTGGCGTTATTAGTAGATTTCCTCCTAGCTTTTGATTCCCATGTGTAAAATTTTTGTTCATCATCTTCTTTAGTGCAGGATTACAATCCTTATTATAATCACGAAATACAGTTCCTTTAAACCTTAAATTTCCATTGTCTATTTGAATAAATTCCACAAAATACAAGACAAGTCCAAATTTTGATTCCTTACATATGGTTTCTCTAATATTCTCCAATGTCGGAGTAACTGGTTGTCCATTTTTAATTGTGTGATATGACATTTGATTAATGTCGATGAGCAAAACGCAGTCGGTATTAGCGTAATTCTTTTTATTTTTTTCTCTAAATTTCCGAAGAAGTTTTATTCCTGGATTGGATTCTGTGTTGAACGTTGTGAATCTGGAAGAAGTAATTTCAAATCCGAAGTTTTCAACAAGAAAATCTGGTTGATTCAAATTGGGGTCACCGAATTGAAACATTAAATTTCCTTTTTTAGATGTTCGAATAAAATGGGCACATTGATTAATTTCAAAAATATGACCATGAATAGAAATGTCTTTGTTATTGACTATTTTCTTAATGTAATAGTTATAAATATTTTCATCATATTTTTTGATGTCTATTAACGAAAGACCCAAAGTACGCAAGTGATGCTCTTTTATTTTTCGTTCATCTTCAGTTGCTGAAGGAATCGAGTTTATTTTTACCACTAATGGATGTTGTGTATCATTCATATTGATACCTAAAACATTCTTATAAAAGTGGATTATTTTTTTCATCATTCAACTTTTACGATGCATTGTGTGAATGCTTGCTAACATCTTGCCGCATGAAGCGTGCCTTTTTCGTGTGGTATATTCGCTTTCTTGCTTTCTCTAATGCTCGCGCGGGAGTCAAACTCCCTATATCCACCTTAGTAAGGCATGCTTTATTGCGGTTTGTTAGTTGCTGCCATTATTTAAAGAAGTCTTCAAAAATATGAAACTGTAATTGGCTTCCTATATTCGAAGGTATTAGATATTGTTTCATATCTTCAAATAAAGTATCAGTATTACTTAAATCGCTATCTGTGTATATCATTATAAAAATTCCATGGCGTTTAAAATAATCTTTATGCTTCTTCATCTCCTTTTCGAAGTTGTCACTTGCCATTTCATTTATAACCTTTTGAGTTAATCCTTTAATTTTTTTTAAATAACCATGTGATGACCATGGAGATAACTCAAAACCAATTTTGTTTAAATCTTTAGATTCAATTATTGTAAAATCAAGTCGATATTTATGTTGTTTTTGAAGTCCGTCATATCTATATTCTGGAATTAATAAGGGAATTTCCAACTGATTAGGAGAATTCGTTACATAATCAGAATATAATTCAGCTATTTCCATTTCATATTTCGAACCTGAATTTCTAACTATTACATATTTAAAAAATTTCAGATATTCCTCTACGCTATTAAACTCAATCTTTTCGTTTTTATCAGGAATTAACAACCCTGTTTCTAAAACATGTCCAATACTCCAATATTTTGGTTTGAAATGTCTTATTTCACTTTTATCATTTTCCCATTCTCCATTTACATATCTTGGGGTTATTAAAAGACCATAGTTTGCATTTTGCTGACCTATCCATATTTCTGCTTCACTAATTGTTGGTCTTATTTTCGAAAGAGCATCATAATTTCTCAAATATGTCCTTCTTAAAAACAAAAATAAATAGTCCTTAAAAACTTGATGTTGACACAAAAGGTCATAAGTTTCATAGGCATTTCCAAAGCCACTGCCTGATTCTAACTTTTTTTTATATCCTTGAAGCCAAAGGCTAATAAAATGCTCCTGTGAATGTATAACAGCATCCCTTATGTCAATATAATCTGCAAATTTTCCTCCAATTTTTCCATGTAAAGAATACTCAGAATCAAATCCAGTTGCAGCTAAAACAGCAGGTAACATTTGCTTTAACGTTGCAGACATTTGTTTGTCAATTTTATTCCTTGCTGTTTTTTCTGGGTCTCTTTTTGCCATTATTGTTTCATTTATTTGATACGTTTATTTTTTTTAGGTTGCAGCTAACGGTTGGCCGCATGGCGCTGTAGCAGATTTGCGTTGAGATTGTCCGTCCGAGAGGACGAGACTATCGAGGCGGGAATCTGCCCACCCATAG
>NZ_JBPUSJ010000034.1:0-4282 GCF_051851475.1 Carboxylicivirga taeanensis | reverse complement strand
GCTTTGGTTGGGCCGATTCCCGCCTCGATTGTCAGTCCTGTCGGACGGACAATCAGCACCGCGAATCTGCTACCGCATCATGCAGCTAACCGTTGGGCGCAATAATGAATCTACACCTACATAAATTTTGGCAAATTAGTTAATATGAAATGTTCAAATTTTACAAGCTTCATCCTGACACTTTTACTGGGCACTTCTCTACTTACTAGTTGCGAGCGGTTTGACATCAGATTAGTTTTGACTAATAATGAGGAGGCTCTGACGACCATATGTAATGACTTTCTTAAACAAGATGGTATAAGATATATCAACATTACTTCTCATTATGACAAAGGAACTTGTGATGTAGTAAATTCATGGTGTTTGCGGTTTGAGAAATGGGAAAAATGGGACAAACAAAAAGAAAAGACAATATATTTAGACACTATAGAAGAAGTGATTGAGTATGAGAAAATTGATAAAGTCAAATACAATGCCTTAGTAAATTCTTTGAAAAAGTACAATTTAAAATCAATTGGCAAAGTATATAACTGCTCATCTTGTGTTGACTTGGAATTCAACCTTAAAGGTTTAAGGTATTCACAGGATAGTACGTACAGACTAAAAAAGGATTTTGAATATTTAAAAGTAGAACAGATAAATACAAATTGGGCCTATTATAAGCGTGACTGGAATTAGAAATTACAGCGCCCAACACGCTAGTATAAAGCATATGGCGTTTGTGATTTTTGGAAGTTGAGTGAGATATTTGAACACCGCCAAATCTTTGATTTGGCTTTAATAATGAAAAGATAAAAACAAATAAAAGATTTGGCTCAGCGGAGTTTTGGAAGGTTTGGTTTGTTAAATCGCCATACGCTTCATCTAGCCAACCGTTGTGTGTTATTCCCCCTATAAACCCATAGTATTGATTTAAACTCAAGGTAATCAATACTTTTTAGGTTTATGGATTTCTTAAGCTAACGTAAATTTGCTAGCAAGAATAAGCTGAAAAAGGCCAAAATCAAGAAAAGCATAAACAACTGAACATCAATGACTAATTTTTACGTTAGTCAGAATTAAAATACAATCCAAATGCTTAAAATAAACAAACACTTAAATAAAGGAAAGAAGCATTTAATTGGCTCATTTAAAACTCAATACTCATTAAATGAACCTATATATAAAAAAGCCAAATGGGTGGACGAGAGTAATACAAAGGAAACAGAAGTTCATGTGGGGCATTTATTTATTCAATATCTAAGAGAGATTGAAAAAAAAGAAGTGATGTATTTTTCACATAATCCAGATGACGACCATAAAAATCCAGACATATTTGTCCATTTAGATGGAAAACAAAGAACTGTACAAATTACACAATTTGTAATAAGCGATTATTTATCAAAAGTAAATCAAGCCCGCCAGACTTGTGAGAAATTATCTGATTTAATAAGTAAAATATACAAACCTCCTATCAAAGTAAATATCCAGATTTGTACACCTTGGTCAAGTGATGAAATTCCTCAAGGACGTAAAAATGTTTACAAAAAACTTGCGAAAGTTATTGCAAAAAGCATATCAGAGAATATTGAGAAGTTGACTGCTAAAAATGAATATCTTAATTTCCATTTAGACAAAACTGACTTTAGTTCTATTGCTGAAAATTATAATCTTTATCCTGTCCCAGAAAACTATCATTCAAACTTTTATGGAAGCAATAATATCTATATAGACTATGGGTTTGATAATATTAATATATTTGAAGAAGACATTGCCACTGAGGTAAATAGGATTTTTAACAAAAAGAATGATGGCAAGTCTGAAATATTGGTTATCTGGGGTGATGCTAATCATTTTATGAATACAGAATCAATAATTATAGAATATCTTCAAAAGAAGTTCAAATCGTCAAGTTTTAAATACGTATACTTTCTAACATTTCATAATGTTTTGGATATTGAGAAAAGAGTCATTAGATGCAAACAAGTCAATTAATAAAATAACAACACACAACAAGCCATCATAAAGTAGCCCTGGCTTTGGTGAGGTTTGGGAGTTCAGCTCCCGCGCGAGCAGTAGCATAAGCAAGAAAGTGAATATACCACACGCACCAGTGCCACTTCATATGGCCAAACCGTTAGCGGTTATTAGAAAACTTACATAATATCACTAAAGTACATCTAAATGAGATACATATTTTTGTTAATTCTACTAGTCATTTTCAATGGTGTGCAAGCTCAAACAGATTTTCGAAGTGGCAAAATTATTACTATGGAAGGTGATACACTTCAAGGAGAGCTAAATTTTCAAGGTGAAATTAATAACACGAGAGAAATTGAATTCAAAAATGAGAAAATTGATACAATATATCGACCATTTGAAATTGATAGTTATGTCTTTGACAATGGGAAATACTATGTGTCAAAGATTGTATATACAAGGAAAGATACATTTAATGTATTTGCAGAATATATAGTAAAAGGGAAGAAAGACTTGTTTTTTTATAGGTTAAATTCAGGATTTCATCATGCTATGAGTATTTCTTCTGATGAAATTATGGAAATTCCTTATAAAGAAACTGTAGTTAATGTCAATGGTGTTAATTATCAGAAAGAATCGACACACCATATTGGATATTTGAAATCCTATTTTCAAGATTGCCCTTCTTTATTTTCAGAAATAGATAAACTAAAATCGCCTGACCGAAAATCATTATTAGATTTAACTAAAAAGTATCATGAGATTAACTGTAGTGGAGAATCTTGTATTATATATGAAAAGGAAAAATATCCACTTAGAATAGCAATAGAATCTATATTTACTTATTATTTTAAGAACTATTACACGGATGACAGTTCTAACAAAACTATTGGAACACATTTATATTTTTGGCTCCCAAATTCTAGTGAAAAATTATATATCAAAACAGGTTTACTATATACTCAACTTGAAGATTATAACTACTATCAAATACCATTTGCTTTCGAATATTTATATTCCTATAACGCAATAAAGCCAAAATTTGATATCGGAGTCAACTGGCATCTTTATAGTGATGGTGGTGTAGGTTTGACAACCCTTGTAAGTGGAGGTTGTTTAGTGAAAATAACTAACTGGTTATTTATAGATTTTGATATCAGTTCAGACCTATTTCAGTTTTCTTATGAAACTGATTTCTTTTTAACTTTTGCAGCTAAGACAGGCTTATATATCAACATAAACAATAACAACCGCTAACAAGCCATCATAAAGTAGCCCTGGCTTTGGTGAGTATTTGGAGTTCAGCTCCCGCGCGAGCATAGGCATAAATAAGAAAGCGAATATACCACACGCACCAGTGCCACTTCATATGGCCGAACCGTTGGGGCCAATTTGAAAAATGCATGACACATAAGCTATACATATTATTACTGACTCTTTTTTTCAACTTCGGGTTCGTAGCAGGTCAAGAATTGATTTATAATTCAGAAACTGCGGTTCTTTCAAGTGGATTTAGAGATACTAGTTGCATTGTAAACTATGACACACTTTCAGAAGTTCCTGTAGACTTAAGGGAAGCCTTAGAAAATCAACTAAAGATTAGGACAAAAGAACACTTTCAAAATTTAAAGTTCAGGTATGCACTAAGTGTTGACATAGAAACTTTACTTAAAAAACACCCTGATGTTATCTATGAAATCGGACAGATTCCAAAACTCTCAGCACTCTATGAATGGCAAGACTTATCTTTAGGTATTGGTTTACACTATATTCTGATTGCAATTGATTCATATGGACAACTTATTAGATTGAATTTCCCTAATCTAAACTTGCTTAAAGACTTTGAAGGAAAGTATGAAAGTGCACAGTTTATGACACTTGATAAAGCAAAGACAAAAGCAGAAGAATATATATCAGATAAAATAAGTGATTTCAAGTTATCATCTTATAGTTTAATATTCGATGATGTAAAGCAGAACTTATTCTGGTCATTTGATTTTTTACCATCCAATGGCAACAATGAAATAAGTACATATTACACCTGCAATGTTGATGTCCTAAATTGGCATTGTGAAGGTTTTTATAAGGGAGAATTTATTCTGAATCCGTCAATTTTGCTTGAGATTGAAGAAGAAATCATCGAATTTAAAAAAGAAAAAACTGGCCCCAACAAACCGCAATAGCGCATAAGGCGTTCGTGGTGTTTTGGAAAGTTCCGAGCTTCGGCGACCAGCGCCAAATCACTGATTTGGCTTTTGAAATGAAAAGTTAAAAACAAATACAGCGCTTTGGCTCCGCTCAATTTGGAAAATTTGTAAGGTTA
>NZ_JBPUSJ010000033.1:0-4683 GCF_051851475.1 Carboxylicivirga taeanensis | reverse complement strand
ATGAAAAGTTAAAAACAAATACAAAGCTTTGGCTCCGCTCATTTAGGAAAGTTAGTTTGGTTTAATCGCCTTACAACACCATGCGGCAGGCCGTTATATAGCATTTTGAAAAAAGAAACATGAAATACATTTATATATTTTTCTTTCTAATTTTCATTATAAGTTGTTCCAAAAACCAAAGAACAGCTGTGACACCAAAAGACTATTTGGATGAAGTATTTGAAATAGTTGAGGAACATTCAATTAGACGAGATTCGGTTAATTTTAAAGAGATTAAGAGAAAGGCTTTTGCTAAACTAAAGAATACAGATTCAATTGAAAACTGTTATCCAATAATAAAATCAATTTTAAAAGATTTAGGAGATAGACATAGTTTCTTTATGTCAAAAGGACAAGTTGAAAAATGGCAATCTACAAGCAAAACTGTTGATAATAATGAAATTATAACATTTAAAGGCAAACTCTTAAATAAAAACATAGGCTACATCCAAATGAAAGGATTTAGCAGTGGCGATTCGGTTTCTATTCAGCAATATGCGGATAGTTTGCAAAATCAAATAAAATCAATTGACAACAAAAACATTAAAGGCTGGATAATAGATTTAAGAGAGAATACAGGTGGTAATTGCTGGCCAATGTTAGCAGGACTTGGACCTTTATTAGGCAATGGAATTTGTGGTTATTTTATTGACAATAAACAAAAAAAATCTTCTTGGTTTTACCAAAATGGTGAATCTGGAATTGACTCTATTACAATTACCAAGTTAAGTGAACAGCACTATGAACTTATCGATGATTCAAATCCTATTGCGGTATTAACTGGTAGGCGAACAGTTAGTTCGGGTGAAGTTGTAGTAACTTCATTTCACAATAAAAGAAAAACCAGGAGTTTTGGAGAAAGTACCGGTGGTTTGTCAACTGGAAATGCCAATTATAAACTTAGTGATGGTTCTATGATTTTTTTGACAAGTTCTATTTACGCTGACAGACAAGGAAATATTTTTGGGAAAGAGATAGAACCAGACGAGATAATTACATTCTCAAATTATGAAATTGGTAAGCCAAACGATAAAGTTATTAAAAGAGCTATAGAATGGATTAATGAAAAATAAAAAACGCTATATAACAAAGTACATATTTCAGAGCGGGGTCGGTGCGGCTATCAACGGCGGATTCTCGCATCGCAGTTCACGTCCTCGCGGACAGGAACGCTTTCCGAAATCCGCTCCGCAACCTGTACAAACCGTTAGCAATTATTTATCAGCAACATCGATTCAGATTATATGAAATTTTTTATAACGTTAAGTGCTATTCTTATTATCAATTCATGTTCTCAAAAAGAGACCAATATTTTAGAATACTTCAATCATCTAGAATTTACAAAAGTTGACACACTTATAACCGATTCGTCTGATAGCTCGATTGTTTTCTATTTTCATAGTAATCCTAGCGAAAAAATATATGTCCATAAAGACAAAGTACAACATGTATTTGGACACTTGGACGAGAATGGAACTTTTTGGGCAAAAGAATGGCTTGTTTATACTAAAAATGGCGAAATAATAGACACTGAAAGCCAATATGTGGCAGTAAACTTGAACAAAGACATTACAAAGTTCGAACTTATTGGAGCAGATGATTTAGAGTTTAAAATACGAGTCCATCAAATACCAAATGATTCAATTAGCTCACAAACTTTCATCGACATAAAAGCTGAAAATAAAATACTTAAGATTCCTTCGAAGGAATTGATTGGTAATGGCATTTCTATTGTTTATCAGACAGTAATAAGGAATGACTCTATAGAAAAGATTATTGAAAATGAAGTATTCATTAGTAGGGAAACAAAAATAAATTCGTTAAAACACTTGAACCTAATTAATGACAAAAGAATAAAAACAATTGCTAACACGCCGCAATAGCGCATAGCAGGGCAAGCAAGGTTTTGGTTGTGCAGATTCCCGCCTCGATAGTCTCGTCCTCTCGGACGGACAATCTCAACGCAAATCTGCTACAGCGCCATGCGGCCAACCGTTAGCGGTAATTAAAAATGAAAACCTACACTATATATAAATTTACAGGCTGGTGTGTCTTATACATGGTAATTTTCACCTTTATTTTACCATTGTATGCAGCAGATTTTATGGAGCCAACTTTTAAAGCACCAATGAATGTGCTTATACCAATCATAGTTTTGGGGTTTATCGGTTATATATTAGCTAAGAGATTTGGTTTAAGAAGAAATGATATTTGGATTGACAATGGAGAACTGTATATTAAGGAGTATTCACAACTTCTAGAGAAACCCATAAAGACTAAAAAGGTCAAACTTTCGAAGATTAGAGGTTTCGATGACTTCACCATTAATGCAGGTGACATGAAGTTTCAATTAAAATTTGATTACTCTGCAACTTACACCATATATCGTTCAAGAATATGGTTTAGGGAGGATGACTTTGAATTATTAATTAAGGATTTTAAGGACTTGATTAACAATCCTGATAAATTGACTTCTGATAGTGCAAAGAAACAATTAGAAAGAGTTGAAATTAAATACTCAAATCCTTATCAGACAATATTATCGAAGGTCTTTTTCTTCGGTGGATTAATATTCATATCCATCATTATTGCGCTGACTTTAACAAGACAAATACCAATAAAAGGAACGACCATTCTCGTATTTACAACAATACTCACATATATATTAACATACTTACATAGACGAAAAAATAATAATAACTACCGCTAACGCGCCGCAATAGCGCATAGCAGGGGCAGTGGGGTTTTGGGTGGGCAGATTCCCGCCTCGATAGTCTCGTCCTTTCGGACGGACAATCTCAACGCAAATCTGCTACAGCGCCATGCGGCCAACCGTTGCCCGTAATTTGATGAAATATCCCAAGACTATATACAAGTACAGAAACTTTGTTTCAGACAATCATAAAAAGGTGTTGTATTCGAATGAATTGTTTTATTCTTCACCAATTGATTTTAATCTAACAGGGGTTTAATCTAACAGGGGTTTAATTCCCCGAGGCTTGCCTCGAAATTAGTATCTTGTGATTCGATGTCACAAGATAGTAAAGAAATACACAAGAGTCATAATGTAACAGTACTGCTATATCATGTAGTTTGTGCCATAAAATATCGACGTATAGTAATTGATGAAGATGTTGATAAGGTGATCAAAGAGATTTGTTCAGAATTAGAGTTGAGATACGACTTGTATTTTCTAGAAGTAGGAACCGACCTGGATCATATTCATTTTCTCATTCAATCTGTTCCAGATTATAGTGTTACGAAAATAGTTAGAACAGTAAAAAGTATCATAGCTCGAGAAGTATTCCGACAATGTCCAGAGGTCAAAAGGGAATTATGGGGAGGCGAGTTTTTTGGTAAAGGCTATTATACAAATACAGTAGGGCAGCATGGAACAGAGAATATGATAGCTAACTATGTCAAAAATCAAGGTAAGCAAGATGAATACCGCCAACTAAAAGTTGGCGGAGAACAGCTTAAGCTGTTCTAAGTGAACGATGCCTCTGGGCTTGCCCCGAGGTGGTTCACTGATCCTTTTGACTGCCGAATTCCACCTTACCTTGAATCTTTAGACACTAAAGAGAAAACTCAAGCATATGTAGACGGAATAATAGTCAGAAACTTTGAACACCTTAAGAATTCAGGTAAAGATATAAAAGTCTTGATGGATAGCTACACCGCAAGACTGACTAATAATCTTGAAAAAGAGCAAGAGTTTGCAAACAAAATTCTATTTAATGGTCAAGATCTCAGGCTTGGAGTATTATCAATGTCAAAAAAATGGGACTCAATTTTAATGTGGAGTCATTATGGTGACTTTCATAAAGGAATTTGCTATGGTTTCAACGAAGAAAAGATGAGAAATTCAGAAAAGTTTTGTGGTGGTGGAATAGTCAAATATAGAAATGACTTTCCAAAACTCGACCCACTAGAAAAACAAAGAATGAAAAATTCCTTTATTCAAACTCATACCAAGGCAAAAAAATGGAAATACGAAAAGGAATATCGATTCTTTAAATACTTCAATAAAAATACTGATCCCAAAAGTACAGACAGGAAAGTATTTTATTCTGATGACCATTTAGAAGAAGTAGTTCTTGGAGTTGACTTCCCATCAGATCAAATTGCAACTGTTAAACAAGTAACGCACTCTAAAGGGATACCTCTCTATAAAGCGGAAAAAGTATCTTGTAAGTTTAAAATCGAACGAAGAGAAATAAAATAAAAAACTACTGGCAACAAACCGCTATAGTGCATAAGGGATTCAGAGCAATTTGGAAGGTTTTCGGCTTCGACGAACAACGCCAAATCGTTGATTTGACTTTAAAATAAAATGAAAATATAAAACCCAACCCAACGCTTTGGCTCCGCGCATTTTTAAAAGGTTAGTAAGGTTAAAATTCCCTTACGCACCATGCGGCAGGCCGTTGGCAACCATTCCCCCTATAAACCCATGGAATTGATTTTAAGACAAGGTAATCAATACCTTTTAGGTTTATTTATTTCTTTTGCTAACGTGCAAGTTTTCAAGGGAATGTAAATTATAAGATTTGACGTTAGTCAGAATTCCCCATTTTTGATGACAAAAAAGACTTCGTTGATAACGGGGAGCCTTAAAATGTTGTAATTTTTAAATTGGCTTAA
>NZ_JBPUSJ010000032.1:0-4769 GCF_051851475.1 Carboxylicivirga taeanensis | reverse complement strand
CCTCCTTATGCATTATTGCAGCTTGTTAGGCACGCCCCTTTTATAACCGGTTAACTAAGTTGTTTTTAAGCCGCACAAAAGGTCTTATCTTCTTCTAAATTGCCCGTGACCTGCCCTATTTTCGCTGAACAACTTTAACGCTCATTTTTGGGACGCAAATCACTGCAGTTCTTTGATATACTGCACTTATCTAACGCGAAATTTGCAAGTCGGACGGGGCGGGCTGATTCCGTAACGCTCATAACTTTCAGTGAAAACGATTAAGTCTTCGATTCACAAACCTTAATGTTTGTGCGAATGTGGGTTGCTGGCCCGTGGGTGAGCAGCAAATTCCTCGAAAGCCTTATCGATCCCAAAAATACCTCGAATTGGGCTTAAAAATATTGGGTGGTGCCTAACGGCTACGTATATGAAACGTTTGGCATTTCGAAGAGCAAACCTGTCAAACCGTTACACTTTTTATTAAATGTAACAGCCTTAAAATTAGCACTATTCGCCAAATGTTTTATATACTTTGTTAGCTGCTGGTGTTCATTCGTTATTAGTTAATTATCAATCTCTTACAACCATAAATCAGTTCAATCGAAGCTCTGCTGTTCCCGAAAAAAATAGTTTTTAGGGTCGGCAAAAAAGCGTTGGCAAACAGACAAGCTCTTTTGCAATATTTGGGTGTGCGTTGGCTTGTGTGAATTGCAAATGTGCTTGGCTGTGTGGGTTGCATTATTCGTTCACTTTATTCGTAATTATTTTTAGTATCTCAACGAACTCTATTTGCTGTTCATTTGATAGTTTCATTTTAAAATTATCTATCTTTTCTTTTGTCTTAAAATCTATATTGAATGAATTTAGAAAATCAACCTCTAAGACTATTGGGTCTTTAGTAGCAAGTATTTCTTCATTATAGGCACTATCTTTTAGTAGGAATGCAAATAAACAAGATTGACCGATTTCGAAATTCACATTCAATAATAAATTATATTGTCCTTTTGTGAGAGTTCTTTGCCTATCAATATTAACTATTTTCCCCGTACCTAATGGATTAAAAAAGATGTTTTCACCAACACTATAATTGTCTGTTTGAACATTATTTAACTCCTTAAGCTGTTTTTCATTTGAAAATAATTTGTTTTTTGATGTATTGCCTTCTGAAATTTCAAGAAGCCTAATTGCTACTTTATCAAGATACTCAAAATCTTGTACTTTTTTCCATCTTGTTGGAATTATAGATTGACCACATAAAGCACCTATTAATCCACCTGCAAATGCGGCTATGCTATCTGAATCAGTACCTAAAGAATTTACAGCCTGTTCCACGGCTTTTAATGGTTGTTTATAGTATTTACAAGTCAAATATATTCCTGCGATTACCGTAGATGTTCCCGAGCCTTTTGTTTCGGATTTGTAACATCCAAGTTTTGATAAAGCATCAAAATCCGAAATTTCGGATGATAGCATTTTATAAGTCAATCTTAGGTAATCCTGTGTCTCATCAAGAATTGTTTTAAATGATTCTTTGAAACTATACTTACTGTTTTTATTCCATTCTTTTTCCCATGAAAAGTATTTCTCTTTACTAAGAAATGATAATGAGAATTTCTCATGTATATCCTTTCCTAGTTCTGTTATAAATGAATTAAAATTGAAATTATCAGGATTAAAACGAAGAATCGTATCAATAGCATACCCATATAGCATAGCACCTAACAATGCTCTCGGGTGTCCGTGAGTAACAATACTATTAGCAAAAATTTCTTCATTAATTTTGTCAATATCACCAAAGTTTGCAAGTGCAATTGGTAAAATTCTCATTGCAGCACCGTTTGCTCCGCTATCTCTGTAGTCAATTGTATTTTTACCTGCTTTAAAAGTAAAGAAGTTATTATTCCATTTAGCAGACTTCCTTTCAATCTTTCTTGCTGCATTTTTTATTGTCCTACCTGCACCTCTTGAATATAATAACCAGTTTGGCAGTTCAATTTTTGAAAAGTATTCATGATTTATAAACCCTTCTTCATTAATGGAGCGAGCAACTGACAATAGTAATTGAGTATCATCAGAGTATGAACCTGCACTAATATTGTCAACGTAGCCATGAAATCGCCCTCCAACATTTTTAGACCAGTTGTGAAATGAATCAACATAATCTTTGTTGTATTTTGATATTAGACTTTCCTTGCTTTTTTCAAATTCAGTAATCCAACCTAATGCATCGCCGATTGCTGAAAGCTTAATACTGCCCTTATATTTTGTTTCTGGTGTCATTAGTTTCTGTTTTGTGAAAAAATACTAGCGTCTACAATAAAGTTTGAAGTATCATAGCCACTTAATGCAGCTTTACCTGAAGCCAAATCATTCTCATCTTTAAAACAAACTTGTAATATATCTGAAACAGAAATATTATCTCTTACTAATACTTCTGCTTGTTCATCTGTAGGGTATTTTGAAGGTAAACTCCCTCTTGTTACTGTTCTAGAATTATATGAAGTTACAACCTGAATGCTTGGAGAAAACAGCATTCTGAATTTTTCAATATCCCCTGTTACACGAACATTTCTTCTATTATGACTATTAGCTGCATTTGTAACTGAAAATAATGTGTCTTTCAGGTAAATATATTTGGGATTAATCTTTAGTACGCACCAAGTTATGTACATATCCTCCGATGTTTTATTTCTAAAACGGTTAAACAAATATGAATTAGGATGTTGAATTGATAAATTAATATAGCTTTTATCATCAAACCTTATTTCATCAGTAAATTCAACATAATCAAAAATATCAAATTGGTCTGCATCCAAACTCTCTAAAACAGCCCTTGAGATAATATTCTTTTGTTCATACATACTGAGCAAATTGATAGTAGGAGTGAAATGAATTAGATATTGAATATCACGTTCTTCAATTTCCTTCAAAAACAATTCATGATTTGGTTTTAATTCCATTAGAGTTTAATTATTTGTACATATTCACGGTCAATCTCATTTATGTATCTACTTGGCGTACCATTTAATGACAAATAAAGTTTCTCTCTTGCTCTTGTCATTGCGGTATACAACAATCTTCTTTCTGTAGAAATATGAATATCATCATTTTCATCATTAAAACCAGGAGGATAAGGAATATTGTCTTCATTAACTTCTGTGATAAAAACATTATCAAATTCAAGCCCCTTAACAGATGAAAGTGTACAAATTTTGACCATCCCATTGTCAAAATTTATAGCAGAATTTTCATTGATTATTTCACAACCAATTTTATTATAAAACAGTAAGTCTTTTAATTTTCTCATTCCATTCCAGTCCCGATGTAATAAAACAGTTAATTCATTTTTTAAATCTATTTGTTTTAGCTTTTCGAGAATATACTGTGTTTCATTATTCCAGTCAGAGCAAAATGATATTTCAGGTTTTTCTCCACCTTTTCTTGCTGGTTCAGCTATTGTAAATTCAGATGGGTCTGGGTCATGATTTAAAAGCGAAGTTGCTGCAAGTGAAATTGCTTCCGTATTTCTGTAATTCTTTTTTAAAGATAACGTTCTATTACCTCTTACTTCGATACCAACTTCTTTCCATGAGAAACCGCTTTTATAAATTCTTTGAGCAGTATCTGCAATGATTGATAAACTCTTTGTTTCAGGAGATACTATTTTTGATATGGTAAGTATTTGAGCTTTACTTAAATCCTGTGCTTCGTCAACAATTATATGAGTATATGGAGCTTCAAATGAAGTATCATTTTCTATTTCTTTTAAACATAAAATAGCATAGTCGTCAAAGTCAATTTTTCCAGCATTTTTTAAATCTTGATTGTATGATTCAAATACACTCCAAATATGCTCTCTGTCAATTTGTGTGACACGGTCTGATGTTCCTCTACCTGTCCTTGGAGCATTCATGTAATCATTTTTAGCAAGAAGTAATTTACCTTTTATCCATTTAAACTCTTCAATAAAAAACTCTACACGTTTATTTAATACATTATTATCAGGGTGTTTGGTGAGTAAAACCTTTCTATGTTTTTCGATTGATGATGATTGAAATGTTGGAAAATTTCTAAAATCTATAAATGCTTCAATTCCTCTATTTCTTAAGAACCAATATGCCCACTTGTGAAAATTAACAACTTGAACATTTAGCCCTGGTGCTGATCGAGGAGTAATTTCTTCGCTGTCTTTTTGATAACCTCCTGAGATATTATGCTTTATTGCTTCAATATAATTCGTTAGAGTTTTATTAAATGTGAATATTGCAACCTTTGTTTCCTTAAATAAATTGTTCTGAGTTTCAATCAGGTGTTTAGCTCGATATAATGCCACTGTTGTTTTTCCACTCCCTGCAACTCCTTTGATTTGTATCGGTTCGATTGCAGGTAAGAATAAAACTCTTTTTTGTTCTCCTTTTAGTATGATTTCTTTTAATGGCATAGGTTCTAACTTTTTTGTGGGATGGAAAATTGCACTCTTTTGCAAATTTCGGTTTGTGGGTCGGCTTGTGCGATTTGCAAATGTGTGCAATGTGCGTAGGCTTCCCCAACTGTCCCGAAGGGCAGAAGCGCGTAGGCAAAAACTATTTTTTTCTTGCACCAACCTTCAAGCAATGAGCCAATATTTTCTATCTGTTTTTTCAATTTTATAATCAGGTTTCTATGTTGCAGTTTGGTTCTTTTCGCTTGCAGCTAACGGATTGCCGTATGAAGCGGCCCGATGCTTGTATATTTGTTCCTTAATTACACTCAATTGCTGCAGCAAACTGCAATTTTAGAATTACGCA
>NZ_JBPUSJ010000031.1:0-4910 GCF_051851475.1 Carboxylicivirga taeanensis | reverse complement strand
GAAAAGATAAACTCAAATACAACGCTTTGGCTCCGCTCATTTTGGAAAGTTCGTAAGATTAATTTCGCCTTACGACGCCATGCGGCAGGCCGTTGTACGCAATTCTCCCTATAAACCTATGGAATTGATTTTAAGACAAGTTAATCAATACCTTTTAGGTTTATTTATTTCTTTTGCTAACGTGCAAATTTTCAGGGGAATGTAAATTGTAAAATTTGACATTAGTCAGAATTCGGCAGAACACCCAACAATTGAGCTTCAAATGAATATAATATTTAGCTTAGACAGATTTTGATTTAGAATGTAACATATGGCAACACTTAGTGAGAGATTTATAGAAATTGGTCGTGGATATGAGAGAAAGTCTGAAAATTACAAATGTCCACATATTTTAGGAGTTGATATTAAAGAAAAAGAAAAGCCTTTTATTGTTGCGAGTGGTGACCATCATTCTGATTGTGGTGCAGCATTGATAAGCATTGATGAATTACTTTCTGATAGATGGAAAGAACATATTAAAAAAGCAAACTGTTCCGATTTTGTTGAGCAATTAAGGAAATCAGTTGAAAATGGAGAAAAATTTCCACAGAACATTATAGTGGAAATTGTTAATAATTCATTGAATAGCAAATAATAACTGCGTACAACAAGCCATCATAAAGTAGCCCTGGCTTAGGCGAGATTTGGGAGTTTAGCTCCCGCGCGATCGTAAGTGTAAACAAGAAAGCGAATATACCACACGCAGATCGGGCCACTTCATATGGCCAGACCGTTGGCCAGTATGAATAAAAAAAACAACCCATTAATATTTAAAAAATTGAAGAAACTTTATTTATTATTTTTAATCTCCATATTGTGCATTAATAGCATAATTGCCCAAAGTTTTATTGCTAATGGAATTGCATATAATATTACCTCTTCCGAAACCCCTTTTACTGTAGAGGTAACAAAGAAAGAGCAAAAATATATAGGCGCAATAAAGATTCCTGAGGAGATAATGCATGGTGAAAAGACATATACGGTAACTTCTATTGGTAACGAGGCATTTCAATATTGCTCATCAATAACTAATATCGAGCTGCCCAATAGCATTCAACATATAGGGGAATTGGCGTTTATGAATTGCCGAAAATTATCTCAAATAGAAATCCCTGATAATGTTAAAACAATCGGTAATAATGCATTTATATATTGCCATGAGTTAGCTAAAGTTTCTCTAGGGAGTTCATTAACTTCAATTGGAGATAATGCATTTAGATATTGTTATTTACTGGAAAATATAGAGATTCCAGATCAGGTTACATACATTGGAGATTTGGCATTTCATAGTTGTTCCATTTTATCCTCAGTTAAGATAGGAAAATCTGTTGTAACCATAGGAGGTGATGCATTTAGTAGTTGCAAAGAGCTTACAACGATACAATTACCAAATACAGTTAAAACAATAGGCGATGGAGCGTTTAGAAATTGTGATAAATTGACTTCAGTAGGTTTAGGTGATTCTGTTGAAACATTAGGGGATATGGCATTTGATAATTGTATTAGTTTATCGAATATAACTTTGCCAAATACTCTCAAATATATGGGGGGTTCTGTTTTCTATAACTGTATTGCTTTAGAGTCAATTAATATTCCAGATCTAGTACAGTCAATTGGGTATTATGCCTTTGAGCGTTGTTCTTCTTTAAATTCCGTTACTATAGGTAAATCTGTTAAATCCATCGGTCAGGAAGCTTTTAGTGAATGCGAGAAAATCAGTTCATTAATCATTCCAAATTCAGTAGAATCTATTGGTATAGGTGCCTTTGCTCAATGCACTAACTTAACTTCAATCGTATTTGGAAAGTCAATTTCAAGCATTGGGCAAAATGCTTTCAGAGGATGTCATTCCATGCAAGAAATTACCTGCTATTCAATTGATCCACCAAGGCTGGATTGGTGGGTGTTCACTGATGTTTCTAAAACAATTCCACTCTACGTTTTAAGGCAAAGTATTGACGCTTATAAGAGTGCTACTGGCTGGAAGGATTTCACCAATATTCAATATGAGATCATTAATGACAATGGAATTTTGTATGTAATTAGTTCGATAGAACCCAATGAGGTAACTGTTATTGGCACGGAGATTTCTGGCAAAATAGATATACCATCCGAGATAGCGCACAAATACTACGACTTCAAAGTAGCAAGCATTGAAGCAGAAGCTTTCAAAGATAACAACCAGATTGATGAAATTGTACTTCCGAATACTACCACAACAATTGGAGAACGAGCATTTTATAATTGTGGTAATTTGGAAAAAGTTTCGCTTGGTAGCTCAGTTGATATTGTTGGGGTGAGTGCTTTTGAGAAATGTAATAAATTAACATCGGTTCAATTACCCGACCCCTTAGAGGAGATAGCTTCTAATACATTTAAAGACTGCTCAAGCCTAACATCCATTGAATTTGGTATGACTCTAACTACTATTGGTAATTCTGCATTTGTAGGTTGTATTAGTATAAACTCAATCGAAATACCAAATTCTGTAAAAAGCATTAAAGGGAAAGCATTTGAAGGTTGTATAGAATTATCAAATCTCACAATAGGCTCTTCAGTAAGTAGTATAGGATATTATGCATTTAAAAACTGTACAGGATTAAGCTCCATCATATGTTTGAGCATAACACCTCCTAATTTATCTTCCGATGTTTTTGGTGGGGTTGATAAAACAATACCTGTATATGTTCCCACAGAAAGTTTTACAGACTATCAAACAGCAGATCAATGGAAAGACTTTTTTAATATTAAAACAGGGATTGAATCGAATAATACAATCAATTTTATTGTTTATCCGAATCCTGTAATAGACATGCTAGTAGTAGATGGCATTCTTCCAGATACACAGATATCAATTTATGATATGAGAGGTAAGCAAATCTATACTCGAATATCCAAAACCACAAAGGTACAGTTGGATTTTAGTAGTTTTTATAAAGGTGTATACATTCTTAAAGTGGAAGAAAATAAGAAAAAAGGAGTTGCTTTGGTAGTAAAGAACTAGTGTTAGCTTATGAGAACGAAATTTTGATGAGGTTGGAGGGTATACTGATCTATAATAACTGATTCTTTTCTATAAAAAATCACACTGGCCAACAAGCCGTCATAAGGCATGCCTCATAGCTGTGAGGTTTGGAGGTTTTATATCACGCACGAAAGAAAGAGAAACTAAGAAATAATCAATCACGTAGCGGCACGCATCATACGGCCGAACCGTTAGGGGCAATAAGTTCCGGCATGACTCTAAATCACAATATTAAATGAATATTGATTCGTTATTCTTCTAAAATAGACCACCAAAATTTCATAAACATTCAATGACTATTAAGAACAAGCTAAAACTAACCAAAGCGATACTAACAGTTACACTACTCGTCTTCGGAGCATTAATATCAATAGATTCTTTCAACAAAAGGGAAATAATTTCAGAATTGGGTGAAATTAGATTTTCACTTAATCAGTCATTGGCAACAGCGGAAAAAGAAGATGATGTGCTTTATTATGAATATTGCAAAAGCTTAAAAGAATTTGTTGACAAGCATCCAATTGAAATTGATTTTGTGTTGCCTTGTGACAAAATGAATAATTTGGAAGATACATCGATTGTAAATCATTATTTATCAGACTTCTTTGACCAAGTACATTTAATTGAATCTGAATATCAAAGATTGAATCACACAGCAAGTAATCGGATGGCTTTAACATTAATTTTCGTTAATATTCTGTTGCTATTGGGAGTTATTATTGACAGAATTAAATCTGACAATGAAAACTCGAGCGAATAATAAAATTAATAAATTACTGCCCCTAACACGCCGCTATAGCGCATAGCAGTCTGGCTCACTTTGGTTGGGCAGATTCCCGCCTCGATGGTCTCGTCCTCTCGGACGGACAATCTCAACGCAAATCTGCTACAGCGCCATGCGGCCAACCGTTGTAGCCTATTAAAAAAAACAGTACATGGAGACAGTATTGGGTAAATACAAGATTGAAATAGTAAATGACTCAACCTATACCCCAAATTCGACTGATAATATAAATTCATATGACATAGAATATTCAGAAAGTATGGGTTTATTCTCTAGAAATATGAGTTATACACAAACTGCAATAAAGACATATGAAAATTCGAATCTTGTTAAAACTGCAATAATTTGTGAACCAGGTGGTGTAACTATTGATTCAGAGACATCATTCGTTATTGATGATTCAGTATTGTATATAATTGCTAAGGATATGGTTTACTCACTTAATATTCCTGACCTTTCTCTGAATTGGTCTAAAGCAATTGATTCACTATGCTGCCTTGCTATTCATAGATTAGAAAGTGATTTATTAGTTCATGGCGAATTAGATATTGTAAGAATTGGCAGAGACGGACAAATTAAGTGGAGGTTTGGAGGAAGAGAAAATTGGATAAATCCATCAGGGAAACCTGAAGTGACAATAAAAACAAATCACATTGAACTTATTGACTTTGATTCTTATAAATACATTATAGATTTCAATGGTAAAGAAAAGAAGATTAGAATGAAATGGTGGAAAATAAAATAACAGGCTACAACACGCTAGTATAAAGCATATGGCGTTCGTGGTCGCTTGGAACTTAAGTTGGGTAATTGAGCACCGCCAAATCTTTGATTTGGCTTTAGTAATAGAAAGATAAAAACAAATAAAAGATTTGGCTCAGAGGTATTTTGGAAGGTTTGGTTCGTTAAAGTGCCATACGCTTCATCTAGCCAACCGTTACAGGCAATTTCGGGTTTCAGCTTTGATAGTGGGATAGAGGACGGTCGCCAAAAACCAAAACTTAGAATTACTTGGCCACTAATCCTGACTTGGTTGGTTTCATATTAGCCCAGACGTTCAGA
>NZ_JBPUSJ010000030.1:0-5017 GCF_051851475.1 Carboxylicivirga taeanensis | reverse complement strand
GGTTTTTGGGAGTTTGGCTCCCGCGCCAGCAAAGGCGCAATTAGGAAAGCGAATATACCACACGCAGCGGCACACTTCATGCGGCAAGACGTTGTGCACAAGTAAAACAGAGATAGTATGATAATTGACAAACCTTGGATATCAGGACCTAGAGAATTATTGGTTCATGGAATACAACATTTAGACCTTGACAGTGGGTTTGATTATCGTATTGCTATGATTTCTGTTGATAATGCTGTTGAGTTGATGATTAAAACACATCTTGGATTACCTAAAAGAATCACTAAAATTGAAGGTTTAACAAGAAAGAAATATGAAGAAATAACTTCTACATTTCCAAACTTGTTAGATGGTTTAGAAGAATTTGATTCAAGCAGATTGAATGGTATTGATTTAGGAGATATTGAATGGTTTCATCGTTTGCGAAATCAATTGTATCACGATGGAAATGGAATAACTGTTGAAAAGGAAAAAGTGGAAGCATATGCTGAAATTGCAAAGATTCTTTTTAACAATCTTTTTGGTGTTGAAATTGAAGAGTCTGGAGATGAAACAATTCATCACAGCTTAGTCGGTGAATTTATTAAAGAATGGGTTAATCTTGAAAAACAAACGTTAAATACTGATGGACGACCAAAATCACCGATGATAAGACTTCGAGAAATGCTAAGTAATGGTGAGTTATCCAACAAGCAAGGGGAGAAATTTAATGAAATAAGAAAATTTAGAAATGATTTGGTACATGGAATGAGTTCACCATCACAAGCGGAACTTAAGATAAACTTAAAGGAACTAAAAGAAATAAATAAAGCATTAGCAATTTAAAAATGGGGGAAGTATAACATAGGAGTAATACGCCAAAGTGGTAACATTTTGGAGATGATGGGTTCGATTCCCATCCCCCCCACTAATTATATTTGAATGACTGAGCAGGAAATATTTGATTTGTATGTTCTACAAAGTAAGAATGTCAGGAAACTAAAGAAAGTTGAAAGCAATCTTAAAAGAACAATTAATAGCTATTTTAAAAAAAAGGATAGTTTTCAAGTTGAGTTGAATACTAAACTATATGCTTTAGTCTACTGTACACTTTCTGAAGCACAGTTCATTCAGATTGTTAACACTCCGAATGGTTTTATTGATACCGAAATCGAAAATATTAAGAATGAAAAGAGTCGAAATGGAGTAATTAAGGCTTGGGAATTACTTTTTGATATGGCTTTTGATAAGGTAAATATTGATTGGCGTGATAATGGTGACTTAATAGGTCGCAGAGAAGAAATACAACAAATTATAGACACATATATTAAAAAACCTAGTGAGTTAAGAAATAAGATTGCACACGGTCAATGGGATTTTGCCTTAAATAGGGAAAACACAAAGGAGAATGAAGACAAAACATTAGAACTTGAAGAACTTACTGTAATTCAAATTTCAATCTGGAGTGAAGTACATCAATTTTTAGGTTTAATTGTAAGGGATTTGATTCAGTCACCACAAAAAGGATTTCATAATAATTATTGGAATCACCTTACTAAACTCAATGAATTCTTGACAAAAAGTTCATCTTGGACAATGGAAAAGAGAAGTGAAATATTAAGACCTGTGCCTAAAAATACCAGTGCCCAACAATAAATATAGGTCATTTGGCGGATAGTGCTAAAATTGAAAATGAGTACAATTAATAAAATATATAGCGGTTTGATAGGTTGGAGCTTTGAAATGCCAAACGCCCCATATTCTCAACGTTGGCTTTCATAGTAAAAACAATTGTACTTATAATGGATTGTCGTCTAAAAAAAATACATTTGTTATAAATGGAAAACACAATAAAAAGTATTCAGCGATTTTATCCGGTATCAGTGCAATCTCTCAGTGAACTAACTGCTAAATTCGAAAAAATAGACTTCCCTGCCAAAGCGTTATTTATTGCGGGAGGCAAAATGAATAACTATGTATATTTCATTGAAAAAGGACTTTGTCGCTCTTATTGCATAATTGATGGCGAAGAGATAACTACATGGTTTAGCCGCGAAGGTGATATTACTTTTGCTTTGCTAGCCCTATACAGGAATCAACCAGGTTTTGAGTATGTTGAGACTTTAGAGGCAACAATAATGTATGCAATAAAAATTGATGACCTGAATAAGTTGTATTCTTCCAATATCGATATTGCAAATTGGTCGAGAGTTGTACATCAGGAATGCGTATTAAGTTTGCAAACACGGCGCATAGAGCGCCTGCAGAAATCGGCCAAAGAGCGTTATGAAATTCTTTTAAAAGAACAACCCGATTTGTTTGCACGAGTTAAACTATGTTATTTGGCTTCATTTTTAGGAATGACACCACAGCATTTGAGTAAGATGCGGTCAGAAAGTGGATGTGATGATATTCAGCCGATTTTTTAATCTATATTAATTTTTTGCTGCCTGCAATTACGTAGGTTTGTCCCATTATTAAAAAAACAGAACAATGGTACAAACTTTATCTACGCAAGAACGAATAGGCTACTTGGACTTAATAAGGGTCGTGGCCATCTATATGGTTACTATGATTCATGTACGCTTTGCTTTTGACCTAAATGCAGATGTTGCCACACAATTTTACGTAACCTTTTTGCGACCTAGTGTTCCTTTCTTTATCATGATTTCGGGGGCTTTATTGTTACCGATTAAATACGATACACGAACATTTTTCAAAAAACGATTTACACGGGTTCTTGTGCCGTTTTTAATTTGGTCGATAGCTTATGTTTTTCTGCCTGCTCCTTCTAAAATTAATTTTGGAGGAATAGAAAACGCACTTACATTAAGTAATTTAAATCCAATTATAAAAAGTTTACTGATGATACCGGTAAATTTCACTTGGGTAAATGTACACTTCTGGTTTATGTACACCATTATTGGGCTTTACCTGTTTATGCCTGTTATTTCGCCATGGATAGAAAAGGTATCAAAACGCGGGATTGAAGCTTTTTTACTAGTCTGGCTTGTTACAACTATCCTCTTTTATGCCCAAATATGGTTTCCGCAAATACATGGCGTTTGCGACTGGAATGAATTTGGAATGTTATACAACTTTGGTGGCTACCTTGGATATTTAGTGTTGGGCTATTACTTGCGTAAATACAATACGCTTGCAATATTTAAATCGGTTGGATTGGGACTATTTCTTTTGGTTGTTGGTGGGTATTTTACCTACAAAGGTTTATTCTTCTCTTTATTTCATGCCGACCAAATGACATGGATTGCCGTTGAAGCACAAAAGGTGGAATTCTTTATCAATAATCTTTCAGTGAATGTAGTGATGATGTCAGCCGGATTATTTATGATTCTGCAAAAAATATCATTAAAAGGAATTGCAAGCAAGGTAATTGAAGAGCTTTCCAAATTTAGCTATGCTATTTTTCTGGTTCATTATATTATAAACATCTGGATTTTACATTACATCGGAAAAGGCGAAGGAATTGGCGTTAATTCTTGGCTGGGTCAACCTTTGCTGGCATTGCTGGTTTTTATAATTTCTTACCTTATTGTGAAGTTGTTGTCATTCCTTCCTAAATCGAAATACTTAATAGGATAATGACGAATCTCAAACGCATTGAAGTCGTGGATGCTTTACGCGGTTTTGCCATAATTTGTATCCTGCTGTTACACTGCTCCAATCATTTTTTATACGATGTAATGTCACAAAATAGGGAAGCGTGGTTAAAAGCAGTGGATGCAACAAGCAAAAATGTATTGTACTTCCTATTCGAGGGAAAAGCATTTGGGATATTTGCTATACTGTTTGGCTTTACATTTGGCATTCAGTATTTCAAAGCAAAGGAAAAAGGACACGACTTCCGGTTGCGTTTTTTATGGCGAATGGTTTTGCTGGCAGGATTTGGCTACATTAATGCAGCCTTTTTTGCGGGTGGCGACCCTCTTGTATTTATGGCGATTGTAGCTGTTATTCTGCCGATAATTGTAGGATTAAGCACAATAGCACAGCTGCTTATTGCTATTATCCTGTTTTTGCAACCTGTTGAATTATACAAGGTTTCTTGTCTCTGGCTCAATCCAGAGTACCAAATAACCAACAACACCGGACCACTTTACGGGCTGTTAAAATCCTATGTGGCAGAAGGTAACTTTTTAACCATGGCGTGGAACAACATTACTACAGGATTAAAAGCTTGCTTAACCTGGGCTTTGGAATACGGGCGAATATCGCAAACACCAGCATTATACATTGTTGGAAATTTATTATATAAGAATGATTTGTTTTCCAATATTGATAACCGATTTTGGAATAAAATAGCAATTATTACAACCATTACTACTCCATTACTATTCATTTTGAAATCTTTTCCAACCACCTGTCAGCCCATGCAAATATCAATAAACATGTGGTATAATTTGTCTTTCATATTTTTATGGGTTGCCGGTTTTGTACTTCTTTTTCGAACCGACTTCTTTAAACGCTTCACCTATCTGTTACAGATTTATGGAAAAATGAGCCTTACCAATTTTGTATCGCAATCTGTTATTGCTACATTTTTGTTTTATCCTTATGGTTTGCACTTATCAAAATACTGCGGTGTAAGTGCCAGCGTTTTAATAGGCTTAGCAATTGTACTAACTCAAATAGTTTTTAGTTATTGGTGGTTACGTAAATTCAAACAAGGTCCTTTGGAGTACTTTTGGCATAAAGCTACATATCTAAAGTGATTTAATTATTATTCCATTAAAAAATCGTTACGTTATAAATAATTCTACATAATATTTTTGAAAAATACTATCAGATAAAACTACGAAAAGCCAACAATGTGTATAATTCATAAGGGTTTTAGAGGTAATCGAGCGTTATCATCCGCATCAATTTTGGGTTGTAACTTGATAGGTTTAATGCCCGCAATCCCTTACGAAATCATACACGGGCCGTTAGGCACAACCCAATATTTTTAAGCCCGATTCGAAGTATTTTTGGGATTCGTGCGGCTTTTGAGGAATTTGCTGCTCACCCACGGGCCAGC
>NZ_JBPUSJ010000029.1:0-5044 GCF_051851475.1 Carboxylicivirga taeanensis | reverse complement strand
AAAAGAAATGTAAAACAAAATATGCGCTTTGGCTCCGTTCAACTTGGAGAGTTTATAAGGTTAAATCGCCTTACGACGCCATGCGGCAGGCCGTTATGCATCACCCAAAACAGTGAGAGTAATAATAAACAAATTGAAAAATGAAATCCAGCCAACTCGACACAAAATTAAAAGAGGTGTTTTTCCGCCACACTTTCCGACATGAAAACACCACATCTAATTTTGTTCCATCACACAAGATGACCAAGAACGAACAACGGCTCATACATATCTATGAACTATGAATTGGAATAAATTTCTAACATACGGAGACAGTCAACAAAATTCTTTCGAGACTTTATGTAATCAACTTTTTGAAAGATACTTGAAAAGAACTTATGAAAAAAGACTTAATAAATTTCGAGTTATTAATGGTGCAGGTGGAGATGGAGGTATTGAGGCATATGGTGAATTGATTTCAGGTGATATTATTGCTGTACAGGCAAAATGGTTTACACAGAGTTTAGGGGATAGTGAGATACGTCAAATTAAAAACTCAATTTTAACAGCAATTAAATTAAGGAGTCAAATCAAAGAATATATCATATGCATACCTCATAATGTAAATTCCTTAAAAATTGGTAGAGGTAAAAAACCTACAACCAATCATGAAGAAAATAAAGTTAACGCTTTAATTGATGAGATTAATAAAATCTATCCTGACTTAAACTTAACATGGTGGTTTGACAATGAAATCTTAACTGAATTACAACAAGGTAATAATGAGGGTGTTCATAAGTATTGGTTTGACAACGAAATTATTTCGCTTGAATATTTACAAAAACAATTCAAGTTGCAAAAAAAAGGGTGGCTTAATGAACGGTACATTCCTGAGTTACATGGACAAGGGCTAATACACAAAGAATATCATAAAGTTTGTTTTTCTCTTGAATGGAGACAAGAGTTATATAAACACACTAAAGATGCATTAAATGACATACAATTCTGTGTTACACAAATTGAACAATTTATTCCCATAAACCACCAATTAGCAGAATTAAATCCAGAATTGGAAGCTATTTCTGAAAATTTAAAGAGTTTTCACAAAGAACTTAAAGCCTTAGGAAATCAAATTAAAACGGGTAATGACTCCTATAAATCACAAAAAATAAGAGAATATTCTCTTTGGGAAATTAAACTAAAGCTTGAAACGATAACACCAGACAATTCCCAAAAGAATATTTTGCCCAAGCTAATTGCATCACTAGACAATGTTCATAAATATGATTTACCCCAATTTATTGAGCAAATTAATTTAGGCTTTATACAAAGCATAAGGTTAATATTAGGTGAGCCTGGCACCGGAAAAACTCATGGGTTAGCTAATTGCGTAGAAAATCACCTAAATCAAAATTCACCTGGACTTATTATACAAGCGAAAGGATACCCAAATAATGATTGGACGGAGATACTTTCAAAATCATTAGAACTTAGAAACTGGAGAAAAGATGAAATATTATCAGCACTTGAATCTCTTGCAATAAGAAATGATGTCCACATTGCAAGCTCACTTAAAGCCGGAGAAGAGCCGAATTCTCAATCGACGAAAGTAATAGTTTGCATAGATGGACTTGAAGAAGACATAGAAAATGAAAAACAATGGTATTCAAGAATTAGAGAAAGTGAACAACTTACCATTGATTACCCTCGAGTGAAATTTATTTTTAGTGCAAGAAGGTATTTTTATAATAACCAAGAAGTACCAACAAGAGGATTATTTGAAGAAATATTTTTACCAAGAGAAGGAGATGTCCCAATAAGCGAAATATCAGAGAAATATTTTAGCAAAGACCACTATAATATACAAATATCATCTTATTCATTGATAAATGGAATTGATAGCTTATTTGCATTACGATTATTTTGTGAACAATATAAAAACTCAACAATAACAAAAAGAGACAGAATAGTCACTGCAACAAGGGATTTGTTAAATCTTAAGATTGAAAAAATAAATCAAGAGTTCCTTTTGTCATTGCAAAATAAAAAGGGTAATACACGAAATCCCATACTTGAATCATTAGAAATAATTGCAGATTTCTTTTATTCTAATGTTGAAGTCGAACATAACTATTTAGTTGAACTAATAGAACCAGTAGTTCGAAACTATATGGACAATTCTGAAATTGATTCGCTAATAGATTATTTAGCAATCAATGGTTTCTTAATACAATCGGTACGGATTGAGGATAATGGAATATTGAAAAAGAAAAAACACTTTTACAATATTACGTACCAATCCATTATTGAGCATATTATATCTTCAAAAACATCTTATGAAATCAAGAATGGTTTAATAAATGAAATACCTTCAATTCTAAAAAAAGGGATGATTCAACCATTTGATTTTACTCCTAAAGATGCATTGAGTATAAATGATAAGATGCCAAATAAAAGAATTATTCAAAATATTGTTGTCGATTTATTTATTGAAAAGGGGCAACTCATAGGTGAAAATAATTTTTTAACAGAAGGATTTAATAAAAAGGAAGTATTTGAATTGCAGATGGAGGCATTAAGATCTGCCCCTAAGGAATTAGCACTAAAATATAAGTCAAAGGTTGATTCAATGTTTTTTGGTGGATTTCAAAAACAATTTCAGATATTAAAATTATTGATTTTACCATCAAGTTATACATCAGAAAGTGTTTATGGAGCTGAATATTTACATTCAATTTTAATTAACCAACCTTCCGTTTTTGAAAGGGATAAACTTTGGTCTGGTTTAGATAATTATGAAAAAAGAAGCTTTGATTCTGAGGATATTTTAAGATACACTTATGAAAACAATACATTAGTTTTTGATGAATTAGGTATTGGCAAATTATACTTATCTGAATTTCATAAATATAATGAGCTGCCTTTGGTTTTTGCTTGGGGACTATCGACAATAGACCAAAAACTAAGAAATAGTCTAAGGGTAGCATTAACCGAATGGGCAATAAAACAACCTAGTGAATTCTTACTACTTCTCGATAAAATATTTTTATGTAATGACCCTCAAATTCAAGAGGATTTGGCTTCAATTATGCTTGGTGTAGCAAGCCGATTAAAAGAGAAAAACGAAATTAAGAATTTAGCCATTTGGTCTATTGAAAATATTTTCAATCACACTGATATTTATAGAAATATAATTGTTAGACAAGGTTTTAGAGCGATAGTAGAAAGAGCATATCAGCTTGACCTACTTACGAAAAAGGAGCTCCTAAAATCTAGGCCTAAACCTGCAGAAACAATTTGTCTTTTACCACTTGAAAGTAAAGTTAATAAAACTGGCAGAGGTGATGAATGCTATCCAATAGTTCATGATTTAGCATGGTATGTTATTAAAAAAGCATATGACGATTTTTTAGAATATCCCTCATCTTTAGGGAATGGCTTGGAAGATAATGATTGTAAAGAAGCGAAAACGCTGTTAGGCGAATATCGTAAGAAACCAGATGGTAAAGGGTTGTATGCTCATAGTTGGACAATGTCCATTGCAATTGCCTACATAAGAAGCTTAGGTTTTACCAGAACCCAAGGTAATGGATATACCGAAGCCTCACATGGAGGTAAAAGCAAAATATTTACTTATGAAGAAAAGTATACTTGGCTTGCGGTACATTATATTCAAGGTTATTTATCCGATTATATTCCTATTAAAAGATGGTCAGGCGAAAGAGTTTTTGTGAAAGATTATTTTCAAATAACAGATATTCCTAATCCAGCAGAATCAATAATTAATATAGATGAAGCTATAGATAAAGTACATAGTAAAAGTGATTGGGTTATCAAAGAAGTGCTTTCTAAAGAATTGGATACAAAAACTAACATTAAAGATAGTATCACTAATTGGATTAACGAGGAACCTGAGTTAGATTTTAAAAAATGGCTTTGTTTTGATTCTGTAGATTTTAATCTGAATGATGAAAATAGAAATTGGTTAGCTTTATACAATCATACGAGTTTGCATAATTCTAATGAGATTTGTTATTCTTACATTGATATTAAAGCATGTCTTGTTTATAAATCAGATTTAAAGACTTTACAACAAATCCTAAAGGAAAATTCTGACGCCCTTCATTTTACAACTCATTTAGATGGATTAAGTTCTTCTCCACAAACTGATACGTATTGTAATCCTACAGATATAGTTTGGATGACATGGATTGACGAAGATGAAAAAAATCAAATTTTTTATGATTCAAATTCTGATACAGAAAAAGAACTATTTCATGCTTTAACTAAGATAGTTCAAAATACTATTGATGGAGAGAACTACTTAATGCTTCCTTCTAAAAAAGTAAGAGAGTTAATTGGTAGTTATGAATTATTGGGTAGTGAATTAAAAAATCAAAATCAAAAAACAGTTGCATTTAATTTCAAAAAATCAAATGGCTCATATAGAGATAATCAAGAATTAGTATTAATAGACCAAAATATTTTGCAAGATTCAATTGAGAAAAATGGATTAGAAATTGTTTGGTTTATTGAACTGTTTAAACAAAAAAATCCGTTGAATAAAAGCCTTGACAAAGATTTTCATATACAGAAAGCTAGAAAATATTTTTGTTGGTTAAAAGATGGGGAGGTTGAAAATATAAAATTCTGGGATGAGAGTTTCACCAACCGAAGGGATAAGGATGAATTTGAATAATGCCAACACATTTGGTAGCACATTTACATTTTTCCCTACCTGCTAACCAACCAGAAAAATGCAAAAGAGCTACCAATCCATCACACAGAGAATTGGCAAAACAAGATAAAAAAATAAAAAAGGGCGAATGCATAACAATGTATATAAAACATTTGGCAGATAGTACTAATTTAAAAGCTATTACACTTAATGAAAATTGTAGCGGTTTGACAGGTTTGCTCTCCGAAATGCCAAACGTTTCATATACGTAGCCGTTAGTACCCATGTGTCTGGGCGCACAAGATTAATATTTACCAATGAGAAGTATTATACTGACAGAACGATATGTAAGCCCGACAACATCATATGATTGATTGACAGCACTGA
>NZ_JBPUSJ010000028.1:0-5632 GCF_051851475.1 Carboxylicivirga taeanensis | reverse complement strand
AAAAACTTCCAAGACGCCTCCCGAAATGGCGACGTTTTGCCAAACAGGGTAAAAAAACGAACTCCAAGCCTCGGCTATTGACCATAACGGCCTGCTGCATGGTGCGTAAGGCGTATGAACCTTACAAACTTTCCAAAATGAGCGGAGCCAAAGCGCATATTTTGTTTTAACTTTTCATTTTAAAGCCAAATCTGCGATTTGGCGTTGCTTGCCGAAGCCACGAACCATCCAAAACTAGTTAAACGCCTTATGCACTATTGCAGTTTGTTAGGTGGCGTTATTTCTAGTGCCCATTATTTGTTATAAAACTCCGTTGATGTTTTTTCCAATTTTCTTCTGACAATACAATGGAATGTTTAGTTCTATTATCATTATAATCAACAACCACAATATTAAACTTTGTCACCTGATGCAATTGTTCAATCTTGTCAATGTCTAAAATATATGAACAGCTTGCCCTTAATATTGCTCCAGGAGAAAGAACATTATTTTTTGCTATTTCTTGGCGAATATTTGTCCAATGCAATAATGCAATCTCACCCATTGGGCTATTTAGAATTAATGTGTCAACTTTCTTTTTTTCGTATGGTGAATACTCAGAAATTGTTAGCAGAGGAACCGAATCTGCAATTTTCTTTTTGTTTCCAATATAATATTCGATTAGTACTTCTTTGATTGTAAAGGATTTTTCTGATTTATTGAGTATGTTCAAGTCATAAAATAACACAGTTATTAAATCCTTGTTTTTTCCATTTTTGTAATGACAGACAATTGTATTTCCTGAGTTGATATTTACTTTAATGTCAGAATTCGTTCTTCTTTTTAAGCTATGTCTTCTAAGCATATCAGTTCCAAATAACAATGCACCTGATGTCAAAGCGATTATAGATTGATAGCCAGAGTTTTTAGGTTCAAATATTAATAGAATTCCGAATGTCAGTAGGATTATTAAAATTACTATTTCAATAAGAATCAAGAGAGTGTTTTTATTCATTATCAACTGTTTCAATAGATACTAATGTCAAAATTAAATCTTATTTTTCTGCGATATGTGGAGAATGCCACCTAACGGCTCGAATATGGGGCGTTTGGCATTTCAACGCTCCAACCTACCAAACCGCTATATTTTTTTTATTAATTGTACTCATTTCAAATTAAGCACCATCCGCCAAATGACCTATATTTATTGTTAGGTTTTCGTGCTTTATTCTTCGCAGTCTACCCGTGTGTTGGGGCAGCCATACTCTTTGACAAGTTTTGGTTTGTGTGTTTGCCTTTTTGTGTGACTTGGCAATGTGTATGGTTGCGAAGGGCTGGCTATTTTCTACTTTGCTTTCTATAATTTTCAACTGCTTTATCATAATTCGTCTTCTTGTCTTTTTCATTCCATTCAGACCAAAAATCAATTGTACCACTTAAAGGTCTATTCTCCTTTTTAGGTTTATCAAGCATTATTCTTGAAGGAAGCAACACTGCATCTCCTAGGATAATTGTTTCTCCTATATCGAGCGTAGGTAAAATATCTGCAAATACAGTAAGATTATCAGTCATAAAAGATTTAACTGTATTTTGGTCTTGCTTATTTGACAATCTCAATGACATAATATTATTGCACTGACTCAATATTGTTTCGCTCACATCGGAAGGTCGTTGACTAACTACAACTAAACTAACACCATATTTTCTTCCTTCTTTCGCAATCTTTTCAAAATTCTCAAGAGCTCTTCTTTCATTCGGATTATTCTCTCCTCTCTTAGGTAAATAAAGATGCGCTTCATCACAAACAAGAGCTAAAGGATGTCTTTCATCCTGTTCTGTCCAGAATTGAATATTATATAGAACTCTAGCAACTAAACCAATAATAATTGGTAATACATCTGACGGTACTTCTGAGAAGTCTATAACTTTGATTCCTTTCTCGGAACCATTAAACTCAACTAGTTGCTTTACGATTTTAGAGAATGCTTCATATTTATCTAAAGCAGTCGGGTGTTGAAATAAAAATCCATACCTCTTATCAGTAGTTTTTAATTCAAGTCTTGTAATTAGCCTACTAAATTTACCAAAATAAGGACCTTGTTTAGAAGATGTCTTTCCCTGTACCATCTCTGAATTAAGCCTTGTAATCTCCTCAATAACTGCATTCAAATTATATGGAACAGGACTATCAATTGTAAAGGAGCTTAATACATCCTTTTTATCATTTTCTGTAAGATGTTTTATTTTTTCTTCTCCGACTAATTTTTGAAATATAGTTACTTGATTGTGTGCTGTAAACTCAGACCTATCTATGAACATTGCCTGCATTTCTTCTGAATTTAACAACCAATAAGGCAAAAACAATACATTATCATCGTCTTTTTCCAAGTCATCGGGTCCAGCTATTCTTAATTGCTTCGCGAACGAAAGAGGTTTGTATTCTCCATGTAAATCAAATACAATAAGTTTAGTAGAAGGTAATTCTGAGGCTTTCTCTAAAACAGATGCCACAGTCCATGACTTACCAGAACCAGTACTCCCAAGTATAGCAGCATGACGCTGAAAAAACTTATCGCCATTTAATTGAGCTCGTGCCTTCTCACTTAATGAATATTTACCTAAATCAAGAGAAACATCTGATTTAGATTTTGCCGAAAGTAAGCCCATAAAATTCTCCAAGTTTTCACTTTCAATAGAAAAAGCTACGGCATCTATATCTGGTATTTCTTGAATAGAACGCGAAAAGTAATTTGTTTCTGTTCCTTTCTTTCCTTTAAATGTCGCAACAATCGCAATCGTCACAATATTTGAAACTCTTTCTAGAATTGAATCTGCACTTACGGGACTTGCTTCTTCATCCTCATTTGGTTGCACTATTGTTTTTAATTGCTCTGTTGATGGGTTTTTTATAACTCTTTCAACAATTGCAATTGCCCATTCTTCAACTGCCGATGAGATTTTTACTGCGACCAACCGACCGACTCTAGCAAGCTTAAGTTCTTTTGGTTTAACATCTAAACTCAATTTAGTTGTATCAACATAAACTACTTTTCCTACGTAATCTGTTTCTGTATTAAAATCAAAAAGGTTCGTCATTATCTATAATATTTCATTCGCAAATTCGTCAATTTGCCAAATCGGTTTGTTATGTTCTAGTTCTTTTCCTTTGTAGCTAATTAATGCGCCTCCTTTATTATTATCACTAATTGCAATTATTTCAGGATTTTCACTTAAAATTGCTTTTGCATTTCCTATTAAATCTTTAGTTACAATTATAGCTCTGCGGCTTACCTGATTAATGTTTTGACATATTTTTTTATCAATGTCAATATCATTAAATCCATAACCTACAAATAAGTATGTTTGAGCCTTATCAATTGCATTATCCATTTCGCGATAGAAGTGTCTATTCTCTACAATTCTTTTATGTTTTGTTTCTCCAGGTGTTATTATAAACCGTTCATAATCATTGACATTCTCAAAATAAGATAGGCTGTCATTCCGATAGACATTATCACTCTTCACAAAATAGTTTAAAGAGCCATGTACTTTATGTAATCTAATATGTGGATATACCTTAGGATAAATCTTTCCCGTTTTACTATTATTCTCCAATCGATTGAATAATTGCTCTGATTGTACCCAATCGAATTTCTTTTGTACTCCACCATAAAACCCATCGTTATAGTCTAAATCACAATGCGACAAAGCATTCTCAATTATCAAATCGTAGTTTGGTGTAATAATGTCAATTATTGGATTTGTATAGGATAGTGCATTTTTGAGCCGTTCAAAAAGAGCAATAATTGGAATCTCGCCAATCGATATCTTTGAGATGTTCTGATAATTTACTTTCGCAACATGTTTTCCTGTTTCTACAATTATACTTTCAAGTAAAAAGTCTGACTTCACAACATTTAGCGAGTTTTCAAAATCAATTTTCCTATTTAAGTTATTTAACACCAACTTCCATTCAGATTCAGCTTGATTATCGTCTATAATAACAGAAGGTATAACTGATTTTAAATGAGATTCCAAAGCTCCCATACCAAAAGCAAAGTCAACTGAAATTGAACTTCCTGTTCCGATAATCAAAGCGAGTTGCTTCCGAAGTCTTTCTTGTATTTCTTGATATATTTCGTCTAAATCCATTCTATCTTATTCTGTGTGTGCGTTGGCAAAAATTTGGCTCTTTTACAAGCTGAAGAATCAGCAAGTGTGTTGGAGCTTGTAAATGTGCCAAATGCGCGTTGGCTGTGTTGTCTTTTGCATGAAACCTAACGGACGAGGCTATGAAGCGTTGGGTATATTTTCCAGATTTCCTTTCCAAAATGCTAAGTAGCCAGAGCGTTGTATTTTGCTTTTACCTTTTCTATTTATAAAGCTAAATCAACGATTTGGCGGTGGTCGGATTTGCAGAAACTCGCCAAATTGCTGTGAACGCCCAATGCTTTATTAGCCATTGTTAGCACTCGTATTTATTTAATAAAAGAATAGAAATCACTCAATTTATATTTAAATTCCTTTGTGAAATTTTCTCTTCCATCCAGCTTTGCTGTAGCATTAATCCTAGACAATAAGTCAATTAAATGTATTTTATTTCCATCACCATTACTTATTTTCAAATCAAAAGGTGATTCCACCAATGATTTTAAACTCTTCTTAGCTTGTTTCTTGAAATATAAACTTTTCAATAGGCCGTCTAATTCATTTGAGTCGGATAATTCAAGTAAACTACTTATTGATTTTTTACCAAAAGTCATGAATATTCTAAATATTCCTTCATACATAACATCTTGCTCAATTTCTGTAGATTTTCTGAATTTATTGATTAAGTATCTTCTGTGAAATTTAGTGGAGTAGAAATCTACGAGATAAATTAATCCCAAAGTGAATAATCCTAAAATACACAGTAATCCAAATGCTATATATACTTTGTTTTCTTCCCATTTGTCCTTCTCTTTATCTCCTATGTAGGTTTCTATTTCCTTTTGTCCCGCAACCTTTCCATGAGTTGTCAAATTAATTGTCTTGTTTCTGCTTCCATATAGTAAAAAACTAAATGAAACAAAATCATTTTCTTCAAGTATTATTGGTGCAATTGAGATAGATGAAGAATCAATCAAAAAATTAAGATTATCATTAAGATAATCACTACTATAATCTATTATCGATGGTTTATTAATGATTGAGTAACCTTCAAACTCTAAACCTAATGGGCAATTTGAATCATAATCTAAAATCCTTATAGGAGCAGTACCGTAATTTAATAGTTTAGCAGAAACCAAAAATACAGAGGTGTCGTTTGTAATTATATTCTTGTTACGGTACAAAATCTTTAATGAATCAATATTGTCTGAAACTTGCACTATTTCATTACTTGATATAATTTCAAATCCAATCAATGGTTTATCTTCATCTTTGTTTGCAACATATATTGAATAAATTAAAGCAATTAATGTTACTATAAAACCAGATAAGGTCCATGCGAATTTTTTTTCTATTTCAAACAGTTTTCCTTTCATTTTTATATCTGTGGAGTGTTTGGTTATGAGTGCTAACGGTTAGCTGCATGATGCGGTAGCAGATTCGCGGTGCTGATTGTCCGTCCGACAGGACTGACAATCAAGGCGGGAATCGGCCCAGCCAAAGC
>NZ_JBPUSJ010000027.1:0-5776 GCF_051851475.1 Carboxylicivirga taeanensis | reverse complement strand
ATGAAAACTTAAAACAAAATATGCGCTTTGGCTTTGCTCAATTTGATAAGTTCGTAAGGTTAAAATCCTTTACGCATCATGCGGCAGGCCGTTAGCTACCAACAACAAAACACAATAAACCTCAAAAAATATGCGTATTCAAACTTTAGTTTACATTTTTTTCATATTGTACTCTATAGGCTGTGCCAATAAACCTGAGAACAAGACATATGAGGTCAAAGATTCGGTAAGTACACAATTGAAAGTATTAACTATAGAAAAAACTGAAGTAGAACCTAAAAGGAAATTTTTTAAATCTAACCTTGATACCTTAATTAGAGACACAATACAATCTGACGATTATGAATTTTATCTTGAATCAGTAGACGACTCAACATACAATGAACTTTACAATAAGCATCACACAAAAACTAAGTTATTTAAACCTCCATATGAAGACAACAACTACAGTCAATGGAATCAATTTGAAGCCGAATGTATAAAGAATTTTGGAAAATCAGTGGTTAGAAAAAATGATACCCTGATAATCAATTTAGATAATGAGTATGTAGAATTGGTTAATGGTGACTGGGAGTCATATTGGTATGTTAAATTTATGGAAACAATGAATTGCCATATAGTATATAGAGGTGCAGAAGGCGGGGGATTATTATTTTACTCAACTAAAAATGGACTAATTAATTTGCCTGCTGGTCAAGAACTATACATAAACACTGAACTAAATCAAATATTGTATTGTGATTTCTATGGAAATGTATTAGGAGGTGGTTGGACTAATTATTTTATTCTATTTGAAGCAACATCTGATAATACTATACACAAGAAGTTTTCAATTCCAGTAAATACAGATTATAAAGCATTACAGAATTGGGGTTTAATTAATCCTATATGGATTTCAAATTATGAATTTATCTGCACGTTTAAGTATGGAATAATAGATGAGAATGACAATGAAGCGGATTATCAGCATAATTATGTAATCGTCAAATACAAAAAAAGTCAGTAGCTAACACGCTAGAATAAAGCATATGGCGTTCGTGGTTATTGGGAGGTTTATTTAGGCATTTGAACACCGCCAAATCTTTGATTTGGCTTTAAAAATGAAAAGATAATAACAAATCAAAGCTTTGGCTCAGTGGAGTTTTGGAAAGTTTAGTTCGTTAAATCGCCATACGCTTCATCTAGCCAACGTTAGCGTTCATGCAAAAAGACCGAAGCAACATAGATAAACCGATGAAAACCCAACGCACAAATAGCACATTTACAAGCTCTGACACACAAGCCAATAATTCAGCTTGTAAAAGAGCTATTTTTTTCAACGCACAATGAATTAACCAATGGAAAAAACAATTAGTATACTACACATATCTGATACACATCGAAATCAAGAAGGTAAAGTTGACAATACTGCGTTGATTACATCTTTAATCCAAGACAAGGAAAATTACACTAAGAATGATAAAATCAAAGAACCCGATTTAATAATTGTAAGTGGAGACATCATTTATGGTTCATCTAAATCAGATTTTGATACTGCCGTAAAAGAAATTAATGAACAATATGAAGAAGCTGAAATCTTCTTAAACGAACTCGTTGACATATTTCTTGGTGGCGATAAAAGTAAGATTATAATAATACCAGGAAATCATGATGTTAGTTTTCCTCATGTTCAGAATAGTATTAAAGAAATTGACATATCAAAAACTAATGATACATCGATTTATACCAAAAAGCTTTTTAGTGAAAATAGTAATGTGAGATGGTCTTGGAAGAATTTAAAGTATTACGAAATTGCTAATCACTCAACTTACAAGTATAGATTAGAACCATTTAAAATATTTTATGATAGATTTTATAGTGGACTACAAGAATTTTCTATTGAGCCAGAAAAGCAATATAATATATTTGATTGCCCAAGCATAGGTTTGACAATTGTTGCTTACAATAGTTGTTTTAATAATGATTTATTAAATCCAACTGGCTCAATAAATCCAAACTGTATCGCAGGGAGTTATAGAGATATTATTGAATACACAAAAAAAGGGCGTTTTATTATTGGCACATGGCATCATAATGTTAAAGGAGCTCCAAGAGAATCAAATTATATGGATATAAGGACTCTGAAAAATATTATGAGAAATGGAATAACTCTGGGATTTCATGGTCATCAGCATCAGCTTGAGAAAATTGATGAATTTATGGATGTTAGTGAAAATGAAAAGATTACCTTAATTAGTGCTGGAAGTTTATGTGCTGGGCCGAATCATTTGCCTACTGGATTTAATCGTCAATACAATATCCTTGAGATAGAGGCCGAAACCTTTAGGGCTAAGCTTCACTCTAGAAAAATGATGGAAAATATTAATTTTAGTCTTCCAATCTGGGAGAAGGATAATATTTCTGGTTGTGAAAAAGGATATATGGAGCTACAATTAAAAAAGCCTGAAGCACCAAACATAGATTTATTACTTTCAGAAGTAATTGATTTAATTGGTAATAAAGATTATCCTGAGGCAATAGACTTATTAAAATCTCTACCAACAATTGAAGAGCAAACTAAAAGCCTCCTGCTTGAGTGTTATATCCAAACCTCAAACAATCCAAAGGTTATAGAAACAATTGGTAATCCGAATACAGAAAAAGAGACAATAATATTGTTACAAACTCTTTTTCGAGAGAGAGAAAGACAAAGGATTAAAGAGGTTTTGGAACTTTCATACGTACAAAGTCTTAATACCCCCATTGTTGTTGAATTAAAAAATAAATGTAAAGCTATTGTGTAATGTCAGATTCATTAAATAAAATAAAATTTCAAGTTGAAACCCAAAGAGTTCTTGAGATACTCTCAAATGAAATATATGATTCTTCATATGCTCTTATGCGTGAAAATATACAAAATGCATATGATGCAATTTTAATGAGGAAGTCTCTTGATGAAGGTGTAGTTGGAAAAATAGAAATTGAAATCTCCTCAACAACAATTAAAATTCGAGATAATGGAATTGGAATGAGCGAAGATGTTTTAAGAGAGAACTTTTGGAAAGCAGGTTCAAGTGGAAAAAGAGGTAATGAATTAGCTGAAAAGGCTGGTGTCATTGGAACTTTTGGAATAGGTGCAATGGCAAACTTTGGAGTTTGCGAAAGGCTTGAAGTAATTACAAGACCTGTCGATTCTGAAAGTGTATATAAAACAATTGCTGTTCGTGAAAATCTTTCAATATCTGAAGATTGTATTGAACTTGAGAAAGTTGATGATGATACTATCCCTGTTGGAACGACTTTAATAGCATATCTTGATAATCAGAGCCAAATAACTCATGAGGGAGCAATTGATTATTTATCTCAATACATTAAATATTTGCCAATTGAGGTAAATATTAATGGTATTAATTGCAGTCAAAAAGATTACAAAAAAGAATTTCTCACCACAAAAGAAACATCAACGCTCTTAGAGTTTAACTCAAACATACAAGAGCCGGGTATTTCATGCGTATTATCGGGCGTTCTTACTCGAAATAATATAATTCGGTTAAATATCAATAATATAATATGGCAGAATAATTCTTTGAGTGGAGAAATAGTGTTAGAGCAAGGTAAAGGTCATATTATGGGTTTAAGGAATTACTTTGGTATGGCTCCTGTTCCAATAAGTCAGATATACAATTTTGGAGGAATAGTAAACTTATCAATTCTTCAACCTACTGCAGGACGAGAAGCATTAAGCAGGGAAAGTATAAGTTTTGTAACTAGCTTGATTGTACACATAGAAAAAGCTGTTTCTGAGGAAATATCAAACACAGAACAAGTTGATAAAAATCCATATTTCTTAAATTATATCGTTAAAAGAAATAGATATGATTTAGCAAATAATATAAATATAAATTTAAAACCAGAAGACATAAATGTTCCTTTAAAACAAATAGAAGAACTAAAAAAGCAAAAACAACTTAGGTATTATTCTGGTAATGATAGCTCAATTATACAGTTACATGCGAATGAAAACACAAACCTTTTAGTTCTTAGCCAATCAAATCCAAGAAGAAGAATTCAGCAAAACTATTTATCAAAACTCAAAGTTGAACCCGTAAATGACAACGTTCAAGTAAGTAAAATATATGAACGTATGGAATTGGAGATGTCAGAATCTGCTATTATTTTTAAGTTAATATCTATATTAAATGAAGATTACTTCTTAAATAACTGTAACGTTCAATTCGCTGATATTACTCACAACATACCTCTATTAGTTCAAAAAAAGGGAGATACAGTTTTAATATTCTTGTCTCGAAACACACAATCTGTACAACAGTTAAAACAAACATATTCTAATGCTTATGAAATATTTAATAGCTTTCTAAAAGATTTTATAAGAAATCATATTTATTCTAAAATAGCTCCATTTGTCCCTTCATCTACACGTCAAGGTGCTGATGCTTTGCAAAAGATTTTATCTAAGAATAAAGAACTTTACAAATATGAATATAATGAACAAGGTGAAATAGAATCTCTCTTAAGTGACTATTTAAAAGGTGATATTTCACTACCAGAAGCTTTAAAAAAATCAAAAACAATAACTAAAACCCACACACAGAGATTTAGTAGAAATCAAGTCGGTACAATTGAAACTGAATTGCCAAATATTATTCATGATGCTCCAGCTAAACAACCTGAACAAAATAGTTCGAGTAATGGAAATGGAGAAATGATAATAGCTTTGCCTCCAATATTGAGGTTAGATTCTGAAACTACAAAAAAGCTCATAACCACTACAGAGCAAAGGCATGAGCTGAATATGTTTAGAATGTTTTTGGGTTTATCTGACCAAATATATAAAAAGGATAAGGATTTCTTTTTAGAACCTCACACAACAAAAGTTATTTGGGGAGGACATAAAGTTGTTTTCATTTTTAGCCATGTTACAAGTAGATTGACTTTGTACTATGACATAGAATTAAAAGACAAACTAAAGGATGAAACAATTGGAGGAGGAGCTATAGCAACTACAACAATTGTAACTGGAAATAGGATTTTTGTTCCTGTTCCAGAACATTTAGAAAGTTCCTTTTATATTGAAAAAGGGAAAAAGGAATTTTTTGTAAGATATGACTTGATAATAGAATCGTAATGCAATCCCAAAGTCAAGCACATTGTCTTGTCGCACGAGCTGACACACGACCAAAACCAGCCAAAGAGCTTGCCTTGCTAACACACGGATTGACATTAATGAATAAAGCACGAAACGCTAACACGGTATATACAAAATGGGCGAGATTGTAATAAAATTAAGGGCTGTAGCCCGCATTAAAGTAGTAACGGTTTGATAAGCTTGATGCCCGCAATCGCCCACATTTGCATATACCCATCCGTTACAGGCAATTTTGGGTTTCAGTTTTGTAGGTGGGATAGAGGACGGTCGCCAAAAACCAAAACTTAGTATTACTTGGCCACTAATCCTGACTTGGTTGTTTTCATATTAGCCCAGACGTTCAGATTGAAGTGCTTTTGGAATTTATTTTCAAACGTGAACAGGAATCAATTTGATTTACAAACTGTTTACGCCAGGCTTAAGCTGTTTTTATGCAACTATTTGTGTTTTAGATGGCTTTCGCACTTTTCTTTCCGGAAGCTTGATTTCCAAACGCTGGCGTAAAACACCTTCTCATTTGGTTTTTGGCTTTGATCAAAGCTGAACATTAGAGAAATTAAGAAGATAAAATAACAGCCTGTAACAAGCTGCAATAATGCATAGCAGTCTGGCTCGCTTTGGCTGGGCCGA
>NZ_JBPUSJ010000026.1:0-6792 GCF_051851475.1 Carboxylicivirga taeanensis | reverse complement strand
AACTACGGCCCATAACACGCTATATGCACTATAACAAAAACCGCTATTATAAATATAATATCAGTTTCTATTACAGCCCATATAGCTACCGTTAGCTGCAAGTGAAAAAGACGAAACTGCAATATTGAAACCTGAATATAAATTTTGAAAAGACGGATAGAAAAAATTGACTCATTGATTGAAGGTTGGTGCAAGAAAAAATTAGTTTTTGCCACCGCGCTTCTGCCCTTCGGGACAGTTAGGGAAGCCCACGCACAAATAGCACATTTGGTTTTTCCCACCACACAATCAAACCTTGAAAAACCAAAAGAGCTATTTTCTTCCACCACTAAAAGACCTATTAAGCAATGAGTATAAATTGGAACAACATAAGACCCTTAGAGAATTCTCAGAATGAAGGATTTGAAGAATTAGTTTGTCAATTAGCAAGGAAAGAAGATATTGTTAGTAAAAAAACTTTCATTCGGAAAGGAAAACCAGATGCAGGTGTTGAATGTCTATGGATTCTAAACAATGATGATGAATTTGCATGGCAAGCAAAATTCTTTACTAATAGTCTTGAGGAAAACCAATGGTCACAAATCGACAAATCAGTCAAAACGGTTCTTGATAAACACCCAAACTTAAAAAAGTATTATATAGCGATACCTAACGACCCACCAGATGCTAGGATTGAAGGACAAACTTCGATGTTAGATAAATGGAATTCAAGAGTTGCAAAATGGGAAGAATGGGCTGAGGAAAAAGATTTGAGCATCGAATTTATTCCTTGGTGGAGTTCCGATTTAATCGAAAGATTGCAAAGACCTGAAAATGTTGGATTGACATACTTTTGGTTTAATAAAGAGGAATTTACAGATGAATGGTGTAAAGAGCAATCTGAACTATCTATTGCTGACTTGGGTAAAAGATATACGCCAAAACTAAATGTAAAATTAAAAATTGCAGAGATTTTTAACGGAATATCTAGAGATGAAAATTACAAAAGAAAAGTAACAAGCCTATTTGATAATTTACTGATTAAGGGTTATAAAATCATACCTAAAATAAAAGATTTAGATTCCTACTCCTCAGATATCCACAAGGAATTAAAAGCAATTCATGCTTTATTTGAAGATATAAATTTAAAGGGAATTCAAACATTGCCTTTAGAAGCATTCTTAGATTTATTAAGGAATGCCAATCAAATAGCATCTCACATTAAGAGCTACTATTTAGATGAAGAATCGAAGTTACAGGTCAAACCTGATGATTACAGATATTATAAAAAATTTGGTTATGAGATAAGTCATATCAGAGATTTTGAAGATTCGATTTATGAACTCACACGGTTTCTTGAAGGTACTACAATGAAATTAGCAAACCATCCTTTTCTGTTATTAGAAGGGGAAGCTGGAATAGGTAAATCACATCTATTAGCAGATATAATAAGTACACGGACAACAAATAATCTAATTAGCCTTTTCTTTTTAGGTCAACATTTTGTAACAGATGAAGACCCATGGACACAAATATTCAAAAAGAATGATATACATTGTTCTGTAAATGAATTTTTAGGTGCACTTAACTCGAAAGCTCAAATTTCAGGTCAGCGGATAATTATTTTTATAGATGCTGTTAATGAAGGACGTGGTAAATATTTTTGGGATAAGAATATCAAAAGTTTTCTTTCCAAAATTAAAAAGCATGAATGGTTAGGTGTTGTAATGTCAATACGCACATCGTATTCTGATTTAATTTTTCCAGCTGATGAAATTAAAGATGATGAAATAATCAGATATACACATTACGGTTTTAGAAATCAAGAGTATGAAGCAACAAAATTGTTTTTCAATAATTACGGTATAGAACTGCCAAGCATTCCCCTATTGCACCCTGAATTTCAAAACCCCTTATTTTTATTACTATTCTGTGAGGGTTTAAATAAAGCTGGTTATACCAGAATTCCCGATGGTTTACAGGGCATTACAGCTATAATTGATTTTTTTATTAATAGTGTTAATGATATCCTTTCAAAACCGATTCGATTAGATTATCCTAAAAGCATAAACGTTGTTAGAAAAGCAATAGAATCTTTAATCACATACAAGATTGAAAATCAATTAAGGTATGTTCCTTATGAGCAAGCATTTGTTTTAGCTAATAAAATATCACATGAATTTAGTATAAAAAGAGGTTTGCTTGATGAATTAATATCTGAAGGAATACTATCTAAAAACTTGTTTTGGAATCCTGAAAAACAATATGAAGAAGGTGTTTATTTAGCCTACGAACGTTTTGAAGACCACCTAACATCGACATATATTCTAGATACAAACCCTGAATTAGAAGAAGCCTTTAAAGAAGGTGGTGTTCTTTTTCAATTAGTTAAGGATGAACATTCTTGTTATATGAATAAAGGTGTAATTGAGGCACTTACCATTCAACTTCCTGAAAGAACAGGAAAAGAGTTTTATGAATATGTTCCTCATGTCAAGGATAGTTACCCTATTATTGAATGCTTTGTGCAAAGTTTGCTATGGCGAAAAACTGAAACAACAACAGAAAAGCTTGTTGGATATGTGAATTCTACTGTTCTTAAATATCAAGGTACTCATGATTTGTTTTGGGATACAATTTTATCTGTAACATCTATTCCCGACCATTATTTTAACGCTTATTCATTGCATAAAAATCTTATGGGCTTCAGCCTACCAGATAGAGATGCTTGGTGGACAATTTACCTAAAGCAACAATTTTATGATGAATCAGCGGTTAAGAGACTTATTGATTGGGCATGGAACACGCATGATAAAAGCCATATTTCAGATGAATCAGTAAAGTTGGCTGCAATAACCTTATCGTGGTTTCATACAAGTACGAATAGAAAACTACGTGATTCTGCCACAAAAGCCTTGATTTGTCTTTTGGAAAATAGAATCCATGTTTTAATAGAACTACTAAAGGAATTTGAAAATGTCAATGACCCCTATATTTATGAAAGGTTATTTGCTGTTGCATATGGCTGTTCAATTAGAACGGAACAAACTGACATTTTAAGTGAGCTTAGCAGCTATATTTATGAAACAATATTCAAGGATAAATCGGAGGTTTATCCACATATTCTTTTAAGAGATTATGCAAGGGGTGTTATTGAATTCACTTCTTATCTTGGTTATGATTTAGATTTTGATATTTCAGAATCAAGACCTCCGTATAAGAGTACTTTCCCAGCAACTTTCCCCTCAAATGAAGAAATTGATGGAAAGTATGAGTTAGATTATAAATCAAAGGATTTTAAACAACATTATTGGGCACAAAATAGCATTCTAAGTTCAATGATTACCGAATATGGTAGAGGAACAGCAGGTTATGGTGATTTTGGTCGATATACTTTTCAAAGTGCATTACGAACTTGGGATGTTGATGAAAACGCTTTAAGCAATCTTGCTGTAGAATGGATATTTGAAAAATATGGTTATGATAAAGATAAACATAGTGTATTTGATAGAGAAATAGGTTCAGGTAGAGGTCGAGATACGATTCCTCATGAACGAATAGGTAAAAAATATCAGTGGATTGCACTTTATGAGATGCTTGCAAGAGTTTCTGACAATTGCAGAAAATATGCAGATTGGAGTTATCGACATGAAGAGGAAGAAAAATATCAAGGTCCGTGGATTCCCTATGTTAGAGATATTGACCCTACAATGCTAATATATAAGACTGGAAGTTATGATGAAGAAGCACCTAATAACTTCTGGTGGACACAGGTAAAATATGCTAATTGGGAATTAGATAATAAGGAATGGGCAAAATTAAGTGAAGACCTTCCATGTTCAAAGAAACTAATAAATGTTGTCGACAAAAATAATGAGGAATGGTTTATACTTGAAGGTTATCCAGAGTGGGCAGAATCAAAGAAAGTTGGAGATGATAAATGGGATAAACCTCATAAAAGGATGTGGTATCAGCTTAGAAGTTATTTAATTGCAGAAGCTGACTATGAGAAAATGAAAGATTGGGCGTCAAATCAGGACTTTATGGGAAGATGGATGCCAGAAAGCTCGAGTAGATATGAAGTTTTTAGCCGAGAATATTATTGGTCACCTGCTTACAATTATTTTAACAACAAGGAGTATTATGGTGGAATGGAACTTCGAGAAGTACATGATAATATAACTGGTGAGTATATCGGTGATGCAATTTTAACTACTAATGACTTTTTATGGGAAGAAGAATTTGATAAGTCTAAAGAAGATACTATTAGCTTTCTTAAACCATCAAAACATATCTATGAAAATATGAAGTTGGTGTTTTCTAAGAAAGAAGGTGAATTTATTGACGAAAAAGGTGAGGTTATATGTTTTGCACCTTCTGTATACTTTGATTCTAAATCTTATCTATTAATTAAGAAAGAGCCATTTCTTAAGTTCTTAAAAGAAAGTAAATTAAGAATACTTTGGACAGTTTTAGGTGAGAAAAATATAATAGGAGGTCATTCAAATAGAGACGTTTTTTATGAAAGGTTAGAAATAAGTGGAGCATATTATTTAAATGAAAGTAATGAGGTTGAAGGAAATATTAATACGAAAATTACCTAGCGCTATAAAGCCATACACATTGTCAAGCCGCTCTAAAATGCCATCGCACAACCAAAACTTGTCAAAAAGTATGTCTTTTGCCGGCGCTTTTTTGCCGACTCTAAAAACTAATTTTTTCGGAAACAGCAGAGCTTCGTATGAGCGAATTGATGATTGTAAAATATTGATAATTAACTGATAATGAATGAACACCAGCAGCTAACACGGTATATAAAACATTTGGCGGAAAGTGCTAATTTTAAGGGCGGTACATTTAATAAACTTTGCAACGGTTTGATAGGAAATCGCTTTGAAATGCCAAACGTTTCATATACCCATCCGTTGGCAGCAAGTTAAAAAATGGACAAATTGATTGACATTCTATTTCAGACATTAGGACCGATTTTATTTATTGCATTGGTTATAATTGCTCTTGTCCGATTTCGAAAACTAAGTATTAGGACAAACGGAATAACGATCCTCGGAATAATTATATCCTTGATATGCGCTTGGAATTGGATGGAGAAAGGATTGGAACTTAAGAATAGTGAAGGATTTTTCATTGAAAGAAAAGAAGGAAAATATTCAAGTTTAACAGACGAAGCTGTTCAAGAAAAACTTGACGAATTAAATTTAGAAGAGAAAAATTCAAGAAACTATATGACATTATTTGGAATTGGATTTCTAGTTATTACAGCTACGACACTGACAATTAATTTGAAAGAAAAAATAAAACCAGCTGCCAACACGCCGCTATAGCGCATAGCAGGAGTCGGCTCACTTTGGGTGGGCAGATTCCCGCCTCGATTGTCAGTCCTCTCGGACGGACAATCAGCACCGAAAATCTGCTACAGCGCCATGCGGCCAACCGTTGTAAGCAATTGAACCAAACCCACATGCAAATGAAAACACTATTTTTAGTAAATGCAATTTTTCTATTCTGCTTATCAGCTTTTTCTCAAGCAGATATGGTAGGTAAAAAAGCACCTTCAATTGATATAGAAAAATGGGTCTATCCTAAAATTAAATCTGTTGACTGGCAAAATAGTGAAGTTCCAGAATCATTAGAAGGAAAAATAATTGTCATTGACTTCTGGTTTACAGAATGTGCACCGTGTGTTGCTTCCATTCCACAATTAAACCATTTAGCGAAAAAATATCCTGAAATCGTATTCCTATCAGTAACTTTTGATAATGAAAAAGTAATTGATGAGTTTTTGGACAAAATGATAATTAATTACCCTATTGGAATAGATACAGAAGAAAGAATAATTAATGCTTTTAATGTTGAAGGTTTTCCTGAGACCTTCTTAATTGATAAGAATGGAGTAATTCAATGGCAAGGAAGCCCATTTCACTTGAATATTAAAAAAGTAGATGAATTGATTGGGCGACAAAAAATTAATGAAAATATTGACATAAGTACTCAAGAAGTTCCGATTAACAATTCAGCTTATTCATTTACAATCCAAGAACATAATCTAGAAATGGGGCAATCATCTTATGCCCATTATAATCCGTACGATATAAATATCTTTAATAAGGACTTAGAAGCAATGTTAAGCACCTTTTATGGTATTAATAAATCAAGAGTTCTAACTCAAGATTCGATGCTTTTAAAAACGCCCTATGATTTGACCTTAATGGCAGACAAAGACTTAACAACTAGTGCCAATTGCGTTGAAATGCTAAAGTATCTTCTTCCAGAATATTTAGATATTAGACTCCAAGAAGTTAAACGGGATACTATTGTAGGTATCCTAAAAATTGAAAACGATTCACTGCTACTTTCTAATAAGTCAAATGCGAAGTTCTATGGAACCTCAATCAGGTATGATAATTGGGAAGCTAAAGGTGCTACACTAGTAAACTTAAAGAACTTTCTAGAGGACAATTATTCTAAATTAGTTGATATTAATGAAGTTGACGAACGGAAATATGATTTTGTCATTCCATCAAAAAACTTTAATAAAGCAAAAGAAACTTTATTAGTTGAGTATGGAATTAATGTAATAAATCAAAAAACCGAATCAGAATTTTGGCAACTAATAAAAGAATAAACAACATGCTTACAACAAACCGTCATAATGCATAGCTTGCCGCAGGCGCAACACAAGCCACGCATCATACGGCAAGCCGTTAGGCACAACCCAATGTTTTTAAGCCGGATTCGAAGTGTTTTTGGGATTTGTGCGGCTTTTGAGGAATTTGCTGCTCACCCACGGGCCAG
>NZ_JBPUSJ010000025.1:0-12251 GCF_051851475.1 Carboxylicivirga taeanensis | reverse complement strand
GAAAAGATAAACTCAAATACAACGCTTTGGCTCAGCTCATTTTGGAAAGTTCGTAAGATTAATTTCGCCTTACGACGCCATGCGGCAGGCCGTTACACGCAATTTTAAAACCTAATAATGAATTCAATAGAATTTGAAAATATCAAAATTTATGAGATTAATGGATATACACGCAAAAGTCTAAATGGAGAGTTTACGCCGCTGGAATTATCTGAAAAACTTGTTAATGAATGGATTCCTTATTATGAATGTCATAAATGTGGGAAAGGTGATTATTGTAAATATACAATCCCACATCCTGCTAATCCTTTAAGAAAAAGAGATATAAAATGTGGTGTTGCTATTGATGCATTAAAGAACTTTGTAAATAAAACCATATTTGTTTTAGATAACGCTTCGAGGAGCAAGAAACAAAAATATCTTGATGCAGCATTTCACTTTTATAAATATGTAATTGAATCAGAACAATGGAATGGTTCTTTCATTGATAATGAAAAGTTAGATTGGTGGGGAAAACATGCAGTGAAATTTTATAGTGAAATATTACCTATTAGAGATACTTTAAATGAATTAGGTAATTGTTTAAAAGAGTTTCCTGAATTATATGAAGGTACCAGTTTGCTGTTAGTTGAAGGTGAATCAGAAAAAGCTTTTGTAGAGAATTTGCGAAGCGATGGTGAAATATCTAAAACTTGGCAATTTATTGTTGAAAGTTATGGTGGTAAAGGGAATAAACTTCCCAAAAGAATAAAAATGCTATTAGATGACTATCAAAAGAAAGGATATTTAATATACATACAAGGTGATGAAGATGGCAATGGTGATGGGACAGGTTTTGATAAGTTTAAGGAGTATGTAAACCAGAGCTATATAGTAAAGCAAAATATATTTCAATTCAAGTATGATTTTGAATCCTCTATTCCTAAAAAGCTATTATATCATGTACTTTTAGATTTTGGTTACCTTGAGAACGTGTCTTTTGAAAAGTTTAGAAGAGTAACTGAAGATAGACCAATGAATAGTTGTTTATTGAAAGAGTTTAATATTGATACGAATATTGACAATCTTAAAGTAAGGATTGCCAAAGCAGTTGGAAATGCAATTTTCCATATTGATTTTAGAATTCTTGACCAGTTTTATGAAACTGAATTAGGTGCTTTTGTTAGATTCTTAGAAAAAATAAAATAACTGCGTGTAACAAACCGCAATAAAGAATGCCTTGCCGAGGCTGGTTTTGGAGGTTTTGCTCCCGCGCGCGCAAATGAGAAATTAAGAAAGCGAATATACCACACGCAGCGGCACACTTCATGCGGCAAGACGTTAATTTAAGAGCCTACTAATAATGACTTGAATAAATAAACTTAAACAATTAAAAATATGGAAAGATTATTTACTATTCTGACTTTATCTTTATTCTTCATTTGTTGCACTAATGCACAAACAGTTGTAGTCAATCCTAATGGGACACATTCAACAGTGATTAATAATGGTAGTACTTCAACAGTAGTTAATCCTGACGGAACACACTCGACTGTTATAAACAATTGTGCCACTTCAACTATTGTTAATCCAAATGGGACGCATTCTACGGCGATTAATAATGGTAGTACTCTGACAATAGTTAATCCAGACGGAACGCACTCGACTGTTATAAACAATTGTGCCACTTCAACTATTGTTAATCCAAATGGGCCACATTCGACTGATACTGATAAGATGATTAAGATCGACTCCATGAAAATCAATATTGCCGATACAGCAAAGACCGCTAATCCTCACTATAAGAAGAAGAAAAAGCCTAAAGTGAAAAAATAGACACCTTGCTTGGAGTACTAATACATGTCCTTAATGAGAAGGAAAAATCTATAATGAACAAGAAAACTAAGCCCAACAAGCCATCATAAAGTAGTCCTTGCTTTAGTGGGTCTTGGGAGTTTGTCTCCCGCGCGAGGTAAGGCATAAAAAAAGCGAATATACCACACGCACCAGTGCCACTTCATTTGGCAAGTCCGTAAGAAAACATGTAAGAAGAAATAATAACACGCATACAAAGACCGTAAAAATGAAAATTGACCTTTTCACCATTTTATTAATCACACTGATAGCATGTGCAAGTAAGGCAGCAAGTGCCACCACAATAGCGGATTCCTTAAACACAGAAAAGCCAAATAAAATTATTACATATTTAGAACCTACTGAGTCTCGGAGTGATATAAAAGATATTAACTGGACTAATTTTGAATTGGTCTTCAAATACGAAGACAAAAAAGAGGAATTCGTTCAAATTTTAGGAATTAATAACATTGATACAGACACAATTGAATATCAAATTTATATGAACTCCATGTTGTGCGTTTCAGAATTTTATGGACACGCCATAAAGCATCATCCAAACGGAGGCCTTGAAACAGATGAAGATGATGCTGGAGCTTATCCTGTTATTGAATATTTATTTAATGATGACGACTACGATATCTCAATACGCATTGACTCAGAAAAACATAGTAAAGCAAGATTTATTTTATCGCCTGATAGAGAGATTGATGAGTGTGACCCATTTGAACATTTAATAATGAAAAACTCCCGCCAATAACGCACCATAGCTCATATGGGGGATGTACGTTGTGAAAAGTATCGGGCTTCGGCTCTCAACACCAAATCCTTGATTTATGAACACGTGTTTGTTTTTAAGGTGTTCGTGCTTTAACTATTGGCATTAGAAATGAAGGATGTATGAAAAACCAACCTTTTAATTGTTATTACCAGACTATTAAAGGAATAATTAGATTAACCCCTGTAAAGTAGAAAAAGTACGACTCCCCAATAATGGGAGCAATTTGAAAAATGACCGGGATAGAAACCATATATTATACAAATAGACAAGATTGGAGAAAATGGCTCGAAACTAATTTTGAGACAAAAGATGCCATCTGGTTGGAATATCCATTGAAAAAGACCGGTAAAAAACGGATTTTATACAATGATGCCGTTGAAGAAGCTCTATGCTTTGGGTGGATTGACAGTACTGTTAAATCCCTGAACGAAGAAACGACTATTCAAAGATTTTGCAAAAGAAGAAAAAACTCAACATTCTCACAACCCAACATTGAACGCTTGAAGTGGCTCTTTGACAACAACCTGATTCACAACTCAATTAAGAATGAGGTATTTAAAGTGATTCATCAGAATTTTAATTTTCCGGAAGACATAATAAGGGCGTTAAAATCAGAAAAAGTTGTATGGGAGAATTATCAACATTTTTCAGAGCCTTACAAACGAATCAGAATTGCATATATTGAAAGTGCCAGAAAAAGACCCGAAGAGTTTGCGAAGCGTTTACACAATTTCCTTGACAAAACGAAAGAAAACAAACTGATTAAAGGGTTTGGGGGAATTGACAAATACTATTAAAAATAAAAACTGTTGGCAACATTCACTTTGCAAGTTTTGTGCCTTCAGCCAACCGCTCCAAATAGCACATTTCGCTTTAAGATAACATATGTGCATTAGCTCCGTTTCATTGGGAAAATAGGTTTGAAGCAACAGTCCCTTTATAAAGCTTTGGAAACAGCTATGCAGCTAAAGATTAGCAAAGGCTATAGGAAGGCGCTTAAATATCAACTAACTTCGCCTGTACTAAACCAATAGTTATGAAGACTTTAGTAACAGGAGCAAGCGGTGCCACAGGCCTGCGCTTTGTTGAACAGTTAGTAATCGCCGGGCAGGAAGTGAAAATAATTGTTCGATCCACAGCTGAGATTCCTGAGGCTTGGCACCATGATGAACACATCGAACTAATCACTGGCAGCATTTCTGAAATGAGTCGTGAGCACATGGCTGAGGTACTTAAGAACTGTGGGGCTATTGTCTCGTGTCTGGGTCACCGTCCCACCTTTAAAGGCATCTATGGTAAGCCAAGGCGACTGGTGCACGATGCAGTGAAACTCATTTGCGAAAGCATCCAATCCAATGCCCCGGCAGCACCAGTGAAATTCGTGCTAATGAATACCAGCGGCAACGCCAACCGGGATTTAAATGAGCCCAATCCCATCCTAAACCGAATAGTGATAGGCCTGTTGCGCGTGCTGCTACCACCTCACCCCGACAATGAGCAGGCCGCCGATTATTTGCGCCTCACAATTGGTCAGGACGACCCCTATATCCAATGGGTAGCCGTGCGCCCCGATGGACTTATCAATGAGGAGGCTGTGACCAATTATGAAGTGTTTCCTTCACCTGTCAGAAACCCCATTTTTAATGCTGGCAAAACAAGCCGGATTAATGTGGCCAACTACATGGCACGCCTGATAACAGAGCCGGATTTATGGAACACCTGGAAAGGCCAGATGCCGGTTGTTTATAATAAGGAGGATGGATGACAGCAACAGACTCAATGCTGAACCATTCTTCCTTTGGGGAGAAACAGGGGAATAGTTTCTCTTTTCTACCTGTCGTGCCTGCAACACTCAATTAGCATGACCTAACAAAACAGGACTGACGACCTGTTCACGCACCTGCATGCCTTTCAGGCAATAAGCGATTGCATTCGAAACCCTTTTTCGAGTGAAGTTAGAGAGGGCACTCTGAGTTGGCAGTCTGCTCCCCGACCTCAGCAACGCAGATGGGGCACCCACTGTAATAAGTAGAAGAATGCAAAATTTGATACCATCCTGTAAATCCTTTAAATTTTGCCTGGAATGTTTACCTAGTGGGTCATCGAGTGATGCAGTCTTGATGTTCTTTGCGTACTTTCTTATATCAAAGCTTGCTCCGTTCTGCGGAGATAAGAAAGTATGAGCCCCTGCGGCTAAAGCAGAAAGTAGATATATGATTGCTGTGCACCGGAATGAATTCGTTACATCAGGCTTTCCCTTTTTCAAAGGCCGCCATTCTGTAACATTCCTTCCTATCATTGGCTTTCAATATTTCGAAACCCTGTTTCGAGTAGAGAGTGATAAAAACTCAATTAATTGAAATACGGGATTCCGCATCAGCAACGATATTGGGGCACCCACTTTTTGAATGAAGGAAGAAAATATTTGGCACCAAGCCGGGCATCTTTAAATATTTTCCCGAAATGAAAAAGTAGCGGGTCAATGAGTGCTGCGGCGGCAGCATTTTTTGTTTCGTTTTTGCTGCTGTAGGCAAAAATGAAAGGACATGGGAGCATCAATCGCCATCAGCAATAAGCTATAAGCCATCCACCATTAGCATTATTTAAATATAAAGACACTACTTTTGCAGCGGATACCTCAACAGTACACTATGCAAACCTTCGATTATACCAACCAAAACCACCTGCTGTTTCTATCATTAGCGCTGATTATCATCGTTCTGTCTTACCTGGTTATCAGGCACAAGGTGAAGACCTACTTCCAGGAACGTAAGGTACGCAAGCGCTTTGAGCGGGGGAACCGGCTGGAGCTGCAAGCCAAAAACTTCCTGAAAAGTAAGGGCTATACCATTGTTGATTATCAGAGTACCTACGCGCATAAGTATCTGGAAGATGGCGAGGTGCAATACGCCGATATCCAACCCGACTACATTGTGAAGAAGAATGGCAAGCAGTACATTGTGGAGGTTAAAAGCGGTACTCAGGCCATCAGTGCCCGTAATAAGAGCACCCGACGCCAGCTGCTCGAGTACGACTACGTGGTGGAGAACGACGGAGTTTTTCTGCTGGATATGGAGAACCGCCAGTTGAAACTCGTCCAGTTTAAATCCAAAATGGAACGACGCTCGGGCCGCCTGCTTAAGGTGGTTATTGTGTTGGCAATTATGGGGATGGCTATTCCCTACTGGCAGGTGAAAGGGGCTATTGGCCTGCTACTGCTCATTGTGTTTTTTGCGGAAAGGCGGTTTTAATGAAAATCGCCAAACTCTATGAGTCTGGCGAAAAATAATTTCTATCCCAATCAGAGAGAAACTAAGGACAGATTCTTAATCAAGAAATGACAATATTTGAGAGAAAAAGTCCAACTCAAATTAATCTGAACCCAGATATTTTTGCTTTCACACTTATCGGGATAGTGTCATAGCGCAGGATAAGCACCCTGCGTTAAATCAATCCTTTATAAGTAAAACTCCCCGGCTATTTCTCTCCCTGCTCTTCCTCGAGTTCTTCTCTTTCATGAGCTCGGCGCTCTGACTTTTCACGGTAGGCTTCCATCTCTTCCATGGCTCTCTTCCGCTCTTCACCGGCCCGTTTCAGCTGCTCCCTGACTTTAACCATCTCTTCTTCGGCCATCTCAAGGTGTTCTTTCCCTTTTTTGTAATCTTCCTCAGAGATACTGCCTTCCTGCCTGGCTCTTTCGAGCTTTTCCTTCGAACGCTTAATTTTTTCGTCCGCCTCCTTTACCTTGGCCTCTCCTTCTTCTATGGAATTATCAAGTTCCCTTTGCTTCTGTTCCTGCATGGCGCGCATTTCAGCCGAACGCTGCTGGCCAAATTCCTTTCCTTTTAACTCACCTTTATTTTTTCCATAAGCGTTCCCTTTTCCCGTATTCGCCCCTTTTTCCTTTAACTCTTCGTCGGCAGTTTTCTCTTTAGCCTGCTTTTCAAGCTTTTCCTTTTTGGCTTTTTCTTTGCCCTTACTTTGTTGTGCCTGCATCGGTTGAGCTGCTAAAGCCAAACCCATTACCAATGCCAAATTCAATACCACACTTTTCATAAGCTTACTATTCTAACTCGTTAACTATTTTTTCCAGTTTCTCGATGGAGTTGTCCAGCTCAGCTGCAACACTGTCGATACGTTCGACCGACTCGCTTACATTTTCATAGGGTGGTGCAACGGTTTCGGTCGTCTCTTTTTTCGATGCCTTTTGTTCTTTGTCTGCTTTTGGTTTACAACTAACTACCAGTAAAGCCAATACAAAAGCAATAGCAAATAGGTTTTTCATGATTGTGAGTGTTTTAGATTATCTAATGTTCAAACCACTAATTTAACAAGCTCGTGTTGAGGATGTTTAATCAAACCAAAATACAACAGCCAAAAAACGTGTTTTTATACTGCCTCAAGCGGCCAGAGCTAAACCATACAAAAATAAAAACCTTAACACACTCTTACCGTATGTATCAAACAAAAAACTTATTGATGAACTATTTGCTCACGATCCTTCTGACTTTAAGCTTGACTGGCAGCATGGCACAAAACAAAACACTTAAAGTTGTTTACAACTATACCAATCATGCAAAGCCCAATACCTATAACATGGAGCTGCTGGCCAAAAACAACCAGGTGTTGAGCTATACCATTCGTCTAACCAAAGTGGGGGCCGGAAACAACATCCGCTATAAACGAACAGCTGATTCCACGCGCCTATTCAAGGATTATACCAACGACTACCTGATTTACGAAGAAAGTCTGGGGCGCGATAACCTGACTATTAAAGAACCATTAAACCTGTTTAAGTGGAAACTGACCGATGTGAAAGACACCATTTTAAACTACCCCTGTAAAACGGCCTTGGCTGAGTTTAGAGGGCGCAAGTATCAGGCCTTGTACACAACAGAACTGCCGTTCACTGCTGCTCCTTGGAAACTGCACAGTCTGCCTGGTGTGGTATTGAAAGTATGGACAAGCGATGATGTGCTCTGCTACCAGGCTGAGTCGGTGGAGATAACGGATATGAGTGCCCCTTTGTATCGCCCCTTTGACCATAAAGAACCCATCGACTACAGTACTTTTTGCAAACACTACCAAAACTACCGCAAGGAGGTAATTAAGTTACGTAAGAAGCGCGCCAAACAACAGAACAGGCCTGAGCCTGAAAATCATAAGGCGCCACGAATTGAAATCATCATCCCTGAGAACCGGTTCATTTTAAACGAAAACGAATAGTCTTTTTCCACGGCCGTATACAGCACTGAAATAATTTCATTATGGCCTTAAAAAAATGCCGAAGAGCTATTTGCAATCAGTTCTTTTTTCTGCAACTTTGACCTTGTTCAAAATAAGTTAATTGTGAGCCATCCGCATAGCATAAAAGGATATCGCTGTTTGTTTGAATGCTTAATGTTCTATAAGCAGATTTAGTCGTCCGGCCTGAGTAGTCAAGCCGGGTCTTCCCTTATGTCATCCTACTAAATTATACAATTGGTCAGTTACATAACTGATGCTTTTTGTATTCAAACACTTGAAAAAACCTTAAAACAATGTCAACAACAAACATAAAAGGCCGTCCTGATCCCAGTGGAGCAGGCCGACCAAGCATCAAAGAACTACTCGGTAAAGAAGAAGCAGAAAAAACGGCAGAACGTTCAGCGGCATCCGAAGGTAATTTTTATCAACCATTGGGTGATAAAATCGGTCCGGGTATGAATCCACGCATTCAGCGCCTTCGCAAGCTGAGTTTTGAAGCCGAACCAAGCATCTCCATTGAGCGGGCCTTGCACCAAACAGCGTTTTACAAAGAGCACTACGGAAAACATTCGATTCCTGTTTTGAGAGCCCTCACCTTCATGGACCACTGCCAGAAGAAGACGCTCTATATGGGTGATGATGAACTGATTGTTGGCGAACGTGGTCCGAAGCCAAAGGCCGTGCCTACCTTCCCGGAGCTGACCTGTCATAGTGTGGAAGATTTTCATGTGCTCAACACCCGCGACCAGCAGCGTTACACCATTAACCAGAAGGATATTGATACTTATGAGCAGGAGGTAATCCCTTACTGGCAGGGACGTACCCAGCGGGAGCGTATTTTCAACCATGTGCCCGAGGAATGGAAACGTGCCTATGAAGCCGGCCTGTTCACCGAGTTTATGGAGCAACGTGCACCGGGCCACACCTGCCTGGATGGTAAGATATACAAAAAGGGCCTGCTGGATTTCAAACAAGATATCAAGGCACACCTGGATTCGCTGGACTACCTCAACGATCCGGATGCCAATAACAAGGCGGAAGAACTAAAAGCCATGGATATCTCCTGCGATGCTGCCATTGTGTTCGCGGAGCGCCATGCTGCCCTGGCTGAAGAAAAAGCACAAACAGAATCAGATGCCAGGCGTAAAGCCGAGCTGTTAAAAATAGCCGAGGTATGCCGCTGGGTGCCTGCCCACGCCCCTCGCACCCTGCACGAGGCCATACAGATGTATTGGTTTGTGCACCTGGGCACCATCACCGAATTGAATGGTTGGGACGCCATGAATCCGGGGCATTTCGACCAGCACCTGGCCCCATTCTACGAAAAGGAAATCGCTGAGGGCACGCTGACTCGTGAAGAAGCCAAGGAGCTGATCAGCTGCATGTGGATCAAGGTAAATAACCAGACGGCTCCACCGAAAGTGGGCATCACGGCCAAAGAAAGTGGCACCTACAACGACTTTACCAACATTAACATTGGGGGCGTTAAAGCCGATGGTTCTGATGGTGTGAGCGAAGTATCGTACATTATGCTCGAAGTGGTGGAGGAACTGCACCTGCTGCAACCGGGCTCATCGGTGCACATCAGCCACGTTACTCCTGATAAGTTCCTGAATGCCGCCTGTAAGGTCATTCGTCAAGGACATGGTTATCCTTCTGTTTTCAGTCCCGAAACCTATATTACCGAGATGCTGGCACAGGGCAAGTCTCTTACTGATGCCAGAGAAGGCGGTTGCAGTGGCTGCATTGAAGTAGGCGCATTTGGCAAAGAAGCCTATGTGCTCACTGGCTACCTCAACGTGCCTAAGATTCTTGAAGTTACTCTGAACAATGGCATCGATCCCGTAACCGGCAAGCTGGCCGGCTGTGAAACAGGTGATCCAAGAACCTTTAAAAGCTATGAAGAGCTGTATGACGCCTTCAAAAAGCAGCTGGAATTTATTGTTGACCAGAAAATGCGCGTCAGCAACTACATCGATACCATGTTTGCCAAATATGCACCGGCTCCCTTCCTGTCGGTGGTTATTGAAGATTGTATTGCCAAAGGCCGTGACTACTACAACAGCGGACCGCGCTACAACACCAATTACATTCAGTGTACCGGCCTAGGCACTGTAACTGATAGTTTATCCACCATCAAGCACCATGTTTTTGAAAAGAAGACCTTTGACATGGAGCGCATTTTAAAGGCAGTGGCCAATAACTTTGAAGGTGATGAAATCCTGCGTCAGACCATTGTTAACCGCACGCCCTTCTTTGGCAACGATGATGAATATGCGGATGAAATTGCTTTGCGTATTTATGACGATTTGATTAAGACCATTGATGGAAAACCCAATATCAAAGGTGGCAAATACCATCTGAACATGCTGTCGACCACCTGCCACGTATATTTTGGTAAAGTGATGGGCGCCACACCAAACGGCCGTTTAGCCGGCAAATCCATTTCCGATGGCACCTCGCCTTCTCATGGCTGCGATGTAAACGGACCCTCAGCGGTGATTCGCTCATTAACAAAGCTGGATCACACCCGCTCGGGAGGCACCCTGCTGAATATGCGCTTCCTGCCGAGCTTGTTAAAACGTGACGAGGACATTACCAAGATGGGAAAGCTGATACGCAGCTATTTCACGATGGGAGGTCACCACGTGCAGTTCAACATTGTGGATACAGCCACTTTGCGGGCAGCACAAGCGTCACCGGAGGATTATAAAGATCTGTTGGTGCGTATGGCCGGTTACAGTGATTATTTCAACGATATGAATGCCGATTTACAGCAGGAAGTCATTGACAGAACAGAGAATGAATCGTTTTAAAAAAGTTTATTAGTTATCAGGCAGAAGGCAGGAATACTATTTAGCTGGTGCCTTTCTCCAGATAATCATTAGTGCTTTAAAAATACAATTCATTGTCCCCCCTCAGTCCGAAGGACAGCTCCCCAAGGGGAGCATTTTAAAGCTCCACATAAATCTTCCCCTTGGGGAAGTGCCCGCAGGGCGATGGGGGAACAATTAACGAATGAGCAAATCAACAAATAAGCGAGGTATTCGCAACTAACTATGGAACTACCAAGTTTAATATTTGATATAAAACGCTACGCCATCAATGACGGGCCGGGCATTCGCATCACCATTTTCCTGAAAGGATGTCCTTTACGATGCAGGTGGTGCCACAACCCGGAAAGTCAGCTGAAGCAACAGCAGAAAATGTATAATAACAGCAAGTGCATTGCCTGTGAAGAATGCGTGAAGCATTGTCCCGAAAAGGCCCTGACGCTGACGCCGGATGGCATTGTTACGGATGGCGATTTATGCACCCTTTGTGGCACCTGTGCCGAGGTGTGTCCGACTAAAGCCATTGAGATGACGGGCCGCTTAATGAGTGTGGAAGCGATCGTGAAGCAGATCAAAAAAGAAACCATGCTGATGGACAAATCAGAAGGAGGGGTTACCTTCTCCGGTGGTGAGCCCCTGCTGCATCATGAGTTCCTTATCCCGTTGCTGGATGCCTGCGGCGAAGAAGGCATCCACCGCTGTGTGGATACGACCGGCTATGCCAAGCCAGAGGTATTGATGGAAGTGGCTAAGCGCACCGATCACTTTCTGTACGATTTAAAGATGATGGACTCGGACAAGCACCGCCAATGGACCGGCATGCCCAATGAGAAAATTCTGGCTAACCTCAAGCGCCTTTCAGCCACTGGTGTTGACCTGAATATTCGTATTCCCTTGATTAAAGGGGTGAACGATGACGATTGGAACATCCGCGAGTCGGCTCAGTTCATCGCTGCACTGGAAGGTAAAAAGCCCCTGGTTAACCTTCTGCCATTTCATAACATTGCTGAAAAGAAATACGAGAAACTGGGCGAAGCGTATGATAAGGGCGAAATGGCCGAACCCTCTGCCAAACGTTTGCAGGAAATCATTGCCCTGTTCAAATCCTATGGTGTAAAGGCCATGATTGGCGGCTAAGCTTCATAAGAGGTTTCATAAAACACACGAAGCAAGGGTATCTGAAAATAAAAAGTTACCCGAAATGCCCATAGAGCAAAAAAAAACGCCAAGGGCGCAAAGAACTGATAAAAAGTCTTTGCGTACCTGGCGTTAATCTCAATTTTTAACAGCTATATTTTTATCTAAAAGCGCTCGTACTGACAGCAGCCATGCAGGTTGTCGTACACCTCATCATCGGCTTTGTGGTGCTCTGTATCGTGCCCCACCGCTGCAATGGCTTTTTCAACCGCATCCACTGTGGCTTGGCCACCATAGTTTAAGTGCAGCATTTTAGTATCCTTGTCCCATTTGGCAGAGCTCACTCCTTTTACCGACAGGGCGGCCTCTTCAATGCGCTCCTGACACATGCCACAGTTACCCGCCACCTTAAACATGGC
>NZ_JBPUSJ010000024.1:0-22138 GCF_051851475.1 Carboxylicivirga taeanensis | reverse complement strand
GGCGGGTCTGTCAGACAGTTCGGCCAGCGTTGGGGTGAATGAAGCTGTTCGTTGTACTTCTTAAAAGGAGCTTGCTTTTGTCTTCGATAGAAGACCTTACTTTTAATAGAAGTGCCGAACAGCGGCAGAGCGAGGGGAAACTTCGTCTGACTTGATTCTTTTGTTTCGTTTTCTTATCAAGAAGAAAATGAAATATTATTTTACTTGTCATTTCCAGCCTATTTTTTGGTTCAATGGCTCAGGCTAATACTAAACAAAATATTCAGCGTATTTTAGGCCATTGGGTCAACTCCCCAGTAGGCCCATCTTTTCAATGCGTTGTGATTAACAGTGTGAGTATTGCCTTTTAAAGATAGACATTGCCTTACCAGGCTGGTTCCTCATTTTTTTAGAAAAAACGAAACCCAAAAAATCGCATCGCCCAAGGGGAGTGCTGCGCACCGTTGCTGAGAATCGGCTTCAGGCTTCCCCTTTTTCAAAGGCCGCCATTCTGTAACATTCATTCCTATCACTGGCTTTCAATAATTCGAAACATCGTTTCGAGTGGAGTTGGAGCAAAGCGCTTGTGAATGGTTGTACGCTCTACGACTTCAGTAACGCAGCCTGGGACCCACTCATTGAGTGAAAGTAAGGAAGCTTTGGAGTGCGCAATAGTAATCTTTAAATCTTCTCTGAAACGATTAGTAGTGGCTGTAAGTGTTCCCTTGCCTTCATCAAAAGGCGTTAAGACAATCAGTAATCAGAGCGATAAGAAAGAAAAGCTGTTTGAGCGCAGCGAGTTCTTTTCTTTTAGCGGCGAATGCTGATTGTTAGCCATTTTGATGTGAGCAACGGTCCTTCTTGTTTACTTCTTCTGGCTGTAGAGAAGAAGTAAAAGCCCCTGCGGCTTGAGCAGAAAACTTTAGCCCTCATGCCGTGTGGCATTTCCATTTTTTTTAGAAAAAACGAAACCCAAAAAATCGCATCGCCCAAGGAGAGTGCTTCGCACCGTTGCTGAGAATCGGCTTCAGGCTTCCCCTTTTGCAAAGGTCGCCATTACATATTCTCAGCTACTCTCCCTAACGTGCAATTGTTTCGAAACGCTATTTCGAGAGGGGTTAGATAACAGTAATTAAAACAATAAATCTACAGATTCAACGGATTAAAAAGGGTTAGGAAACACTATTTCCCCTTGGAGAAGGGGGCGTGCTATAGCGTTGTTTTGGCATGGACCAACCAGGGGGATTGAAAATGAGAGCTTAATGTCCTTCAGGCTTTTATGCCTCACTAACCGGACTACGAACTTCGCGCTTCGGACTAGAAAATTAGTGCCCGGTGCGCAATGCTAAGCGCTCGGGTGAAAAAAAAGATCTTTGCCCCCCCCGGAGCCTTGAGAAGTGCCGGTGGCGAAGAGGGATTCAGATCTTATTCTGACTTCCCTTTTTCGCACTTCGCACTTTATTTTTAACTCTGCTGGAGCAGGTTTTTAAAGTAATCAACAGTGAGCTTTAAACCTTGCTCTAATTCAACGGTTGGTTCCCATCCATTGAGCTCTTTCCTGGCTAAATCGATTACGGGCTGGCGTTGAGTTGGATCATCCTGTGGCAAGGGCATATGGACAATCCTGGAGGTTGACCCGGTCAGTCGGATAACCAGTTCAGCCAACTGAAGCATGGTGAATTCTTTAGGGTTACCGATGTTCACCGGTCCCCAGAAGTCATCGCGGCTATTCATCATCCGGATCATGCCCTCCACCAAATCGTCCACATACTGGAAACTTCGGGTTTGCGTGCCATCCCCAAAAATGGTAATATCTTCTCCTTTCAGGGCCTGAACAATAAAATTAGACACCACACGTCCATCATTGGGATTCATCTTGGGGCCATAGGTGTTAAAGATGCGAATGATTTTAATCTTCACATCGTTTTGCAGGCGGTAATCCATAAACAGGGTTTCGGCACAGCGCTTGCCTTCATCGTAGCAGGAGCGCTGCCCAATGGGGTTCACATTTCCCCAGTAGCTTTCGGGCTGAGGATGCACGATGGGATCTCCATAGACCTCGCTGGTGGAGGCCTGCAGTATTTTGGCCTTAATCCGTTTGGCCAGTCCCAGCATGTTAATGGCGCCCATCACCGACGTTTTTATGGTTTTAATGGGATTGTACTGGTAGTGAACCGGCGAGGCCGGACAGGCCAGGTTGTATATTTCATCCACCTCGATAAAGAATGGATGGGTGACATCGTGGCGTATCAACTCAAAATAGGGGTTGTCCAGCAGGTGAATCACGTTTGCTTTATTGCCCGTAAAATAGTTGTCCAGACAGATGACTTCATGGCCATCGTTCAAAAGCCTTTGGCATAGGTGAGAACCGATAAATCCGGCACCACCAGTGACTAATATTCTTTTTTTCATTCCTTTAAATTGTTCCCTGTATTCAGATGAAGCACGTATCTGGCTCAATTGGCGCAATGCGTTGCTTCTTTGTATTTGATGATAATTTGAATTAGGAGTTAAAACTAAACATTTAATCAAAATGGGTTTTCGTCCCTACAACTCGTACTTCCTTTTGTTCATTTGTGTTTACATATCTATTGTACTCACGATTTGCGCCAGGCTCCAATTCTTTTCCTGATAAAAGAAAGCAAAGACATTATTCCATGTTTTTTGTTCCTCTTGTCACAATTCAAACAAGATCGACTCTGAGCTCGCTGATCGGACTGCGGACTTTGAGCTTCGGACTTGAAATGTAATGCTCGCCAGCCAGGGTCAGACTCCCAAAGGTCATCCTGTTGTGCTTCGCTTAGCCTTTACCGATGGCCTTTACTTTAAAGCCAATGGCTTCCAGCTGCTCTTTGTCGAGTATGTTGCGGCCATCAAATACAAAGGCCGGCTTAAGCATGCTTGCATAGATGCTTGCCCAGTCATACGATTTAAACTCGTCCCATTCGGTTAATATGGCCACCGCATGAGCCTGTTTTAAAGCCTCCGTTGGCTCGGAGTAAATAGTCACCGCCTGTTCAAAGCGTTTTTGGGCTTCATCCGCCGAAACGCCTCTTTGCGTCCATAAATAGATGAGATCATTTTTAATTTGCTCCGGACTCACTTGAGGGTCGTATACATGTACCTCCGCCTGATCCTGTATCAGCTCATCGGCAATATAGATGGCGGCCGATTCCCGGGTATCGTTGGTATCCTTCTTGAAGGCCCATCCCAGGAAGGTAATCTTCTTACCCGAAACCGTATCAAACAAGGCGTTAATGATGCTCATGGCAAAGCGGTGCTTCTGGTAGTCATTCATCTTGATCACCTGCTCCCAATAGTCGGCCACTTCGGGCAGTCCGAAATGGTTACACAGGTAAACCAGGTTAAGAATATCTTTCTGAAAGCAGGAGCCTCCAAAGCCTACGGAACTCTTTAAAAACTTAGGGCCTATGCGCGAGTCTTTTCCAATGGCATGGGCCACTTCGTCCACGTCGGCACCGGTTCGTTCACACAGGGCAGAGATGGCGTTGATGGAGGAGATGCGCTGTGCCAAAAAGGCATTGGCGGTTAGCTTGGACAGCTCCGAGGACCACAGTCGCGTGGTGATAATACGCTCGCGGGGTATCCAGCTCTCATACACCTGCACCAGGGCTTCGATGGCCGCATTGCCTTCGGGGGTTTCAATCTCACCGCCTATCAATATGCGGTCGGCATTGTGCAGATCGTTAATGGCCGTTCCTTCAGCTAAAAACTCCGGGTTGGATAAAATTTGAAATTTAACATCGCCATTGGTGGCATCGAAAATCCGCTTAATGGATTCGGCTGTGCGCACCGGCAGGGTTGATTTCTCCACCACTATCTTGTCCTGCTTGGCCACGGCAGCTATCTGACGTGCACAAAGTTCTACAAACTTTAAATCGGCAGCCTGGCCCTTACCAATGCCATAGTTTTTGGTGGGTGTGTTCACCGAAATAAAGATCATTTCCGCCTCATCGATGGCTTTATTGACATCCGAAGAAAAGAATAAGTTGCGTCCACGGGCCTCGGCAACCACCTCCGGCAATCCGGGTTCATAAACAGGCAGTTTCGTCAGATCACTCTCGTTCCAGGCAGCAATGCGCGCCTCATTGATATCGACAACGGTCACCTGTATATGTGGGTTTTTTTGGGCGATAACAGCCATGGTAGGACCGCCAACATAGCCGGCTCCAATGCAGCAAATCGATTTGATGGAGTTCATTATTAGTAGATTATGTATTTCTATCTATTTTATTAATGAGGTAAAAGTAATAATTCAAATTGAGTAATTAAAGGAATTTGGATTGACAGAAACGGAACCAGGACATAGTACCTGGTGCGTTGGACTTAGTTTTTAGACTGATGCTTCAACAACCGGACTTAATAGTTGGTGCTTCATGCGTTGTACCTAGTGTCATGTTAATCCCAATCAATCTGCGGACTGCAGCACTTATTCTCATACTATCCCTATGATTACACTGTTTCCCCCTTGGCGAAGGGGGCGTGTTAGGGCATTGCTTTGGTAAGGACTAACCAGAGGGATTGATAATGAGAGCTTCTTTTTGCATAGTGTTGTTTCATTTACAGAGTTTTGAAGGAGCGCAGGCCAGTCAGACAGTTCGGCCGGCGTGGGGGTGAATGGCGCTGTTCGTTGTACTTCTTAAAAGGAGCTTGCTTTTTGTCTTCGATAGAAGACCTTACTTTTAATAGAAGTGCCGAACAGCGTCAGAGCGAGGAGATACTTTGTCTGACTTGATTCTTTTGTTTCGTTTTCTTATCAAGAAGAAAATGAAATATTGTTTTAATTGTCATTTCCAAGCTATTTTTTTTGGTTCAATGGCTGAGGCTAATACTAAACAAAATATTCAGCGTATTTTAAGCCATTGGGTCAGCTCCCCAGCAGACGCATCTTTTCAATGCGTTTTGATTAAATGAGTGATAATTACCTCTTAATGATAGACATTGCCTTACCAGGTAGGTTCCTCATTTTTTTAGAAAAAACGAGGAGCAAAAAATCTCATTGACGGAGGCGATTGCTTCGAAACATCGTTTCGATCAGGTTGAGTGCAGAACGCCTGTGAATGCTTGTTCGCTCTGCGACCTCAGCAATGCAAAAAGGATAAGGCCCTTGCGGCTTGAGCAGAAACTTTTAGCCCTGATGTCGGGCAGACACATCCTTTTTTGAAAAAGGATGCAAAAACTCTATTGAAAGAGGTGATTGCTGCGCAGCGGAATGAATTTGTAACGTCAGGCTTCCCTTTTTTCAAAAGTCGCCATTCTGTAACATTCATTCCTATCACTGGCTTTCAATAATTCGAAACGCTGTTTTGAGTGGAGTTGGAGTAAAGCGCTTGTGAATGCTTGTTCGCTCAACGACCTCAGCAATGCAGCCTGAGACCCACTTATTGAGTGAAAGTAAGGAAGCTTTGGAGCACGCAATGAAAATCATTAAATCTTCCCTGAAACGATTAGTAGTGGCTGTAAGTGTTCTCTTGCCTTCATCAAAAGGCGTTAAGACAATCAGGAATCAGAGCGTTAAGAAAGAAAAGCTGTTTGAGCGCAGCGAGTTCTTTTCTTATAGCGGCGAGTGCTGATTGTTAGCCATTTTGATGTGAGCAACGGTCCTTCTTGTTAACTTCTTCTGGCTGTAGAGAAGAAGTAAAAGCCTCTGCGGCTCGAGCAGAAAGAAGCTCTATATTGCCCTCATGCCGGGGTCGCATTTCCATTTTTTTAGAAAAAACGGAAACCAAAAAATCGCATCGTCCAAGGGGAGTGCTGGAGTCAAGGTCTTCTTTGTCTCCTTTTTGGACTGCAGCAAAAAGGAGAAGCCCCTGCGGCTTGAGCAGAAAACTTTAGCCCTGATGTCGGGCAGACACATCCTTTTTTGAAAAAGGATGCAAAAACTCTATTGAAAGAGGCGATTGCTCCGCAACGGCTGGAATTTATGGCTGCAGGCTTCCCTTCTCCTTCGTCGAAGTCGCCCTTCCACCATATTCAAGCCTATCGCTTGCCTTCAATAGTTCTATCCATAATAGATTAAGCCATTAAGATGGAGCCTGTTTCACCACCGGACTACGGACTTTGAGCTTCGGACTTAATATTTAGTACCTGGTGCACTGTGCATAGTCTATCCCCTTCAGTCCGTTGGAAAGCAGACCCAAGAGAGCTCATCCTTTTTTTAAAGCCAACTACTGCCGCACTGCTCACGAATTATTATCTTCGCCCTATGATTCCAGAAACACCCAAAGAGAAAGTTTTAGCTTTTATTGATTGGTACTTGCCGGGCTATAAGGCTGGCGGAGGCCAGCGGGCCTTTGCCAATATGGTCAGTTATCTTCGTGATACCTTCGATTTTTATATTATTACCCGTAATACCGACTTTTTAGAAACGACGCCTTATGAAGGTATTCAATCAGAGAAATGGTTGGAGCGCGCTGAGGGGGAGAAGGTTTATTATTGCCCGGAAGCAAAGGTAGGGAGTGCACTCTATAAGCAGCTAATTGAAGAAGTGCAACCTCACCATGTCTACATCAATGGGGTCTACTCCTGGAAATTTTCGATTTTGCCGCTGCTCGTTTTAAAACAAGCCCGCTTTAAGGGCAGGATAGTATTGGGCACCTATGGGATGCTCGCCCCTACAGCCATCAATATTAAGAAAAGCAAAAAACAACTGTTTATAAAAGTTGCATGTTTAGCCGGGCTGTATAAAAGTGTTCTGTTTCACGCAACCAGTGATAAGGAAGTGGGGGATATTAAAAATGCTTTTGGACAAAATGCTAAGGCACAGTTGGCCCCGCATTTACCCGTTAAAGAGATACCTGCACTCAAACCGGTTAATAAAAGCTCAGGCGAACTGAAATTAATAAGCATTGCTCGTATTTCACCTGAAAAGAATACTCTTTTTGCTTTAGAAAAGCTGAAAGAAATGGATGATGCTGTGGGACAGCTTACTTATGATCTTTATGGGCCTGTTTATGATGAGTTGTATTGGGCAGAATGCCAAAAGGTGATACAACAATTACCTGAAAGAATTAAAGTAACGTATAAAGGAGTGGTTGACGGAAATGAGGTACTAGATTTGTTTACCAGGTATCATGGCCTTTTTATGCCTACCAGGGGAGAAAACTTCGGCTACGTAATATTGGAGAGTTTCATGGCCGGCCGGCCGGTACTAATAAGTGACCAAACACCATGGAGGGAATTAGAGAAAGACCGATGCGGATGGGATGTGAGTTTAGAGATGAGAATTGAGAAGGGAGAGGGGAGAATGAATTCTAAGAGTGGTGATTGGTGCGCGGTGCTCAATAATTTAATAAGCATGCAGCAGGAAGAATTTGATAACTGGTGCATTGGGGCCAGAAAACGAGCAGAATTATTTATTAACGATTCTGCCTTGAAGGAGAGGAATGTGACGTTATTTGAGTAAGAGTTATTTATCTAGAATACTCATCAATTGCGCCGCACAAATTTCTGGAGTAATTGTTCTTGCTAATTTGCGACTATTTTCAGCAAAATGTAAAAGTTCGTTTTTATCTTTTGAAATAATTTTTTCAATAGCCGTTTGAATGCTTTTAATGTCAGGTTTTACTGAGAAGCCATTGTAATTATTGATTACAAAATGTGGTGATGCACCACATACATCGGTTGCAATAATAGGTAGGCCAGCTGCAGTAGCCTCATGAATAACTAACGCCCAAGGCTCAAATGTAGATGGTAGAATAAAACAACCGGAATGTTCCATCTGTAATACCAATTCATCATGATTCATAAAGTCTTTAATAATAATATCTCTATTTTGCTGTAGGTGCTCTTTTAGAGGTCCATCACCAATTAATGTTAGTTTCCAACCTTTTTTATCATCAATCTTATTCCAAGCATCAATAAGTAAATCAAGTCCTTTTACTTTGACAAACCTACCTACATATATAAGATTTTTGGGATAGCTTGAATATTTTTGCTTTAGTGAGACTTTTTCGAATTGGCTTGTATCGCAGCTTAAGGAGTTTAAGATAATTTGGTCTCGGCGAAACCCTAGTTTACGGGCATATTCAAATTGATGAATGCCTGCTACCCAGATATGAGAAAATGCCTTTCTTAGATGCCAACGGCTTGTTGCACGATTGATATGCTGCCTTATATTTCCTTTCCATTGGGTATCTGAAGTTGCGACTACAGGGATTCTTAGTCGTTTGCTTATTTGCTTGGCTGCCCAAATATATTTTTTTTCGAACCAGCCGGCAACGACAACCAACTCCGGTTTTATTTCTAGAACTTTCTTTAATACTTCCTCTTTTGTGTAATCGCTGAGTAGATATGTTGTTAAACCATTTATATCTTCAGGTATATAAGTGTAGTTTTGACTAATACTGAATGAATAAGCTTCTATACGGTGTTTGCTAATGAGCTCCTTAATAGAGACTAACTGATGAGGAATGTAACTTCCAATTAAAAAAACGACTTTCATTAGCTTCTAAGTTTGTGATTAATTTCAGCTTCCTCGGCATCTAGTACCCTGCAAATACCTGTCTTTTTTAACTTGGCAGGAACGCCGGCAATCATTGAATAATTTGGAATGTCATAGTGTTGATTACAAAGACTTCCACCTGCAATAATACAAAAATCGGGTGTATTAGTGCCTTTCATTATATTTGAACGATTACCTAACCAATTATTGTTGCCAATTTTAATTGGGGCATTTAGGATTGATATTTCATCGGTATTAATGTTTTTTATATAATGAAAAGTGGTATCAATTATTTGACATTCCCAAGCGATTCTACAATTATTTCCAATTTCTATATCTTCATAACAAATAATTTTTGTATTATTACTAATACGAACATTATCACCGATAACTAGTTTAGAATTAGGCTCAACTCTTATACTAACTCCAATACCATAATGCGAATTTCCTTTAAATATTAATGTACCTCTCACTTTAAGAAGAGCCCGTCCATCTTTCCAAGCACAAGTATCTTCTCCAAAATAACCAATTCTAATCATAAATGGTTTTACCGGTGCATTAATGATAATCTTACCTGATAGATCATAAAAGTATGTATTTCTTGTCACTAGTATAGGTAATCTAATCGCCTGCTTAAAAGGTAATTTATGAAAATTTAAAAATATTGTCTTAAACAATCCTATTCGGCGAAATCGACGAATCTTGTTAATTATTGTCCAGTTCATTCTAATTTGTATAGGTTGATTCAGAATTAAGATTTTCTTTTTCATAAAAGGCATTGGAGGATAAAAGACTTAAAATGATTATTAATTGGATCGTTACATGATTTAGTGATCCAACCAACCACATTTCTATATTAGCACTAAATAATACGGCTAATGCAACAGATAGCACAATAGTCGTATAGATAGATGTTTTCTTAAACCAGCTGAACCAGGCGTATATAAATGATAGTAAGCCAAATAGTCCATAATCTAGCCAAACAGAAAGAAAACTATTGTGAACATTGCCGACATGTCCTTTCTTAGATAAAACCTCTTTACTTTCACTAAAATATTGTTCTGTAAATCCTATTCCATTACCACTAAATGGTGCCTCCATAATTTTATCCAAGGCATGTTCAAAGGCAACTTTACGCCCGGAGCCCGCTTCAATAGACTCCAAACGAAGAAAATCCCCCAAACCAATGCCTCGAATTACTTCTTCAAATGGAATTGCATAATTTATTATTATAGCTGTTAATCCTAAAAACACTATTCCCTTTAACTGCCAACGCTCGTAGGCCCAAAGTGACAACCAAAACAGGCCAATGGCAAACATACCACTTCGAGAACGTGAATAGATGACTCCGGCTAAAATAATACCAATAACAAAGTAGCGTTCTATTTTAGTAAATAAGTGTCCTTGAAATTTAAAAATAATGGTACTCAGCATAAAAAACAGAAACGAGAATATACCAAGTGCATTGGGGTTTCTGAAGATTCCCGAAAATCGTCCGTAACTTTGTAAAGCTGCATTTTCACCGATAGTTAAGAAACTTAAAACAAAAACCAATGTGTAGAGTAAGATCAACCCCTTTAAAAATATATCCTTATGAGTAACAAGAATATGTTTGGTGATAACAGGAGTTATCACAATGACAAGAAAGTAGGAAATCGGTCTTAATACTTCAATAAAAGAATGAACATCCAATACATAATAACCGAGAATTACAAAATAGGGGATAAATGCATATAAGGACCAATCAACTTTATTTACAATATAAGGGTTTGAAAATACTATGAGACCAATTAACACAAGTAAGATTGGCCTTAACTGATAGGCTTGCACAAAAAAAGCAAATGAACTATCAGCTAAAGGCAATACCAGTAATAGCGCAAAAAAAGGTATTAACAATTGACCATGCTTATTAAATAAAAATGTGAATATTGGTATTGCGACTAATGAAATACTACCTCCATATGCAATCGTTGCAAAGCATAATATGAAATACGAAAGATATACAGGTTTCTTTTTGATGAGTTCTAACATGGAGCTACTTCAATAGTGTTCTCATTAAGAATTAAACCTTAGTAATCACAGTTTGTAATCGTTCAATACAATTATCCCATTTATATTCCTGGGCTTTATGTAAGCCATTCTTTATCAAGTTTGTTCGAATAGTTTCATTCTCGAGTTTCATAATTGTTTTAAAGATCTCTATTTCATTATCTGGTTCGGTATAAAGTGCTGCATCATCAACGATTTCAGGTACGGCAGTATTATGGCAGGTTATTACCGGTAGACCAGAAGCCATGGCTTCAACAGCAGCAATGCCAAAGGTTTCATATCGGGTCAAGAATAATAAGGCCTGACTTTGTTGCATCAGTTCTGATAAAGCAGCTGCTTTGACATAGCCTTTAAGAGTAATATTAGTTAAATGCTTAGCTCGTTCTAGAAGTGCAGATTCATGCTGATTACCAGCAACTACGATTTGATAATTACTATTTTGTCTTAGAAGATAGTGTGCCAGTTGGACAATACGATCGCCCCCGTCCAAGCGATTTAAGCCGCCAATGGCAATAAGTTGGTACTTATTATGTAGTAGAGGATTCGTCTTGCCTTTATAAAATACCTCTTCGACACCGTTACCCACTAAATGTATCTTTTTTCTATCTACCTTAAACCAACTAATCATTTGCTGTTTCAAGAATTCGGAGACTGTTAAAAGCGCCGTAGCTCTCTTACAAATTCGTTGATAACTTAAGTGTGAGCGTATTTGATTTAATCTTCCAAGTAGGCTGTTGTTTTTTGGGTATTCAGGATCAATCTCATGCGCCCCATGTATGGTGATAGCCGTTTTGACATTCCTAAACGGGATAAAATCGTTTTTAGGACAATAGACCCAATCCAGATCTCTTGCATATTTATCCATCGTTGGCTTACCAGTTAATAGCCATAATAGATAGCCCTGATACCAGGTAAAAGGCAGACGCCGGGCATCAAATCCGGCTAAGGCATTATCCTTATGTATTTGCCCTTGGGCTGTTAGTTGATCCTTAGCAGCCAAGATAATCACCTCAATACTGTTGTTCTGATTAAGACCATTGACCATCTCAACAATATGTTTGGTAACTCCTGTAGGTGAATCTAGTGCCGTAAAGCGTAGATCGGTGAAAACTCCAATTTTAAGTCTTTTCAAAGCTTATGTTCTATAATTTTTCTTACTACTTCTCCAACCTCTCTACAAAAGCGTTCAGAAGAGAAATTAGGTGATCTTTGCTCCAATTGCCTCCGAGTTGTCTCCTGTAAGTTCTCATTAGCCATAATTTTTATCATCTTAGATGCAGCCTCTTCAGGACTATTAAAAACCAAATCGGAGAGTGGAGCTATTTCTTGCTGAGCACCTTGCTTTGGAACAAAAGGTATTATTCCGGCTTGAACCATTTCGGCGGTAGATATACCAAAAGCTTCCCTTTGACAGGCATTGATGCCGTATTTGGATTCCGCCAAAAATTGAAGTTTCATTTCCCCAATTATTTCACCTTCTAGAATAATCCATGATTTATTATCAAGACAGAGTTGTTTAATATAATCACAATAAGGTGTTTTGTTGAACCTACCAACAATATGTAATTTTATATCATAGCCATGCTCTCTAACTATGCTAACTATTTTAATAATATCCTCAATTCTTTTCTCTGGAGAAATACGACCTAAACAAACGATTCGTTCTTGCTTTGCATCCCAATTTATGTCAATAGTACTTATTGGTACAGCTGGATAAATCACCACTGGAGGCTTTTGTGTATATAAAGTGGATATTTTAGCTGTCCAACACGAATTTGCCACATAAATATCTTCCTTTATATTCCAATTTGATTCCCCTGCAATGAATGACCTTATTTTTGCAAGTAGTTTCGATATAGCTGGTGATTTAACGTCAAATTTTTCTTCAGATTTACAATATTTTTCATGAAGTTCTTTATTCCAAGCAACATCAGAAAGAAAGTGTATTGCATTATCTCCCCAATTGATAGAGCGAGAACCAGTAATTCGAAGGTCAAATGACTTGCCTATACTTCGGCATTTGCGCAAAAAATAGGCATGTCCAAACATACCTTGATATAGCTTACCAGATGGTTTTATTAAAGTGAATTCATCATGCCTTAATGAAGTGCCGCTTATTTTATTAAGCGCATCAAGTTGAAACCCGCCCCTAGTGAATAAATGTACATCATATGTACGCTTTAAAGCTTCAATGATCCACATGATTGAAACTTCGGCACCTCCACGACCGAAGTAACCATGAGCGACAATAATACTTTGTTTTACTTTATCACCAGTCTTTGGTACTAATGACTTTATTTTGTAAAGTTGCATGTTAGTCAAGGCATTTTTTTAGGAAATCAATTACAACTTTATCTGAGTAATACTCTTGAAGCTTTTGTGTTGGATAATCTTCAAGTAAATTGTCTTTCCAATTTAAATATAGACTCTCGAGTCCTTTATAAATATCGCCTTCCCTTGTGTTATCCACAAGGATTCCACCTCCATAGTCATTTATTAAATCGTTTAGGGTGCCTTCTTTGGGGGAGATGGACAATATTGGAAGGTTTGCGTAAATGTAATCAGAAACCTTGCTTGGTAAGAAAATGCCTTCATCACATTGAGCCTCTATTAATAAACCTATATTACAGGATGTTAGAAACTCCAGTGTTTCCTTATAACTTATTGCACCCGTAAAGGTAATATAGCTAACCAAGTTAAATTCTTCAATTTTAGATTTAAGATCAACGTTTTCAGTTCCAATTATATAACATATGATATTTGGATGTTTTTGGGTCATTCTTTTCAGTGCTGCAAGAAACAATTCAGGCGAGCGCTCCTTTGAAAGGTTTCCTGCATGACATATCTTAAAAATGTCCTTTGATTTATTTTTAGTGTTAACCTTTAAGCTCGTGTTTAGATGGGGTAAAATTTTATTACCAGTTGGACTAAAAAGTTTAAGTTTGGCTTGGATGTAATTATAGAGTCGCAAAGAAGGAAAAGTATTAATATCAGCTCTTTTAGCCACATCTTTTAGATACCTTTTGTATAAGAAACGAGAAACTATCTTACTTTTGATTTCGTATGGGGGAGGAAAAATAAAGTAGGGTGGATCATTCCAATTGGCAACCCATTTTATGCCGGTTGCTTTTTTAAACTTTAAGGCAGGGAGATGGCCGTGATCAGAAATAGAACGAGAAATAATTAAATCAAATGGTCGCTCTTTGTGAAGTTGCATAGCCAATCTGTAAGCCTTAAAAGCCCAATTAATGCCATTTATTGGATGGTTAAGATAGGCTAATGCTTTTAAGCGTTTAAAAAGCTTACCCTTATCATTAGGTATAATTGTAGGAATATTATGCGTAACTAATTTTAGTTTTTCCCAAAGTTCCGACCATTCATTTTCATATTTATCACCAAAATAATCTGATGTTGTAATGATTGTTATGTCCCAACCGGCATTCTGCAATGCCATGGCAAATTTGTTATTTACGAGAGCCTCAGAAAAGCTATTTGGAGCGAAGTATGATGCAAAAATTAATACTCTTGGCTTACTCATATTTATATTTTTTTATGTATTTACTAAATGTTTTTGCACACTTGTCAGATAAGCTTGTAAAGTACTTTTTCTTTTTACAGATCTCATTAACAAACTTAGCATAATCACTATCGATTAGGGATATATTTTTGAGTAATTCACTTAAGCTTGAATTAGGAAGCCAATTCATGGCCTCATTTTCAAAAGAGGATGAGTAATTTGTCAGTTTTTGTTCAAGTCCAATTGTAATAAAAGGTTTCTCCATTAGTGTTGAAAAAACAGCTGCATGATAGCGTGAGGTTATAAACAAGTCACAGGTATTTAATTCAGCTAAGTAGGATTTAAAACAAGTTTGCTGTGGTAGCCACTTCTTATAAGCAATTCCATTTTTGTTCAATATTTTTTCAAGCATTGAATCATTTTCCTCAGAAAAAACATAAAATGAAACTTCATATCCCTGTTTATGTAATAGCTCAGGTAACTCAATCAGGGATTTGATATAATTATTTCCTTGACCATACTTCCAATCTCTTAAGACAATACCTATTTTTTTAATGCTTTTTGCAGGGTTTAGCTGAAAATTACACCATTCCTGAAAATCAGACATAAAACACATGTCGGCGCCAAGATAAGTACTACTAGATTTTGTTTGTTCACAGTAGTGAAGCGATGACTGGTCTCGAACCCATATAAACTCAGACTTTTGAACCAAAACTTTTGCAAACCTATTTTCATATGAGTCGTTCATAAAAGGACCGATGCCAACTCCGACCATCGCAAAACGATTCGTTTGCTTCAGCTTCCAAATAAAAGAGGATAAACGGCTTTTGAAGTAGTCATACAAGCTAGTTTTATTCTCATTGAATGAAAAGAATTGTGTTCCCCCTGCATATATAATGAGGTCACTTGGTTGGGCAAGGGTTTGTGTGACTTCTGCATTTAAAGCTAAATCTTTATGATATGCTAAGGTACTTGAAGCATACTTTGCTGCGGAAGTAACACCTGATTTATCAATTAATTGGTGAAATGCAAGCAATAATGCATCATCTCCAAAATTCCCTTCAGCGAAATTCCCTTTTATAATAATATTATTCATCGATATTCATTTACAGAAATATGTGGATGCATTTTACCTTCTTTTTTTAATTTAAGGTAAATTTTACCTTCTTCTTTTAATCTTTTATATTGATTTACATTTCTTTCTCCAATTACACGACAAGGATTTCCACCAAGAATCTTATATGGTGGCCATTTTTTAGTAACAACACTACCTGCGGCAACAATACAACCTTCTCCAATTTCTGCACCAGGAAGTATTATTACATCTCCTCCAATCCATACATTCTCATTGATTATAACATTTTTACTTATTATGATATCATCGTAAGGAATTGCTATATCTGAATTATAATTGTGATTCAGGGTATATATTTTACAACGCGGACCAATTATGCTTCCATCATTTATAATAATCTCTCCACCCGCGTGTAACCATGCATTAGGACCAATATATACATTATCTCCTAAAGTAATGTATCGCTCATTGAGGAAATCACTTCCATTTTCTATTACGACATTTGCACCACACGATTTAAATCTTCTTATGTCCTTCTGTCTATTTGGGAAGGATGCCTTTAATATTTTTTTGATTAATGCTTTAAATATCATCTTGTACTTATCTAGAAATTCTATAAAAGCTTTTCACAAAGACATAGCAAGTTATTAGAAAACCAATACTTCTAACAATAAGGTTAAAATCATTATAAGAAATGTATGCCATTACTCCTAAGCAAATCCAAATTGAAATCGCTTCTCTGGAATTAAGTGTTTCGACAGGAGCTAGTTTTAGTTTAATATAAATAGGAATAAAAAACAAAGTGTTTATGATGTAGGCAAATAGTACTGCTGCGGCTCGACCAATAGCTCCATATTCTATTAGATAATAAGAAAATAAGACTACTAGTAGTCCCCAGAATACATTCGAGCTAACACTTAGCCATAAATATGATTTTGCAATAAATGATCTAGCAATACCTTGTCTGTGAGCGATTATTGAAGTGCTCAACATCGTGATTATAAGCGTTTTTCTAAAATCTAAACCATGAAAGTCATCTCCAAATAACAACTCACTTAACTCAGGGAATACAAGAATTGGAAGTATAATTGTTAAACCCATAACCCAAGTAATACTTATGTTTAATCGATCCAATCTATTATTAGAACTAGCTTTTTTGTCACTAAACTTTGATATAAAAATAGGTAAAAGTGCTTGACTTATTGGCGCCATAATAGATATGGCTATTGTTGAAATTCTTTCGACAGCCGAAAATGTACCCATTTCGGCAAAACCATCGCTTGTTTTGACAAGAAAGGCATTTGCCGTCCAATTAACAGGGCTCATAACTATACCTGATAAAAAGGAAGGTAGAGTGAACGAAATAAGAGTATGCTTCTCATCCCAGAAATCTCTATTGTATGGTTTGATCCCTCTAATTTTACACTCTTTGAGGATAGTATTCCTATACAAGATACATATTAGAAGTTGCGATAGAATCATCCCCCCCAATACGCCATATATATCATACAAGTAGGCACCCCCAACAATAAAAGGAAGGTTAGATAGTCCAACAATAGCTCCAATCTTGGCCATTTTTTTGAATGATTCGAAACCAGAAAGTATACCAACTTGGACCCCGTTCCATGAATACAATATTATTAGTATACTACTTAGTTGCAATTTAGGAGTTAGGAGAGGTGCAGCCAGAGTTTCACTCGAAAGCCAATCAGCCATAAAAAACAGACCGATGACAAAAATACTACCCAATGAAAGTGAAAATACATTTGTCAAGCTAATAATTTTACTGACTTTAATGGGATCTTTTTTGACATATTCTGCAATGTATTTTATAGTTGTAACACTTAATCCAAAGCCCGCAAAAGTACCATATAGCCCTACAGTACTATTAATTATTCCTAATTCTCCATAAGCTTCTTTTCCAATAATTCTGGCAACAAGCACTGTGGATAATAAACCAAAAGCGCGAATAAAAACGGTGTTTAAGATTGACCAAAAAGAAGCTTTTAAAACCCGGGAGGCAAATTCAGATTCCTTTATTCTACTGACTCTTTTTCGAACTGTATTTGGAGTAATCCGATGAATTATATTTCTAATTTTATCCAGCATCTAAAGAAAGAACTACTTTGAAGAATTAATTATGCTTTGAACTATTTTTTGAGAAGCAGTACCGTCTCCGTATGGATTTGATGATTTGCTCATTCTGTCATAAGCTAGTTTATCGGATAATAAGCTATTGACTTCTTTTACAATTACTTCTTGGTTTTGCCCAACCAAAATGATCGTTCCTGAATCAATAGCTTCAGGCCTTTCTGTTGTATCTCTCATAACCAGAACAGGTTTGCCAAGGCTAGGAGCTTCTTCCTGTATCCCACCAGAATCGGTTAAAATTAAATATGAAGAGTTCATTATATAAACAAATGGTAAGTAATCAAGAGGCTCAATAAAGTAAACATTATTGATATCATCTGATTTAATCTGCTCTTTATCCCCAAAAATTTCAAGAATTGGTCTTCTTACATTGGGGTTTAAATGCATCGGGTATATAAATAAAACATCCGGGTTTTGTCGGGCCAAAGTTTTTATAGCATTGCAGATATTTGTGAATCCCTGTCCAAAGTTTTCCCTTCTATGACCAGTAATCAAAACAACCTTATTCCCGTTGTCGATGTTATGAATAACATGCTCTGGAAGACCTGCTTTGTTGAGACTTATTTTTATTTTATTCTCTAGCTGTTTTGTTGCTTTAATTTTATCTAATACCCAATGCAAAGCGTCTATTACAGTATTCCCAGTGACAAAGATTTGTGCATCAGAAACTCCTTCTTTAATTAGGTTATTCCTACTCGTATTGGTAGGCGAAAAGTGATAAGTTGTTAGCCTTCCCGTGATTTGTCTATTAATTTCTTCAGGCCATGGAGAATACATATTATATGTTCTCAAACCAGCTTCTATATGAGCAACAGGAATCTGTTGATAAAATGCGGCCAATGCAGTTGCCATAGAGGTAGTGGTATCTCCGTGCACTAAAACAAGTTCCGGGTTGCATTCTTTCAATACATCTCTAATTCCTATTAATACTCTAGTCGTAATATCATAAAGATCCTGACCCGGCTTCATGAGGTTGAGATCATATTCAGGGATAATTTCAAAAAGTTCAAGAACCTGATCGAGCATTTCCCTGTGTTGAGCAGTTACACAAACAATAGCTTTTACATGGTTGGTATGCTTTTGAAACTCTTTTACTAATGGAGCCATTTTTATTGCTTCAGGTCTAGTCCCAAAAACAAGAAGTATTTTTTTAATCTTTTTCACTATATATAAATATTAATCGCTAAAACTTAATACCTGTTTTGATCTAAAGGGGAAGTTTATTCAAATCATTACATAATTTAGTAGTAAATATTTGTGCGCCCCTAGCATTTAAATGAGATGCATTATAAAAGAAAGATTTATCCAAGGAGATATTACTGTGTGAATAGTCCAGATAAAAAATATCATTTGTAATAGATAAATTCTGTATTTGAATGTCGATCTTCTCTTTCTGCGGGAAATATTCATACAACTCACAATATCGTGGTGGCTGAACAATAATAACACCAATACCCTTCGATTTACAAACATCAATAATGTGCTGCAAAATTTTAAAACCTTCATTTACTTCATCTTCTGAAAGCACAATCTTTTCATTGCCCATCATCTTTTGAAACTTGGAAAAGTCATTATTCCAAATCCTATTTTGCGGTTCAAATCCCTTTGTTCTGGAATATTCGTTATCTTTTTTAAAATGACGTAGCAGACCTTTCAGAATAATTTCAGGATATCCTCTGTATTTAATGAAGGGCAATGTTCTTTCATAGACAACTTGTTGGTCGACTTCCTCTAATACATTTGATATAAATGAATTATTTAGATATGGTAAGTAAGCTTGTTTCTCGAAAATTTCACTCTTTTTTGGAAGTGAGTTGATATCTGTTGACAAGACAACATATTTTGGATGTATTTGACTTTCAACTATTGAATTAATAACAGTTTGTTGTTGAAAAAGATCAGTTGCATCTTTACCCAGATTATAGCAGCTTAAACCGGTTAACTTTTCAATTAAAATTGGATCAAAATGTACTTTTGCTCTTGAATTTCCAACAACAATTATATCATCTTTAATTTGATCTCCTAATAGACGATTCCAATCCCCAAATAAGTTATCATTAACTATTTTAAGCCCACAATCAACAGCTGTTGTCAATATTGAAAGTAAGCCTATAAAGATAACCGTATAAAAAAGGCATTTAATTAGAAATCTTTTCATTATTAAAATTGAAAATAGATAAATGACTTTGCTTCATTCACCATAAACAGGAAGGTAACACTGCCTAGTACAAAGTAAGCAGGCCGTCGCAGCCATGGTGCGGTGTGATGAATTCTCTCAAAGGCGTTATCATGCCTGAATACCAGCCATTCCAGCAGTAGCCATACCCCAATAATAAAGATGTATTTGGGGTGGAAATAGTAAAAGTTTTCCGGCAAAAAAGGTTGGGTAAAAATATTGCTCAGGTATTCAAATGCAACATTAATGTTTTCAGCACGAAAAAATACCCAGGCCAGGCAGGTAAGGGCAAAGGTTAAGCCCATCTGCAAAATTTCTTTGAGAGAGGGCAGGAGCTGGTTTTCTGCAATCGCTCCCGTGTTTTTCCGGTTATAGCCAGTTAAGAGGAGCGGAATAAAGTAAAGAGCATTAATGGCTCCCCAGGCAATAAAGGTCCAGTTGGCGCCATGCCAAAAGCCACTCACTATAAATATTACAAAGGTATTGCGGATAGCACGCCCTGTATTAACACGGCTACCGCCCAATGGTATATACAAGTAATCGCGGAACCAGGTGGTGAGCGAAATATGCCAGCGCCGCCAGAACTCCGCCACGTCGCGCGAAAAATAAGGTGTGCGGAAGTTGGTCATCAGCTTAAAACCAAACAGACGTGCTGTGCCAATGGCAATATCGGAATAGCCCGAGAAGTCACCGTATATCTGCAACGCAAAATAGATGCTGCCCATGATCAGCACTGAGCCGGGCAGGGTTTCGTGGTTTTCGAATATCTGATCCACCATCACGGCACAGTTATCGGCAATTACCATCTTTTTAAAGAGTCCCCACAGTATTTGTCGCATACCGGTCGCACCTTCTTCGTAGGAGAACACCCGTTTCTTTTGGAACTGAGGCAGGAGGTTGGTAGCGCGCTCAATAGGGCCGGCAACCAGTTGCGGGAAGAAACTCACGTAGGCAAAAAAAGCAATAATGTCGTTCGTGGGTTGAAGTTTTTTGCGGTATACATCAATGGAGTAGCTCATGGTTTGGAAGGTATAGAAACTGATACCCACCGGCAGCACAATATCCAGTGTAAAGGGATGTATGGTATAACCCAACTGAGCAAAGCCATCAGCTAATGATTGCGAGAAGAAATTGAAGTATTTAAATACCCCCAAAAAGCCAAGGTTAGTTAACAGGCTAATGGTTAAGAAAAGACGTCGGGTACTGCGTTTATCGCTTTGTTCAATCTTCAAACCGGCAATATAGTCCACCAGCGAACTAAAGGCAATGAGCGACAAAAAACGCCAGTCCCACCAGCCATAAAAGACATAGGAAACCACCAATAAAAGAAAGTTCTGCGCTTTCAGGTTTTTATTCGTCACGAACCAATAAAGGATAAAGACGATGGGCAGAAATAAGGCGTATTCGAATGAATTAAAGAGCATTCAAAGAAAATGTTTATTGTGTATTAAAAAATGGTTAGTCGGGTCAGATTGTTTTGCTTGACTTTAGTGATCTTGCTTAATAATCTGACGAGATTTGAGCAACCAATTGCATTTACCGGTTTAACTTGAAAGGCTGGCTTTATCATTAGTTTCATCTTTGGATAACAAAATAATTAGTCCACGGATTTAAAAGATTAAGTGGATGAAATGACATATCTCAAAAGGACTGTTAATTTCAAGCACAGCTTCGCCTCCTCAGTCACAGCTGTGTGAGTCGATTGCTAGTTTTTTATGCGACACAAGGGTGAAATTCTTCTTTGTGTCATGTTTGCCGGTTGCCTGGGCGCTGTCTGTCGCCATGAGCACCATTTTGTAGGTGCTGCTTTGGTAAACCTCCTCCCTTATACCCAACAACAGGCCATAGGTTACCCTGCGAGGCCAATCTTTTTTGTGTGGCCGGATGGTGTATTGTTTTTCAGGGAATTATTGCACAAAAAAACTTTGCGTGGGGAGGGGTGGGGCCTGTTAACTTGTATTCCCCAAAGGGACCCTACCGGCTTAATAGTTCCGCCAGGTTGTGCACCCTTTGCAGCGTTCATCGGGTCAGCTATCCTCGTGATAACCAAACCGGGCGCCTTCAAGCAAGGTGTCCAGTGATGTTGCATTAATTGAATAAACCAGTCCAAAACCTTCTTCAAAATTATGTGCGAATTTAATAAAAATGTAGCAGTGAACCGGTGCCCAAATCAAAAATAAGGCCTTCGACCACGCTTCGGCAGGCACGAGGCTTGACAATGAGGCCTTTGAAAGGAGATGCCTTGAAGCTTAACTGGTGGGGTGTTTCCAATTATTTGGTAAATAAAAACCAGTACAATTATCCTTTTTTTTTATCGGACTGCGGACTTTGAGCTTCGGATTTAATACCTAGTACCTGGTGCACTGTGCCATATTAATCCAGTGTTTCCCCCTTGGTGAAGGGGGTGAGTTATGGGGGTGTTTTTGTATGAACAAACCAGGGGGATTGAAGATTACAGCCTTTTTTAAAGCAATGAGATTCTAAAGGAGCGAAGGCCCGTCAGTCAGACAGTTAGGTCGGCGTGGGGGTGAATGGAGCTGTTCGTTGTACTTCTTAAAAGGAGCTTGCTTTTGTCTTCGATAGAAGACCTTACTTTTAATAGAAGTGCCGAACAGCGGCAGAGCAAGGGGATACTTTGTCTGACTTGATTCTTTTGTTTCGTTTTCTTATCAAGAAGAAAATGAAATTACTACTCTCCATGTAAGGCTTTGTCCTCAAGCCGGAGGG
>NZ_JBPUSJ010000023.1:0-24227 GCF_051851475.1 Carboxylicivirga taeanensis | reverse complement strand
GTTTGTTTGGTGACTTTGCAGCTTTGTAAAATGCTCAAACATTTTGTTTGGCGGCTTTGCAGCTTTGTAAAATGCTCAAAAAGTTTGTTTGGTGACTTTGCAGCCTTGCAAAATGCTCAAAAAGTTTGTTTGGTGACTTTGCAGCTTTGTAAAATGCTCAAACATTTTGTTTGGTGACTTTGCAGCTTTGTAAAATGCTCAAATAGTTTGTTTGGCGGCTTTGCAGCTTTGTAAAATGCTCAAACAGTTTGTTTGGCGACTTTGCAGCCTTGCAAAATGCTCAAACATTTTGTTTGGCGGCTTTTCAGCTTTGCAAAATGCTCAAATAGTTTGTTTGGCATCTTTGCAGCTTTTTAAAACACAGGAACAGTTTGCGGCAGGCTATTTCTGCCAAAATTACAAGCCTCTGACACCCCTGTCTGTCGCATTGTCACACATTGACGAATGGCACAGCCTTTGATAACTTTGAGCCGTTAAACAGATAAATTAAAAACATAAATACAAGTAACGATGCAAAAAGGACATATTGGGGTTACTACCGAGGACATTTTCCCAATCATCAAAAAGTATCTTTATTCAGATCATGAGATTTTCTTGCGCGAATTGGTATCCAATGCCGTTGATGCGACTCAAAAGCTAAAGACGCTTGCCTCAGTGGGCGAGTTTAAAGGCGAAATGGGCGAAGCACCGGTTCGTGTAATTCTGGATGAAGAAAAGAAGACCATAACCATCTCTGACCGTGGTGTGGGAATGACAGCCGAGGAGATTGATAAATACATCAACCAGGTTGCTTTTTCAGGAGCGAACGAATTCCTGGAAAAGTATAAAAAGGATGCCAATGCTATCATTGGGCACTTTGGACTGGGTTTCTACTCTTCGTTCATGGTGTCAGAAAAAGTGGAAATCATTACTAAGTCGTTCCGCGATGGCGCGCAAGCCGTTAAATGGAGCTGTGACGGTAGCCCTGAATATACCCTGGAAGAAGTTGAAAAAGCCGACAGAGGAACAGACATTATTCTGCACATTGATAAAGACAATGAGCAGTATGCCACCAAGGCCGAAATCAGCAACTTGCTGAAAAAATACTGCCGCTTCCTGCCTGTTGAAGTTATTTTTGGTAAAGAAACCGAGTGGAAGGACGGGAAAGAAGAAGAGACTGATAAGGACAATGTGATCAATGAGACCAAGCCTTTATGGACACGCACTCCTTCTGAGCTCCAAGACGAAGATTACACCAAGTTCTATCGTGGCTTATATCCAATGGCCGATGAGCCTTTGTTCAACATCCATTTGAATGTGGATTATCCGTTTAACCTGACAGGTGTGCTGTACTTCCCAAAATTGAAAAACAATGTAGAAGTACAAAAAAATAAGATTCAGCTTTACTGCAACCAGGTTTATGTAACTGATTCGGTGGAGGGCATTGTACCTGAGTTCTTAACCTTACTGCATGGTGTTATCGATTCGCCGGATATTCCGTTGAATGTATCGCGTTCGTACTTGCAGAGCGATGGCAACGTGAAAAAGATTTCAAGCCACATTACCAAGAAGGTGGCCGACCGACTGGAAGAAATATTCAAGAAAGACCGGGAAAACTTTGAAGCAAAGTGGGACGACCTGAAAATCTTCATCGAATACGGTATGCTAACCGAAGAGAAGTTTTATGACCGTGCCAAGAAGTTTACGCTGCTGAAAAATACCGACGGCAAATTCTTTACTTTCGATGAGTATGCCGGTATTATTAAAGATAATCAAACCGATAAAGACGGACAGCTGGTTTACCTTTACGCAACCGATGTTGAAGGACAGTTCAGCTTTATCGAAGCGGCCAAAAATAAAGGCTACGATGTATTGGTGCTTGATGGCCAGTTAGACAGCCATTTTGTTAACCACCTGGAAAGCAAATTCGAGAAGTCGCGTTTTGTGCGCGTAGACAGCGATATTGCTGATAAGTTAATTCCTAAAGATGAGTCGGCTGAGTTAAAACTGTCTGAAGCTCAAAAGCAGGATTTGACTACTATCTTTAGTTCGCAGGTTCCTAATGTGGATAAAGCTAACTTCATTGTGTCTTTTGAGGCATTGGACGAAACGGCAACACCGGTAATGATTACTCAGCAGGAGTTTATGCGTCGTATGAAGGAAATGAGCCAGCTGGGTGGCGGCCCGATGAGTTTCTATGGCGAAATGCCCGATAGCTACAACCTGGTAGTGAATGGTAATCACCCATTAGTTACCCGCATCATTGAGGAGGAAGAGAAAGAAGTAGGTGAGAAGGTAGCCTCTATCCGTCATAAAATAGAAGGCCTGGAAGGCAAGCGCTCTGAGCTGGAAAAAGCCAAGGAAGGCAAGAAAGACGAAGAGATTCCACAGGCTGATAAGGATGAGCTGGAAGACATCAATAAGAAACTGGTGGAGCTGAACGGCAAGAAGGATGCAGAACTATCTACATTTGCATCATCTAACAAGCTGGTATCGCAACTGATAGATTTAGCCCTGCTTTCGAACAATATGTTGAAGGGTGAAGCCTTAACAAAGTTCGTAAAACGAAGCATCGATTTAATTTGATAGTTTATATCACCATTTGTAAAAAAGCCCGGATGCATTTTGCTTCCGGGCTTTTTTCGGTTGTTCACTCTGATAAAGCATGTACTTTGCAGGTTTTTTTTCCACAAAGCCAATTTTAAAAGGAGTTCAGAAGGAGTAAGGTATTGTAAATACCTGTTTATAAAGGCCTAAAAATTAGTTAACATCTTTTAACAAAATAAACAAGGCACCATGATGTAGCATAGTTTATTAATTCGCGTATTTATCTATTTTTGGGCCGATTTTTTGCACAGTGCGATGGCTGCCTGAGGGACAGGCGAACGTGGCGCTAAATATCATTCTTAAAACCAAATAAAATGGAACAAAACGTTTTCATCGCTAAAGATGTGACAACGAATCCGGCGCCACTTGGACTAACCGGCTTTGGATTGACTACAATGCTATTAAACCTTCATAATGCAGGCCTGTTTGGCTTGGATACTATGATTATGGGGATGGGAATCATGATGGGAGGATTGATTCAAATCCTTGTTGGCATGCTCGAATGGAAAAAGAACAACATGTTTGGCATGATGGCTTTTAGCTCTTATGGCGCATTCTGGATCTCACTGGTGTTTATCTGGATTTTCCCTAAAATGGGACTTGGTGAGGCTCCTTCGCCAATTGCCATGGGCTACTACCTCACTGTTTGGGGGATATTTACTTTTGGCTTATGGATTGCCACTCTTAAAATGAGTAAAACGATGGTGTGGCTGTTTGGTACAGTGGTTGTGCTTTTTGCATTGCTGGCCTTGGCTAATTTTACCGGTAGTCATTTAATTCATACAATTGCAGGTATCGAAGGCGTAATTTGTGGAGCCAGTGCACTATACATTGCGATAGGTACCTTATTGGTAGATGTGTATGGGAAACAAATTTTACCAATGCCATAACCGATTACTCGCAGACCAAATATTAAAACGTTCGAATACTTATTCGGACGTTTTTTTTGTTAACCGGTGTTTTGACCAAGTAGCGATTCTTGTCCTTGAACGATATGGTTGAACATCTGGAAATTACATATTTTAGTAAACTTAATTGTGACTCTATTCTTATGAAGCATTTAGAAAGTGCATATATTGGGCAAAACGAATGGTGGAAATACGTTTTGCTGTTATTGATTGCTTTTGTTGGTGGGCAGTTTATTGGGGCAATTCCATTGGCCATTGTATTGGGAGTAGCTGGTGCCAATGGCAATGTTTCTCCCGAAGCCATCGCAACTATGAATTTTAATGCCATGGGTATTAACTCAACCCTTGGGCTGGCTTTAGTTATTCTGCCTTTTATCGTTGTGCTTATTTTGTTTATGGTTTTATATAAAGCCTTCCATCAACGTTCGGTGTCAACGGTTATTAATGGAACTTATAATATCCGTTGGCGCCGGGTGATTATTGGTGCTGCTGTATGGGGCGTAATCATAGCTTTTGCCCTGGTAGTGGATTATTATCTGAATATAGACAATTACGAAGTACGTTTAAATTGGAGAGCGCTGATTCCTCTGGCTATTGTTGCTGTAGTGTTGATTCCGTTTCAGGCTTTTTGTGAGGAAATATTGTTCAGAGGCTATCTGGCGCAGGGGATTGGTCGTCTTACCAAAAGCCGGCTATTAGTCCTATTGATACCTTCTTTATTATTTGCGCTAATGCACGGAACCAATCCGGAAGTGGATAAATTCGGCTTTTGGGCCGTGATGCCGCAGTATTTTACCATGGGCTTGGTGTATGCCCTTATTTCTGTTTTAGATGATGGTATTGAGCTGGCCATGGGAGCACACGCTGTCAATAATGTATTCTTGAGTATTTTTTTAACCGCTGATGGAATGGTTTTTCAAACCGATGCGCTGCTTAAAGTGCATGAAGTTGATCCCTTAAAAGATCTGGGCTCGCTGCTAATCGGTTGTGCTGTTTTTTGTGCGGCACTGGCTTTTAAATACCGCTGGAAGATCCACACTTTATTTAGCCGTATTCAGCCACCTGTTGCTGAGCAATAGATAGTCAGATAAATCACCTTTTCCAAAGCCATAGACTTTGGAAAAGGCTGACAAAAGTTATCGGACACTTCCTGATAAAGTGCTGATTTCGCGTGTGCCTTTCAGGTTGCTAATGCGAAAATCACCTGATATCGAATTTCCTTTTAAGTTGCCGTCGATGTTGCTGAGTTCAGCGTCGCCCGAAACGGTATTGGAGCGCACATTCCCTTTTACTTCATTCATGGTTATGTCGCCCGAAACGGTGTTAGCAGAGAAATCGCTACCAATTTTATTCGCTTCAATGTCTCCTGAAATGGTGTTGCATTTTACATAACGCTGACCAACACCACTAACTGTTATGTCCCCACTGATGCTGTTCACGTCTGCATCAGTCATGGCTGGCATAGTAATGTGAAAGTGGCCGCTTGTTTTGCCCTTTGTGTTGCGCGGATGGTCGACCTCTACATACAGTGTGGTGCCCGACTGGCGGGTGATAATTTGGTACTCATCTTTATCGCGTTCCCAGGTAACAGAACCTGTTACGTGAACGGTGTTTCCTGGTGCCGATTCGATGGTGACATCGCTGAAAACAACATTAACTTCTACTTTGGTGATGTTGTCAAATGTTTTATCTACTTGTGCTTTATTGTTTTGCCCAAATGCAATAGCAGCAAGTATTAGGAAGCTGCAGGTGAATATTAGCTGTTTCATAACGAGTTATTTTATATTTTACCCTAGTATGACGCCTCAGCTCCCTTATTAGTTACATATCTCCTATAAAATTAGTCTATCCTGAGCTGATAACCGCTGCCATGTATATTAATAATCTCAACACCATCTACATCTTTCAGGTATTTTCTGAGCTTGGTGATATACACGTCCATGCTGCGTGTGGTAAAATAGCCAGTTTCTCCCCACACCTGTTTCAGCGCCTTATCGCGGGGAAGTACTTTATTTTGAGTTTGGCAGAGGAGTAGCAACAGGTCGGCTTCTTTTGGCGAAAGTTTTTGCTCCTCACCATTGAGGGTAATGGTTCTGAACTCATGGTTGAAGGTAGCGGTGCCAATGCTGTATTCAGTTTGAACTTCCTCTTTGTTTTGTCTTTTATTGCGGTTAAGGATGGCCTTTATCTTGCAGATAAGAATTTCAGAATCAAAGGGTTTAGTGATGTAGTCGTCAGCCCCGGTGCTAAAGCCTTCCAAAACATCCTCTTTCATTACCTTCGCTGTGAGAAAAATAATAGGAATTTCCTGGTTGTACTCTTTTATTTCCCGGGCAATGGTAAAGCCATCAACGTTGGGCAGCATAACATCCAGGATGCAGATGTCGAAATGCCCTTCTTTAAATCGCTTTAAGGCCTGCAGCCCATCTTTTACCCAGGTTACTTCAAATTTATTTATTTCCAGGTAGGCTTTCATGACCGTTCCAAAATTACGGTCGTCTTCCACCATAAACACTCTGCTCTGTTCTGTCATTGTTATTATTTATAGGGTAGTAGAATAGTAAACTCCGTTCCAACATTAATTTTGCTCTTAACACTGATGCTGCCATTATGCGCATCGATGACTGCCTTAACATAGCTTAGGCCGAGGCCAAAGCCCTTTACGTTATGGACATTACCGCCACTTGCCCGATAAAATTTCTCAAATATCTTGCTTTGTTGTTCACGGGTCATGCCAATACCATTGTCGGCAATCTTTATCTGTAACCCGTTGTTGTAATTGGAGGTAGATATTTCTACTTCTGGTGCCTCCTTGGCATATTTAAGAGCATTTTCGAGCAAATTAACAATCACGTTGGTAAAATGTATTTCGTCAACCAAAAATACGCTTAATTCTGCGTTTAATGAAGTACTAATTTTAGCATTTGTTTCCTTGGCCAGTAATTGCATGTTGTCCACTGCCCTTAAAATGAGTTCGTGCACATCTTTCGATGTTTTAACCACCGAAAAGTCTTTCTTTTCAATCTGCGACATCTGCAAAACCCGCTCTACATGACTGTTCATTCGGCTGTTTTCCTCTTTGATGATTTTCAAAAAGTTTTTAACGTGTGCTTCGTTATTGATAATACTAGGCGTAAGAATGCTGTCGGTAGCCAGACTGATTGTCGCGATGGGTGTCTTAAACTCATGGGTCATGTTATTAATAAAATCGGTTTTTATCTGTGACACCTTTTTTTGTGTTAGAATGGTGCGAATGGTGATAAAAAAAGTGATGAGGATAAACAAGGTGAACAGTGTCGAAAGAGAAACCATCCATCCCAGTGATTTAACCAGGTAGGAGGTGGTGTCGGGAAAATAGATAACCATGTCGTATGCCGAAAGGCCTCTAAAAATATCTCTGGGGAACAAGTTGACCTGAAAAGGGGTATAGCTGGCAGTTTTACCAATGTCAAAATCAGCTGTTTTGTAATTGGACAGCTGTCGGGTGTATTGGTTGTAAACGCCAAATTCGAATTTGGTATCGATTCCGTTTTGCCCCAGTTCCTCTTGCAACACCGTGTTCAAATGCTCCAAATCCAGACGGTTTTGCAGCGGATTATGACGCGCCTCAATTTCACGCTTCATTTGGTTAAATACTTCCTGAATATTCTTGTTCCGTTCCTCCATGGCACTGATGACAACTTCGAAAGAATCTTCCACCTGCATCATCTGCTCCTCCAGTTCCTGTATGTTGTAGGCTTCACCACTGGAGTTAATCCACACCTGATGTTCGCTGTGGTTACTGCCTACCTCTGTGCGTACCTCAATGCGTGTGCCGCCTTTGGTAATCACCGTGTCTTTCTTGTGGTAAACAATATTGGGTTGTGCTGTACCAGCATTTTGTTGCCGATTAGCCGTGTCAGAAAGCTGCTGATTGCCTTGAGTTTGAGGGGAAGGAAAAGAAGGCTGTCGAAAAAACTCCCGAAAGATATATTCAGCATTCTGTTCTTTTTCCAAACGGTGGACAGCGTTATCAAGCGAACGATATACGGCAGCCTGAAATTTCTCCTTCTGAACCGTTAATGATTGCCTTATCCACAAATACTGGGCGGCAATAATGCCAAGCATGGACAGGCTCATTAATAGTATTAATCCTTGAATTGATTTTCGTTTCATAATTGAGCGATTACTCTGTAAAGATAATTGTTTGTATAAAAGTGCGGAACGACATTAACGCTTCCTTAACTCTTTTTAACCGCGCCTTAACCTATTTGCAATCAGTTCATTCATAAATTTGATAGCATAAGTTGTTGCTCGATAAAGGGGTGGATGGATTGTTTAAATAAACTTGGATACTATGAAAAACGGAAACAAATTATTTTGGGTAGTGCTGTTGGCAGCAGTGATTGGTAGTTTCGGCTATCGGGCAGCGGCTCAAACGCAAAAACAAAAAAAGGTGACGGTAAAAGTAATCAGTGGTGATACTGACAGCGCTGTTAAGTTAGATACAACTTTTTCTGGCGATGGGATAAAGTACTCATCAAGCAGCGAAATTATGGTGATTAATTTGGACAGCATCATGCAGGCAAACCATGAGGAGATTGAAAAACATATGCGGGTGATGGCTCTTAAGATGGATTCGTTGAACGAATGGTCCTTTAAAGGTGATTTTGAATGCTTGCATAAGGAGGTGGATGAGTTACTCAAAGAAAATGGCCTTCGTTTTAAGCATGAGGGGCAACCCGGCAGGGTGCTCGTTTTAAGGGATAACGGGGAAGAGGTGGATATCGAAGAATTTATAAATGAAGAAGTAGAGCTTATTAAAATTATTGAAAGTCATAGTGGCTCAATTGGCCATGACGAATGCGCCACACAAACCATTGTTATAACAGAAGGAGCTGATGGTAAGATGCCATTCATACATAAACACGCGCCTGGTCCACATGGGCGTGTTAGAGTAGAACCCATTCCTTTGGAGGACATTTCATTTCTTAAGCAAATTGGTATTTCGACCAAAATGTTAGTGGCAGAGCCTTTAACATTGGAAGAATTGACCATTGAAATAGAGAAGATAATGGAGGATGAAAAGCTTCAGACATATCTGAAAATAGAATGTGACTTGCCTGCTGGTACCTATGATTTTAATGTATATAACGGTGAAGGTCTCCAAATAAAAGAGCAGAAAAATATTAAAGGTGACGGACCACTTAAAGAAGATGTGAAGCTTAAGAAAGAGGAAGCTCCTTACTATATGATTCTTACCAAAAATAATCAGCTTTTGGGACGGAAGATTGTTCTGTAAAGTAAGTAGTTCTCAAAAGAAGGGATAAGCAGTTGCTCCATATTCAATGGCGACTGCTTTTTTTATGGAATTTTCCAAATATTGCATCTATATCCATATAGTGGACAATTATACATAGAGCTAATTTGTTAATGTATTATAAAACAGGCAACTATAATTATTGGCAAAGCTATTGATATTCAATCTGAAAATTGCAAGGAATGATGACCATTGAAATAATCGGGATAACAGCAATACTGATCTATCTGTGGTATTTGATAGATACTTACTTTATTGCTGAGCGGAAAACTATATAATGAAATATTTGATTGGTGCTTCGTTATTAGATGAAGATGAGCCAATCAATAGTTTGGGTGTTTATAATAAAAAAGCTCCTTGCCAACGGGCAGGGAGCTTTTTTTATTCGTATGAGAAAATTAAATCTTGGTAATTGAATTTTCTTCCACCCAGCCAACTGTGCCGTCGGCAATTTGTATTTCTTTCCATTGGCCCAATGAACTCAACACTTCCACCTTTGTACCTTCGTGCAAAATAAATATTTCAGTACCGCTGGCATCAGGAGAACTTTTCACAGTTAATGACGGATCAAATACAATGGCATGCTTTCGCACCATTAGTTTGGTTTTTTGACGATAACTAAAGGTGAGCGTGATCATGGTTCCGATCAATAAGCCTATCCCCAAATAAAAACTGCCTTTTCTGAGAAAGACTGATTTGGAAAAAAAGAATATGCCAGCCATAATCAACGTTAAAACAAAGCATGCAATGCCAAGGTATGCCCAGGTGTCAGATGTCGTTTTATTGCGAAAATCAGCCACCCATTTACTCAAAAAGAATACATCAACAGATTCTATTTTATCCGTTGTTTGAGAATAGGCCAGCTCCAGGTTGTATTTTACATCCTTATCATGAGGCTTCAAAAGAAGAGCGCGTTCATAATTGAGTATGGCGTTGGCCAGCTCGCCGTTTTTATAGTAGGCATTGCCCAAATTAAAGTATAGAGCACCGCTCTCAACGCCGGTTGATAAGATGCCTTCATAGGTGTCAATCGCTGATTGAAAGTCCCCATTGCTATAGTGTTGGTTGCCTTGCTCAAACCGCTCATCCTGACCATAGGCGGTTGCCGTTAGCAGGCAAAAAGCGAGAAATATAATTAGTTGCTTCATCTTTAGCGTTTTATTTGATTTTCAAGTTGACTGATAGTTGCAATTGTTTGCTTGTAGAGTTTATCCATCTCGCCTGCTCCAGAGGCTGGTGCATAGCGGGCAAACTCGCAAGTATCCAGTATTTGCATTATTTCGGTCACGACTTCGTCAGACACCTGACTTTGCTTAAGAATTTCGCCGGCATTATCTTTTGATAGCTCGCTTAAAGGAAGTGTTAACTTATCACTCAAATAGCCCCATAATGCTCGTAATACTTCTTCGTAGAAGGCTTCTTTTTCGCCAGTTTTGAGGAAATGTGCCGACTTTTTCAGTCGTTTAATAGCTACCTTATTGGCTTTTTTAGTCTTCATCAACGAAGCATTGGCATTGTCTTTAATCCGCTTTTGATTGATAATAAACAGCAGAATAAACAGGGATAGAGGAATGAGCAATGCTAAATAGTATGTAAGACTGCCAACAAAGAATGTTCCTGCTGGTTTAAGCACTGTTTTTCCTGTTTTGATAAAGCGGATATCTTTCCCAATGAACTTCACATTTTCCTTGGTGACATTAGAGCGAACAATGCCTGATGTGCTGGTTTCTTCGCCGTCTCCTTTAGCGACTTCAATGGTCATGGGCCTGGACGCAATACTTTGGTAACTGCCTTTGGCCGGGTCGAAATAGGCAAACTTAATGGCCGGAATGGTGAAGCTGCCGGCATGACGCGGTATTATAAGGTATTCATAGGTTTTTGACCCCTTCATTCCGCGGGTGGTATTACTAATATTGTTCGATATTTTGGCATCAAAATCATCAAAGTCAGCCGGGAACTGAATGGTGGGCTCCTCAATAAATTTCAGGTTACCTGTGCCGTTTATAACCACCTTTAGGGTGATGCCGTCATTGACAGCCACCTCACTTTTATTAATGCTGGCCTCCATATTGAATTGTCCAACACCTCCGGAGTAGCCTTCCGGTTTATTGCCAGGAAGCGCCTTAACGTTTAATGTTACAGGCTTTGATTTAACGCGTTTTTTAACGGTTCGATAGTTGGATTCGAAAAAGTCATCGAATATGCTGCGCGAAGAGCGGCTGCGTGCTACACGCTGACGCACCATAAACTCAATCTCGGTTGGCTCAATGGTAACTTTTCCGGCTTTTTGAGGGAAAAGTAATTTTTGATCGAAGGTGCCCACATTGTATGTTTTCCCATTAATGTTCTCCATGCTCCAGCTGATAGATTCTTGCTCTTTCAGGGTCTGTGCGATAAACGTGGAGAGGTTGGGTTGTTGTATATCAGACAGGCCTTCGAGGTCAACCCTTGTGTAAATTTTTGTTGAAAGCAGGAGCGACTCCCCCTGGTAAAGGCTTTTCTTTGATGGCGTAACCGTGATAAACAGATCGTCATCGTCGAGGCCACTGCCCGCAACCTGATTGCTTTGCTGTTGCTGTTGTGCCTGACTGTCGGCTTTGACCACTTTAATATTCACCGAATTGGAGCTCACTTTTTCATCATCCACTTTGATGGTAGCCGGCGGAATGGTAAATTGTCCTTCCTTAAGCGCTTTCAATATAAATGTAAAGGTGTACGATGTTTCGCGTGTGACCTTGCCGTTTATGATTGATGTGCTGGTCGAGTAGGACGTGCTAGGTCCCATCAATATTTGAAAATCCTGCAAAGAAGGCAGGCGTATATCACTACCTTCTTTATTTAAAGTGTAAACCAATTGAAATTTATCTCCTACAACTACAGCCGACTGGGCGCGCGCAGTAAAGCTAATATCTTGTGCTTTAACCGCTATGCCCGTGGCGACGAGTAGTAATATGGATAGAATTGTGAGTCGCATATTTTAGATTGTTTTTTGCAAAAATAGTACTTCTACCAGTTTTTTTCTGTTTTTGTTTGTTGAGCAGCCTTTGCTTTTCGCAGCTTCTTTTGTAATTCATTTTCATCCTGCTGAATAGCGTTCAACAAGCGCTGCGCATCTTCTTTCGACATTTCTTGAGAAGGAGCTTGCTGTTGTTGTTGATTTTGCTGCTGGTTTTGTGGCTGCTGCTTCTCTTCCTTATCAGGAGTTCCGTCGTTATTGGAGTCCAGATCGCGGTAGTCGGGTGTTCCATCTTTATCCGTGTCTTGCGGGTTGCGTGGGTCCTGTCCGGCTTCCTGCTGATCGGAGCGTCCGTCATTGTCTGAGTCCTGATCTTTATAATCGGGGATGCCATCCTGATCGGTATCCTGGTTGGGATTGGAGCGCCCCTGATCATCTTGCTGTTCTTTTTCATCCGGGATACCATCGCCGTCGGAGTCTTGCGACTGCTTGTCTTGATTTTGCTGCTGGTTTTGCTGTTGATCCTGCTTCTGATCTTGATTTTGCTGTTGCTGCTGGTCAAGTAATTTTTGAACCGCAATCAGGTTATACCGTGTATCATGATCGTTAGGATTATTGCGCAGCGCATTTTTATAGGCTTCCAGGCTTTCCTGCAGTTTTTGCGTGGCAAAATAGGTGTTGCCTATGTTGTGATAGATCTTCGAGAGTTTCTCAGGATCTTTCTCAGTGCCGGCTAGTATTTGAAATTGCTCCAGAGCTTCATTGTACTTTTCTTGCCTGTAGAGTGCATCGGCCAAATTGAACTGTGCTTCAAAGGAATCGCCCGTTTTATCCAACGCCTTTCGGTATTCAATTTCTGACTCCAGAAAGGCGGAGTCGGCAAAGTGGTTATTCCCGCTTCGGATAAATTTCCGTTCGTCCTGGGCTTTGCTATTGGAAACCCCAATGAATACAACTGCAACTAGAACTATGTATTTGAAATCCATCATACGCTTTTAATCGTTAGTCTTTTTATCCTTCACCTCAAAAATATTGATGTGCTTCAGTCGCCTGTTTTTGCGCTCCAGGATGATAAATTCAATAATAATGAGCAGCAACGCTAATGCCGCGAAGTACTGAAACTGGTCATCATAATCGGTATATACTTTGGCTTCCAGCTCCGATTTTTCAAGCTGGCTCAACTCATCTACCAGGTTATTAATACCATTACGAATATTGTTAGCAGGTATGTAGGCACCGTTACCAGTAATGGCAATCTTCTGAAGGGTTGTTTCATCCAGTTTTGAAATAACTACATTGCCCGCCTGATCTTTCATAAAATCGTTGCTGCGTCCTCCAAATACCGGAATTGGTGCTCCTTTAGGCAAGCCCATTCCCACGGTATAAACTTTAATGCCTTTTTCAGCAGCTTGCTTGGCTGCCGCAACGGGATCGTCTTCGTGGTTTTCACCATCTGTAATAACGATTATTGCGCGGTTAACATCTTCCTGGCTGGTAAATGAGGTAATCCCTTTATTGATGGCTGCTCCAATGGCCGTGCCTTGTGTGGCAACAATATCGGTATCAATAGAGCTGAGAAACATCTTAGCCGACGGATAGTCGGTGGTAATTGGCAATTGCACATAGGCCTCTCCGGCAAAGACAATGAATCCAACCCGGTCGTTCTGAAGCTTATCAATCAGTCGCGAGATGGCCCTTTTTGCCCGCTCCAAACGATTGGGTTCAATATCCTGAGCCATCATACTATTGGAAACATCAAGGGCCACAATCAATTCAATACCTTTTCGTTTTATTGTTTGCAGCTTACTGCCATATTGAGGGCCGGCAATGGTTATTATCAGCAGCACAAAAGCCAGAAGCAGAATGTAAAATTTAATGGTTGGCCGCTTAAATGACACGTTGGGCATAAGGTCATTTAGTAGTTCGGTATTACCAAACTCCTCCAATGCCTTTTTCCGCTTTTTGGCCAGGTACAGATGAATGAATGCCAGTGCCGGTATTAGCATTAGTAGGTAAAGTGCATCCGGATGTTCAAACCTGAATATATTCATTGTTATCTTATTCGTTAATCAATTATTAATTGGCAATGTTGGGCGCAATATCAGGGCAAGTTTCGAAATACTGTGCTTCTCAAAAATATCTCAGAGAGTAGAAATAGCCCTGCTAAAGCGGCGAACCACCAGTATTCTTCCTTACGTTTTGTGTATTCGCGCACTTCAATCCGTGTTTTTTCGAGCAAATCTATTTCCTTGTATATTTCATCCAGCTTTTGCTCATCTGTTGCTCTAAAATATTTACCGTCTGTCAAATCCGCGATTCCTTGCAGCAGTTCTTCATCAATTTTAACCTCCACTTGCTGGTATTGCTTACCAAACACTGTTTGAACCGGGTAAGGTGCCATGCCATTGGTTCCTACCCCAATGGTGTAGACCCGCACGCCAAATGTTTTGGCAATTTCGGCAGCAGTCATGGGCGCTATTTCGCCTTTATTGTTTTCTCCATCGGTTAGCAGGATAATAACCTTGCTTTTAGCTTTACTGTCTTTAATGCGCTGAACGGCAGTGGCTAACCCCATACCAATGGCCGTTCCGCTGTTGTCGAGCGATACCTCATTGATATCACGAAACAGGTTAATCAACACCTTGTGATCGGTGGTTAACGGGCATTGGGTAAAGCTTTCGGCGGCATAAATGACAAGGCCTATTTTGTCGTTAGGACGCCCCTTTATAAATTCTTCAGCAACTTCTTTAGCCGCTTCCAGTCTGTTCGGCTTAAAATCCTCCGCTGTCATACTGCCCGAAATATCGAGGGCCATCATGATATCGATTCCTTCGGTTATCTCATTTCGAAAGCTGTTACTCGATTGAGGTCTGGCCAGTACGATTATTAATAAAATAATACTCAATACCCGAAAGGCAAACAGAAGATGGCGTAAGTATATTTTTTTTGATACCGGCGCCTGCGCAAAGCCTTTGAGGGTTGATATTTTTAGTGAAGCCTGCATTCCCTTTTGCTTCCATACATACCAGGCAATATAAGCCGGTACTATCAGAAGCAGCCAGAAAAAATACGGGTGTGAAAATGTTATATTACTCATCATTGTTCAATGCTGTTTGATTCATTAACCGCTTCCTTTTCTTTTTTGAGCATGCTCTCTTTTTCTTCCTCCAAAGATTTCATTTCCTCTTGTTTGGTTTGATTCACAAAAAAGTAGGCATTAATCATGCTTAAATCATTTTCATCGGGTAAGGGCTCGTGCTTGGCAAATTTTACAAGATCGGCCGTCATAAGAATTTGGCGCAGGTTTTCAATGGATTTTGTATCGCGTACTTCAACGGCTTTGAATCCGTCCATAATTTCATCGGTTGTTTGTTCCATTGCTCTGAGCTCAAAGCGCTCTTCAATATAATGGCGCAAAGTATCTGTTACGGCTGAGTAGTACTCTTTCACATGGTTGCGCTGCCATAGCTTTTCCTGCTTTATTTGATCGAGTGCTTCAATTGCCCTGATATGGGCAGGAATGACAGGCTCTGGCTTCGAGAATATTTTTACAGGCACCTCTTTCTTCAAATACTTAAGAATAAAAAAGGTGACAATCGCTGCCAGCAGAAGAATGCCCACTACCCATGGCACATATTTATACAGCTCGGAGAGGTGAAACGGCGCTTCCAGAGGTTGTTTAATATCGGTAATACCGTTTTGGGGGTTGACCTCTTCAAATGGATTGACTACCATCAGGGCGGTGGCTTCTGTTTGTAATGCCTGGCCCAGCTTTTGACTGGCTTCCTCGAAAACAATCGGAGGAATGTAGTGCAGTCCGCTGTCAAAAGAAGTGATTCTGTAGCTTTGTTCAATTAAAAACCGTCCGTTGTCTCTGCTTAATGTGTCCGGCTCACTGGCCTTTACAATTTCGATGTGCTTTGTAATGGTATCGGTAAGCAAAGGAAAACTCAGTGCGATATCTTCCGGTTGGCTTAATTGTAATTTCAAATCTATCTGGCCACCAATAAATATCACTGTTGAGTCCAGTGCTGCTGATACACTAACATTTTGCGCATTTGCTCCCGTTACTAATCCACTTAGCATAGTCAGCAACGATAGCCACAGATAGCAGGTATATTTATGTATATTATTCATTTAGATACGTTTTTTAAATAGCGATATCAACGCCTTAACATAATCTTCATCCGTGCGAACCGACACATTATCCACCCCACATTTGCTAAATAGTTTCCGTGTACTTTCATCGGTTTCGCGCCACCATTTACTGTAGGCTTCGCGCACTGCTTTGTTGGAGGTGTCGGCCCAGTAATATTCACCTGTTTCGGCATCTTTGAGCTTTATCAGGCCAAGTGATGGGATTTCTGTTTCGCGTTTGTCATATACTTTAAGAGCTACAACGTCGTGTTTTTGATTGGCAATTTTCAGCGCATCTTCAAAGTTCTCATCGATAAAATCGGAGATGATGAAGGCGGTGCAACGCTTTTTAATGGCGTTGGTGAGGTACTTCAGTGCCTCCGATACATTCGTTTCGCGATGCTCCGGTGTGAAGGTGATGAATTCCCGAATGATGTGCAGGATATGTTTTCGGCCCTTCTTTGGCGGAATGAATTTCTCGATCCTGTCACTGAAAAAGATGACGCCAATCTTGTCATTATTTTGAATGGCAGAGAATGCGAGTACAGCCGCTATTTCGGTAATTACGTTTTTCTTAAATTTGAATGAGGTACCAAACTCGCGCGAACCTGATACATCAATCATTAACAAAACCGTAAGCTCACGCTCTTCTTCAAAAACCTTAATGTAAGGATGATTAAAGCGGGCAGTTACATTCCAGTCGATATTTCGTATGTCGTCGCCATACTGATATTCCCGTACTTCGCTAAACGTCATACCACGGCCCTTAAAAGCCGAGTGGTATTCGCCGGCAAAAATGTTAGCCGACAATCCACGGGTTTTTATCTCTATCTGGCGTACCTTTTTTAATAAATCAGTTGCTTCCAATGTTTGTGTTTTAGCTGGCGACCAAGAGCATTAAGGCTTTGGTCGCTTTTAATAGTAAATGAGCTAATAAACAATCTGTATGCTAAAAGTTCGACGCCAAAGGCGTCCTGCTTCTGCTACTATGGTACTTCAACCTGATTAAGTATTTCGCTAATGATTTCTTCGGATGTAAGGTTGTTAGCCTCTGCTTCGTATGACAGTCCGATACGGTGACGCAGTACATCATGGCAAATAGCCCGCACATCTTCTGGTATTACATACCCCCGACGTTTGATGAACGCATAGGCTTTAGAGGCCATAGATAAACTGATGCTGGCACGTGGTGAGGCTCCGTAAGAAATCATATCCTTGAACTTTTCCAGACCGTATTGTTCAGGATAGCGGGTGGCAAAGGTGATGTCCACAATGTATTTTTCAATTTTTTCGTCCATGTAAACATCTTTAACTACCTGGCGTGCCCGGATAATATCTTCAGGTTTAAGAATCGTTGATGCTTTTGGAAATGTTTTGGCCAGGTTATGACGGATAATCAGCTGCTCCTCGTCTTTTTTAGGGTAGTCCAATACTATTTTCAGCATAAAACGGTCAACCTGGGCTTCCGGAAGCGGGTAGGTACCTTCTTGTTCAATCGGGTTTTGCGTGGCCATTACCAAAAATGGTTCCTCAAGCGGATAGGTAGTTTCACCAATGGTTACTTGACGCTCCTGCATGGCTTCCAGCAACGCACTCTGCACTTTTGCCGGGGCTCGGTTAATCTCATCCGCCAATACAAAATTGGTGAAGATGGGCCCTTGTTTAACGATAAATTCTTCTTTTTTCTGGCTGTAAATCATCGTACCCAACAAGTCGGCAGGTAGCAGATCGGGTGTGAACTGGATACGCGAGAATTTGGCATCGACAATGGTTGCCAGTGTATTAATTGCTAGTGTTTTGGCGAGTCCTGGAACCCCTTCCAAAAGGATGTGGCCGTCCGACAGTAAACCAATCAGGAGACCTTCCACAAGGTGTTTTTGCCCAACAATTACCTTGTTCATCTCCATTGTTAGCAGGTCAACAAATGAGCTTTCTTCTTTAATTCGTTCGTTAATAGCTTTTATATCTACGGATTGTTCCATGATGATTATTTTATCTGTTTTTTATATTTCTATCTGATTTCGACTCGTGTCTTTCAAATTAACACAATATCGGGCTATTCAAATATTCTTTAATTGTTAATATTTGTTAAGTAGCGACCATTTTAACTAAGCTTTAACTTCTGGTTTTTTAGTTAGTAAGCAATTCCTGAGGCAAACTTGTGTGGCCGATAACAAGCAAAAATAACAGGTTTTTAGGAGTATTCGACTATTATGACTGGTATTTTCAGTCACTTTAGGTTCTATGTATGGGGAGCATTGGTCTTTTAAGGAATTATTAACACTTTTGTCTGTTAATAAACGATAGTGGCATGCAATACTTTAGTTATCATACACACACTTTGTTTTGCGATGGCAAAGCGGGTGTTGAGGAAATTTGTCAGCGAGCACTGGCACTCAATATGTCGGCCATTGGATTTTCCAGTCATGCGCCGCTCCCTTTTGAAACAGCCTGGGCCATGAAGTTCGAAAATTTACTCAGTTATGTTGCAGAGGTGGCGAGCTGTAAGGAAAAGTACAAAGGACAATTACACATTTACCGATCGCTCGAGGCCGATTACTTAGGAGAGGGGCTCAGCCTGCCTTTTAATGTGCTCAGGAAATTAGCAAAGCTCGATTACATCCTTGGGGCGGTTCACTTGGTTGCCAATCCAAACATGCCCAACGAATTTTGGTTTTTAGATGGGCCCTCGACAAATTACGAGCAGGGACTTAACCAGGTTTTTGGTGGCGATGTGAGAGCAGCAGTGGAACAATACTATTGGCAAATGAGGCAGATGGTGCTCCTTCAGAAGCCAGATGTGGTGGCACACATGGATAAGGTGGTGATGAATGATAAGAAAGGGTATTTTTCTGAGTCTGACGCATGGTACCAGCAAGCTGTTGAGGATACGCTGCAGGTGATAGCGGCCTCTGGAGCTATAGTAGAGGTTAATACGCGCGGGATTTACAGAGGAAAATACCATACCTGGTTTCCCAACCGAACTGTTATTGAGCGATGTATAGAGCTTGATATTCCACTCACCATATCCGTTGATGCCCATCATGTCGATGAACTGGTTTCCGGCTTTCATGAGGCCCTATTGATGCTGAAGGAGGCTGGATGTCGACAAATTAGTGTTTTTAAGGAACGAAGCTGGAAACAAATTCCAATTGATGATGTTGTTTCTGATAAATAGCTAGTGGCGCCTATGGTCATCAGCCATAGACAGACGTTTAAATAATTTGAAAAACGATAAGAACGATGTTTGAAGATAATGATTTTGTTTGCAGGCACATGCAGTTAACCAAAACTGATATTATAAAGGTGATTACCGATAAGCAGATTACCTCTTTTGAAGAGCTTCAGGATGAAACTGATGTGGGTACCATTTGTGGTAGTTGTGTGGCAGATATTGAAGAGATATTGGAGGAAGAAATAGCTAAGCGGGAGGTCTGATCTCGCACTAGCTAATGGGTGTCTCAGTGAAAGGGTATTGGTGTTTATCCCGAGAATACCCTTCACTGACTCGATTTTAATTATCGAGCATGAGCAGCGAACTATCGCCATAACTCAAGAATCGAAAATCATTCTCAAGGGCATAGTTGTATATTTCTTGCCACTGCTGACCCACAATTGCCCCTATTAATAATAGCAGGGTACTCTGAGGCTGGTGAAAATTCGTAACAAGTCCGTTAATGAGCTTAAAGCGGTAGCCCGGTACAATAATAATCGCAGTTTTTCCTGCCAGATAAGCCAGTTTGTTTTCAGCCATGTAGTTCAAAAGGGCCTCTAGTGCTTCTTGAGTACTGTAGGAGTCTGTTAGGTTATAGGGATCCCACTGTTCAATCCCGTGTTTAATGCACAGGCCAGACAGGAGACGGACGCCATACCAATATAAACTTTCAAGTGTTCTAACCGAGGTAGTGCCTACGGCAATCAGCGGCTCTTTGTTTTGAATAAGACGTTCCAAAGCTTCTTTCTCCAACACAAAATGCTCTGTGTGCATATCGTGTCCAGCTATAAGCTCCGACTTAACTGGCTTAAAGGTGCCGGCACCTACATGCAGGGTTACATTAAGCAGCGAATGCTCCTTTGCCTCCAACTGATTCAATATGCTTTTTGTAAAATGGAGGCCAGCTGTGGGAGCTGCTACCGATCCTTGATGTTGCGAGTACACAGTTTGGTAGCGCTCTTTATCTAGCTCTTCCGTGTCGCGGTTCAGATAGGGTGGAATGGGTGTAAGACCAATCTGTTCAATAATTTCAGCAAAAGAAAAGTTTTGATTGGTCCAATTAAAGTGAACTTCATAGGCGTCACCCAATTGTTGTCCTTTATTGATGATTAATTCAAACGACTCGCCTTCAATGGTTACTGTTTGCTTTAAAGGTGAGTCTTTCCATTTGCGGGCATTTCCAACAATGCATTTCCAGCTCGCACTTTCTCTGGCGTCAAAAGCCATCTGTACTTCTGCTGGTGTTAATGGTTCCAAACAAAATATTTCAATTTGGGCTCCTGTATCCTTTCTAAATCGCAAGCGGGCACGAATTACTTTGGTGTTGTTAAAGGCCAACATGGCCCTTGGAGGTAGTTCGTTAATAATATCGGTAAAAACACCTTCACTTATTTGCTTGTTTTTAAAGATCAGAAGTTTTGATTCATCCCGGTTATCAAGTGGATACTTGGCAATCCGTTCTTCTGGTAAATGATAGGTGTACTCTTTAATCGATATCTTTGGCTTAATCATATTCTGCATTTTTAGCGCGACAAATTTAGTTAACTTTGTGCGATTGCACTAAAAACAGTGTAGATTGTTAATGTTATAAAATAAAAAAGAAATATAAATTCAATGCATATGAAAGTTAAGGCTGGCGATGTGGTTCGTTTTTTAGATACTAATGGAGGTGGTGTTGTAACGCGGGTAGATGGTAAATTAGCTTACGTTGAAGATCAGGATGGTTTTGAAGTACCAGTATTGGTGAATGAGTGTGTGGTAATTCGGGATGAAAAACCCAAAAATAAGGGAGGTATTCAGCCTGCAGAGGCAGAGGAAGCTGAGGACGATTATGAATTTGTTGAAGAAGTGGGAGATGATTCGGCCTCTCAGTTCTATATTGCCTTTTTACAAGGAGATAATCCAGGGCAAGCTTCCGGTAACCTGCGTGTACAGGCGATTAATGACAGTAACTACTTCATCTATTACACAATTAGTAATTTACGAAAGGATGGCAGTTTGGACTTGTTCTACCATGGGGAAGTTGAGCCAAATACCAAGGTTGTTTTGGATAAGCTTGGGGTGATGCAATTGGATGACAGACAATGGCAAGTAAATCTGATTTTATTTAAAAAGGGGAAAACCTACAAAAATGTAGCTCCAATTTCTGAGGTGGTAAAAATTAAAGCGACTCGTTTTCTGAAGGACAATGTGTTTATTGATAATGATTACTACCACGAAAAGGCAGTTTTATTGCCGGTTATCAAGGGGGAGTTTGAGCGGAAGCTCGAAGAGTTGAGTGACAAAGAAATTAAAAAAGCCATTCGTGAAAAAGAAAGGCAACCCGTGAAAAAGAAAGTGAGTCGCCGGGATGACGATAAAATGCTTGAGGTGGACTTACACATTGATGAGCTGATTGATTCAGCAGCTGGACTCAGTAATGGAGAGATTATAACGATACAGTTAGATAGGTTTAAACAGGTTATGGAGGATAACAAACAAAATAAGGGGCGAAAAATAGTATTCATTCATGGTGTTGGAAATGGAAGGTTAAAGAATGAACTGCGGAAACTTTTGGATCGCCATTATAAGAAACATACCTATCAGGATGCTTCATTTCAGGAATATGGCTATGGGGCCACCATGGTGATTATTTGATTATCTAACGATATCGTACATAACAATAGCAGGCCGTCTGAACGAAATTTCAGACGGCTTTTTTTTGTCTTTCGTTTCCCATCAGAGCTTAAAAAGTGTGTGTTTCGACTGTGTGCTATGTTATTATCTGTCTCTTTCTTAGTGATGCATTATTACTATGTGATGATTAAAATTAGAGTTCTATATAGTATTAATATATAATTTTAATTCAATAAATAGTATGTGAGAATCTTATGATGTTATGTAGGATTCTTAAAGACAAATAAAGTATTCTAATACTTAAACAATGATATTTATTAATTAAATGTTATTATCCAATGATTAATTAGATTGATACATATTTAATTTAGAAACTAATAAAGTAAAAAAAGATAAATATTAATTTGGAATTGTTAGAAAATATTTAAAATATTTATAATGATAAGATTAGCATTTTATTTTGTTAACTTGTTTTAGATGCATTATACAAAGAATAGTATTTCAAGCTTTCAGTCAGGTGTCGAGCTGTTGTTCTACAATAGTTTGCATCAACAATCCATCAAGAGTGCCATCGAAAGGTATGGATACCGCGAGGGAGACTTGATTCGCATCTATAATCTGAACAAGGAACTCGCTGATGCTATCAATGCCTCCGAAGTGGCGAAGGGGAGAAAACGAGAGGTTTTTCGTGAAAAGAATCAACTTTTTGCAAATATCAAGAGGGAGTATATGCGTTACCTTAAGTTGGCACGCATTGCATTGAGTGATGATATCAAAGCGGCTGAGGCATTAATGTTGAATGGCGCACGGGAACGTACGTACAAGGCCCTATTGTTTCAGATAAATGCATTTATTTCTAACCTGATAAATAATGTGGAGTGGCTTGACGCGATCACCGTGTTCAATATTACCCGTGATGCCCTCTATGAGTTAAGAAGGCAAGTGAAGGAGCTGAACCATTTATCGGATAGGTGCCTGGAAGCGCAGGGAGAGGTCAGACGACTGACCGAATTAAAAAAGAGGAAGTTAGTGGATGTTCAGCGTCATGTTAGTGATTATGTAAAGATAGTGCGAATTGCTTTTGAGGATCATCCAGAGGCTTTGGTAAGTCTGGGTATCAAGAAAAAAAATGAGCAGTAGCTGTGTTTTATCATAGAAAAAAACAAAAAAACACTAAGAATCTCCGAGATGGCGAAACATCTGGGCAGTATTAACGTAACAAATGTAATTGTTTAAGAAAGATCGATTCTATTGATTCAATACATTAATTAATAGCTTATTGCTGACAAAAGTATTTTTGTCGCCTTGGGGTGTTGATAAAAATGTTAAAAGATTCATGTGTAATCGTACCGAGGTTCGGTAACGAAATTATATTTTTAATGCTGTATAGGGGATCTGTGGAGTTGGGGGCAGATATAAACTCAAGTTTATGAAAAGAATGTTACTTTTTAACGTTAGATTAATTTTGGCGTTGGCAATGGTTTTAGCCAGTGTTAGTGCTTTGGGGCAAAACATATCTAACAAAGAATTGCGTCAGGCGACAAAATACTTTGCTAAAAAGCAGGCCGACTACGGTATCCCTGTTCTTAAAGGGGCGGAAGTGGGTAACCCCATACCCAGTCTGGGAGCAAGTTATTGCACAGAAGGTGGATATGTCGACATAGTGCCGGATGAAATTGATCCGAGAGCGACTACTATTGAGTGGACCATTACAACTTTTGTTGGAGCTGCAGAGCAGCATCCGGGTTGGGCGGAGCTTATTGGTACTGGCACCAATGCAGTTCTCCGTTTTTATCCAGATCGAGTTACCGACCAATACTATAATGTCGCCATATATTTCGAATATGTACAGCGAAATAATCTTGGTCTTATTGTTGGATCAAACTACGACTTCACTAATGTTAATAAGACGCCTACTGAATTCGATTTAACCCCTACAGAAGTGTCTATTTGTGTGGGAGAGACAGCTACTCTTACTTTGAGTGGTTCTGAAGTAGGTATGGATTATCAGCTCTATCATAGTAATGGTGATGCGGTTCGTTTTCCTATTAATGGAAATGGTAGCGCCATTAACTTTTCTGTCAGTGTCTCTGATTCCTACTATGTAGAAGCAGTTAATAGAACAGATAATAGCTGTTCTTCCCTCATGAATGGGACTGCTGTTGTTACGGTTAATCCTTTGCCTACTCCTGTGGCAGGTAACGGCGGTGATGTGTGTTTGGGAAGCCCGATGGAGCTGGCTGCTGCTTCCGATGAATATAACAGCTATATATGGACCAATGCTGCTGGAGAAACGGTTGCAACCACACAGAATGCTACTTTATCTTCAGAAGATTATGGTGCAGGGAGTCATGTATTTACCCTAACTGTAGAGGATGTTAATTTATGTGTGAATTCGACTTCGACAACGATTACCGTTTTTGAAAACCCAACAGCGGCCCCTACTTTTAATGCACCGGTTTGTGATGGAGGCGAATTAGTTATCGCTGCCAATGCTGCTGGAGGTACAGG
>NZ_JBPUSJ010000022.1:0-27368 GCF_051851475.1 Carboxylicivirga taeanensis | reverse complement strand
TCTTTGCCCATGCATACTTTGAAACCCCATTTTTTTAGTGATTGAGCCACAAATGTCGCTGTTCCAAATTCACACCAGGCCGGTTCAGGATATTTGTGAAAGAGGCGACGCCATTGAGTCATTTCTTCTTGTAAATCTTGAAAATATTTGGAAATGCTGCTCATCTTATACTATTGTTTTATGCAAAGATAAGGAGAAAAAAGGGCTGCTCTTTTGTATTAATCTTTATTTGTGGATTCATATGGTATAATCACCCACTACATTTAGTTAGTAAGTGAGAATTGGGATGTTACCATTGTGTATAGCCCAATAGGTGTGGCTCTATGGCGGAGCATCCCTAAACTATCATTAGTAAAGCTTGTTGGAGTAATTCCCACCCCATCTGAAATTCCGTCAAAAGTATTGATCGCCTGTTTGATAAGTCAAGTGCGGCTGAATGTGTTCATTCAAGGTCAGCCGTCCTTCGGAGGCGTTCAGTTTTTGCTACTCACAAAAACTGACATGCCCACTTGACAAGTATCCAGCCGGCTCAATGGTATGCGCCAAAATTTAATGGCGTGCCAGAAGCCGCAATAAATCTGCAAGGCAGCAGTGAATACAATGAAAAACTTTGATATTTATGAAACAGTTACCAATTTAATTGTTCAGCGATTAGAAAATGGCGTCATACCATGGGCTATGCCCTGGAAAACATCTAATTCCATTCCGAGGAATCTGATTTCGAAAAAGCCATATCGGGGGTTTAACTTCTGGTATTTGTTGAGTTTTAACTTCGAACGGCCATATTTTCTGACCTTTAATCAGGTAAAGCAGTTGGGCGCTTCCATCAAAAAAGGTTCCAAGTCATTTATGGTTATTTTCTGGAAGCTATTGGAGGTAACAAAAGATGGTGAAATTGAGGAAATACCGATGCTTCGTTATTACCGGGTCTTTCATATTGATGATGTTGAAGGTATTGCTGCCGATAAAATACCTGAAGATTCGGCTTTTGTTCATGATTTTGAATGTATTGACTCTTGCGATCAAATCATGAAACACTGGGAAGATAAGCCAGTAATTAAACATGGGGTCAATCAGGCTTGTTATATTCCTTCAATAGATGAAATACACATACCTGATGCCAAATGCTTTTTTAAAGATGAGGAATATTACTCAACCTTGTTTCATGAAGCATTGCATAGCACAGGTCATCGTAAGCGTTTAAATCGTCATCAGCAGTTTTCCAATCTTAACTTCGGCAGCAAGGATTATAGTCAGGAAGAGTTGGTAGCCGAAATGGGAGCAGCCTACCTCTGCGGCATCAGTGGCATTGAAACTATCACCATTGATAATAGCGCAGCCTATATCGAAGGATGGTTGAAAAAGCTGAAGAGTGATAAGAAGTTCATTGTATCAGCAGCCAGCTTGGCACAACATGCAGTTGATTACATTTTAGGTCAATAGCCAAATTAAAACTCCTCGCTATCGATGTTTTAATAGCGAGGAGTATCTGAATTTTCAGAAAACCGTAAGGTTATCTGTGTAAAGTTACGACATTTTTACCTGGCTATATGAATGTAGTTTCCATGATTGCACTGATATTTAATGCCTACAGCCTAAGCTTTTGTCTTAAGTTATTCATGTCCTCAGAGATTTTTGTTTCGAGTACTCTGGCATAAATTTGGGTGACATTTAGTGAACGATGCCCCAGTATTTTGGAAACTGTTTCGATGGGTACTCCATTGGAAAGGGTAACGGTTGTCGCAAACGTATGTCGCGCCATATGCATCGTGAGATTCTTCTTGATGCTACATATGTCTGCCAACTCTTTAAGATAGCTATTGAGACGTTGATTGGAAGCCACTGGCAGAACACGTCCTTTTAGCAGTGCTTCAGGATAATCTGCATATTTACTTAGAATATTTATTGCATTAGAAAAGAGAGGAATGTGACATTTCGATTTTGTTTTGGTTCGGTTGATTACAATCCATAAGTTGCCATCATTTCTTTGTTGAAGATGTGACTTATTGAGTTTGGCAATATCTGAATAGGCCAGGCCTGTGTAGCAGGCAAACACAAAAACATCTCTTACGGTGGCTAGTCTTTCAAGTTCAATCTGCTTTGTTTCCAAACGAAATAGTTCGTCCTTTGTCAGAAAGTCTCGATGAGCCTCCTCTAATTTGACTTTAAATTTAGAGTATGGGTTTTTCTTTATGTGTTCCAAGGATATGGCCAGGTTCAATACCCTGCGAAGATGCTTATGGTAGTTCCAGGCGGTATTCTGGTGGATGCCATATTCAGCTTTAATATACATATCAAATCGATTCAGGAAATCATAGTTCACTTCATTAACCGGAAAATCTTTGCGAGAGAGCTGGTTGTTTATAAATTCACCCAGCTTTGTTCTGGAGACACGATAATGCTTAAGTGTTTGATAGGCATAGCCTTTTCCCAGGTTTGTTTCAATGGTGTTTAGGTAATAATCAAAAATAGTCAGAATTCCAAGTGTCTCATTCACCCCTAAATACCGGCGTTTAATGCTTCCGATGTCAAATGGTTTACCTATTGATACGAGTTGATTGTAGATATCGAAGATATCCGTAGTCATCTTTGTAAGACGATTGTTATATATTTGAAATCCCTCAACATCGGGGTTAATTTTTTGAGCAACTTCGTTCCAGCCATTGGGAGAAATAAAAATCCCCGTTGATAATTCCATCCGTTTTTGGTTCAGCGTCACCCGTATGTAAATCGGGCAGGAGCCATCTTTTTTGGCTTTTGTTTTTTTAATCACATAGCAACTTATTAGTCTCATACCAGATAGTTTTTTTAAGGAAGCGCGAATAGGTCTCGCGAAAGACTTAAATTAAGACCGATTTACGCAAACTTCCAAGTTCAAAATATATCAAAATGAGTCAAATAATATTTTGTGAGTCAGTGAGATAGGATTTGGCGAGACCTATTTTGTCTGAAAAAGCAATAGGTCTCGATTTAGTCCCTTTTAACCCCTGTTTTGATGCTTTTTGATGGGTTTTTGCCCAAAAGAAAAAGCGCTTAAAATATTGATTTTAAGCGCTTTTGCATTGTTTTGAATTCTTAGAAAGTGCCCAAGACTGGACTCGAACCAGCACGGACTAAAACGTCCACAAGGCCCTCAACCTTGCGTGTCTACCAATTTCACCACTTGGGCTAGTGTGTGAAACTCGAGCGAAAAACGGGACTCGAACCCGCGACCCCGACCTTGGCAAGGTCGTGCTCTACCAACTGAGCTATTTTCGCAAATGCACGGCAAAAGTAAAAAAATTACGATTGATTTCACAGCCTTAAGTCACTTTTTTTGAATATAAAATTTACAGGGAAGCCTTTGTTTTTGGGCAACTCCTACTCTTTGAGTAAATTAGATGTTTAATTAACTGTGCAAATTGTTGAGTTAATGCGCCCCTTCGTTTGGTACTAGTGATGTAACGACCACTATGTAGCGATTATTAATTCGTAAATTTGCTCTTAATCTTACCGCATTGCTACATACGATATTTCGGCTTTCATGATGAAAAAACTTGTTCTCGCACCAGATAAATTTAAAGGTTCAATAACGGCAGTTGAATTTTGTGAGTTGGTAGAAAGTGCCATTAAGCGAATATCTCCAATTACGAGTATTGTAAAATGTCCTTTGGCCGATGGAGGAGATGGGACCCTTGATGTGTTGAAATCCCACTTGGGCGGGCAACAGATAACTGTGGAAGTAAATGATCCTCTGTTTAGGCCGGTTAAGGCAGATTACCTATTTTCTGAGCAAAGCAAAACTGCTTATATTGAGATGTCTTCAGCATCGGGGATTAGATTGTTGAAAGAAAATGAGGCAAATCCTTTACGCACTACAACTTATGGAACCGGTGAGCTCATTGTTGATGCCTTACAGCGGGGAGCTCAGCGAATCCTGTTAGGAATTGGAGGCAGTGCAACCAACGATGCTGGTTTGGGTATGGCACGTGCTTTAGGGTATCGCTTTTACGATGTAAATAATGTTGAATTAAAAGGAGTTGGGGCTGATCTGATTCGCCTTCATCGAATTGAAGAATCGAGCGTTGTAGAGCAAATAAAGGAGGTAGTTTTTGAGGTCGCCTGCGATGTAGGTAATCCACTTTACGGCCATCAGGGAGCCGCTTTTATTTATGCAGAGCAGAAAGGCGCTACCACAGAAACACTGCACAAACTCGATAGGGGACTCAGGCACTTTGGAAGCTTAATGCATCGAATTAGAGGAGTGAATCCTCAGGATATTAAAGGAGCAGGAGCTGCAGGAGGTCTTGGTGCTGGTGCTGTTGTGTTTTTAAATGCTCGTTTATTGCCAGGTATCGAATTGGTCATGAAAGTAGCAGACTTTGTTTCAAAAATTCAAGATGCTGATTGGGTTATAACAGGGGAGGGACGGCTCGATGAGCAAACGTTATCAGGTAAAGTTATACAAGGCGTATTAAATGTTAAAACCACTCAAAAAGTAGCAGTTTTTTGTGGCAGTATTACCCTACAGAAGGCCGTGAAAGAAATTGACTACCTTGCAGAACTGTCCACTCTGGCGGCCACGCCAGAAGAGTCTGTCGTTCAGGCATCTGATTTACTGATGCAGGTTGCCGAACAGTTTGCACGTAAAATTTTATAGTAGTGTTATATAGCGTTAGCGAATTGCCTCCGCAATAAATGCCTTGCGATAGGCTTGTCTGTTCGATAGAACTTGGTAAAAGCTGTCAATGAGCTTCAGGCATTCCTGTTTGCAGGCCAAATCCAGTTGCTCGAGGTTTAGAACAGTGCTAATTAAATCTTTCTTCTTTTCTTGGTAGTGTTTAATCACGTGTTCCAGATTTTCAATCGCTACCTTTTTGCCTTTATAGCGGTTTTCTAGCAGTTCTTGCCCCATGTATAGGTGCATATAGCTGGCATCAACAAACTCCGACATATCAAAATCATAGGGTATGGCAACCGGAGGCGTGTGTCTTCCATCGCTCATTAATATTACATTGTGTAATTTAGGAATGGACCAATCGGTGTTGCCAATCATGTAATTAAAAAGGGCCACCTTTAGTATGTTCTCTTCAACCAGCTGCTGTTGGGTGAGGTTGGCCATTTCAATCTCTTCCATGCCGAGGCGCTCAGCAGCCTGTTCGGTCGACTCTATAAAAAATGCATACTTATTTAATTCTTCGCCATAATTAATGTCGAGGTATTTAACTTTTACCAGTCTGACTCTTAAGCTTGTTTCGCTAATGTGATTATAGAGTTTGTAAACAAGGTATTCACGCAGCATTGTTTGTTGCATAATTTCGCTTGTATCTCTGCAGTGGGTCACAAGTTTCAGCTTGTCTTGTCCTTCAAAAACGGTGTTAATAACATCGCGTGTTTTGAAATTGAAGCGCAAGGGAGGGAAATCACAGTTTTCAGTTTTTAAGCGAAAATTACCCCGTGTTTTTATTTTTACAGGTATTTGCAATGAGTCGCCATCATCCACCAAGTCTACGAAGGCCGGATGATAATCATTGGAACTTTTATCCCGATCAGCTCTCAGTGCCTGAAAATCGGCCCGTACGGTAATGTGAATAATTTCATCGCTTTGAAAAAAGTTATTGGCACTTGTCTTCAGGCGCTCTCTCATAGACGCATCTGGCTTATCTGATGCGAGAACCGTATTGGTTAAAAGCAGGCATAATATAATAACCAGTCCTTTCATCATGTTTCTCATTACACCACCATTGCTAGTGATCGTTCTTCCTGAGCCATTAATCTTTCTACTTTTCTTAATCGAGGTTTAAAGCGGTTATACTTCACTTTGTTGTTGAGTGCAATTGTGCCAAGGCAGTATTTACTAATTGAAAGTGGGAGTACACCTTGCTTCTTAAGTGTTCGGGCAAAAGCAGAATAGACATCTTCCTTATCGCGCTTGATCTCTATAATGGCACAGTTTCCTAAAGAGTAGGTCTCTGTTCCTTCGTTGCTAAAGTTAATATCAACATCAATTGTTATGCGTTCGCATGCTTTTTTGTTGATAAGCGTTATTCTATTAAAGTTTGTTGTGAGCTTAGGTTCCAATTGTTTTGGATCGTAAGGGGTACAGTCATTTACAATGCACTCGAGGCCTTTGGCAATAGGATATGTAAAACGGTCTATTCTCAGGCGCTCTTTAATGGTCCGGTTTTTAAATTTCTCTTTTACCTCAATAAACTTGTCACCGGTTTCAGCATATTGCCTGTAGCGCACTTTATATCTGTGTTCTTTACCGTTATGATGCTCCTTATACATGTCTAACTCATCCGTATCAAAATAGATGGTGGAATAGGATAGGTTGACTTTATTATTAATTGCTAGCACTTCGTAGTCATCTATGTGCTTAGATAAGGCTTTGACTAATACAGCTGGAGTCACAATGTATTTGGTGTCGACTCTGTTCAATAGCTTAGCCCTGCTCATTTCAGAAAGTGAGGTGGTATCAAAGAAGCTAATTAACTGTAGTAAATCGTTCATGGTTCGCGTATTTAAATAAAGTGGCTACCCGTTGTCTTACATTTTGCTGCAAAAGACTCATTTTTCCCATTGATGATATATGACCGAAATCATATTTATTGAAAGCTGATAAAAATTAACACAATTTTAACGATTTAAATTAATGCGAGAGCGTTAACCTACTGAAATACAATACTTATGAGTTGCTTACGACTTAATTAAAACAATAGTAAAAAATGTTAATATTTATCAAATATGAGTCAATGTGTTTCAGCTGTGTAATAAATTGTAAGTCTTGCCAATCTTTATTGGTTCGTAACACTAAGAATTAGTTCAATAACTGGACCAACTAATGTAAAGTGCAGGTGTAGAGCAGGTAGGGTTGTGTTGGGTTGGTCGATAATGTTCATTTTCGAACAGATGTGCTTGTGTACCCGTACACTTCGCTTTTTTACAGTAAAAAAATGTCGGAAACCTAAACTTTATTGACTTATTATCGTATTTATACTTCTGAACGCCCAAAAATTAAGATAATAATGGCACTATTTTCATCAAGCAAATACCCAAAAACAGCTAAGTACGAGGCTGAGCAGAAGCAAATTAAAACCGACTTAGAGCGGTTTAATACATATGGTACATCCGACGAATTAAAGCGTATTAAAGAACTTGAAATACTATTAAATTCAGCAGAATTTAAACAGAAAGTCGATAAACTCAAGAACGAAAGGTTTAAGGATACAGCAGAATTTAGACAGTTGCAGAAGTTTAAAACTCAAAAAAAATCAGGTGAGCTAAAAAAGTACTTTAAGTATTTGGCCTCGGGGATGCCTGAAAAAGTAAAGCAGATTGCAGAGTCGCCAAAGCGAGCGGAACTTGCTGAGTTGAGTAAATACATCAAAAGTAGCGAGTTTCAGAGTGAAAAGCAGCAGAAAGAATATAAGCAGTCAGAGGCTTTTCAGAAGTTTAAGCGCTTCACGGAACTGACAAAGGATGCCGATATTAAACTGTATGAGAAAGAGGTTAATTCTGCAGCCTTCAAAAATTATCAGAATATCCATAATTCAGAGCGCCTGAAAACTTTTCAGGAACTGGAGCTGGAGGTGACATCAGAAAAGTTTGTCACTTTTAAAAATTGGATGGAAGATAAAAAGAGGTTTCAAAAGTCAGAAGAATACAGTTTAATACAGGAGTATGATAAGCTTCTGAAATCGCCCGATTATAAGTGGTACAAAAAGGTGGAAAAGGATAATCAGTTTGCTGATAATATGAAATGGCAACTGGTATTTGAGGATGAGTTTACAGCACAGCACTTAAGCAAAGAAAAGTGGATAACCGGATATTACTGGGGAAAAGCACTGCTTAATAAAACCTACGTACTGGAAAATGAGAAGCAGTTTTTTGTAGACGACAACATTGCCATAGGAGGAAGTGGTGTTCAAATCAGTACCAAAAATCAGCGCACTGAGGGGCTTGTTTGGGATTCCAAGCGTGGCTTTATGCCTAAGGTTTTTAATTTTACCTCGGGCCTGATGAGTACTGGTCAAAGCCATCGCCAGGTGTATGGTAAAATTGAAGCAAAGGTTCGCGTTGAACATGTTAGCCAGGTGAAACATGCTTTTTGGTTGGTAGGTGAAAAAATGTCACCTCAAATTGATGTATTCCGATTTGAAGACAGCAACGCCAAAAGCCATATAAATGGCCTGCAGTTAATGAATGGACAAGGTCCAAAGCAGATTGCAAAGACCGTTAAAGGGGCCAGCTTTGATAATGATTTTTACATCTATTCACTTGAGTGGGAAAAGGATAAGCTAACCTGGTTCGTGAATGGAGTCAAGGTGAGTGAACAGACTACTAATATTCCGGATACACCTATGTATTTGGTGTTCAGTTCGCATATAACTGAAGATGTGGAGAAGCTGGATGGTGCTGCAAATATGAATGTGGAATGGGTAAGGTGTTATCAACATCTTAATTAAGATATTTATTCTATCAACTGGAAAAAGGGGATGTGGTTCAGGCATCCCTTTTTTCATTTTGTGAAGCTATTTTTTAAACTTTGTGTCCTTAAGTTTTTTCAGATATTTTAAATAGACATTTAATGGATAAGCATACAACAGAGAATTATAAGTTCTGTCAACATAAAAAATGTGAGTTTTTTCCTTGTCACACTGTTAAGAATGAAGATGAGTTTAACTGCCTGTTTTGTTTTTGCCCCCTGTATATGCTAAAAGATAAGTGTGGAGGGAATTTTAAGTATACGAACGGCGTTAAAGACTGTAGCGATTGCTTATTGCCACATACCAAAGGCGCTTACCAGCATGTAATGAGCAAAATGGGCGAGGTTATTAAAATAGGGAGTTCACATGATTAAAACCAAGGCTTAGTATTGTTCGGTGATGATAACTATCTCAATAGATAAATACGCTTCTGAAAATGTTCTGTGTAATGATCCTAACATTACACAGATATGAGGCATTGCGTTATTTTTCTTTTGATGGCATTGCTGTTTAACACCAGTTTGTTCGCTAATGAGTTGTCGGCATCTCTATTAAAAACAATTAAGGCCACGGAGCAGAAGTATAGTGAGCGAAAGAGATATGATGAAGTCAAGGAGCAACGGATTGGCGAATTGAGAAGGCAATTGCAGGGGCATGGCGGAGAATTGGATAATATCCAGCGTTATACACTCAATAAGCAGCTATTCGCCGAGCTTTATTCTTATAAGAGTCAGGAGGCATTTAATATAGCTCTGAAGATGGAGCAGCAGGCTAAAAGGTTAAAGTCATCAGACAAGCAGGTAGAGGCCTTGTTGTGTAAGGCTGATGTATTGCTTTGTGCGGGTTTATTTAGTGAAGCTATTGAGGTGATTACTCAAGTTGATGAAATGCCTTCTGAAGCTCTCAGATTGTATTATTACAGTTTAATGACCCGGCTTTATGGCGATCTGCTGACTTACAATGATGTGCCGGCTTATCACGAAGAGTACAGGCAGTTAAATCATGCTTATGCCGATTCACTTTTGCAAGTAGCCAATGAAAGTTATGTTGACTACCAGCTGGTGAGAGCACTGAAGTTGATAGACTTGAATAGGGCTGAAGACGCACTTGACCAATGCAGGCTGTTTGTTGAGCAACCCAACACATCAGAACATGAAAAAGCAAAGATTTATTCCTGCATGGCCTGGGCCTGCTATCATCTTGAGGATTTGGAAGGGCAGGTTCATTACCTGTTGAATAGTATTGAGTCGGATATTCGCTCGTCAACATATGAAACGACTTCCGGCCGCTTGATGGCTCAATTATTACTGGAGAAAGGAGAAATTAAGCTCGCTCATCAGTTTTTGATAAGGGCTATTCAGGATGCTGAGTTTTACGGTGCCCGTCAACGTAAAGCTGAAATAACTCACATTGTGCCTATTATTGAGATGCAGCTTAAAGAGTTGCAGCAGATGCGAATGGTGGCTGTTTCGAGCATACTGATAATTGTAGTTATCAGCCTCATTGTAATCATCTATCTATGGATTAGGTTAGTGCTCAGGCATCGTGAAGTCAAAAGAGGACATGATAAAATAAATGAGCAAAACAGCTTATTGGCCACTCAAAATGAGCAGTTGATCGAATCAAATAAAATCAAGGAAGAATCACTCACAAACTATTTTGAGCTTAGTTCTGTGTATTTTCATGAAATGGAAAAAATGCAGGCAAAGATCAGAAGTTTACTGCTGCAGAAGAAATATGATGCTATTGCTGATTATCTGACAAAAAGTGGCCTCGGCGCAGACAAAGAGCAACTGTTTGAACGCTTTGATGCGCTATTCATCCGCTTATTTCCTACGTTTATTGAACGCGTAAATGCGGTATTGGAGCCAGCTTCACAGCTTGAGGTTACCACTCCTGTAACGCTTAGTGCTGAAATGCGTGTTTTTGCGCTTTCACGATTGGGAATTGATAGTGCCGAAAGAATCGCTTCTATTTTGGGGATTTCCAGAAACACGGTTTACACATACCGTAATCGGATTAAGTCCAGAGTAAAGGTGAATCCGGATGAGTTTGAACAGTATGTAATGTCTATTCCCTCCTTTTAATTGTAATTGTTATACGTCCCTATTTAGAATTGTGTTCGCTTAAATAAGCTAATGAGGGCTGTGGTTATACCAATGTGGTAGCATTTATCCTGTATTTGATCTGTATCTTGTAGTATCTAGCATTCACATTATTAGTGGATAAGAGTTTGTTTTGTCTGTACATTCATCTGTACTTTGTATCTGCTTATTTCATTCGTTTTGCATCGATGGTATTTTAGCATCATCGAATTACGATAGCTTGAGCTATCATAATTCGATTGCGATAGTCACACAAAATACATTATAAACATGAAGACAATCTTGAATATTTTAGCGGTTCTGATAATAGTTTTAGGACAGATGAGTTGCAGTCTACCTGACCAGTATAGCGTGGTTTCATCTCCCGATAATCAAATAAGCATTGGTTTTGATTTAAATGAAGGAAAGCCTTATTACCATGCTTTGTATAAGCAGGACACAATTATTTATCCTTCGCAATTAGGATTTGTTTTTAAAGAAATTCCTGCCCTTAATGAAGGTTTTAAGGTAATAAAAACACAGGTGAATGAGCATAATGCGACCTGGGAGCAACCGTGGGGCGAGAATAAGAAAGTTGAAGACCATTATCGGGAGCTTGTCGTTCAGCTACAGGAGCTTGTGGGTCAGAAGCGTTTGATGAATTTATATTTCAGAGCTTATAACGATGGTGTTGCATTCCGATACGAACTGCCGGAGCAAGAAAACATGGGTGACTTTGTGATCATGGATGAGCTGACGCAGTTTGATGTCAAAGGCAATCCGGACACCTGGTGGATTTGGGCTGACTACAATACTTACGAGAAATTATATCAGCAAACACCCATGGAAGAGGCATCGTGGGTGGCAACTCCTGTTACCATGAAAGGAGAACAAAACATTCATATAAGCATCCACGAAGCGGCCTTAACTGATTACGCCGGAATGACCCTTAAACAGAAGGTAAAAGGTGTTTACGAAGCTGAGCTGGTTCCCTGGGCCAATGGAGATAAGGTGCGTGGTTCGGCTCCCATGAAAACACCCTGGCGCACCATTCAGGTTAGTTCCAATGCAGCTGGTCTGGTGCAGAGTAATTTGATACTCAACCTGAATGAGCCCAGTCTTATTGAAGATACATCGTGGATTCGTCCGATGAAGTACATTGGAATTTGGTGGGGAATGCATTTAGGAACAGAAACCTGGTATCCGGGCCCAAGGCATGGGGCAACCACCGAAAACGCCATTAAGCATATTGATTTTGCTGCGGCCAATAATATTGAGGGACTTGTTATCGAAGGTTGGAATGATGGATGGGAAAACTGGGGTGCTAAAGATGCGTTTGATCACATTACTCCGGCCACTGATTTTGATTTTAAAAAGGTAGCGGCTTATGCCCGTGAGAAAGGCGTGATGCTTATTGGCCACCATGAGACAGGTGGAGATATCGAATCATACGAAAAATTTATGGAGGCGGCCTATAGGATGTGTCACGATCTGGGGATGCATGCGGTTAAAACAGGTTATGCGGGAGGAATTTATCCGCGTGGAGAGCACCACCATGGGCAGTTTATGGTACGTCATTATCGGAAAGTGGTTGAGTTAGCTGCCAAATACCAGATTATGTTGGATGTGCACGAGCCTATTAAGCCAACGGGGATTCGACGCACCTGGCCGAATATGATGACACGTGAAGGGGTGAGAGGCATGGAGTGGAATGCCTGGAGTGAAGGAAATCCGCCGTCGCACACTGTTACCATTCCATTCACAAGAGGACTGGGTGGTCCTACTGATTACACGCCTGGTACATTTGATTTGCTGTTTCAAAACGCCGGTGAGCGTGTGAAATGGAATGCAGAAGATATCGGCATGACACGCACGCACACAACACTGGCTAAACAATTGGCAAACTTTGTGATATTATATAGTCCGCTGCAAATGGCCAGCGATTTGCCTAAGAACTATGAGGGACATCCTGCATTTCAGTTCATTGCTGATTTTAATGCCGATAGTGATGAGTCGCATGTATTAAACGGAGAAGTGGGACAATACATTACCATTGCCCGAAGAAGCGGGGAGGAGTGGTACCTTGGAAGCGCTACTAATGAAGAAGCCAGAACGCTTAGTGTCAAATTGGATTTTCTGACGCCGGGATCGATATATACTGCGCAAATTTATAAAGATGCTGCTGAGGCGGACTGGGAAACAAATCCACAGGCATATGAGATTGTTCAAGAAGAAGTGACTGCTCAAACTGTTTTAACGCTAAAGTTGGCTGCCGGTGGTGGTCAAGCAATTCGACTGGTCAAAAAGTAACCTATTTTCCCTTGTGCAAACTCAAAGACAAATTTCAATGAAAAAAACTATAGGTATCTTTTTATTTTCTGTGCTCTGCTGTTTGCAAATGGCAGTTGCACAGCCTGGCTGGGAAATCAGCGCGAATAAAAAGAGCAATTATGTGCCCACCTGTGTGGCTAAACCGGATGTGGGATGTGGCGCGCGATGCGGCGGAGCTTGATGCCGAAATAACGGGTTCAGAAGACGGCTTAAAAATCTATTTCCCGCTCAATAAAGTAGCAGGCGTTAAGTTTGATGATGTTACAGGTAACTATAAAGGTGAGATGCGTGGCAATCATGGAATAAATAATAGTACCTGACCCATTGCGATATTAAGCCGTGATAATTCTGTCACGGCTTTTTTTAAATCTTTCTGTTTACCTGGTCTAACTCAATTGAAGGATGACAGCTATGGCGTAAGATTTATGGGACAAATTAATACGTCAACAATTTTGATTGACTTGATACAATAGAAAGAAATAGCAGCCGACTTTCTTTTTCATGCATCAGCTAAGCTCCACCAAAAAGTGATTTGGCAGCATCACATCGTATGCAACACTCAATATTATTCTAAAAAATTGATGGGATTGTAATTGACTTTGCCGATATTGCAGTAAGTTTAACTAATCAAACAAGTACCTATGAACGTGAGCTTTCTGGAGGCCGACTTCATAAACCCGGATGGTTTAATTCGCTTGCTGCTGCGCTTTGCATTTAATTTTCTTGTAACGCTTATTTTAGTCCGATTCCTCTATTATCAAAATGCCCGAAGAAAAGACTATCTCTTCACATTTCTACTCATTAGTACCATTGTTTTTTTACTGTGTACCCTACTTGATAATGTGAATCTTCAATTGGGCTTCGCTTTGGGGCTTTTTGCCATTTTCGGAATTATTCGTTACCGAACAACGCAGATTCCCATTAAGGAAATGACTTACCTGTTTATTACCATTGGTGTTTCAGTGATTAACGCGCTCAGTGGTGCTCAGGTGAGTGTAATGGAACTGGTAACTACTAACTTTCTGGTTATCGCAGTTACTTTTGGTTTAGAGCGTATGTGGCTGTTAAAGCATGAGTCCAGTAAATTGGTTATCTACGAAAAGATAGAACTGATCACGCCCGAACGGCATGAGGAAATGCTGGAAGATTTAAAGGAAAGAACCGGTTTGGATATTCATCGTGCAGAGATTGGTCGAATCAACTTCTTGCGAGATACGGCAGAAGTAATTGTATACTATTACAATTCTGAAGTGAGCAACGTTACAACCTACGATAGCCATGATGATGATGATTAGACCGGGCAGGGTATAAAAAAAACCGTCACTACTGACGGTTTTTTGGCTTATCGTGTTATCAGGTTGATGTCGTCCATTAATTTGTCTTTGTACGATTTTCCTATGGGGATAATCTTTGTGCCTCCTTCGTAGTTAATGATGACCGAATTATCTTCAATCACTTTTATTTTATTGATATTAACAATGAAGGAGCGGTGCACACGTACATATCTGTCAGGCGGCATTTTTTCAGATATGGCCTTCATGGTAAAGTGAATCGTAAACTTGTCCTTAAAGGTGTTTAGCACAACGTAGTTTTCAAGTGCTTCAATCCACAATATGTCATCGTATTTAACCCGCACTAGTGAGCTGTTGTTCTTAACGAAAATTTCATTGGACTCTTTCGTTACTGTTTCCTTTTCTTCAAATCGTTCACGGGCTCTTTTTACGGCTTTTATGAAGCGTCCGTATTGAACAGGTTTCAGGAGGTAGTCAGTGACGTTATATTCGTAGGAGTCGATTGCATATTTTTCTTGAGATGAGTACACGATAACCTGAGGCAGCTCATCCAATGATTTCAGAAAATCAATTCCGCTCATTTCAGGCATCTCAATATCTAAAAAGATTAAGTCAACCGGTTCAATCCCTTGTTTAGACAGGTAGTTAATGGCACTCACTGCACTATCAAAATTCCCCGCCAGATTCAAATCATCTGTTTTCTCAACAAATTCCTGTATGATTTTTGTTGAGAGTTTGTCATCATCAATAATAATGCAATTCATAGAATCAGATTTTCTTCAAAAATAAAAAAATATCGTCATTATCAGTTGTATCCCACGTAAATTTTTAACATTTAAAAGGCGGTATTGTTTCTTTTATTGAACTCAGTTATGAGTAGATCGCTCTTTTTTATGGATTTTTTTAGCCATTCCAGGTAGAGTTGCTTCACCTCTGCATCGGCCAGTTGCCATTCAATTTGGCTATTTTTCATGTGGTTGGCAGCGTGCTGTAAAGTAATGGCCGCACAAACAGAAATATTTAGGCTTTCAGAAAATCCGTACATGGGTATTTTCATAAATTCATCGGCTTCCTCCATCACTATGTCTGAAATTCCAGCTCGTTCGTTCCCAAATACGAAAGCCGTTTTTCCTTTGCTAAAATCGAATTTTTGTAGGTCAGTATCATTTCGATGAGGTGTGGTGGCCACAATTCGATAGCCATCCGCCTTGAGTTTTTGTAAGGCTGCCCTGCTGTTGTTCGTTTGTTCATTATAGCGGTGCAGGTGCAGCCATTTGGTGGCCCCCAATACGACCTGAGGGTTAATATTGAACGTGTTTTCGTTTTCAATAATATGAACATCCTGAATGCCAAAGCAATCGCAAGATCGCAACACGGCACTGGCGTTTTGAGTTTGATAAATGTTTTCTAATACCACCGTTACGTATCGGGTGCGTTGTTTAGCAACTTCTAATAATTGTTCTTTCCTTTCTTCAACGGTAAATTGCTCCAAAAAAGCCAACAGTTTGTCAATCATTTTTTTGTAGTGTAAGCAATGTAGTATGTTATAACAAAAAAAGAGAGTGCGAGTGCACTCTCTTGATATTTTACGGTTGTTTTCTCTTAGTTGATAGCATCGCTTAATTCGCTACCAGCTTTAAATTTAACAACTTTTTTAGCAGGAATTTCAATCTCCTTACCAGTTTGAGGGTTTCTACCAGTACGAGCGCTTCTTTCAGAAACACCGAAAGAACCAAAACCTACTAATGCAACACGACCGCCGTCTTTTAATGCATTACCAGTTACTTTAATAAACGCGTCTAACGCTTTTTTTGCATCAGCTTTTGTCAAATCTGCTTCGCCAGCAATTGCATCAATTAATTGAGCCTTGTTCATAATACTCCTTAATTTTAGGGTTGACTAATTTAATTCTTAAACTTTCCTCTACAAATATATAGTATTTCCAGTGTTTACCAAATGTTCAGCCAAAAAAGTGGATTAATTATGAGGCTTTTAAGAAGAGATATTATTGTTAATTGATTTTTTTTATTGCCGATGCCATTTTTTTTAACCTAAATGGTTGCTTGCTGCTGAAAAATGTATATATTTGCACCCGCATTTAAGGAAATGCCCGTTGAAAAACTGGAGAGATGGCAGAGTGGTCGAATGCGGCGGTCTTGAAAACCGTTGTACCGCGAGGTACCGGGGGTTCGAATCCCTCTCTCTCCGCTGAAAAGGAACTCACAATGTGGGTTCCTTTTTTTTATGCTAGTTTGCGAATAGAAAGGGCGGGATGTTCGATGATTTTTCAGTCTCCGTTGTTGGTTATTGAAAACATCTATTCAAAGATGGGAGTGCTTTCCTTGTAAGTTAATTTTGTCATCCTGTTAGAAAGGTGTTACTTTCATCTTGAAAATATTTATGGTTCATCATGACTAATAGTGATTTATCTCAATATAACAACGATTGGTACAATGAAGGAGCCGGTGCGGTAAAGCGCACTTTATGGTTTCTTGTTAATACTTTATTCCTAATCAATCCGTGCAATCCTTTTTCGGGGATTAAAGTATGGTTGTTGAAAATGTTTGGTGCAAAAATTGGCAAAGGCGTTGTGATTAAGCCTGGTGTAAATATAAAGTACCCCTGGAGGCTTGAAATAGGTGACTATAGCTGGATTGGCGAGCGTGTGTGGATTGATAATCTGGATACGGTCCGTATTGGAAAGCACTGCTGTTTATCACAGGAAGCATTTATACTAATAGGGAATCACAACTATAAAAAGCCAACATTTGATTTAATGATAGCACCGGTGGTGCTGGAAGACGGCGTTTGGTTGGGGGCGCGAAGTGTTATTACTGGTGGTGTAACATGTGGTACACACTCTGTTTTAAGCGTTAATAGTGTTGCATCTTCTTCATTAGAACCTTATGGAATTTACAGGGGCAATCCGGCCAGTAAGGTTAAAACCAGGATCATCGCCTAGGGGCATCACCTTGCAGCCAGCTCGGAAGTTTGGCTGGAGCTGGTTTTCTACCATAAAAAAAGTCGTCCATCTTAACTGCCCAGTATCTGAAGTTGGGAAAGTTACGGATACTCCAGCGCACTAGGTTGTGCAGTGGGTACCTGGGGTGTGAGTAAGGGCAGATACTCATGCAACGCCCGCAGTCGGTTCCGGCACTGCACCAATACGTGAAACATTTTTCTGAGTGAATTTGCCATCGATTAACCCCGTTAATACATTCTTTTTTGTCATCAGGGATGGCAGAAGCCGGACAATTGGCCGCACATTTCAGGCATTTGGCACAGAAGTCTTCAAAACTACTATCGTATATCCTTTCAGATACAGGCAGTGGCATGTCGGTTGTTACAACGCCCAGGCGCACTCTGGGGCCTAGCTCGGGCGTCATCAGTAAGCCCATTCGTCCAATTTCACCCAGATTAGCATCGCGGGCGACCAAAGGTGCCACAAGCTGGTAATTACCGTCAATATGTGCCCTGGCATTGAACCCGCAATTCCGAATAAATTGAGCAATTTGGGTCGCAATTATTCCTGCCTTCAGGTATTGTGTGGCCGACTCCATGGTAATGGAGCTTCTGGGAGCGGGTTCAACCATGTTATGATCCATCTCAACAGTAAAAGCAATGCCTGTTGGATGTTGGCTTTCTATTGCTTGGCCGTAGCGTTGGCCCCGACCACCTTGCGAATACCAGTGGTAGTCTTTCATCTTAGTGAATCCTATCGAGACAGCCCCTGACTGAATGGCCCAGTGTTGAATGAAGTGGGCAAATTTTTCAGGCGAAATAGGACAGATATCTTTGCCTGAAGGGCCTTCAACAGATGCGTGCAGGCCATCAACAATGTGAAAAAGGGCACTGCTGGCTTTGTAGGATAATTGGTTGAAGAAAGTGGACGAGGGGCTGAGCAACCCCGGCAATGTCCTGAATGCTTCATCTGGTGCGTGGTGTTCTGGAAACTCTTTGTAGTAGTTATGGTATCTTTCAGAGCCTGGGATTAGCTCATTTCGGGCAAACATGATGGTTCTTTCGTCTATTTTATCTTTTGGTATTTCTTCAGTCTGTTTTTTAAAAAGGTTCTTAGGTATGAAAAGATAAATGCCAATTAGAACAGATGCTGCGTCAAATGTTATTATGAACCAATTGAATTTTCCATGGAGAAGGCCAGGGAGAAAAATTAGAAGGCAAAACGGAAAAAACAGCAGTGAAGCTTTAAATGCGGCCTTGTGTTTTTTTTCCCGGATGCTGGTCCACAGCATTAATAGTAATAGGCAGCTTAGAGCAGTAGCAATTATACTCATCACTATTTGGAAATAATGCATCATGCTGTTTTGGATTTAGGGTTGAAAATAGAACAATTCTGCTACTTTACTTTTGCGAATGTGTGATGTTGCATGGTATTCATCTATGGAAAGCGTCTATCGAAAAGCTTTTCAAACTCCTCGCGGTCTGAATAAATCACGCCTCCCCCTGCAACGGTGGTCGATAAAGCGCCATTTTTGCAGCCTAACCGAATGGCTTCAGGTGTTGCTTGTCCTTCAATTTTACCCGCCAAAAAGCCGGCAGTAAAAGCGTCGCCCGCCCCAATGCAGTCAATAGGCGACTTATTCAAATAGCTGTTATATATAGTTGATGTGTTGGAATGATAGTGACACACACCCTTGCTGCCGCAGGTGTTGATAATATGGGTTGGACACATCTGAGTCAGGGTCTCGGCTGGCAGTTTGTTAGTCTGAAGCAGGAGTTCCAGTTCTTTTTCGTTCGGAAAGAAATAGTCAATGTAAGGCAGGAGTTCAAGCAGGTTGGTATCCCATTTTTCCATAACATCCCATTGGGGATCTAATGAGGTAACCGCCTTGTGAGCTTTGATTGCCTTAAAAAAATCTGTTAGCTGGTTTCTGAAATTAGGGAGGATATAAGGATTGGAAAGGTGAAAGAACCGTGTTGTGGCGACTAATTGCAGAGGAATGTCGCGCGGGTGTAATTGGGCCATAGCGCCCGCATAAGTAAGGTTAGCCCTGTCGTCATTTTGGCTCATCACCACAGTGCAGCCTGTCTGGTAGCCGTTTTTTTCAACCATGTAATCCGTATTCACTCCATTGGACTGGAGCAAGGCTTTAAACTGCTCACCAAAATCATCATGACCAATGGCTCCGATATAAGCTACCTTAGCTCCCAAAGCTGCCAGGTGGACAGCTGTAATGCCGGCCGAACTTCCCAGTTTTATATTAAAACTTTCAGCGATTACTTCCTCTCCAAATTTGGGTATTTTATCAAAATCGTTAAAAATCAGGTCGAGATTGCAGTCGCCCGTAATAAGGATGTCAAATTTGTTCATGTCGTTCGACTTTGTTAAATGGTCTTGATGTAGTCAACATTAACTGACTCAATCTTTTCAAATTTGTTTATTAGCTTTTCGGCCTCAGATTGTCGGCAGCTCATTTCAATGGCACATCTCAGGTTAAAGTCCTGTTGATGAATGTTTGGATTCTCTTCCTTTATTACTTTCATCACATCGTTCATCACCCCATAATCGAAGTTAATCCGATAATAATTATCAATGGTTTTTTCAATGATTTCACCATTGTTAATGGCATCGATAGTTGCCTCTTTGTAGGCACGTATCAGGCCACTGGTGCCCAGTTTTGTGCCGCCAAAATAGCGAATCACAACTATAAGTATGTTGGTTAACTCGTGCGATCGTATCTGCCCGAGTATGGGTTTACCTGCTGTTCCCGATGGCTCTCCGTCATCATTAGCCCGAAAGTTTTTGCCGTCAACTCCTAATTGCCAGGCAAAACAATGGTGTCGGGCATCGTAATACTTCTTTTTAAGCAGATCCACATGTTCTTTTATTTCCTCCTCATCCGCAACCGGATAGGCATAGGTAATAAACTTACTGCCTTTTTCTTTATAAATGCCCTCTGAAATATTTGCAAGTGTTTTGTAATTGTCTGGTAATGTCATTCTGTTGTTGCAATTCTTTTATTAGCCAGTGAAAATAGTAAAAAATAAAACAGGCATACAAAGTGTTCATTAATCATGAAGTTTTATTACTTTCGCATCAATGAGTAAAACTATCATGGGTGAGTGTAAGTGTTGTGGTTGGAAGGTTGTAGACTCATTACATGCAGATTTGTCTTTAATTTACTTAATGAGAAATACAGAAAAATAGCATCATGAAAATTAGAGTTGTTTTATTGGCTTTGGCTTTTTTTTATGATTTGGCAGGTGCACAGGAAAATGAAAAAAGCTCTGTAAATCTGTCAAACTGGTACGACAAAGTTAAGGTGAATGGTTATATGCAGTTGCGCTATAACGACCTGTATAAAACCAATCCCGAGATGGAAAACCCGCAGGGCGATAAAACTTATGGTGGTTACCATGGTTTTTCAATTCGTCGAATGCGTTTTAAAGTGAGTGGCCAGGTTCATCCACGTTTGTATTTCTATTTCCAGGCCGATTTTGCTTCGGATGGGAAAAATTTAGGACAGCTAAGAGATGCTTATTTCGATTACTTTTTAGACCCCGCCGGAGAATGGCGAATGAGAGGTGGCCAAAGTAAAATTCCATTTGGTTTTGAAAACCTGCAGTCTTCGCAAGTCAGGTTAGCCTTAGACCGCAACGACCCGCTCAATAGTGGGGTGAAAGACGAACGCGATATGAACATAGGTGTACACTATGCGCCAAAAGCCATTCGCGATCGGTTTAAAGCGATAAAAAACAAAGGCTTAAAAGGGTCGGGCGATTATGGAATGGCTTACGTAATGTTCTACAACGGACAGCGCGGTAATAGTTTAGTGCCCGATGAAAAGAAATTTCCGCATGTTGCCATGAGGTTGGCTTATCCCATTGAGTTGCAATCAGGGCAATATATGGAGTTTGGTGTACAAGGCTACACGGGGCAATATGTGATGACATCTGTTTCAGACGGGGTTGTTGTGCGTAACAATGATGGCACACTCACTAAGGACTTGGCCAAGAACCAGCTCTTTACAGATCAGCGTTTAGCCGGAACATTTGTGTATTATCCACAGCCATTTGGTTTTCAGGCTGAATACAACTTTGGGGTAGGACCCGAATTTGCTTATGATGCCGCAAATGATATTGGTTCGATAGGAAAGGAAAAGCTGCATGGCGGTTATGCGCAGCTCATGTATCGGATAAAGCATAAAAAGCAAGAAATTTTCCCGTTTGTAAAAGGGATGTATTACGATGGTGGCAAAAAGTTTGAGCTGGATGCCCGCAGTTACACCGTTAAAGAACTGGAGTTGGGAGTGGAGTGGCAGCCAATTAAGGCTTTTGAATTGGTGGCCATGTATGTGATTTCCGATCGCCGTTACGAAGATATGGCTAACCCGGTTAATCATCAAAATGGACAGTTACTGCGCCTGCAGCTGCAGGTTAATTATTAATAATTTTGGTGGAATGACGAATTGGTTTAGTCTGTTACTAATTGTAAGCCTGATAACCTTTGGTTGCCGGCCAGCCGCACAGGAACGTGTGCTTGCAGAAGTGAGTGCGGCCGACAAAATGGCTATTTTAAACCAGATGGAAGCCTCACGGCTGGGCTGGAATAAGGGCGACTTTGAACAGTATATGCAAGTTTACTGGCAGTCTGATTCGCTCTGTTTTATGGGGCTGAATAACCTAACCTATGGTTGGGATAATACGCTCAGAAATTATCAGAAGGGTTACCCGACTGCTGAACATAGAGGTGCGTTAACCTACTCTTTTAAGCGTTTCACACAATTGGCAGAAGGTTGTATTTTAGTCATCGGCAGCTTTCACCTGAAGCGCCAAATGGGAGATGCCGAAGGAAACTTTTCATTAATTTGGAAACAAATTGAAGGTCAGTGGCGAATTGTACTTGACCATACTTAAATTGAGAGAATTGTAAGTAATATAGTCAGAAAGAAGGGCTCTTCATCATCGGTATGAAGGGCCTTTTTTGTATCTTCGCACTAAAAGCACAAACAGAATGAGTAATTTCAAAGAAGATTTGATGAAGGTGAAGGCATTTGTCTTCGATGTGGATGGCGTTTTATCATCACAAATTATACCAATGCATCCCTCTGGGGAACCCATGCGAACAGCCAATATTAAAGATGGATTTGTTTTGCAGCTGGCGGTTAAATTAGGGTATCCGGTGGCCATCATATCTGGAGGAAATACTCAGCCAGTGCTAAAACGCTATCAGGGACTTGGTGTGCAGCATGTTTATCTGGGCGTATCGGATAAATGGCCGTGTTTTGAACAATGGATGCAGGAAACAGGCATCAGTGCCGAAGAGGTGATGTACATGGGGGACGATTTACCTGATTATCCGGTGATGAAGCGTGTAGGCGTTCCTGTATGTCCGGCCGATGCAGTGGAAGAAATTAAATCGTTGTGCAAATATATTTCTGACAGAAAAGGTGGAGAAGGAGCTGTGCGTGATGTGATGGAACAAGTATTGCGGGCACATGGCAAGTGGGCTTTAGATTATATTTGGTAAGCTAAGCCATATAAATATGTATTTTCTGAAACTCATAAGGTATAAAAACCTGGTAATGATTGGCGGCATGCAATACGCATTGCGCTACGGATTGATTTTACCAATTTTAAGTCATTTTGAGTTACAGCCGGTATTGTCTGATTTTCGTTTCGCTTTGGTCGTTTTATCGACCATCTTATTGGCCGCCTCAGGTTACATCATTAACGATTATTTTGATATCCGCATTGACCGGATTAATAAGCCGGATAAGGTATTGGTAGGGCGATACATCAGGCGGCGAACCGCCTTGTTTTGGCATGTATTGCTGACGATTGCCGGCATACTTTGCGGCTTATTTATTGCATATGTATCCCGTAAAGAAATCTATGCCCTGCTGTTTATTGGTACTCCGATGTTACTTTGGTATTACAGTACCACCTTTAAGCGACACATTGTTATTGGCAATCTGGTCATTTCATTTTTAACAGGTATTGTGGTGCTTTTGGTAGTGTCAGTTGAGTTTGCCATGCTCAGTAAAGTGCATGGCGAGGCAATTATTAGAACCGAAGCTTGCTCAATAGCCTGGTTCTGGACGAGTGGCTTCGCCATTTTTGCCTTCCTCACTAACTTTGTCAGAGAGATAATAAAAGACACTGAGGATGTAAAGGGAGACAAGGCAGTGGGCTGTAAAACATTGCCGATTGCTCTGGGCATTCCGCTTACAAAAACTTTTGTGTTAATCATCGAGGCGATATCATTATTGGCTATTTGGGGGTTGTATTTTTTTATTGATGCCTTTGAAAGAATCCCATTTGTATTGCCGTTTTTTATTATTGGCTTTACAATTCCCCATCTGGTGTTGGCTTATAAATGGGTAAGAGCTCGTTCTTCGGCCGATTATCACCAGGTCAGTAACATTAGCAAGCTTATTATTTTGCTGGGTGTTTTATTTATACTGCTGGCTGGTCAGATGTTTTAAAACACATCCCTTATCTTACAGAACTTTTTCAGGCCCACAAGCCTGTAATTATTTTATATTTGCGTTTCGCATTGTAAATCATAGATTATAATAGTTGCTCAGTACATGAATAGCTACAAAATAATATTGGCGTCTCAATCGCCACGTCGGAAAGAATTGTTGTCACAAATTAATATCCCGTTTGAAGTTCTGGTCAAAGAAGATGTAGAGGAAATATTCCCTGCGGATATGCCGGCACAGGAGGTGCCTGTTTTTTTGGCTAAACAAAAAGCGCTGCCATACAGTAGCGATTGTAAAACCGATGATGTACTGGTTATTACTGCGGATACCATTGTGTGCTGCGATGAGCATATTTTAGGGAAGCCGGCCGATAAGGCCGAGGCAGTCAGGATGTTGCAGATGCTGTCGGGGCGAGAGCACGAAGTGATTACGGGAGTGGCCTTAACAAGTGGGAATAAGCAGAAAACCTTCACGGTGTCAACAAAAGTGTTTTTTAAGGCCTTAGCGCCCGATGAAATTGATTACTATATTGAGCACTATCGCCCGTTTGATAAGGCCGGAGCTTACGGCATTCAGGAGTGGATTGGCATGGTGGGTATTGAGCGTATCGAAGGCTCATACTTCAATGTGGTGGGCTTACCCGTGCAGCGTTTATACACAGAGTTAAAGAATTTCTAAAAATCCAATAAATCAACAAGAAATGGTAAAAAGAATAGTATTAACATTAGCAGTGGCATTGTTCTTACAATCCTTTGCCCGTGCTGATGAAGGCATGTGGATTCCAATGTTGTTAAAAAAGTACAACATTGAGCAGATGCAGGAAATGGGCTTTAAGCTCAGTGCCGAAGATGTGTACAGTGTTAACCAGGCTTGCTTAAAAGATGCGGTGGTAATTTTCGGACGGGGATGTACTGGTGAATTAATTTCAGATAAGGGATTACTGGTCACCAATCATCACTGCGGTTACGGTCAAATTCAGTACCACAGTTCTGTGGAGAATGATTACCTGACTAATGGTTTCTGGGCAATGTCGCCTGAAGAAGAGTTGGTTAATCCGGATTTAACAGTCACTTTCCTGAAGCGCATGGAAGATGTGACAGAGCGTGTGATGGAAGGGGTCAATGAGGAGATGAAAGCTGGTGAGCGTGATAAAATCATTGCTGCCAACATTAAAGCAATCAAAGAGGAAGCCATTAAAGACACACACTACACGGCCGTGTTAAAGCCTTTCTTCAGCGGCAATCAGTATTTTTTGTTTATCAATGAGGTATTTAAAGATGTGCGTTTGGTAGGAGCGCCTCCTTCGGCAATTGGAAAGTTCGGTGGTGATACCGATAACTGGATGTGGCCACGTCATACAGGCGACTTCTCAATGTTTCGTATCTATGCCGATAAGGACAATAAGCCTGCTGAATACTCTCAGGATAACGTGCCTTATAAACCGGCTAAGCATTTCCCGGTATCGCTGAAAGGGGTTAACGAGGGCGACTTTACCATGGTATTTGGCTACCCTGGCAGCACCTATCAGTATGTGCCTTCTTATCATTTAGAGATGCTAACAGAAACGGTTAATCCTAAACTGATAGATGTGCGCACCGAAAAACTGAACATCATGAACCGTTACCAGGAAGCGGATCCGGCTGTTCGTATCAAGTATGCTGCTAAGAATGCACGTATTTCCAATAGCTGGAAACGCTGGATTGGCGAAAACAGAGGTCTGGAAATTTTGGATGCCATCAGTAAAAAACAGCAGTACGAGGCTGAGTTTAATAAATGGGCAAAGTCCCAGGCACCTCAGTATGCCAATTTACTGGCGCGCTATAAAGAGGTCTATAAAAATTACACCAACTACAACCTGACTTATGGCTACTATCGCGAGATGATTCCTTCCAACGGCATAGAACTGGCCAATCTGGCTGGTAAAATGGATGCCCTAAAGGCGCTTTACGAAGCCGAAGAAGTGGATGAGGAAGTGGCCAAAGCATTGAAAAAGGAGTTGATTGGGCAGGCAGAGCTGTTTTTTAAAAATTACTACCAGCCGCTTGACCAGGAAATGTCGGCTAAACTGCTGAGCATGTATGCCGAAAATATTGAGGCCGCTTTTCAGCCTGATGTGTATGCATTGATTAATGGTAAATACAAAGGCAACATTAAAAAATATGTGGATCATCTTTTTGCAAAAAGTAGATTCGACTCAAAAGAAGAGGTGATTGCCTTTATTGATGGTTTTTCTGCTAAGTCGATTAAAGCCCTGGAAAAGGACCCTGCTTACCAACTGAACAAAAGCTTCGTAAGCGTTTATCGTGATAAAGTAGCCCCTCAGCGTAAAAAGTATAAGAGCGAATTGGCCGACCTGGATAAAGCTTACATGGCGGCACAAATGCAGTTTGAGCCTAACGAGGTATTTTATCCCGATGCCAACTTCACCTTGCGCGTGTCGTATGGACAGGTGAAAGGCTACACGGCGCGAGATGCTGTATACTACAAGCATTTTACCACATTAGAAGGCATTATGGAGAAGGATAATCCGGATATTTATGACTACCGTGTGCCGGCAAAATTGAAAGAGCTCTATAAGAATAAGGACTATGGCCGTTATGAGGTAGATGGTACTGTGCCGGTTTGTTTTGTGGCAACTAACCACACGACAGGTGGTAACTCGGGTAGCCCGGTGTTAAATGCCGAAGGCCACTTAATTGGTATCAACTTCGACCGTGCCTGGGAAGGAGTGATGAGCGACTTAATGTTCAATCCGGAACAGTGTCGTAACATTTCGTTAGACATGCGTTACGTGCTGTTTATTGTAGATAAAATGGCAGGAGCGAGTTACCTGTTAGATGAAATGACTATTATCGAATAAGTTATTTACTTGATAGAGTGAAAGGCCATCGTGTTTGCGATGGCCTTTTTTTGCGTGTGCCGTGCATGGTAAATTACTAGATGGTGCAAGTCCATTGTGGGGGTTTGTAGTAGCCAACCACTAGCTTAAGGCAAGGGTGCTTATCGTGAGGTATAACCTGAAGATTATTTGCGATTGAATAATGAGCAAATACCCGGCAAATTTCCGACCCAAGGAACACGAACATTATCAGGCATATCCGTTTGGATGAGTTTGCGCAACAAAACGAAGTCCAAATACTACACGGGCAATGGAGTGTAAATGATGTGGGTACATGGAATGAAAGTAATTAGCCTTACCACGGGAGGTCTCACAAACGTGTTGAAACAAAAGTATGAAACACGGTCGAAAAAGGTTTGTTGTGAGAAGTCAGCAGAGGTCATAGTACCTCGTTTTTTTAAAAAAAAAACGAGAGAAGGACTGAACTTCAATCGGTAGTATTAATGACTGTTACCAAATGAAAGGATTAGAACAGAAAATATCGAAAGATACCTCTTTGCAGGAGGTAGGTGCGGAACACCGAGGCAGTGCAAAAGGGTTTACTTCTATTTGGATAACTGAAAACAATACTGTAGTACTCCCCGAGGAAGATGGTCTGTTAGGTCAGGTTTTGAACCCTTATAACCTTAACAGGGCTTATTTGTAAGTCTGTAGGAATAAAGGGAGTTGATGGAATTAAAAAGTTAAGGGGGTTGCTTGAGTGGCAGCCCTTGCTGCACGTTGATAATGCCGGCTTGAATAGTCGCTTTTTGAAAAGTATCAAGACACTTTTTGAAAAGCATCAAGACATTTTTTGAGAAGTATCAAGACACTTTTTGGCGAACTTCTAATAGTCCGATTCTTGC
>NZ_JBPUSJ010000021.1:0-36616 GCF_051851475.1 Carboxylicivirga taeanensis | reverse complement strand
TGTAAGTGTTCCCTTGCCTTCATCAAAAGGCGTTAAGACAATCAGGAATCAGAGCGTTAAGAAAGAAAAGCTGTTTGAGCGCAGCGAGTTCTTTTTCTTTTAGCGGCGAGTGCTGATTGTTAGCCATTTTGATGTGAGCAACAGTCCTTCTTGTTTACTTCTTCTGGCTGCAGAGAAGAAGTAAAAGCCTCTGCGGCTTGAGCAGAAAACATTAGCCCTGATGTCGGGCAGCATAAATACCGTTATTAGTTAAGTTTTTTTACTTAATAGGTAATAGATGCACTGAATTCTTGGAAGCTACAATGATTAAGAAGGCTGTACTACTCAGAGAAATGCCGACTAATTATCATAATATTAAATGTACAATTTTTGCTCCAATGACTTAACTAAACAAAATATTCAGCGCATTATTGGACTTGAAATTTTATACTCACCACACGAGGTTGGGTTATAATAACCAAACGGACTGCGGACTTTGAACTTCGGGCTTGAAACCTTATTATCTATTTAGGCTAACGCTTACCGAAATAATCGGACAAAAATTCATCGATATTTAGCCAGTTTCGGAGTTGGCGACGGTTTATAAGCATCCGGATTTGCTTTGTGCTATAGAGTTGTAATTGTGATTATTAACGGTACTTGTTGTGTATGCAGAGCTGTGCGGGAAGCACATTGAAGTGGATTTTTTGACCATCTGTACAGACAGCTGCCAAATATTGGATTCTAAGGGCCTTAAAATTTGGTCAGTCATTGCGTTTACTGATGCGCTGAAAATAGTTTAGCTCAATGGATGGATCAGTATGCGCAATTTAATCCTGCGCACATGCAGCTAGCTGAAGCTGTGAAATCCATTGGAACAGTGTTTGAAAAGAGTGCAGCCAATTTTTGACTGAACAACTATCATGGCCATTTGAGCTTATATAGACAAAACCATATTTATTATCTACTTATATATCAATACATTAACTTGTCCTATATTTGATATTATGTTATTTCTATAGATATAAAAATAGCCGGACGAACCGGCTACTCTTAATCTTGTATTTTAGCTTAGTTTAAAGCGTCTAATTTAGCTTTCACCTCATTGTATTTGTCCATTCTCTCAAAACGGTAATACAAGCCTTTAAGCGTTTCTAAAACAGCGGCTTCTTCAGGCTGCACTTCGTGGGCACGCTCCATGTATGGCAATGACTTTTCCCAGAACTCATTGGCCACTTTCATAGCCGCGTTGAATTCTTTCGTCGTTGTTTTGTCATTGGCCACGTTTTGCTGCTCAACACCTTTGTTGTAATAGATAACACCAATGTTATACAGTGAGTTAAAGAAATCACCATCTATCTCAAGACACTTCTCATAGTTTTTGATGGCCTGATCTTTATCGATGTTCTCGTACAATACACCGCGGGCGTAATAGAATGATGGATTCTCTGGATCCTTCTCAACAGCTGTATTCAGGTACTCCAGAGCCGCATCGTTCTGCTGAGCATCCAGATAGTACTGAATCAGCGTTGTTAAGATACGCTCGTCTTCAGGGTATTTCTGGAAACCACGCTGCAGGTTTGGTGCAATTTTAGCACTGTCGCCCGCTGCATCAAACACTTGATCCAACAGCAGCACAGCATCTCCACCACCATATCCCATGTCAATCGACTGGTTGAAGTACTCCTCAGCTTTGGTCCAGTTCTTAGCGTTGTAAGCAGCTAAGGCACAGTTATAAACGATGGCCGTATCAATACCAGGTTCGTCTTGCTGGAACATTGGCAACTCATTGAAGTACAATACATTTTCGAAGGCAAACAGTGCCTGGTTGAAATCTTCTGTATTAAATCCTTCGATACCAGAGTTGGTCAGGTCAGGCTTAAAGAATGTCAGCTGTAGCTTAATATCCTTTTCGTATTTACCAATGCCTTTCCCTTTGTGATCACCTTTCTGATCCAGCTCAATGGCTTTCTTATAAAAGTCAACGGCTTTTTTAATGCCGTCAGCATCTTTCCCTGCTTTTGACAGTTCGGTATACACTTTGGCAGCAACAATGTATGTTTTAGGCCAGTCCACCGATTTTTCATGCTCAAGGGCCTGGTCAATAGCTTTTTTTGCAGCTTCCAGATCATTTGTTTCCAAATAACCGTTTGCCGCCGATACTTTACCTTTCTGGGCAAAGGCAGCTGAGATGCTGAAAATTAAAATTGCGAATAGCGCTAATCTTTTCATTTCAAAAAGTTTTAGATTGATTTTGTGAGGCAAATATAGTATTTATCCTCATTCGTTAGTTTGTTCACTCGTATTTTCAGTAATGGCATCATCGATATCGTCCTGATCAAAAGCGTCTTTTTCCAATGCCGCCTCTGAGGTTACCTTGGCAACCGATGCGATTTCATCCTGCTTTTTCGACAGGTTAATTAATCGAACTCCCTGAGTAGCCCGACCCATAACTCGCATCTCACTTACAGATAAACGAATAGCAATTCCTGAACGATTGATAATCATTAAATCATTATCATCGGTTACGTTCTTTATGGTGATAAGCTCGCCGGTTTTTTCGCTGATGTTCATGGTTTTTACACCTTTACCTCCACGATTGGTCACCCGGTAATCTTCAGTCTTGGAACGTTTTCCGTAACCTTTTTCCGATACCACCAAAATATCTTCTTTTTCTGTATCTTTCACACAAACCATGCCAACTACCTCGTCTTCGGGCGATGCCAGCGTGATGCCGCGTACACCGGAGCCGGTACGACCGATACAGCGTGCTTGTGTTTCGTTAAAGCGGATGGCTCTGCCTGAGCGTGTTGCCATTAATATTTCCGATTGGCCATTGGTCAGACGTGCTTGCAACAGCTCATCGTTTTCTTTAATGGTAATAGCATTAACACCATTCACACGTGGACGCGAATAATCTTTCAACAAGGACTTCTTCACCACACCCTTTTTGGTACCCATCATGATGTAATGTGAATTGATGTAATCCTCATCATTGAGCTTTTTCACCTTGATGAATGCTTTCACGGTATCATCCGGATCGATATTCAACAGGTTTTGAATGGCGCGTCCTTTGGCATTCTTCGTGCCTTCAGGAATCTCATATACTTTTAACCAGAAACAGCGGCCTTTCTTGGTGAAAAACAGCATGGTGTTGTGCATAGAGGCCGGATAGATGTGCTCGATAAAATCCTCGTCGCGTGTGGTTGATCCTTTGGATCCCACTCCACCCCTGTTTTGTGTTTTAAACTCAGTCAGTGGCGTCCGTTTCACATAGCCCAGGTGCGAGATGGTAATGATCATCTCCTCATCGGCATAGAAATCTTCCGGGTTGAACTCTTCTGAACTGTACACAATATCGGTACGACGATCGTCACCGTATTTACTTTTTATAACTTCCAGCTCTTCCCGGATAATGGTCATGCGCAGTTCAAAGTTGGCCAGAATTTCTTTTAGGTGAGCAATCTCTTTCATCAGCTCATCGTATTCGGCGCGCAGTTTATCCTGCTCCAGACCGGTCAACTGGCGCAATCGCATTTCAACGATGGCGCGGGCCTGAATATCTGTTAGTTCAAAGCGGCTAATCAGGTTCTCCCGGGCCTGGTCCGGTGTTTGGGCGGCGCGGATAATTTTGATCACTTCATCAATATTATCGCTGGCAATAATCAAACCTTCCAGGATATGGGCCCGTTTTTCGGCCTGATCCAATTCGTATTGAGTACGACGGGTCACTACATCGTGGCGGTGCTCCACAAAGCATTTAATAAGACCTTTGAGGTTGAGCAGTTGTGGACGGCCATTCACCAGGGCAATATTGTTCACCCCGAAAGAGGTTTGCATGGCCGTGTACTTGTACAAGTGATTCAGCACCACATTGGCAATGGCATCTCTCTTTAGATCAATGACGATGCGCATTCCATGGCGGTCCGATTCATCATTCACATTGGAGATGCCATCGATCTTCTTCTCATTGACCAGATCGGCAATCTTCATGATCAGCTCGGCCTTATTCACCAGGTAAGGAATTTCGGAGATGATGAGCTTCTCACGACCGTTGGCTTCCATCTCAATATCTGTCTTGGCACGGATAACCACTCGACCTTTACCGGTATGGAAGGCATCCTTCACACCCTGATAGCCATAAATAGTACCACCTGTCGGAAAGTCAGGTGCTTTAATAATATCGATGAGCTCATCAATTTCTATATCGTTATTATTAATATAGGCGATGGTGGCATCGATGGTGTCGCGCAGGTTATGGGGCGGCATATTTGTAGCCATACCCACTGCAATACCTGAAGCACCGTTAACCAGTAAGTTAGGAACGCGCGTTGGCATCACGGTGGGCTCCTGAATCGAATCGTCAAAATTCAGCTGAAAATCAACCGTATTCTTATCGATATCTACCAGCATTTCTTCAGCCAGCTTATTTAAGCGGGCCTCGGTATAACGCATGGCAGCAGGGCTATCACCATCAACCGATCCGAAGTTTCCTTGTCCATCAACCAAAGGATAGCGCAATGACCAGTCCTGGGCCATCCTTACCATGGCAAAGTAAACCGATGAATCACCATGCGGGTGGAACTTACCAAGTACCTCTCCCACGATTCTGGCAGATTTTTTATACGGTTTATTGGCTGCTAATCCCAGCTCACTCATCCCATACAAAACACGGCGGTGAACCGGTTTCATTCCATCACGAACATCAGGTAAGGCACGCGAAACAATCACCGACATCGAATAATCGATGTAGGCGGACTTCATCTCTTCCTCAATGTTGATTTTAATTATTTTTTCTCCTTCAGTCATTTATGAGTTTGTTTTATTATAATCTAATACAATAAAAAATGGCTTGGATCAGCCATTTTTTGAACGCACTAATTTAAGTAATTTCAGTCAGATGAGAAAACGATTGACGACACATTTTATCAACAGGAAGCAAGCCGCTAACAGGCAGGATTGTTTAAAAGAAGTTTTGATTATTGGCGGGAGAATAATTAATTTCAACCATTGAGAGAATCCTGCCCATATGTCAGGTTTTTTAAATAAACTCAGACAATATAATGTATTGCACGATTCTTGTCAGTATTTTTGGGCTATCTGGCAAACAAGAGGCCGATCAGCTTGTTTTAATAATGATTCTAAACGATTATATGGATTTAAACTTTTCGCCACGTATTAAAGACGTGATATCATATAGTAAGGAAGAAGCAGAACGTTTAGGCAATCGTTTCATTGCCCCGGAGCATATGCTTTTAGGTATTTTACGTGATGGTGAAGGTGTTGCAATGGAACTATTACAGCGCCACAGTGCCGATATACCACGTATTAAAAGTGCTTTGGAAGAACACTTGCGTGAAGAAGAAGCCATTCAGAGCGATAACCTGCCGTTGTTGCAATCAACTGAACGTGTTTTGAAACTGGTGCATCTGGAAGCTAAATCCTTAAAAAGTGACCGTATTAATACAGGCCATCTACTAATCGCCCTTTTAAAAGAGAAGAGCAGTATAATTTGGGAAATTATGGCAGAAGAAAATATTGATTACCAGAAGGTGAAAGACCTGCTTGAGCAGGAAGCCCCTTTGGCTAAAGCCGATTATCCGGAAGATGATGATCAGGACAGTCCTTTTTCAGGCTCTTCCTCAGGGGCTGGCGAAGGCAGTAAGGCAAGCGCCAAAGCAGGTTCTGATACACCGGTGCTGGATAATTTTGGCATTGACATTACCAAGGCCGCCGAGGAAAACCGCCTCGATCCGATTGTGGGCCGGGAGAAAGAGATTGAGCGCCTGGCGCAGATTCTCAGTCGCAGAAAAAAGAATAATCCGATATTGATTGGTGAGCCGGGCGTTGGTAAATCGGCTATTGCCGAAGGTCTGGCTTTGCGCATCAACGAAAAGAAGGTGTCGCGGGTGCTGTTCGACAAGCGCGTGGTAACGCTGGATCTGGCTTCAATTGTTGCCGGCACCAAGTACCGTGGTCAGTTTGAAGAACGGATGAAAGCCATTCTTAATGAGTTGAGTCGTAACCCGAACATCATCCTGTTTATTGATGAGATACACACCATTGTTGGTGCAGGAGGTGCTACCGGTTCGCTGGATGCTGCCAACATGCTTAAACCTGCGCTGGCACGGGGTGAGATTCAATGCATTGGCGCAACAACCCTTGATGAGTATCGCCAGCACATTGAGAAAGATGGCGCTTTAGAGCGACGCTTTCAGAAAGTGATGGTGGAGCCAACCACCATTGAGGAAACCATCGAAATACTGAATAATATTCGGGAGAAGTACGAAGATCACCACAATGTGAACTACACCCCCGAAGCGGTTGAGGCCTGTGTGAAGCTAACAGAACGCTATATCTCTGATCGTCACCTGCCCGATAAGGCCATTGATGCTTTGGATGAAGCAGGTTCGCGGGTACACATTTCCAACATTGTAGTGCCGGAGACCATCCTGAAAATCGAGCAGGAGATTGATGAAATCAAGGAGAATAAAATAAAAGCCGTTAAGGCACAGAATTTTGAGCTGGCGGCTAGTTTCCGCGATAAGGAAAAAGGCTTGCTGGATGAGCTGGAAAATGCCAAAAACAAGTGGGAAGAAGAGCTGTTGCAACACCGCGAAAGTGTGGATGCTGAAAAAGTGGCAGAAGTAGTAGCCATGATGACAGGTATTCCGGTGCAGCGTGTGGCCCAGGCCGAAGGATTCCGTTTGCTAAAAATGGGAAAAGAGCTCAACGGCACTGTGATTGGGCAGCAAACAGCCATTGAAAAAATAGTGAAGGCGATCCAGCGCAACAGAGCCGGACTAAAAGATCCCAACCGCCCTATTGGTTCATTTGTATTTTTGGGACCTACGGGAGTTGGAAAAACGCACCTGGCCAAAGTGCTGGCGAAGTACCTTTTTGACTCAACCGATGCGCTGATACGTATCGACATGAGTGAGTACATGGAGAAGTTTTCGGTATCGCGACTGGTTGGTGCCCCTCCGGGATATGTAGGCTACGAAGAGGGTGGTCAGTTAACCGAAAAGGTGCGCCGTCGCCCTTATGCAGTGGTGCTTCTTGATGAAATTGAAAAAGCTCACCCTGATGTCTTCAACCTGCTGCTTCAGGTACTCGATGAGGGCCGCTTAACCGATAGTTTAGGTCGCAAGGTGGACTTTAAGAACACCATCATCATCATGACTTCGAATATTGGAACACGCGAATTGAAAGATTTTGGCCGCGGGGTTGGTTTTACACCATCCAGCAGTATTTCGGATCGCGATCATGCCAAAGGGGTGATTGAAAAAGCACTGAAAAAGGCTTTTGCTCCAGAATTCATTAACCGTATTGATGACGTACTTATTTTCAATAACCTGGAGAAAGACGATATCCATAAAATTATTGATATTGAACTGAAAGGGCTGTATTCACGAGTGGAATCATTGGGGTATCAACTAGAACTTTCTGATAAAGCGAAGGATTTTATTGCCTCCAAAGGTTATGATGTGCAGTATGGTGCGCGTCCGCTAAAGCGGGCCATTCAGAAATACCTGGAAGATGAAATGGCTGAGGTCATTATTCAGGCATCGGTTTCTGAAGGAGATATCATTCGGGTGGATTACGACGATGCAGAAGAGAAGATTACTACTGAAATTATAGAGCTATCGAAAAAGAAAGACAATTAGAAGATGGCTTATTGAATATTGAATCCAAAAAAAAGCTGCGGTAACGCAGCTTTTTTTGTTTTACAGGTCCAAAAACCTGTTTAATTCATTACCATCCAGATGGATGCACTCATATAAGTGCTCCTATTGCAAAAGCGCGGCCATCTGAGCGGCCTTCTCCTCCATTTTCAAGCGGCGATAAGCCACACTTAAACAACTGATGATCGCTTTATCATTGGATGAAAAACCGTGTGCTTTTTCCAGATATGGCAGGGCCTTTTTATAGCCCCGGGCAATCTCTTCGAGTTTCTTGGTTGAATTGTGATAATCCATTCGACTGGGACTCTTCAGCGCTTCATAGCGTTTTGTTTCTTTCTCGTAGAGGTAGTCGGTTAGCTTGAAGTAGATAACGCCCAGCTTCTTAATGCTGTTTTTATGGTTGGGGCGCAATGCCACTACCTTTTCCAGCTCCTCTGTGGCCTTCTGGTAATCTTTGAGCCGTTCATAGGCCGAGCCAAGCAGGTAGTGGTAGGTGTAGTTATTAGGCTCCACCTGAAGAGCGGCATTTAAACACTCTACAGCCTGATCGTACTGTCCTGAATTAAAATAAAGGTAACCCAATTTTTTTGTGAACTCCGCCTGTTGGTCAGGGAATAGCTCCTTGCCTTTCAGCAAAGCCTGCTCGGCCTTGTCAAACTGCCCGGCGCCGGCCTGTGCATCGCCTAAGGCGGCATACAAGTCCGCTTCACTGTAGTTGTTGGATTGAGCTTTCTCCAACATGCTTAGCGCCTTGCTGTAGTTTTTAACTTTCACATAATTCTGCCCGGCTTTGAAGAAGGAGAAGGCATCCATCTGTCCGTTAGCTTCATATAAATTGGCTGCTTTTTCGTATAGTTCCGCCGCCGCCAGGTACTGCATCCTGCTCTCCTGCATAATGGCATCACTTTTCATCACATCGGCATTTTGAGCCATACTAATGCTCACACAGGCGAGCAACATCACTGTTAAGAGTTGTTTCATTCGAATCTTGTTTTTAGGGGTTGAGCTGCAAAAATAGTTGAGTTGCGTTAAATTTTAGTAAAAAATGGTATAAAATCTTCTCAAACCTCCATGTTTACCGGGGATTGGTGTTTTGAAGGACTTGCCTGCACCTGGGATTCAAACAAAAAAAAGCGACAGGTAAAGGTTACCTGCCGCTCAATGTCTTTGTTGGTAAAGCAATTAGCTTGCTAAGAATGTGTCAATTCCTTCTAAAATTGCTTTAGCATTTTTGTTAGCAGCATCAAATTCCAAGGCTTTCTTAGAGAATTCGCTTGACTGATCAAATACCGTTTTTGCTTTTTCTTTAATAGCATCCCACTGATCGCGGTTACCATCCACACGGGTATTCAGAATCTCCTGACCTTTTACGTAATACTCATTACTTTCTTTCACGTAATAAACAGCCAACATTTTTTTCATGTGACCTACGTATTTACTGGTGCTGTAATTTTCAATACCGGCTAAAAGCACTTTTTCCATCTCCGCATCCATATCGCGGCTTTTCAATGAAGATGCGATGTAGTATGTTGAAACATCAGCCTTGTAATTTAACTTTACAGCCTCCTCGTAATATTTTTGCGCCTTTTCGTAGTTTTTGATTTTGCGGGCGCAGGTAGCTGCGTTATAGATCATTGCGTTATCCATTTCCTCATCACCCCAAGCTGCGATTGCCTTCTCAAACAATTCCAGGGCACCTTTATAGTTTTTGGACCTTAACGCATCGTTCCCTTGGTTTTTAAACTCGGCCGCACTTTCTTCCTGAGCAAACGCCCCGAAAGCAATCATTAACACAAAGGATAAAGTTGCTAAATACTTCATAACAATACTCTTTTTTATCTTCTATTTATTGATACAATTGATTGAACGGGGGTAAAAATAGCTTTTTTTTAAAAATATCTTAAAGATTAGCACCATTTTTTAACACATGCGCTTATTCAGTGCTCCCCGACCGCAAAACACTGACCAGATCATCGTACTGTGCAGAAGTTGATTGCACCTGCTTTGTCCCATTCATAAAACTTTTCAAACGCGCAGGCTGTTCAACCGTTTGATCAATCATCTTCTCAACAGTTTCGGGAAACTTGGCAGGATGAGCAGTAGCCAGGAAGATACCATGCGTATCAGGTTCCTTCTGCTGCGTTAAGGCATAATAGGCAATGGCACCATGGGGATCCAGCACATAGTTATAATCCGCAAATACCTCAGATATGGTGGAGAAAATATGAGCATTGTCAACTGCCAGTCCGTCAATTGCGGCCTGCACAGATGCCAGCTGATGTTTAAACAGCTCCTGAATGCGCACAAAATTACTGGGATCGCCAACGTCCATTGCATTGGCCGGTGTAGCAATACTGGGCGCCGGCTCATAACTACCCGTCTGCAGGTAGTTGGGAACAATTGCATTGCTATTGGTAGCTGCAATAAATCGTTTGACGGGCAGGCCCATCTGACGGGCAATTAATCCGGCAGTTAGATTACCGAAATTGCCACTGGGAACACTCATCATGCAATTTTCGTGCCCCTGCTTGACTGCCTGTGCATAGCCATAAAAGTAATAGACCATCTGCGGTAAAAAGCGTGCAAGGTTAATGGAGTTGGCCGATGTTAAAGTCATGTCGCGTTTCAGGGCATCGTCCATAAAAGCGGTTTTCACCAGGCGCTGGCAATCATCAAAGGTCCCGTCTACTTCAATGGCCGTGATGTTCTGGCCAAGGGTGGTAAACTGCTTTTCCTGCACCTCTGATACCAAACCTTTGGGATACAGCACAAAGACCTTGACCCCTTTGACGCCTAAAAAGCCATTGGCTACGGCACTGCCTGTATCGCCGGAGGTAGCCACCAGTACATGGATATCTTTGGTAGTCTGTTGGGTGAAGTAGGCCATCACGCGCGCCAAAAACCGCGCTCCCACATCTTTAAAGGCCAGAGTTGGACCATGAAACAGTTCCAGGGCAGATAGGTCGTTTGAAACCGGCACCAATGGGATCGGAAAATTAAACGCTTCTGCGGTTAATGTCTTAAAAAGGGGCTCGGGTATATCCGGACAAAAAAAGTGCTTCAGGGTTTCAAAGCCTATTTCTCCCAGTGACATATGAGGCAGATCCTGCCAAAACTTAGGAGATAGAACCGGTATCGACTCTGGCATAAAGAGTCCCTTGTCGGCCGCGAGTCCGTTGAGCACGGCCTCTTTAAGCTCACTTTTCAGCAGGTGATTATTTGTACTATAAAATTGCATCTTCTATTGTTTACCGGATAATAATACGTTCATAAACTCGGTCAGCTGCAGGGATCCTATTGCCCCTTCCCTCACCGACTCCTCATTGTACTCCAGTACTTTATCTGGCGCCTGACCGGGGCGGTAAATCATGAATGGCACCAGATCACGCGTATGCGTCCGTATCTCGCAAGGGGTTGGGTGATCGGGTAAAAAAGCAACAGTCAGGTCCTTGGGATGCTTATCCAGGTACTGCAATACCGGCTTAACAACTTTCTGATCGATGTCCTCCAGTGTTTTAATTTTAAGGTCCACATCACCCTCGTGCCCGGCTTCATCTGGTGCTTCGATGTGCAGAAATACATACTGCTTGTCTTTTAGTGCCTGCAAGGCCGCTTCAGCCTTACCACTGTAATTGGTTGTGTAAAGGCCGGTTGCCCCATCAACATGCACAGATTCTAAACCTCCCAGCTTGCCCAGACCATGGATCAGATCAACCGCTGAAATGACCACGCCATTATCAATGCCATACAATTCTTTCAATGTGGGCATGGCGGGCCTGAATCCGGGTGACCAGGGCCAAATCATGTTCGCAACAGCTTTACCAGACGCCCGGCGCTGCACATTGATTGGGTGATCGGTTAACAGCTCATTGGATGCAAACATTAGCTGACGCAATAGTTTGGCGGTAGCATTCGTTTCAAAAGGCTTTGGCAGCACTGTTTCAACAAATTCGCCCGGTACATCGTGTGGCGGCGTGCACTGAACGCCTGCCAGCCCATTTTTAATGACCAGCACATGGCGGTAGCTGACGCTTTTATAAAATCGAACCTGCTCATTACCCAGATAATCATTTAAAACAGCAATGAGCTCAGCGGCCTCTTCTGTCGAAATATGACCGGCAGAATGATTCAGTAGCTTAGCTGCCTCTACAGTGACCAGGTTGCATCGCAAGACTAAATCATCCGGCTCTGCTTTAATGTTAAGTGCTTCTGCTTCCAGCACACCTCTTCCCTGATAGTATTTCTCAGCATCATATCCCATAATGGTCATGTTGGCCACTTCACTGCCCGGATGTAACGAGTCGGGGACTGTTTTAAGTAAGCCGCAGCTGGACTTTTGACAAAGCTGATCGATATGTGGTGTATTAGCCACCATCATGGGGGTTTTATTTCCCAGGCGCTGAATGGGTAGGTCAGCAAAACCATCGGCCAATATTACTAGGTATTTCATGTGTTTATTTTATATTGTTCAACTGCCTCATGAAACTCACTAACCGAATCACCTGACTAACTGTTAGATGATTTGCAAGGGTTTGTTTCAGGCATTCAATTTTCTGCACTAACGGCCACCTAAAGGTTAGCAACTTTAATGATATCAGCAAATACACCAGCAGCTGTTACATCGGCTCCTGCGCCGTAGCCTTTAATTTCCATTGGGTGCTCGTAATAATAATCGGAGCGCAGAATTACTTTATTATTGCTATCTGCCAGGTTGTAAAACGGATGATTGGCAGCCACTTCAACAAATCCTACCTTAGCTCTTCCTTCTCTGAAAGAAGCTGTGTAGCGCAGAACCCGGCCATTGGCCTCGGCATTACTGCGCATCTGCTCAAAAGTGGCATCGTATGTCTTTAGGCGATTGATAAAGGCATCAACCGACTCATCGGTAAAATATTCAACCGGCACAAAAGGTTCCAACTCTACGTGCTGCTCCTCAATGGGGTATTCACTTTCCCGGGCCAGAATCAGCAGTTTGCGTAAAACATCTGTTCCTTTGAGATCGATACGCGGATCTGGCTCACTATATCCCAATCGCATCGCCTCTTCAACAACCGTTGACAGCGGCTTTTCGGCATTAACCGTATTTACAATGTAATTGAGCGTTCCGGAAAGAACAGCTTCCAGCTGCAAAATACGATCGCCACTCTGTATCATGCCATTGATGGTATTGATGATAGGCAGCCCGGCTCCCACATTGGTTTCGAACAGGTACTTCACCCCTTTTTGTCTGGCAGTTATTTTCAGTTGCTCGTAGCTGGCATAGCTCGACGAACCGGCTATTTTATTGGCGGTTACCACCGAAATGTTGTTTTCGAGTAGTTGCTGGTATTTGCCGGCAACCACTTCGCTGGCTGTACAGTCTACAAACACACTGTTTGAGTGGTTATTGGCCAGAATTTGTTCAACAAACTGGTCGATGGAACCCGGGCTGGCTTTTTCTAAAGCACTCATGGCTGATGAAAGTTCCAGGCCTCGTTCGCTAAAAATCATTTGTTTAGAATTAGCTAAGCCCACCAAACGGATACTTAAGCGCTCGGTTTTCAAAAGGCGCTTTGATTGCCGCTCTATTTTTTCCAGCAGATTTTTCCCCACAGTACCAACACCAACAAGATACAAATGGATGGCCTGGTATTCACTCAGGAAAAAGGCTTCGTGCACCACATTGAGGGTCTTTCGCAGGTCGCGCTCGTGCACCACAAAAGAAATATTGAGTTCAGAAGCGCCCTGGGCTATGGCATAAATATTGACGCCATTTCGACCGATATCACTAAATAACTTCCCCGACACGCCAGGCGCATGTTTCATCCCCTCGCCTACAATGGCCACAACAGCCATGTCTCTTTCTACTGTAACACCATTGATTTCGCGTCGATTCATCTCTTTTTCAAACTCTTTGACCAGCACCAGACGGGCCAATTCGGCGTCAGCCGCCGTCAGAACCACACTGATACTGCTTTCGCTCGACGCCTGAGAGATGAGGATAATATTAATTGCCTGTCCGGCCAGTGCCCTAAACATGCGCATGGCAATGCCCGTGCTGCCAATCATCCCATTGCCCTGTAAGGTAATTAATACCACTTCCTTAATGGATGATAAACCCTTTACATCTTGTCGGTTATCGGTCTCATGACTTATTAAAGTTCCCTTAGCTGCCGGATTAAAGGTGTTTTTAACCTTGATAGGTATCTGCTTTTGCAGAACCGGAAGTATGGTTGGTGGGTAGATGACTTTTGCACCAAAGTGAGACAATTCCATCGCTTCGTTATAGCTCAGGTGGTCAATGCAGTAGGCTCTCTTAATTACACGCGGATCGGCCGACATGAACCCATCTACATCCGTCCATATCTCCAAACACTCAGCATCTAGCCCAGCTGCCAATAAAGCGGCTGAATAGTCAGAACCACCACGACCCAGTGTGGTGGTATCGCCATCGGTGTTAGATGCAATAAAGCCAGGAAAAATATTGAGGTGACCCAGCGAGAATTTAAGCTCGGCAATGGCCTGCATCGTTTCATTGAGTTTAACCTGATGTCCTTTCCCATTAGGTTCAGTGACAATAAACTGCCGACTATCAAACAACTTTGCGGAGCCAATGTACTGACTCAAAAAAACAGATGATAAACGTTCGCCGATCCCCACAATGCTATCATAACTTTTCTGACTCAACTCTTTGGTCAGACTAACGCCCTGCAATATACGCTGAAGATCTTGCCATACATTGTTACACTGCTTATTCACTAGTTCGTGCAGTTCAGGCTCAAACAATTCATTGGCAATTTGCTCGTGCACCTGCATCACGTTGGATAATAAAGGCGTATAGTCAGCACCTTGAACTGCCTTTTCAGCTGTTTTGACCAGCATATCAGTAACACCTCCAACTGCCGACACCACCACCACAAGTTTTTCTGGTGACTTTGTCAGCACCTCTCTAACCTTTTTAATAGCTGAAGCGCTTCCCATTGAAGTGCCACCAAATTTTAAAACTTTCATAAAAGGAGTTTAACAAAATTATGATGGCTATTTAAACTGCCTCAGCAGCATTAAATAAACCAACTAAATAAATTATAACTATGAAATGACCTGATGAAATAAAACTTATACCCCCTCAGGGGTTGTGGTAGAGGTTTTGCTATTTAGAATAAAATAATTCATCAGTATTTGGCTTGTAAATAAGTAAATTCATTTCAAAAATAGGGATAAATAATTTAAATCAAAATTATCCACCCCTATTTTTTTATAATTTATAACCAAGCATCATCAATACCTACTCCCGTTCATTATAACTTTTCAGGTCGTCTGGGCGAATTAGCCCCTTATTGGTAATAAACGCCGTAATATAGCGGGCAGGTGTAACATCAAAAGCCGGATTGAGTCCTTTTGAATCCGGTGCTGCCATTCTTATTCTTCGCATCACTCCCTGGGCATCAGGTCCCTCGTGGTAAAGTAATTCATCATCACTGCGCTCTTCGATAATGATATCTTGCCCTGAGGCCGTACTGAAATCAACCGTGCTAAAAGGGGCAGCAACATAAAAAGGGATTCCGAACTCTTTGGCTAGAATTGCTTTTTCCAGAGTCCCAATTTTATTGGCTACATCCCCATTGGCAGTAATTCTGTCGGCACCGGTTATGACCATATCCACCTTTCCCTTTGACATGTAAAAGGCGGCCGAATTATCAGCAATAATGCGGTGTTCAACATTATTCTGAGATAGCTCGTAGGCAGTCAGGCGCGCTCCTTGTCCTCTCGGACGGGTTTCGTCGACATAAACAAAAGGCTGCTTGCCAGCTCTTTGGGCAGCATATATTGGAGAAATTGCCGAGCCAAAGTCTACAAAAGCCAACCAACCCGCGTTGCAATGCGTTAATATGCGACACGAAGAGTGAATCAAAGGATTACCAAACTCGCCTATCAGGCGACAATTTTCAGCATCTTCATCGGCGATTTGTTGAGCCATGCTAACGGCTAAATCTTTCTGCTCTTTTCCAGCATTAAACACTTTAGCTGTTGCATAAAATAAATTAACAGCCGTCGGGCGGGTCGCTTCAATATAGGCTCTTGCCTGTACCACCTGCTCCCAGTTAGCTGCATCTACAATGGCCTGAGCCATAGCAAACCCGGCTGTAGCGCCAATAGCTCCAGCTCCTCTTACCGTCATATTGCGTATGGCTTCAGCAGTGTCCTTATAAGTATCGAAATGAACCACCTCAAACTCAAAAGGCAATTTCACCTGGTTAATCATCGCTACCCGGTTTTTGTCTTTTTCGTACCAAACGGTTCTATAATGTTGATTTTCAATGAGCATATCTTGTCTTTTTAGTAGTCTGTGGATAAGATAATCGCCTGCCATTTACTTTACTTTGGCCGGCAATTTTTGTAAATTAAATACAAATTTATCCACCTCAAAAATATCCGGTATGAAAAGAATCGCTAAAACAACAGCTCATGCCATTACCAACTTGAGCGATACACGTGTCAAGTCAATGGCAGTGAAGGATATTGGCGCCTTACCAGCATCCATCATAAAATTCCTTAACTATATTGGTGTCATTTGCTTTTTGGGACTAATTGCTCTTTCCTCCTGTGAGGTTAAGCCTAAAGTGGGCTTTCTTATGGACAGCCTGGAGGTTGAACGGTGGGACAAAGACAGGGCATTGTTTGAAGAAAAAGTAAAAGAACTGGGAGGTATTCCGCTGGTTGAGATTGCTGGCTCAAACGCGGACCGCCAAATGGAGCAAGCACAGAAGCTCATAGATGAGGGCGTGGATGTTTTAGTGATTGTGCCGGTTGATTTAGAGAAAGCAGGGGCAATTGTAAAACTGGCCCATAAGAATTATGTTCCGGTAATTTCTTACGATCGCCTGATTAAAAATTGCAACCTCGATTACTACATTTCTACCGACAATATTAACATTGGTGAATTACAGGCTAATTACCTCACCAAAATATCGCCAACCGGGAATTACATATTGATTAGTGGGCCAACATCTGATTACAACGCTTACCTCTTACGCCTGGGTTGGATGAATGTGCTTCAGCCACTTGTTGACAAAGGAGACATTTCAATTGTGCTTGATGAATTCAGTAATTTTTGGTTGCCAGATGAAGCTTACCGCATTCTGAGTAGCTACCTCAAGGATAATAATGACGTGGATGCAGTTATTTGCGGCAATGATGCCTTGGCCTCCGGAGCCATTGCAGCCCTTCAGGAATACAACAAGGCCGGTAAGGTTTTATTAGCCGGCCAGGATGCTGATATACAAGCTGTAAGAAACATTGTTGCCGGTAACCAAACCATTACCATCTATAAGCCTATTGAATCATTGGCATATGCCGCCGCCAATGCCGCCATTAAGATAGCCAATGGTGAAGCGCCTTCCAATATGAATATCACCGTTAATAATGGTAAACGACTTGTACCGGCCATCCTGCTTCAAGCCAGCGTTGTCAATAGTCAAAACATAAAAATGACTGTTATACAAGAAGGTTATATCGGAGAGCAAGATATATTTAATTAATCCGCTCAGTTAATTTAGCGGTCTTTGTTAGTAAGCCACCTGTTAGCAGGTGGCTTTTTCAATACAACCACTGTACCTGTTCGGCTTGCAGATACCTTCTAAAGTCTGTGTTGACACAGGTTTTCAGTCTCTGCAGTTCATCACTGAGCACCTCATTAAAATAAGTTCGTGGGTGCGCAGCTTTTGTTCGGACCAGGTTTGATACTACCTGTTCTTTTACCTGACTAATAAGTCGGGGCGTTGCCGGCTTATTTTCAATACACGCCTCCTGCACGGTTTCCATGCAGTAATAGCTGGGATCAAAAAACAAATGCATGAACCATTCAGCTAAGTGCTCGATTAAAGAATTAAAGTAGTCCATTAAAACTTAATTATTTACTTATTATTTATGTCTCTGAACTTTATTTATGCAGAAGTATTAATACAAATATCACCTATATATCAATCATTTATGAACTTATTAAGCAGTTTTTAAGGGTGAAGTTTTGACTTAAAGGCACTTAACAACTTAATAAATTACTTAATAATTCACTTAATTTTCTACTTAAGTTTTGTACTTTTGCTTTATTACAATTACTGCATGAACCACACAACTCCTATACTTACTTCTCAGCATCCTGCTGCATTTTTAATGCAGCAGTGGAAGCTGTTTATGAATGGGGTTGATCGGGTACTAATATTTTATTTACAGAGAGGGCACATAGAAGGTTTGGAGTGGAATCAGCATATGCGTGGTATCATATCGCCGCTCACCCTTTCAGAGGAAGCAGAACGTGAGTTAAGCATTATTATAAAAGAAAGAACAGCCTACCAATGGCTACGACCTGAGCTTCTGCCTTTTATTAACAAAGAGCGCCTTAGCATTAATCAGTTGGATCTCTTCTCTGAATCCCTATACCTGGTGCTGCAAGTCCGTAATATGTACGAAGAAATACCATTAATATCCTATCTGTTTTTCAGAGACGATTGCAGTAATTTTGGTATCAGCAACGGACAGACGCAATTAGAGACATCGCACAAAGCCATTATTGGTAATATGGCCACTCAATTTGCATCTGTCTCACTAAACAATTTCTACAACGTGCAGCATGAGGCAAGTAGTTTCAGGCAGCAGACCCTCAAAATACTAGAAGCCAATCAGATGGGTAGTGATCGAGACAAAGATGAACTGTTGACCTGGAAAAATGATTGGCTGGATACTTATCTTTTAGATTTAAGCAAAAGAGACGGTGTTAATTATGTTATATCAGACGCTGCAAGGACAAAACTTTTAACTGCCAGTGACAATTACGAAATAAGCAAAGAAGCAATTGACAACTGTATTGATTACATATGTAAACTATACCCGGTAACACCTGGTGATGACCTCACCATAGAAGCAGCCTACTTAATGATTTCACCAACAAAAGAACAGGCTGTGAATGCACCGAAAGCCGAACCGACCAGCAGGCAGTCGAAAGTTATTTTGCTGCTTGATCGGCTGGAAGAAGCTGCGGTAAGCCTCTACCGGCAAGATCAGGCCATTACAAGTGCTGAAGTTGGAGCAAATATGGTGAAACCCATCTCAGCTCCGGCTATTTCGGATGCTCTGCGCAAAAATAAGGTGCGTATACTTCAGCTATTGGAGCAGTATCCACAAAAGTGGACTACAATTCGTAAGCACTTTAAACCAATAATCAACTTGCGGGCTAAAAAAGATCAGTTTCTAAATGCCAGTAGCTAAATACTTTGAATAATTAGGGATAATAAATTGTACTTTTTAGGTAATTTTTTTTGGCTGTATAGACGAGATGCTCTATATTTGCAACCGCAAAAGCAAAAGATGACTCAGTAGCTCAGCTGGTAGAGCAACGCCCTTTTAAGGCGTGGGTCCAGGGTTCGAATCCCTGCTGAGTCACAGAAGCCCCATTTAATGGGGCTTTTTTTGTATCTAACAGTCTGCAAATGGCAGCAAAAAAAACAGGCAGATAAAGAGTTGCATCCAATAGTTTACTTTTCGTTTAGCAATGCAACAGATTAGCTGTTTATGTCAATTATAGAACCTTTCGGATTCATCTGCTCATTATATATTTCAACAGGTACAGCTCTTTGATGGGTTGGTTACGCATGTAAATTAACGACTAATTAAAGGTTTACATCTGTATAATAGCGAAATCAATAATCCTTTTTACAGATGTAACGAGTAGGCACAAAAAAAGAGTCCACCACTATTGATGAACTCTAAGTATTTATTTTGTTCGCTTTTTCTGTTTCTAGACTTCTAAGGCTCCAATAAGATCACTCACTTTTTCAAAGCCATTTTCCTGACAATATACTTCCAGACCATTTACAATCTTTTCAGTCACACATGGATCAATGAAGTTAGCGGTACCCACCTGTATAGCAGACGCTCCGGCAAGCATAAATTCTACGGCATCATTTGTATTCATAATCCCACCCATACCAACAATTGGTACGTTAACGACCTGAGCCACCTGCCACACCATGCGCAAAGCGATGGGCTTAACAGCAGGCCCGGATAATCCACCGGTAATTGTTGATAATACAGGTCTGCGCGTTTTCGCATCGATGGCCATGCCGAGTAGTGTATTAATTAAGGAGATAGAATCGGCACCAGCTCCTTCCACTGCCGCCCCAATTTCAGCAATATTAGTTACGTTGGGCGATAGCTTGACCATTAAGTGCTTTTTGTACACTTTTCTGACAGCCTCAACCACTGAAACCGCAGATGGGCAACTTGTGCCAAAAGCCATGCCACCTTCCTTAACATTCGGACAGGAAATATTCAGTTCAATCCCCGGTATATGCTCCAGTTCGTTAACCACTTCAGCTGTTTTTATATAGTCCTCAATGGTTGACCCTGAAACGTTCACCAACATATTGGTTTTGTAGTCTTTTATGCGCGGATAGATGTGCTCAGCAAAGTAATGAACGCCCTTATTCTGCAGGCCTACTGCATTTAACATCCCTTTTGGTGTTTCGGCCATTCGAGGGTAAGCATTACCTTCACGATGCTCCAGCGTGGTTCCTTTTACCAGAACACCTCCAAGCTTGCTTATATCGAGAAAATCCATGAACTCCTCTCCATACCCAAAGGTTCCGGATGCAGTCATCACAGGATTCTTAAGTTCTAATCCGTTTAAATCTATTCTTAAATCTACCATTTTAAATAAGTTGAGTCAAAAACTGGGCCATCGGTACAGGTGCATTTATGCCCGTCCAGGGTGTCTGCAACGCAACATAAACAGGCACCAAAGCCACATGCCATGTGATTTTCGAGTGAAACCTCGCACTTAATAGCGTGATTACGAGCATACTTAGCTACGACTTTCATCATGGCTTCCGGCCCACACGTATAAATATGGTCAATTGCAGGTGTTTGCGTGCGCATAACCGGGTGATGTATCACATATCCTTTTGTGCCGGCCGAACCATCTTCAGTTGTCGTATATACTGTTCCTAAGGCCTTAAAAGCATCCAGTGCGATTAGTCCATCGCTTGAACGGGCACCAAGTAAAAATTGTGGCTCAATGCCATTCGCTTTCAGATGACGTCCCATAAATAAAAGCGGTGCGATGCCGCAGCCTCCACCGACCAGAAGAACACGAGGTTTATCCGGTAGAGAAAAAGAGTTTCCAAGTGGGTAAACCAGGTTACAAACATCACCTTCTGATAGTTTTCCCATTATTCGTGTTCCTTCACCAATTTCCTGCACCAGCAGCTTCATAGTGTTCTTCTCCGTATCTACATCATGAATTGAAATGGGCCGCCTTAGAAAGGTGTTGGGTGCTTTATCCACACGCACTTCAACAAACTGCCCAGGCAACATGGCAGGGAGTTTTGCCGGATGTTTAAGCGTGAGAATGACATACTCGTTATTTAAGCGTTCATTTTTGATGACCTTAAAATCGTCGATGTACTTCTTCATGTATCTTAATTACAAGTTATATGCAGTATCAACAGGCTCATTGTTTACATATGTAACAAGCCTAAAATTGCACAAAGATACCAAAAAACTATTAATATCCCCGATAGTACAGAACAAGTTTTCAGAGTACAGCGTCTACCGGGTAAACATACATAGAACAAGTATTTCCAAAGGTTCAATGAACCTATAAAATTCCAAAACCGGGCTAAGTCTATTCCGGTCTGTATTCTGAAAAGCTTTTATCGGTATAAAAAACGATCACTCTTTCGATTCGCTTGCCTTCTTGTGCCCCGATGCCAGGAATAACCTCAGAGGCCGTACTTTTAGGTGCTTGCAGGGATGGCTCAGACGGAGCCTCCTCTTTCTGCACTTCCTTTTTTGGCACTTTAAAGCTTTTTTTAGGCAGTTCCTCGGTGAGCTGCATACTTATTTGAGTTTCTTCGCTTACTCCCCTTTGTGAGCTCTTAAGAAGCGATCCTTGACCTGTAATCAGCCAATCTCCGCTAATGTGGGGAAAGCGCGCTAGCAACTTGTCCAGAAAATCCAAACTGGGCTTATTACGTCCTGATAAGATATGTGAAATACCTGAGCGCTGCACACCAATGGCATCTGCAAACTGCGATGGTGTTAAGCGTTCATGTCGGATAATGGCCTCAATACGTTCTTTCATGAGTTAACAAATTTAAATTGGAACAAGTCACAATGTATATTACAAGTGTAAATTAACCTCAAAGTTGACAATTCACATTTGACACTTACTATATGTGTCTACAAATGTAAGCAGCCTTAATGAATATTACAAATGTAATTGACTAAAAATCTTTTCCTCCTTATCAACAGGTTGGTAATTAGTGAACGTAAATAGAAGCGTACTTAGCGCGGACAGATCGTCTTTAATTATTACTCTAAGTTAAGTCTGCTATTGCTAATAAAAGTAAGGGTTTGATGCCTTATGTAAGCAAACAGTTAATCTACAAAAAGTGGACGAATTAGAGCCTCTATTATCGCTGCCTGATATTTATAAATACTTGGAAACTAACTATCTATGTATAAGGTGAATTTATTACTTTAATTACTTACTGTAGAACACTGGTTTTAAGGCTAATAGACATAATTGCATACCCTTGAAACCTGCGTTTCTGCATATTTATGCAACTAAAGCTTGGAGTTATTTATTTTTAACTTTAAATGAACTACATAAAACACTGATTGGGTGATTTTTGTATTACTTATACATTGATATTTATAGCTGCCTGTGCTGATGCTGGAGTTATTTTTCAATACACGATTAAACCATTATATAATACTTAGCTACGATTACATTCGTTTTAGAGCTATTTACAAATGTAATCGTACTTCGCGAGTGTACTATATTACATCCGTAACCCCTCTCCTTTTGATTAATTTGAATTTATGCTTGGAGTCATTTATATTTTCTGCCCTACTAAGTTCACAAGTGTAAAAGATCACGTTCAAACTGCTGAATATTCATCAACTGGCTGATTTGACCATGGTTACAGGCTGCAGATCTAAATTTCATGATTTATTAGATGGTATCCGAAGTGGAACTGAATACGAGATTCTAGATGGATTAATTATTGTTCAATAAAAAGCCCTCCGATTGTTATTTCTTATTTCAACTGAAAAAACTAATTTCGCGGTTGACAAACTTGGACAATGGATATTCTGACTTTAGTAGTAATGGCTTCCGCCCTGGCGATGGATTCATTTGCTGTATCGATCACGGCTGGTATTTCATTAAAGCGTTTCAAAGCAGTGACTATGCTGCGAATTAGCCTAATTTTCGCTTTGTTTCAGGGGCTTATGCCTGTTTTGGGGTGGTTTCTGGGAATTAACTTCGTAGAGCTGATCTGCAATTTCGATCACTGGGTGGTCTTTATATTATTGACCCTTATCGGAGGGAAAATGGTGTATGAAGCCCTTCAGCATCAGGAAGCCGCACACTATATCAATATCTATAGTAATAAAACAGTAGCAGCACTGGGCTTTGCCACCAGTGTAGATGCTCTGGCTGTTGGCTTTAGCTTTTCATTATTGGATGTGGAGATAAGCCTTCCTGCCATTATTATTGGCGTAACAACCTTTATTTTTTCCTTCGCAGGCCTGACAATTGGGCTAAAATTAGGCAGTATCTTCCGAACAAAGATTGAGCTGATAGGAGGAATAATACTGATTGGAATTGGTATAAAAGTTCTTGTCTCTCATTTATTGGCATAAAAAAGGATGGCTATACAAGCTAGCCATCCCTCTATATTAAGTTCTATCTGTACTTATATTACGGTTATTTAAACTCCTTTTTTAAAGTTTTAACCCATTCTTCAATCCGTTCATTGCTAAGCGCGGCCTGGTTCTCTATATCCAATGCAAGCCCCACAAACTGGTCACCTCGTTGAGCCAGACTGTCCTCAAAATCATACCCTTCGGTAGATGTAAAGCCCACCAGTTTACCACCTCTTTGCTCAATAAACTCAGCCATCAGACCAATTCCGTCTACAAAATTTTCCGGATAGCCTTTCTGGTCACCACCACCGAAGATTGCAAACTGTTTATCTTTCAAATCTTCGTCTTCAATTGACGGTAGGAACTCATCCCAATAGGTTGGCAATTCACCATCGAACCAGGTTGGTACCGCCAGAATATAATTCGTAAACTTCATGAAATCACTGCTGGTAGCAATGTCCACGTCTACTGTTTCTACTTCACCCCCCAATAGTTTTGCTATTTTTTTAACCTGTTGGGCTGTTTTAGCTGATCTGAAACTATAGAATATACCTGTTTTTTCCATTTTAATACGTTCTAAATTAGTATGCTAACAGTTCTTTAGCAGCTTCCATAATTCGCTTATTATCTGGCAGCACTGCGGCCTCTAATGTTCGATTAAAGCCTACTGGTGTGAAGGTTGAACCTACACGCTTGACTGGTGCGTCAAGTAATTCAAAGGCTTCGGATGTAATTTGAGCTGCAATTTCCCCACCAAAACCACCAAATACCTTGTCTTCGTGAACAACTAAGGCCTTCGATGTTTTCGTAACTGATTGTATAATGGCTTCTGTATCGAGCGGACTAATGGAACGTAAATCGATCACTTCAACCTCCCCAAATCCTTCTTTCGAAAGCTGCTCAGCTACTTCCACACACATATGGGTGGTGTTGCCGTAAGTGAAAATACTCAAATCGCTGCCTTCGCGTCGTGTGCGTGCTTTACCAAATGGGACTTCAAAGTCATCCGGAATTGGCGTAGCTGCTTTGGGCGCATTATACAATGCTTTCGGCTCAAGAAAAACGGTCATTCCTTCGGAACGCATACTGGTTCGTAGCAGCCCCGCCGCATCATCGGCATAAGATGGATACACAATGCGTACACCAGGGAACGTTGCCAGGGCGCCTTCAATGGTTTGCGAATGATACAAGCCACCACCAATGTAACCACCTGAGGCTAAGCGAACCGTGATGTTAGGTGAGAATTGTCCTTTGGTCCGCCAGTATTCATGGGTGGTTTCGACGAACTGCTCCATGGCTGGCCAGAAATAGTCGGCAAACTCGGCACCTTCAACCACTACCCGGATGTTTTTATTATAGCGTACCATTCCGTTGGCTGTACCCATAATAAAATCTTCGGCAATAGGTGCATTAAAAACCCGTTTCTTACCAAACTCCTGCTGCATGCCTTTGGACACATTAAAGATGCCACCTTTATCCTTATTGGCGATATCCTGACCCCAAATATATGTGTCTGGATTACGACGAAATTCAGCCTTCAACGTCTCATTTAAGCCCTGAATAAGCTTTTGCGGCTCTCCATCAAAGTTGTGCGTTCCCTCAGGGTATTTGGTTGAAGTATAGGGCTCAGGGATAACAAAATCATGAATCGACTCAGGGGTTGGATTTGGCGCTGCCATGCCCTTACGATGCGCTACTTTGACTTCAGCCGCAACATCTTCTTCTATCGCTTTCAGCTCATCTTCAGTTGCTCGCTCGTAACGCAAGAGTAAACGACGGTATTTTGCCAATGGATCGTACTCCTTCACATAGCCCAGTTCATTATCATCGCGATACAACTCATGGCGATCGGAGTTACTGTGGGAATGAATCCTGACACAGTTAGCCTGAACAATAACCGGCTCCTGGTTCTCCTCTGCCCATTTGGTGGCTTCGAGCATGGTATTCATCGAATCAAACACATCTTTACCGTTACAGTACATAACACGCAAATGCTTCATGCTTTCGAAATTCTTACCGACTTTTCGATTCGCCGTTTGATCTTTCTTAGGTACCGAAATACCATATCCATTATCCTGAAACACAAATACAACGGGTAATTGTTCTTTTGAGGCTCCGTTAATGGCCTCGTATACGTAACCTTCAGAAACAGAAGATTCGCCTTGTGAACTGATGGCTACCCCTTTGGCTTCATATGTTTTAATGGCGCGTGCTATACCAACCGCATGCAGAGTATGATTACCCGTGCATGACGAAACGTTGTGTATGTTCCATTCTGGCTTGGCAAAGTGATTGGACATGTGACGACCTCCGCCGGCCACATCTGTGTCTTTGGAAATTCCATTATAGATGATTTCCTCAGCCGTTAAACCGGCCGAAACATTGGTCACTAAATCACGGTAATAGGGAAATAAATGATCTTTTGTCCGATCAAACACTTGTCCGATAGCCAGCTGAATACCATCGTGTCCAGCAGCTGGTGCATGGTACGACCAACCAATTGCTTGCTTCAGGTAATTAGGTGCTTTCTCATCAAGTGTCCGTCCTAAAAACAAGACGCGGTACCATTTTAACAAGGTCTCCTTATCTGTTTTCTTGATGGAATGTATCTTAGGAATATCACTCATGTTAAAAATATTATTGCGAAACTATTGCAAAGGCCTGCGATAGCAAGCCCTCACAATTTTCGGTTGATTATAATTATTAAAGTTCTTTATTAATATCGAATGCCTCCAGATAATCGCCAATTCGGCGCAGGAAAGCTCCACCTAAAGCACCATCGACGATGCGATGATCGTATGATAAGGACAGGAACATTTTGTGACGTATACCAATGACGTCGCCTGTTGGTGTTTCAATAACCGCCGGCTTTTTCTCGATAGATCCGGTGGCTAGTATGGCCACCTGTGGCTGGTTAATAATTGGCGTACCAATAATGTTTTTGAACGAGCCAAAATTGGTGATGGTGAATGTACCTCCCTGAATATCATCGGGTGAAAGTTTATTAGCTCTTGCGTCATTTGCCAAGCGATTAACTTCTCCTGTTAAACCAACCAGGTTCTTTTGATCGGCCTGCTTGATAACGGGTACGATTAAATCGCCCGAAGGCAAAGAAACAGCCATACCAATATTTACATTTTTACGCAGAATTATTTTGTCTTCATCCACGGATGCGTTAACACCTGGGAAATCACGCAGTGCTTTAGCAACCGCTTCCGTTATGATGGGCATGTAGGTAATCTTTTCCCCGTACTTTTTTAGGAAAGCATCTTTCATTTTGGTGCGCCACAGTACCATGTTGGTAACATCGGCCTCCACAATGCTGGTTACGTGCGGCGATACTTGCTTAGACATTACCATATGATCGGCAATTAGCTTGCGCATGCGCCCCATTTCAACTATTTCGTCGTTAGCAGAAACAGAAACCTGTACTTTATGCTCCTTAGGTGCTGCTGATGGGGCCTTTTCTTGCTTATTAAGCTTTGCAGACTCAGTTGGTTTATCGTTTACCTGCTGCCCTCTATTAGCAATGTACTTTTGCATATCAGACTTGGTTACACGGCCATCTTTGCCGGAGCCTTCAATCTGCTCCAATTCCTGCGCACTTATTCCCTCCTGCGCAGCCATGCTGCGAACAAGCGGCGAATAAAAGCGATCAGATTCAGCGTTGATCGACTTCTCCTCTTTATTCTCATCGGCTGGCGAATTGGCGTTTCCTTCATCCTCGGGCTGTTTTTGTGCAGTTTCTTTGGCAGGTGGTGCCTCTTCCTCAGTATCCTCTTCTCCTTCCAGCAAAATGACGGCAACTGGCAGTCCGACAGCCACAACATCATCTACTTCGTACTTAATTTCTTTTATAGTTCCTGCAACAGGTGATGGTATTTCCGAGTCTACTTTATCAGTTGCAATTTCTAATAAAACATCATCTTCCTGAACCGTATCTCCAACAGAAACAAACCATTTAGTAATAGTTGCCTCTTCGACACTCTCGCCCATTTTCGGCATTAAAATTTCGAATGTTGACATATGCTTATCGTTATTATTTTAATACTTACCTCAATTCAGCCAAAGCTTTTGGCTTATTTTTATCAAATCTAAATTTCGTTTTTAAAACAAACTTTTTACTGAAATGTTTTCGCAAATTGTAACCTCTACATTGCAAAATACCACTTCGTAAACAAGCGCTATTCAGATTTGTTTATCCTTTATTCTTATAATAATCGATAGAGTAATTTTATTACACCATAAACATTCAGATAATCACCCGATTATAAGCCCCCATTAACTCAACATGCGATGGTATATTTTTACAAATTTGTTCAAGGATTTTCATCCTACTTGGGTTCTTCATGACTTAAATATGTCAGAAGTAACAGCTTATAGAAGTTGTATTTTGATGCTGCAAGAGTTATAGTTTTTATTTCTAACAAGTTGGAGTACTAAATTAGCAACGAGTTGATTTAATTCTACTATTTGATTTTCAAACCTGGTTTTCTCATTTGGGAAAATAATTTAACGCTCAACAAGCCGGTTTGACTTTCTTTATGTAAAATTAATCACCCCCCACGCTCATGCGCTTGATAAACAGACCCGCAAGTGGCTTAATGCTCATCATCATTCAATCATTCAGATATTTACAGCCATAAAATTAATCTACGAAGTATACAGTATATAGATTAATGAATGCCTATTCGCACCAAAAGAGGGCTTCATTATGAGGAGGAATCTGCCATAGATCATTACATGAAATTGTGACAGAATTTCCTGCAACAAAATTCCGCACATCCAGGATAAAATTTGCAATTTATGAGAATGGAGGTATTCGTATCAACTGTCAGCAGTATTGCCGTAAACCTCAATTATCATCATTGAAAGCAATTTTTTGTTGGAAGAGCCAATGAATTAGGAATAACTCATAACTAATACATTAAGCACTGTCTCCCCTTCTACACATCCCGCCATCACTCCTTTTTATAGTTTTTTTATCACTTTTTATTTGCGAATATCAACTAAATGACCTTTCTTTGCACCGCATTTGAGAACAATGGTTCACAAACAAAGCACAAAAAAGGTTCCGTAGCTTAATTGGATAGAGCACCTGGTTACGGCCCAGGAGGTTAGGGGTTCGAGTCCCTTCGGGATCACTACAAAAGCCTGTAAGTTTTTAACTTACAGGCTTTTGTATTTTACGATAATATGCAAACTCTTCTTTATGAGGACTTTACATTAGGAATCCTATCAGGATAAAGCAGAACCTTATGCAATCAATATCGTGCATTGTACTTGTTAATTTTTCTGCCAGCGCGTTCATAAACTCGTTGTTTGTACCACAGCAACCGCCAAAGATTCTGAAATTAAAGTCATTCTGCAAGAAGCACATCTCGCTAATTATTTTTTCAAAATCATCTTGCTTAAGTATATTGCAGTTATTGAGCTCTTCTGGTGTCAAAATAGATGCATTAGATTGGATGCCTTTAAAACGCTTTAGAAAAGGGCTGTCTTTATTTACGGCTTCAACCAATCCATGGATTAAGTTGGTAGGATGAATACAATTTGTCATATAACAAACCGGGCTGCTAAATTCTTCGTTATCTATTATTTCAATCGCTTTAGATAAGGAGGTTCCATCCATTAAGCAACCGTCTTTTCTTAGCATGAAACTTATAATATAAGGGATACGGGTTTCAGCCATAGCCTTTGCCATACCAATCGTTTCATTTATTTCGGGCATTATTCCCGCAAATAGAAAATCAATGTTTTTTTCAATAAACTGGGATGTTTGTTGTTTGTGAAAAAGATAAGCATCTTTTATCCCAAGAACTTTTTCTCCGCTGTAGGCATCGCCCTTACAACCTAATAATCCCCCAACAAGGATCTTTTCGGAATACTTGTTGTAACTATTTTTTATCCGATTCAAAAAGTCACAAGAATCATAAAATAGGTTCTTATCACTGAACTGTGAACTTTTTAAGGACTCAATATTCACCTTTCGCGTTGGAGTCATAATCATTATTGGCAAATCAAATCTCTGCCCGATTTCAATGTATTGCCTATATAAAAACTCCAGTGATGAAGGGTGAGTATAAAGTAAGCCTGCATGATTAATCCAATCGTCCAGTTTGGCGTTAAATTCTGCTTTTAACCTTTCCACCAATGCTCCTTCTGTGAGGATAATTTTAGAAGTTTGATATATTTCTTCAAATCTCATTTTCTATTCTTTTTGAACCTGTCCTTTTTGGAATGCAAGCACAATGAGCTTCCCCAATATTCAGTTCTTTGAATTACTCATCACAAAGGATTTGGACTACTAAATAGCACTATGATAGGCTGTCCCTTTTAAAATCTTACCATGGAAAATATATATCCTCAATCGTTTTTAAATCTTCATTCGATTTAATTATTGAAAACCAGAATAAAGAAGCCTCTTCTGTCTTAACTATTATTTTATAGATGCCATCATCAATTTTATCAGATAGATTTATATTCAGCTCTTTTGTTGCATTCAGATTGTTAAACATTAGTAGACTTTTTTCATTGATTCCAACAGTGTCTAATACTTCAGTTTTAAAATAATCAGAAAAATTAATATCCTGATAAGCCGAAGTAGCTTCCCCTTTAACAATCCATACAGATTCTATTTTTTGGGTGCTTGAGATTATTAATACGTCAGAAAATGGATTTGGGTAAAAAGCATAATTATAAGTGCCCCCTCCTATATATCCTTCATTGTCATTGAAATCTTTTCGGTCAGAGTCATTGGAATTCCCATAGGTTTTCATAGGAAAACCCATGGCATCTGTAGTGGTTAATCCAGTAACCAGGTGTAAATCATTCATTTCCAGCTCAACTAAATCCTCATCACCTCCTTTGCTACAGGAAAGTGCAGTGAAAATGATTATAAAGAAGAGTCATAAGGGTTTAAATTTATTCATGTATTATCCTTTTTAAAATTTTATATTATTGGTTACGATATTCGTTCCTTTTATTAAGAGGTGATATTATTCCCAGCTAAAAAACATCTTCAATTTCGATTGAATATTCACTTAAAATGATTTAAATCATTAACGAACAATACTATATCATGATGGATCATCTTTAATTTACCACTTACATTGATCGATCATGCTTTTATATTTAACATGATTATAAGTTATGGAGTGTATTTTCGTAATTTCGCTTTTTAGGAGGCGACTTTATGTTGCACAACGACCTGCCCCATGATGCGGTGTTGACCCCTGCTATACAATATGGCAGCGTGTTGTACTGCGGTAATATCTTTTTAGGTGATTTTTAATAAATACAAATTGATATTTTATCGCATTTGACCAATACTCCATAGAATAATGGTCCCCTGGCATTTCCATATAAACATGAGAAATGCCATTTTTTAGTAGTGCCTTATGAAAACTATTATTCATTTCATAAAGAAAATCATCATATCCACAACTCATGAATAACTCTAGATTGTTTTCGTTTGTATTTAATTCTGGGATTAAATTTATTACAGAGTACAATTCCCAATTTTCAGGATAGACATCTTTATTGCCAATGCGTTCAGATATATTGAAATCATTCTCACTTATATTTAATTTAGGAATAGGACGTAAATCAAGTGCTCCACTTAAACTTATAGCAGCACTCCATACTGCCGAATTTCTGAATGCAAGATAAAATGCCCCATGTCCACCCATACTTGCTCCAAATATTATTCGTCCGCTTCTGTTAGCTATTGTATTATATCTTTTATCAATAAAATAAATAAGTTCTTTACTTAAATAGGTCTCATATTTATAGGTACTATCAACTGGACTGTCAATATACCAGCTATTTTGTCCGTCAGGAAACACAATTATAATTTTATATTTGTCTGCAAATTCTTTATAAACAGGAAAATGATTTACCCAAGAACTATAATCTCCACCGTGCCCATGCAAACCATATAGTACAGGCCATGGTTGACCATTATTTTTATAACTATCAGGTATTATTACAACATTTTTAATATCCTTTTTCATTGAATTACTGAATACAATTACAGTATCAACTGTTGAAGCTTGTATATGAATTGAATAAAAAAAATGAAAAATGATTAATATATTTTTCATGTTCTAATATTTTATTCCAATTTGTAAATCCATTGTGAGTAATGTTACAATTTACTTAAAATTTACATGTTATCTCAAGAATATATTCTTCTCTTTTACTTGATGTGGGGAATGCATCACAACGCTGGTTTGGGGTCGGTATTAGACTTGTCGAATCCGCACAACCCCAGCCATGCCTTATAGTACGCTTTAAAGCGCTTTTTTAACTATTACTAAAGTCACTTGAGAGTTTTATTTAAGTGCTTTTGAAAGAAAAAATACTAAATCGTCACTTATTTCTGAAAATACACATCCAAACTCATGCGGGCAGCTCAATTCTATGTATTTATAGGGAATCTCTTGTCCTTCGAGAATTGAAAGTAGATTTTGATGATATTTTACCAAAAATGCTGCTGCCAGAAAAATTGTTGTATCCTGCTTTTCTTTAATAGCATTACTGTTGCGCACAATCGATCTATTCGGACTGGCATTCTCATAGAAATAATCAGAATTGTTGACTATCCTAGGCCTTACTCCTTGAAGAGCTATAAATTCCTCCCAGGACGTCATTGGTCCATCAAGTGAAATAGCTGCTTTAAATAACTCGGGATGCTGAGAAAAAAGATTCATCGCGCCAAAGCCTCCTACTGACCATCCCATAATTAATCTCTTTGTTGTATCCACGCTGTAATTTTCGTCAACAAACGGAATTAGAAATTCAACTATTTCCTTTTCTAATAATGGATCTTGGTCATAATGGTCACACCAGAAACCTTCACCCCCGTCAGGAAAAACTAAAATACATTCTGGAAGTTCACTATTTAATGAATGTGTTGTAAAAAATTCAGCTACATTCTGTGCTTTCCAGTCAGCATAAAATCCATTTAAGCCATGTAAATAATACAGAACAGGATAAGTATTATTATTATCATATGAGGAAGGAAGCATGATGCCAAATTGTATAGCACGGTGTTTATTATTTTCAGCAATTAGACTTCGCTTTATAAGGTTTTGGTCCTGCGCTGACATAGTAGTATGACAAAATAACTCAAAGACCAAATAGAAACCTAAACCGATGGATAATTTCATTTTTAAGTCTTTTTAGTATAGATGAATTTACATATTACGCACTACAAAATCATTTACAAATCAGATTATTTTAAAATGCGCTTTAACGGTTTGGCCGCATGAAACAAAAAGTGATATAACCTTACAAAACTTCCAAGTTAAACGGAGCCTATGCCTATGTTTGCTTTTCATTTCTAAAGCCTAATCACTCTTTGGTGATGGTTGCCGAAGCGAAAGACTTATCAAAATGGTACTAATCCCGAAATGCGCTATGGCAGCGTTTTGTAGTGCGCTATTTATTTATTATTTCAATCCATGTATCTCTTTCGTTAACAACAAAATCATATTCAGTGTCATCATTTGTTATAATTCTAACACCATTATTCATGAGCGTTGCTGTTTTTTCTTTTAACAATTTCTTTAATATCATGGTATTCTATTTCTGCTTGACCTTTCTGAATATTGATTTTATGTGATTTGAAAATAAGTTTTGTGTTGGTTAAGAATATTTTTCCTTCAACTCCTTCAATTCCTCTAAATAAGTTCGTAGGACCTTCAACCTCAATTTCTTCACCCTCATTTAATTCTGGTTTAATACCAAATATTCGAGCAGATCTTCGCCCAAACTTCTCACTAATAAGTAGGCGGGTAAACACATAACCCATTAGGAATCCGAAAACGATACCATGAATAATATACTCTTTGACACTTTGTAGGTTATTACCTGTAAAGTAATCAAGTAGACATAAAACTCCTGAATATATTAATCCAATAAGGATTGAATAGACAATTTTATATTTCCAATTCAACTTTATCACTTGTGTTCTTATATCCATTATTTTTATGTGTAAATTTTAATAAAGAGTTTATAATGTTTACAGTTTCGTTTTATAACTAACTTTTTTAGGACGTGACACAATTGTGACTAACGTAAAATCACAAACCTCAATATTAGGCCGTTACAAAACCTATGTCATCAGGTTTGATATCAAACTTAGCCATGTTTTTTTAAATTCTAGTGACCAGTTTCATCTTCCGTTTCTGGTCCAAAAACAGGTATTCATTAGGTGGTGAATATGGAACCTTTTTAGTTACCATTGTCCAAATTATTACACCAAGTTTTCTGGCAGTTGCGCTAACTGCAGCTTGACGTCCTCTTCTGTATGCAACCCGATTAAAGAAATCTGACAAATGAGTGTCTTTGAGGTTTCCCATTGCATTGGCAGCTTGTCGTAAAGCTATTTTTAATCGATTACTACCCTTAGGAGTTTTACTGCTCAATACCTTTCCTCCGGATATCTTGTTATTGGGTGCCAACCTTAACCAGGAAACAAACTCTTTGGATGTTCTGAATTTCTCAAACCCATCAGGGCCAATTTCACTCATAATTGCCATAACTGTGGCATGACTTAAGCCTTCAATAGCCATCAGGTCTACTCCGTCAAAGTATTGAAAAGCTATTTGATTTAGATTTGGGATGGCAGGGGCATTTTTATTAACGCGTTTATAAGGTTTATCGGATGTCTTGAGTTTTTGCTTACGTGGTGTTTTCTTTATCTCTTCTTTTACGAAACGGGTAATCTCTTTATCACATGCTTTGATCTTCTTCTGAAAAAACTGGTAGCTCTCAAGCTCCTGCTTTAATCCAAATAGAAAATCTTCTCTGTTATTGCCATGCAAAGCTTTAGCTATTTCTTCTTTTGATTTACGACAATTATAATGACGATGCTCCGCCAATAAATATGGATCTAAATTACCTTTACAGATATCTTCAATAATTTTTAATCCTGTAAGTCCACACACATCTTTTACCACTACATCCAATCGAAAATTTAAGAACTTAAGATACTTCTGCATCTTCCGGGAGGCTGCAGAAGCTAAACTCAGCATATTGTTTCTTTGACGTGTATAAGTCCTTAGCTTTTCTGTTACTTCATCCGGCAAGAAACTACTTGTCAATAAGCCTAATGCATGAAGCTTTTGAATATGGCGACAGTCTTTTACATCGGTCTTCTTGCCTTTTGGGTGCTTTGTAAATTTTCCATTACACAAAGTAACATCTATTCCATGTTTTACCAGTTCAGTAAATAGATTTTGCCAGTAATCACCGGTACTTTCCATTGCAACTGTGGTGATATCATAGGATAATAACCACTCACAGAGTGTTGTTAAATCTTCAGCATAAACGCCAAATTCTTTAACATCTTGTAGGGATTGACCTACCGCTACATAATGTGAGCGACTACCAACATCAATTCCCGCTGCTTTAGCATTAATAATTTCAAGCTCCATTACTTTTTTCCTTACCATAAATAAACTCCTTTAAATTTTTAAATATGACTCTAAGGAAATGTAACTTTGACTTGAAAATTATTGTGAACGGGGTTGACGAAAAATCGACACCACCACTGAATTTATCTACAAGCCTCTGAATCTCTACTTCAGAGGCTTTTTACATCTCAACCAGAATGAACGCGCGGGCTTGTGAAGCACCATTTTAAAAACGGCCTTACATAGAGTCGCTTCTAAAATAAGGCAAATTTTAAAAGCCGCAGTTCCCTCCTCTCGTTAGCTCAAGAATTTAATTCTGCTTTTTCTGCGGGATGTGGGGAATTGTGACTAACGTCAAATTTTAAATTTCACAATTCCCTTTAAATTTGCACGTTAGCTGAAGAATTTAATCTTGCCTTTTGCGAGATGTGGGGAATGCACTACAACGGTTCGGGGTATACTTACTTATTTTGCAATGCCAGAGTCAGTAAGCTGTCAATATATGTTTGTTGAGTACGTGCATATTCATTCTCTTGTCGACTTCTTAACTTGTATATGTAAGGTATTGTGTCTCCCTTATAAAAGTAGTTACCATGTTCTTCATAACTACCCATCCAACTATCGGGAGGGAAGACGCGTATATCGTCTCTATAACGCAATGATGAATCCAAGTGTATAATGTTACCATTAATCAGCAGCTCTTTGCTAAAGAAGCCTTTTTTTTTGAAGCGGTCCATGGAATTCTCATGGGCATCATACAGCACGAAAATATAATCTTGATCAGTTGTTATATGAATATCGGTTGTATTATTCGCATAATTAATTTGTAAATAAAGACCGGCCAGCAATACCAGTTCTGCTATAATGAGTATATAATATGAAAAAAGTTTTTTTATAAGGATTCGGTCTAAAACGTACAAGCCAACAATAAGCGCTGTGATAGGCACAATTATAATGGGATAAATAATTGCAGGACTCTCAAGAGTAAAACCAAGGTAGATAGCATAAATAGCAATAACAATGCTAAAAGGTGTTACAACCGTTAACGGCGTAACAGGGTAGAACCATGATTTAATAGTTTGTAAAGTAGCCATATCTTACTTTTATTGAGGTTCATTACATAAAGGTACAAAATAACGGTGGTAGTATGTTTTTTCTTTTGGGCGCAAAAATAGGATGCACTGGTTTAACCCTTCTTAACAGTTTTTGCGGACAGACTAAACCATGCCTTGAGAGTAAGTTCTGTACCGTTATAATCGATGGAATATCTTTTTCTGCAAAATATTTAAACAACAATGTATGTAGCTTCTTAGCACCCCATTTATCATGCTTTTTCTTTAGACTTAGGATCTTTTCCTCAACCTCTGCTTTAGTCCGGTTAGAATGATTTATGGGCTTATTAGACTGCTCTAATAAGCCTTGTATGCCATGTTTTTCATACCTGGATATCAATCTATAGCCAGTGGGTCTTGAAATGCCAAAGGCTTTGCATAATTCTGTGATGGTATATTTTCCTGAATTCCATTCACAAATAAACGCTACTTTTTGTTCCATAGTTGTCGTGTCTTTCCTAGGCATAGCAATCTGATTTTTGAGTCAAATTGCAAGCTAAAAAGTGTAAACGATCTTTATATAACTTCGTAAACCATGTTTGTATAACGTACCAAATAAGCTACAACGTTTGGCTGCATTGCGTCGTGAGGGATTTTAACCTTACAATCTTTCCAAATTGAGCTGAGTCAAAGCCGTGTATTTGTTTTTAACTTTTTGTTTCTAAAGCCAAATCACTGATTTGGCGCTGGTAGCCGAAGCTAAGGACTCACAAAAACGCTACGAATCCCG
>NZ_JBPUSJ010000020.1:0-36802 GCF_051851475.1 Carboxylicivirga taeanensis | reverse complement strand
TCTATCAATCCCTTCTCTCCACTATAATCACGAGCACTGCTGTACACATAATCTTCAGGATGAAAAACCAATCCTTCTTCAACCGGATTGTTATGGATGTAGCTAATCTTTTCTTCAATGACTTTATTGCTCTATAGCTCAATCGGCTTATTGTCATGCCTCCAAAACTGGCATTTATTGACATTTGATGATTTCAATGCCGCTTTCTCAAAATGCTCTAACAGCCAATCCCTGCGACTTTCTCTTGGATTATTCTTTATCGCTTTTATGATTTCATTGCTGGTAAAACGTTTAAAATCGCCTAACAGCAAATCTGGCTTCTGACCTTGAATGCTTCTAAATATTAAATGCACATGATTGGTCATAATGCACCAGGCAAAGAGTTCCATTCCTTTCTTTTGTTGACAAAAGCATAGGCTATCAAGTAGAATATCTTTGTATTCATTGCGTGTAAAAACATCCAGCCACTCGACTACTGCAAAGCTTACAAAATAAACTCCTTCTGGATGATAGAACTTGTAATTGCGGCTCATAGCATCAAATATAACAAAAGCCACCCTAAAAAATAGAGCAGCTTTTGTTTTAACTTATTTGTACTTTGCTAATCCACGCGAAAGGATTCGCGCGGGAGCTGGGACTCTCGATTGAGACTTTCATACTAAGTGCGGGCAAACTGTTAGAATTTATAAGGCTTTCCAAAAATTTAAGCACCCACTCAATCTAATTATTAATCGGCACACACTAGGCTTTCCGTCCTCCTCAAGTACAAGCACCTGATTAAGTGCCTCTAAGAAATACTCCATCATATTTTTTGCTTTTTTTTCGCCACAAAAGCAACCCCCCTCCTCAAAAATGTATCTAGTTAGCAGGTCGCTGTGGGGACAGCACCATTACCAATTGATATACATAAAAAACACAAGGAGAAGAATGATGAGAAAGATTGTATCCTATTTATTGTTGATACCTTTATTTACAAGTTGTTTAAAAGACGACTATGTAGATTACACCGTGGTAGATGAAGAGATAATCAGCACCTACCTCACCGAACACAATATAGACGCCGAGCGCCACTCGTCGGGCTTATATTACCAAATAGTGAATTTTGGAAGCGGAGCGCCCATCGGGGCCAATGAGTCGATTGATGAAAAAGTGACCTTTTCGTACAAAGGCTACCTCACCAACGGAAAAGTCTTTGCCGATACCGAAGGTAAAAATGTAACTCAGTACCTGTCCCAGCTGCTGTATGGGTTCCAAATTGGTTTTCAGGAAGTCAACCGCCTGGGACAAATCCATTTATACGTTCCCTCGGGCTTAGCTTATGGCGCGGCAGAAAAAAATGGCGTGCCAGCCAACTCGGTCGTTATTTTTGAAGTGAAAATTGATCGCGATCAGGATGACATGGACGAAGAGATTATATCGACCTACCTGGAAGAGCAGGGAATTGAAGCGCAGCGCGACGAATCGGGCCTGTACTATCAGATTCTGGAACCGGGCGATGGCCCTACTGTACCAGAAACTGCATGGGTTGATGTGAGTTACAAAGGCAGCTTATTAAATGGCGAAATATTTGATGAAGGAACACTGAGCCGCACACCACTGGATAACCTCATTGAGGCCTGGCGCATAGGCGTGCCTAAGCTTAAAAAAGGCAGCAAAGCTATTTTTTATTGTCCTTCGCAGCTGTGTTACGGCAGCAGCACACGATATGATGAAGACGGCAAGGTATCCATTCCGTCTAACAGCATTTTAATATTTGAAATGACCATCGTTAACTTTTAGTGTCCAATTAGTTAATCGTCCGGCCCTGGTTCATAGCGAATCAGGGCTTTTTTTTGTAATTTGCACACAAATAGTTCCTATGAGTGCATCATTTTTCGAAGACAAACAGAATGTGAAACACTACCTCGAAATGACGGCCGACTATGATGGCAGCTGGTTTTTTGAGCAGTTCACGCGCTTTATTCCACAGTCCTGCAAAGCACTGGAACTGGGAATGGGCCCTGGTAAAGATCTGGACAACATCCGACAGAAATACGACGTCACGGGCTCCGACTATTCTTTTCTGTTTGCCGAACACTACAAGCATCAGCACCCCGAAGTAAAAGTGATGGTGCTGGACGCGGTGACCATCAAAACCAACAAGCAATTTGATTGCATATACTCCAATAAGGTACTCCACCACCTCACAGTCAACAATCTGAAGGCTTCATTGGCGCGACAGGCCGATGTTCTTAATCACGAAGGAATGCTCCTGCATACCTTCTGGCGAGGCAGGGGCACCGATGAATTTCAAGGACTGTTTTTTCAGTATTACGAAGCCGAAGAGTTGCAGGAACTGTTTAGCCCCTTGTTCAACATTATTCACATCGCCCCCTACCAGGAGCTAAAGGCAGATGACTCCATTATTGTAGTGGCTCAGAAAAAAGCATAAGCATGTCCATTAATAAATCCGAAATAGAACAACTTATCGGCCAACAAATTGCTGGTGAGGAGCGCAAAATACGCTCTTTAAAGGAGCTGACGCAAGCCATTGCGCCCGATGATGCCATTGGACGTGTGAGCCGCATGGATGCCATCAACAACAAGAGTGTGAATGAAGCAGCACTGCGTCAGACTGAGGCCCGGCTCACCCAACTGCAGCAGGCTCTTAAGCGGCTTAATGAACCTAATTTTGGCAGATGCATACAGTGCAAAGGTGCCATTCCGGCCGGCCGGTTGGTATTGATGCCCGAGAGCCGTAAATGCATGAAATGTGCCCGCTGATAGCTCTGCCGCCCACTGCTGATTGACACATGCATCTAACCCAGTACTAGCCCATAAGGCATTTATTAACCTATGGTTATTGCCTAATTTTTAACTCAGGTTATGACACAAAAAAAGTGCTTGCTCAAAACGAACAAGCACCTTCCTTTTGCTTTAATGCCTTATTTTATTCACCTGCTTCCTGCTGAGCTCCTGTCTGATTTTCATCCGTCTCAACTTCGGCAGTTTCCTCAGTTTCACCATCCTCTTCGACATGCTTTACCGATGCCGATTTAAAGCTGGCCACAAAATTGTCCTTCTTACTGTCCGGAGCCATAATAAAGGTATAGCCTTTATCGCCAAAACCACCCTTTTGTCGGCGATCATCCGAGTTCAAAGTCTGCACAATCGTGTTATAGCTCGAGTTGGACGACAAGGTTTGCATCATGCTGTTTTTATACCCAAAGTACACCCAGGTATTAGCGTCAAACTCAATATACATTTCAAAGGAGTTGCCGCTGCGTTTGCGGGTGATCTCGGCCAGCACATTCACCTCCTTATTCACCACCAGGTCATTTATATAAGCTAAATCGGCCTTGCCATTGGCTACAAAAGCCCGTTTTTGAGTATCCCACTCAAAGTTAATATCGCTAAACAGCAGCATCTGCTGAACCTCGTCTGGTAAGCCTTGTGCCGCACCACTTATGCCGCGCTGCTGCTCAGCTTTTACAGCTCGCTGGTGGCCGCACCACTCTGCCAGGCGCTTAATGTAAGTCTCTTTGCTTAGCTTGGAGGCTTTCGCCGATGAAGACACAATGCTATTATACAATACCTCCTGAGCCTCTTCATTGAAAAAGAAGTCAATACCCATCATGGCCGATAGCATCATTTTATTAGCCCCTCTGTCGTGCACTATCGTTCCATTGGCTTTGGTCATCACGTGCTCCAGATCGACGCCCAGGTTAATCTTTCCATGCCCCTGTATATTACAGCCTGCCTCCGAAAAGCGCATTAGCGTACCGGTGGTATCGGGATTAGCCAATTTATTGGCCGAAGCAATATCAAAGGCCCGCTCCTGATCGTTGTACACAAGAAATCCTGAGGCATTGACCATCGAAATATCGCTGTAATCCTTGCGATCCTCAGCAAACGACGAATAGACATGAGTACTGTCCTTGGTAATAAAGAAGTCTTTATAAACTTCTTCATAATCAATATTCTGCACCTCTTCACCTATCGGAATCCGCACATCAGCAGGGTCAATCAGGCTCTCAAAACGGATGTATGTTTGGGGCCCTTGCGAGCAGCGGTGCAGCATTTGAACACCTCCATCGAAGGAAATCAATTGCTCCGTCGCTTTAAGCGTTGCATCCCCCTGAAAGGCAAAGTGCGAATCGAAGGTGAATAAATCCTGTGGCGTAATTTTCGCTTCAGCAATGGTCATCTCTTCTTTGCCATACTCAATATTGTGCATGTTAAGCGTTAACTGCTTGCCGTCACCATTCAGGTAGTCGTACTTTCCATAGCCCTGATAAGCGTATTTACCAGTAACATTAACCCGGGCATCATAAAGGGTGTGCTGCGTTAACGAATCCTTATCGATCACAATGCGCACACTATCCAAGGGGTCGATCTTGGCATCTTCCCGTATCGTCACCAACCCATCACTCAGCAGCAGATTTGCATCTCCCACCTCAATGTTCTTTACTTCCTCAGCAAAAATGGTTTTGCTTTCTGCATCGTACTTGGCCATCGGCACAAAAAACGATAAAGAATCCTGGCGACGGTGGGTCGAAACAAAACGGTTCCCTGCCGATCCGCGGGCTCCCATAGAAATATCGTTTTGATCCATGTTCCACGAGAACTCGTTAATGAACGATACAAAGCGGTTATCTGTAAAATCAACTTTACTACCTCCCGAACGCGATTTAAAGGTTCCCTGGCGGGTTTCAAAATCAATGTTTGAAATAAGGTTGGTAGTAGCAAAACTTACGCCTTCAACCTCGGCTCCCGACAGGTTAAAGTCTGATGAATCGGCCACAATTGCATGATCGGTAAAATCAATACTGGCTGACTTTACGTTGGCACTCTTCATTTCGAAAGTACCGCCACCGCTCATGCCAGAGGGTGTAATCTTAATTTTACCTTCTAACTGCGCCTCCTCATTATACATGGTAAAATTCTGCTCCTGGCTGGTCGCGTAAAACTCTTCCTCCTCTGGCAAATATTCGATGTAGGCAAACTCCGAACTCACATCGGGCAAAAGTAGATCGTCTGTTTTCTTTTCTACCGTAAAATCGTGCACCTGTCCCTTCACCATGTTGGGCAAAAAGGTAAAACCTTCGGAGTGCGAGGTGATGGACATGTAGTTGAGCACACCATTCCCCTTCAGACCATCATTACTCAAATCAATGGTACTGGTAAAAGTGGCCTTTCCATCGTAGATAGAGTAGCCTTCTTCTGGCGTTTGGCGGCTGAAACCCAGCGAGTAGTCGGGACGGATGGTCAGATTCTCTTCAAAAGTGGGGAAAATATTGGACTGAAACTCCCCGCTAAAGTTAAAGTTAGCCCTTTTCAGGGTGTTAATACTGTCCATTTCAAAAGGGTCGAGCGTGAAGAAAAATTCCTCTTTATCGTAGGCCCCATCTTGCACTGCAGGATTATCGAAATAAACGTACGATTCAACCTGGCTATTGATAATCGGGTAATGCGGATTATTTTTGATACCGGATTTATTATCCGGCTCATCAATCTGCAGATAGCCTGACAGCTGCGAAATAATGTTCCCAACATCTTTTAGCACCGGCAAACCAAAGTAATCATTTTCACCCGACTGCACTTTCATTTTCAGTGAATCGATATTACTCATATCAATCCTGAAATCCTCGTACAAAAACTTGAAACCATCGCCCGAAAGACGCAGCATACCCGCATTGATGGTTCCGTTAAAAATAAAGTTCCTGTTTTCCTTTATGGTAATCTCCTTGTTACGCGGAAAGAACACGACATTTTGATGATCACTGATCGAAATATTCTCCACGCCGTTCAGGTTCAAATCGTAACTTTCCAAATCGAGCTGAGCATTGGTTACCTCACTATCCGTCAGGGAGGTAAATCGAATAACGTCATAATCCTTATTACCAAGCCTGAAATCGATATAATCATGCAGGCGCTGACGAATGATTACCTCATCGGTATTAACGTTGTATCCCACAAACCCATAAAAAGAAAGCTGAATGAGCTGTTGCCGCACCGGACTCTCTGGAAAGCCCATAAAGCGGGCATATTGAGCGGCAGTAAACGGCTGTCCGTGATAATAATTGTCGCAATTACGAAGGCCTTGCAAGGGGTGAATGGCATCCATTCCCTGCAGCTGGTTATAAAAGTCCTGTCGAAAATAGCTTAATGATTCAAAAAAGGCCTGGTTTTGCGCGGCCCCGGTCAACATGCGCATGTCCATAACCGGCGTTCCCACTGTCCATTTTATAAGTTCCACATCCAGACTTATATTATGATAGGTATCAAAATAAGGGCTCTGAGCCAAGCCTTCGCCATTACGAATCAAATGAATTTCATTGGCTTCGGCCATGTATTTGAACATCAGCCCCGGATGGTAGATAAACCCCTTATCCACGGCAATGGACACCTCTGTTTCGTTACTTACAATCTGATCTTTTCGTAAGGCAAAATACAAGGACTTAGCCGTTATAAAAACCGTATCGTTATGAAAGATAGTTATAGTGGCAGGCTTCTCTTCGGTACCGGCTCCCAAAAATTTAGCTCCATTTTGGGCAAACCCGCCTTCATAGTCAATATTAGGATGAATCTTTTCGATTTTAAACCGCTGCTCCGAAGTAATAAACTTAGGGTAGTTTGCCGACTCCGGATTACTGATGGGCATTACTTTATGCTCCAAAGAACCTTTTAAAGGATAATCAAAATAGTACTGGTTATAAAACTCTACGCTATCAACCTTAAATGTCGGCTTATCCATTTTTACTTCGTAGGCTCCAAAAGTGGCATATACTTTTGATGCCTCAAAGCCCGAGCGCTCCCAGGTGACCTTTCCCTTGTCTCCTAACCACTTTTCGTCCAATGGATACAAGGTACCGGAGGTGTTGTATATAACTATACTATCGCGCTTAGAAGCACACACCAGGTTAGTCTCTTCCACCCTCAGAGTCAATTCCTTATCTTTATACTCGTAGGCATAATTGCCTGAACGGGCATACCATGTTAAGGCAGGCGTGGTATAAATGGCCCGGTTCTCCGCCAGGTTTTTACTGATCTCCAAAAAGCTCTTTAAATGCCTCAAGGCAAACCTGGGCTCATCCAATAAATCACTCATTGCCTGGTGCCAGTTAGCAAAACTCTCCTGCGGATGTCCGCCGTTTTTAAACGCCATAATGGTACTCAGGTAGATGTGATAATCGGGATAAGGCCGCGCCCGCTTTATTGCCATCTGCTTACAGGTTGCAATAATCAAAGCCTGTAAATCGGCCTCCTGTGCGGACCAGAACAGTTCGAATTGCTCAATAAATTCTTTGGCAGCTTTTCGGTCGGTAGCTCCTTTAAAAACTTCTTCCATTTCGCTGACAAAAACATCTGTCTGCCCGCTAAACTTGTGCTGTGCTCTTAAAAACTGGCCTCCAATGGCTATAAAAATCAATAAGGCAAGTAGTCTTTTAATCATACAATTAAGGTTCTTCAGTTGCGTGTTGGTACACTATATTCGTTTACTCGGCTTTTATATACGCAACTGCGGTCCAATTGTTATCAGTTTTTTGTGCCAGCATGCTTAGGCCATGTTGACGTGCCTCAGCATCAATTACTGGCAGGTCCTCGTTATAAAACCCACTAAAAATAATCTTCCCATTGGGTTTCAGTACCTTGGCATAACTGGCCATGTCGTTGAGCAAAATATTGCGGTTAATATTGGCCAATATTAAATCGTACGCTGTTTTTCCAAGTAATTCGGCGCCGCCTAACTGAATGTGCATATTGGTTATATTATTTAGCTCCAAATTATCTTTGGCATTGCTGTAGGCCCATTCGTCAATATCAATACCTTCAACCATCCGGGCCCCTTTCATGGCGCAGAGCATTCCTAAAATAGCTGTTCCACAACCCATATCCAGCACTTCCAAATTATCAACATTCGTTTCGAGTATGTGCTGCACCATTAAACTGGTTGTTTCGTGGTGCCCGGTTCCAAATGCCATGCGCGGATCAATAATGATTTCATAACGACAAGTCTCTACATCTTGGTGAAATGAACTGCGAATAATACATTCATCACCAATTTTAATGGGCTTAAAAAAATTGTCTTCCCACACTTTATTCCAATTTTGCTGGGCAATGGCCTCACTGGAGAAACTCCAGGCAATGCCTTCAAGCGGACACTCAAGCTGGCCAAGCTGCTCTTCTGAGAAATTCTGACTTGGAATGTAGGCATCAAATCCTTTTTCATTCTCCTCGAAACTTTCAAATCCCATCTCTCCCATTTGCGCGATTAACAGCTCATTAGCAACCTGGTTGGGAGGTGTTACCAACATCGAAACCTTTGTGTATTCCATTTGTTTTTTTTGCAAAAGTATTTAAAAAGATACAGATACTTTGATAAAAGAAGAATCAGGACCGTTTTATTTTGCCCCGAAAGCATGCTTCACTGAGTGATGCAGAAGTGCAGCCCACTTGCATGAGCATTTTTTGCACTGAGATGCCGTGCCATTTTTCATCATAATAATATGCTGTAGAATTAAATTCTTTGAGTATCTTTAACTGACAACTAATTATGCATTAATTGATGATTAAAAGCCAGACCCTGCCACCACTTCTGCTTATCTTTTCTCTTATCTTTCAAGCACTAACAGGCACTGCAAATGCAGAGAGACTCAAAGAGGTGCTCGTTCTTAACTCCTACCACCACGGCTTTCAGTGGACAGCTGATATTAATAATGCCATAACCAGCCATTTTACTGAGGACGAATCTGTTCGCGTTTTTTATGAATTCATGGACAGTAAACGCTTTAATTCGGATGAGTACTTTGAGGCGCTGTACCAGCAATACCTGATTAAATATAAAGGCAAGGTAATTGATGGCATCATCTGCTCCGATAACAGGGCTTTTGACTTTTTTATTAAGCACGGTAATGAGATATGGGGAAATGTGCCGGTTGCCTTTTGTGGCGTCAATAATATTGGCGATCAACTGGAACTTCTGGACACCAATCAGCACGTAATTATCCACGAAACTATAGATATTAAAGGCACCATAGAAATTATTGAGCAGTTGCAGCCCGAGCTGGAAGAGCTGATTGTAATTTCTGACGAAACACTCTCAGGTAACATCTTTCTGGAGCAGTTTATGGAGGCGTTTAAAAGTAGAAAACGCAATTACACCTATCAAATCATTAATAACACTCACCCCGAAGGACTTCGCCGGGCCTTAAATGAACTTCCTTCCAGTAACCGGGCTATTTACCTGTTGAGCCTTTACACCGAACGCAATAGTATTCCCAATGAAATGATGCATGAGAGTCAGTATTTTTTCAAGAATATAGACATCCCCATCTACAGCAACTGGGATTTTCTGATGCCGCATTTAATTGTTGGTGGGCGCATCCTCAAAGCAGCCGATCAGGGACGCCTTTCGGCCCAGCTGATGGACCAAATACTGCGGAAGCAGGCGGTTGCATTAGACAACGAGCCACCTACCTATACCATTTTCGATCAGCAGCTTCTAAAAAAACACCAACTCGATACAGACAGCTTAAGCTATAACTTTGAGCTCATTAACGAAGACATTCAGTTGATAAAGAGTTACAAAAAAGAGCTCATCATCATATTAAGCATTCTCTGTGTTTTTATTTTTATTATTCTGCTGCTGGTGGGAGATATTATAAAACGAAAACGAGTAGAAATAAGCTTTATCGAAAGCGAGAAAAGACTTGAACTGGCCATCGACGGAGCTAATGAAGGGCTATGGGACATAGAGCTGGATAAGAATGACATATACATCAACGAACAGTTTGCCCACATGCTGGGCTACCAATCGGCCAGTGAATTAGATATCAACATGAATAACTGGCATGTTTTTGTGTTTCCACAAGATATTGAGCAAATGCGTGAAGCCTACAGCTTACATCAAGCAGGTAAAGACGAAGCCTTTCGGTGTGAAGCAAGGTTGTATAACAGTAACAACGAATACTCCTGGTTCTCCATCCACGGAAAAATTACTGAAATTATTAATGGAAAACCAACGCGGATAACCGGAGTCATTCTGGACATTAGTAACCAGAAGGCCTTTGAAAACGAGTTACAAAAAGCGAAAGAAAAAGCCGAAGAAAGCGATCGCTTAAAATCCTCTTTCCTGGCAAATATGTCGCATGAGATACGCACCCCTATGAATGCCATACTTGGCTTTACTGATTTGCTTTTATGCAACCAGCTCAGCAAAAAAGAGCAGGCAGATTATCTGAATATGATTAAACGTGGAGGTGAAAACCTGCTCACCCTCATCAACGACATCATCGACATCAGCAAAATAGAATCGGGCCAGCTTAAAATACAGGAAGCACTGGTTAATATTAACGAACTGGTCAGCGAAGCACACAGCGTGGGACTGAGCCTTTGTGGCAACCTGCAAAAGCAGCTTCAGATACATGTAGAACACACTGTTACAGACAATCAAAAAGTCATTTACACCGACCCTTTGAGGGTGTATCAAATCTTGCTCAACCTGCTTTCCAATGCCATTAAGTTTACCGAAAAAGGCCAGGTCGAAATTAGCTATAGCATTACCAACGATGAATGGCTCACCCTTTCGGTAAAAGATACAGGCCCGGGTATTTCGGAAAGAGATAAAGCGGTTATTTTTGATCGATTTCGCCAGGCTGATGAATCGACCAGCAAAAAACATGGTGGCACAGGCTTAGGGCTTTCCATCACCAAAAGCCTTGTTGAAATGATGAATGGCAAGATAGATCTGATTTCAGATCCCCCAAACGGGTCGGAATTTATTGTTAAAATACCCGTTAAATTAAAGCATAAGCCGGTTTACAGTTAAGATGATTTGCACAAAGCTTTATATCTTTACAGCAAATAATTGAGTATGGAGGTATTTTTTGATCCCGCCTTTGAGGGCAACGGAGTGCTTAATGAAGCCGAGAGTAAACACTGCATTAATGTGTTACGACATAAATCAGGAGATAAAATAACTGTAGCCAATGGCAAAGGACAGTATTACACCTGCCGCATCATTAACCCGCACCCAAAAAAATGTGAATTAGAGTTAGTTCAAGCAATTAACTATGAGCCAAAACCCTATGCAATACACATGGCTGTAGCGCCAACAAAAAGCATTGACCGCTTTGAGTGGCTCATTGAAAAAGCAATGGAACTGGGGGTTGATGAAATCACCCCACTACTGTGTCATCACTCGGAACGCAAAAAAATACGAACCGATCGGATTGAACGCGTGGTTATTGCGGCCATGAAGCAGTCGTTAAAAGCCTACCTGCCAAAAATCAACGAACTAACGCCATTTGATACCTTTATTGAGCAAAATGCCCATAGCAAAGGCTTTATCGCCCATTGCTATGAATCAGAAAAACTGCCTTTAAAAACAGCGTATCAGAATGGCACCAGCTGTACCTTGTGCATTGGCCCCGAAGGCGACTTCTCTGAAAAAGAAGTTGAGTTCGCCATCAAAGCTGGGTATCAACCTGTATCACTGGGCAACAGCCGCTTAAGAACTGAAACTGCCGGCGTGGTTGCCTGTCATACAATACACCTGTTAAATGACTAATGAGCACCTATATGTAATCCTGATTTTTATGTCGGGAATGGCCATTGCGCTGGCAATTGTTACCTACGAGTATTTTAAGTTTAAAAAGTCGCACACCATCACCCTCAAGGTTGCCCGGCAATCGCCCAGATGGAAAAAAATAAAACAAACGCTTGAAAATGAGTTTGAATATTACAAGCAATTACCCGAAGAGCTGAAACCCGACTTTGTTCTGCGCACCTATAAGTTTATGAAGCAGAGCAACTGGATTGCTTCGGGACAACCCATTGTTAGCACTTACAAAAAAGTGCTGATATCAGCCTCGGCCATACAACTGACGTTTGGGCTTAAAGAATTTAACTTTGGCAGATTCAGAACCATCCTCGTGCACGAAGATGCCTACTACAACCGATTAACCAGGCAATACCACCGTGGTGAGGTCAATCAGGCCGGCCTAATCGTATTATCGTGGAAGTATTTCGAGGAAGGATATGCCAATACGGCCGACAAAATTAACCTTGGCCTGCACGAAATGGCTCATGCAATGGATTTAGCCTTACTCCTGTCGCATGGACGTAGGTACAACATCCACCGCTTAATGGAAAAGTTCAGGCAGTCGGCATTTGATAAATTGATCGAAATACGGCAGCACGACAAGCAGTTTTTCAGAGCGTATGGAACAAGCAATCCGCGTGAGTTCTTTTCAGTTGCTGTTGAGCATTTTTTTGAAGCCCCATCAGCTTTTCGGGAGCATCTACCTGATTTATACCTGGAGATGTGTCAGCTGCTCAATCAGGATCCTTGCAACCGCGTATTCAGAGGGTTTAAATCGCCACACAGCACGCTTTACAGCAACCGCTTTAACGCGGGACACAAATACGCATACAAGCCACAGATAGCTTTATGGCCAAATGCCAATATTCTGGTGCCCTTTACCACCTTTTCGGTCATGTGTGCGCTGCTGTTTCCGGTTATTAATGCCTTGGTGGATGAGTGGTCACTCTTTTTAGTGATTGCCTTAAGTGCCACCTATTTAACTGGTATATCGATAATTTACGCCACAAAAGCTAATAAGCTGGAAGTAATCGATGAGCATCTTCTAACGAAGAAAATACTGCCAGGTAATAATTATGCCCATTCGGTTCATCTAAAAAACATCATTGATTTAACCTTCACCTATATGCTCACCTACTATCGGGTTGACATTACTTATTTCGAAGGGGAAGAAATCCGAACAAAGGCCCGCTCTCTTTACTTTTCACCGGCCAACATAAAAAAGCTGGAGCGACTATTACTCCAGCAAAGCATTAAGATTAAGCACAATAACAAATGGCTTAAAAAGGAAAATTTTTAAATGTACTCGTTTAAAAAGTGACTTTCCATATATTCTTTAAACTCCTTCGTCATATTTTTTGACAAATCACCCAACATACAGGAACCAATAATGCAAGTGCGCTTATCTCCCGGGCACGACTGGATGGCCACTCTGCCTTCAATCGCTTCATAAATCATTAACAGTGAAACTTCTGAAGGATCCTGCTTCAATATAAAGCCGCCGCTAGGCCCCCTGTTAGACGCGACAAAATCCTCTTTAGCGAGTCGCTGCATCACTTTCGCTACATGATGCTTAGAGCTGTCAATAGCCTCTGAAATCTGATTGACATTAAGCTTTGTTTCACTTCTGGCAATAAGTACCATGGAGTGCAAAGCAATTGAGGCTGCTTCAGAAAGTGTTACAATTTTCGACATGATTTAAATAAAAAAGGAAATTGAATACTCAAATAGTTATTTGAGCAAAAATATAAAAAAACCCGTAACGACACGCGTTACGGGTTATAATATTTATAATTTCTAAGCTTGTTCGTACATCAGGGTTTTAGTGGTAGTATCACACACCTCTGATGGGCCAAAGTACTGAATTGGACCTGGATACACATAGCTGGTAGTGATTGCCCACTCGTCGCGGTTCTCTACCAACTTCTGGAAAGGAGCACCATTTAGCTTTACTAACGCCTTCTGAATAACAGGCTTCATTTCGCCATGGCGTTTCTCCATATTCATCATCATAGTTACTGGCACACCACCGGCAATCCACTCCGATGAAGGAGCTGTTAGATTACGTACCGATGCCATGTAACCTGTTTTACCTTCACCAATCAACAATGAAGCTGTATTACCTAAAGCATAGCAATAGTCTGCATCAAAGTTAGAAGGAGCAGCACAACGACCTTCGTAACCAAAGAAGTGAGGCTGACCTTTGAATTTACCTTTGAATTCGCCGGCTTTTTTCATTTTCTTAAGCTTCGCCTTCACCATGTCAATCAACATCTTCTCTGTTTCGATCAGCGACACCTGCACATTACCGTGTGGGTCACGATCCAACATCAGCTGATTAGCAATTGAGTTTGGTAACGAAACAAATACTTCACGTGACTCTTCTGAAATTTTACCTGCCACAAACTCACGTCGCTCTTTGTTGGTTTCGAACTCATTCACGGCCGCTTCGTTGTGAGCTAAAAAGTCATTCAACTCAGCAATCAATTTTTTCATAGCAGGAATGAACTCCACCAATCCTTCAGGAATAAGAACTGTACCAAAGTTATCGCCATTTTTAGCACGTGTAGCTACAATGTTAGCTAAGTAGGTTACAACATCATCCAAAGTTTGCTGCTTGGCCTCTACCTCTTCCGAAATAATGGTAGCATTAGGCTGCGTTTGCAAGGCACACTCTAAAGCAATGTGTGAAGCTGAACGTCCCATCAATTTAATGAAGTGCCAGTATTTTTTAGCCGAATTGGCATCGCGCTGAATGTTACCAATCAACTCACTATACACCTTACAAGCCGTGTCAAAACCAAATGAAGTTTCAATCATTTCGTTTTTCAGGTCACCATCAATGGTTTTTGGCACACCAATTACCTGAACACCGGCATTGTTATTTTTGTAATACTCGGCCAAAACGCAAGCATTTGTATTGGAGTCATCACCGCCGATAATCACCAAAGCGGTAATGCCTAATTCCTTACAATTAACCAAGGCTTTTTCAAACTGCGCTTCTTCTTCCAATTTGGTACGTCCCGATCCGATAATATCAAAACCACCAGTATTTCTATAATGATTCACCACCTCTTCAGTGAGCTCAATGTACTGATTGTCAACCAATCCACCTGGACCACCCAGAAAACCATACAGCTTATTTTCGGAATTCAGCTTTTTCAAGCCATCATAAAGACCTGAAATAACATTGTGTCCACCTGGTGCCTGACCACCAGAAAGAATTACTCCTACATTCTGAACAGCATATTCCTTTTTCTCACCTGGCTCGAAAGTTAAAACAGGCATACCGTAGGTATTCGGAAACATGCTTTTTATCTCTGCCTGATCAGCGACTGATTCTGTTGCTTTTCCTTCAACAATCTTAACACCACCTGTTAAAGAAGATGGCATTTTTGGCACATAATTTTCGCGTGCAATCTGAAGTGGACTTTTAATCATCATACTGTGTTGTGTATTGTTTTAATTTCCTATCTGAACAAAACGTGTTTACTAACACCTTTTGAATGAATTGCAAATTTGCTTATATTTTTTTAAAACAGGAAGTTTCAATCTTAACAATTTACAATCTTTAACTAATTTAGAGTGAATTTGAGTAAAGTAAAAAATAAAGCTTCTTATTCGTTTACATTTCAAAAGTGTATTTGTAAGCAAAACGATAAAACTGCCTTTTATCACTTTTTTTAAGTCCTTAGAATTGATTTGCAGTTTTTTAGGTAATATCTTGTAGAAACCTGAATATTATTAATCTTTTTGAGTTATGATATTAAAAAAACACGCATCAAAAACAATTGCCATATTAACCGGAGGCGGAGATGTTCCCGGACTGAATCCTGCCATCAGAGCCATTACTATTAGAGCTATCCGAGAAGGATTCAAAGTTATTGGCATTAAAAACGGATGGAAAGGGGTGATTTCCATTAACCCTCTTCTGCCACTCGAAGAGCAAACCTACTGCATGTTGCTGGATGATCATATTGTTAACCGCCTTGGCAGAACCGGAGGCACATTTCTACATTCCAGCCGCACCAAAGCCGATCGGGTGCCCATCAGCGAAGTGCCCGATCACCTCAAAACCGACTACAAGGATGAGTTTAATGATCTAACGCACGAAGCCGTTAAAAACCTGAATCACCTGGGTATTGATTACCTTATTCCCATTGGTGGCGACGACACCTTAAGCTATGCCGTGCGCCTGCATCGCGAAGGCATCAGAACCATTGGAATTCCAAAAACAATGGATGGCGATGTGCCAGGAACAGAATACTGCATTGGTTTTAGTACTTGTGTTACCCGCACAATTGAACTGGCCCACGCTTTGCGCACTTGTGCCGGTTCGCATGAGCGTTTTCTGGTACTCGAAGTATTTGGACGCAATGCCGGCTTCTCAGCCTTACTGCCAACGGTAGGTGGCGCTGCCGACCGCTGCATCATCCCCGAACATCAAATAAATATTGAGCAATTAACCGCTCTGATGGTTGAAGACCGAAATAATAATCCCAGTAAATATGCAGTAGTTTTAGTATCAGAAGGTGCCAGTTACGAAGGTGGCAATATTGTTTATTCCAGTCACGAAACCGATGCATTTGGCCACAAAAAATTAGGTGGTATTGGCGAAGATATCGGCCAGCAGCTAAAACGTCTTTCCCCCAAATTCAATAATGGCAAAGCCATTAATGTAATCAACCAGAAGCTGGGCTATCTGGTGCGTTCGGGCATGCCCGATGCCCTCGACTCGATTGTGCCAACCGCATATGCCAATCTGGCCATGGATTTAATTATACAAGGCATATCCGGACAAATGGTATGTATTAATGACGGAAAATATAACCACATATCGATTGAGGCCGTCAAGAAAAATGAAAAAGGCGAAAGCACCAAGAAAGTCAATGTCAATAAGTTCTACGACACGAACCGCTACCGTCCTATTTATTCAAACATCAATGGAGATCCGATGCTCATTTTAACCAGAGAGTAAAAATAACAAGCCCTGCATTTTGCATAATGCAGGGCTTTAACGTTCAATAACCTTTTCGGATAACATTATTTACTATATTTGGTGGCATAAAGTGAGAAGCCATGCAATTTTCAGTAATAATTCCTATTTATAACAGACCCGATGAAATTGTTGAATTGTTAGAATCGCTAACATTGCAGTCTGCTCAATCGGTGTTCGAAGTTATTATTGTTGAAGATGGTTCATCGGTACCTTGCCACGATGTGATTGAGCCATACTTCAGTCAATTAAATTTACAGTACTATACACAGGAGAACCAAGGACCCGGCCCAGCCAGAAACCATGGTGCCTCAAAGGCCAAAGGGGAATACCTCATATTCTTTGATAGCGACTGTATTATCCCCTCCAACTATTTTGCCCATGTAATTGAGCACCTTGAGATACAGCCCTTGGACTGCTTTGGAGGACCAGACAAATCTCATCCGTTTTTTACCCCTATCCAAAAGGCCATCAGCTATTCGATGACCTCGCCAATAACGACTGGCGGTATCCGCGGGGGCAGCCATAAAATGGATAAATTTTATCCGCGAAGCTTTAACCTTGGAATTCGAAAGCAAACCTTTGAAGCTATTAACGGATTTGGCGAAATGCGCTTTGGTGAGGATCTTGATCTGAGCATGCGGGTGATGAACGCAGGATATAAGGTGGGTTTGATAAGCGAAGCATACGTTTACCACAAACGACGCACGCATTTTAAAGCGTTTTTTAAGCAGGTATTTAACTCTGGAATTGCGCGCATTGACCTATCACTGCTTCACCCAGGCACACTCAAACCCGTGCATCTTTTGCCTACCATATTTACCATCGGCTATCCAATGCTTTTGGTGCTATATTTATGGTGGTCGAAATGGTTTTTGGTGCTATTCCTTTTGTTTCCAGTCATCATATTTCTGGATGCACAAATCAGAACCCGACAGTTTATGGTAGCCCTTTTAAGTACCTGGGCCTCTATCATTCAATTAATTGGCTATGGCACAGGGTTTATGAAGGCATTTTGGGTGCGTATCATAAAAAAGAAAGGGGCTTTTCATAATTTTGCCAAGTCCTTCTACGACTAGTTAACCACAATTCCACATGGCCTGCCGGCTACTTTTATTGGGTGGTAAGAGCGCGCAAACGCTTTTATCTTAGTAATCACAAACTCGTGCGGCAGCAAGTCATTATTCTTGAACAAGGCATCGGGTAAGCGCTCGAAAAGATTCAGTAAGTAATCGGCCTCCTCTTCGCGGGCCGAATAATCATGGGTAGATGTTTCACTCATAGGCACTGTGTTCAATAAAAGAATTACAATTACAAAACGCAGTGCCTATAAAAATATTGTACAACTACTGCAAGGTTAATGAAATATTGCGCTCATCAGCTAAGCGCCTCAGGTTCATCAAAGCATAGCGCATGCGCCCCAAGGCCGTATTAATGCTAACATTGGTTTCTTCAGCTATCTCCTTGAAACTTAAGTCGCGATAATGGCGCATCACAACCACTTCCTTCTGATTATCAGGTAATAATTCAACCAAACGTCCTACTTGCTGCATTACCTGATCATACACCATCTGTTCTTCAACAGACTTATCGGCAAACGAAGTGGAGTTAAACAGATCATACTCATAGCTATCATTGGAAATAACCGATTGGTTCTTTTGCTTCCGGTAGTAATCAATGATTAAATTATGAGCGATACGCATCACCCATGAAGAAAACTTACCCGAATCGTTATACCGCCCGTTTTTAAGCGTTCTGATAACGCGGATAAAAGCTTCCTGAAAGATATCTTCAGCCAGCTCCTGCTGCTTAACACACATTACAATGTAGGAAAATATTTTAGCTTTATGACGCTCAATAAGTACATCAATTGAACCAGCGTCACCAGCAACAAAATCCTTTACAAGTTGCTCATCAGAAAGCACTAATTGCTTTTCCATAATATTTCATTTTAAACATCTCGTAAAGGTGCTTCGATAGGCGTCTTTTTTTGTAGGTATGTATTTTGTTGTTTCCGACCGTAAAAAAAGTAAAAAAATGTTTAAAAACCAAATAGAGCCTCAACACTAACTATCTGCTCATTGTTTTGTTTTAATTGTGACATGCACAACATATCTTTGTTAGCACTAAATATATTTGCAAATCATGCAGGAGAAAGCAATTACGGTTAAAGGCGCCAGGGTTCATAACCTGAAAAATATAGATGTCGAGATACCTCGCAATCAATTCATTGTGATAACGGGTGTTTCGGGAAGCGGAAAATCATCATTAGCCTTTGATACTCTCTACGCGGAAGGACAGCGGCGATATGTGGAAAGTTTAAGTGCCTATGCACGTCAGTTCCTTGGCCGATTAGATAAACCCGATGTGGACTTTATTAAAGGCATCCCGCCGGCAATAGCCATCGAACAAAAGGTAAACACCCGCAACCCGCGCTCTACAGTTGGCACCAGCACAGAGATATACGACTACATCAAGCTCCTGTTTGCCCGAATCGGCAGAACCATATCCCCCATTAGTGGAAAAGAAGTTAAAAGGCATTATACCAGCGATGTGGTTGAATTCATCAAGCAGCTGGACAAAGGCACCAAGCTGGCCATTATGTCACCGATTGTATTTGCCGATAACCGCCAGTGCCACGAGCACCTGGAGGTGCTACTAAAACAAGGGTTTAGCCGCGTTGAAGCCAATGGCCAACTACTGCGGATTGATGAGCTGCTCAGCGAAAAAAGCCATTCAGAAACCAGCTATTCCGAAATACTTCTGGTAATCGATCGGCTCACGGCCGCGGATGATGAAGACACATTAGGGCGTTTGGCCGATTCCGTTCAAACCGCTTTTTATGAAGGCAAGGGCGAATGCCTGGTTAAGGTTTACGGTCGCGATGAAACATCCTCACATGAGTTCTCCAATAAGTTCGAACTGGATGGCATCGAATTCGAGATTCCAACAGAGCACATGTTTACGTTCAATAATCCGGTGGGAGCCTGCCCCGAATGCGAAGGATTTGGAAACGTAATTGGCATTGATGAAGATTTAGTGGTTCCCAATAAAAGCCTCTCGGTTTTTGAAGATGCGATAGCCTGTTGGAAAGGGGATAAAATGAAAACATGGAAGGATCGCTTAATACATAATGCTCACCAGTTTAATTTCCCCGTTCACAGTCCGTATTTTGAGCTGAGCAAAGAACAAAGAGAGTTGTTATGGACTGGCAACCGTCATTTCAAAGGATTAAATACCTTTTTCAAGCACCTGGAAGAAAAGCAATATAAGATACAGTACCGTGTCATGCTCTCCAGATACCGGGGCAAAACCACCTGCCCTTCGTGCAGAGGCACACGCCTTAAAAAGGAAGCCAGCTGGGTGAAAATAGGGCAAATGAGTATTCATGATTTGGTGGTGATGCCCATTGATGATTTACTGAACTTCTTCAAATCGCTTCACCTTTCACCACACGAAAAAGACGTATCAAAGCGTTTATTACACGAGATCCACTCCCGCCTGCACTTCCTTTGCAATGTTGGACTGGGCTATCTGACCCTCAACCGGCTGTCGTCCACCCTATCCGGCGGCGAAAGTCAACGCATTAACTTGGCAACGAGCCTGGGCAGCAGCCTTGTTGGCTCCCTGTACATTCTGGATGAACCAAGCATTGGTTTACACTCCAGAGACACTAAATTATTAATCAATGTGTTACGCCATTTACAGCAAGTGGGCAATACAGTGATAGTGGTTGAGCACGATGAAGACATCATCCGCTCTGCCGATACCATCATCGATATTGGTCCATTAGCCGGACGCTTGGGTGGAGAGTTAGTCTTTCAGGGGGATTACCGCCAGCTGGAGGCCTCTGAAAGCAGCCTGACCACAAAATACCTGAAAGGAATAGAATCGATACCTGTGCCACAAAACAGGCGCCCGTTTAATGACACTATTGTGATTAAGGGAGCTAATGAAAACAACCTGAAAAACATCCATGTAACGTTTCCTCTTAACGTTATAACGGTTGTTACTGGTGTTTCAGGAAGCGGAAAATCCTCTCTGGTCAAAAAGATCCTCTATCCTGCTCTGAAAAAACATCTGGGAGGATACGCTGACAAAACAGGTGCTTTTGACTTAATTGAAGGGGCTCTCTCCAAAATTAATGATGTAGAGTTTGTGGATCAGAACCCTATTGGTAAAAGCTCTCGCTCTAATCCAGCCACCTACCTGAAAGCTTATGATGAGATAAGAAAGCTAATGGCCGATCAACAGGCTGCCAAGCAAAATGGGTTTAAGCCGTCTCATTTTTCCTTTAATATTGATGGCGGCCGGTGTGAAGAATGCCAGGGCGAAGGAACAATTAAGGTAGAGATGCAGTTTATGGCAGACATAATTTTGCAATGCGAAAGCTGCAAAGGTAAGCGGTTTAAAGACGAAGTGCTGGAAGTGAGGTACAACGAAAAAAACGTGTACGACATACTGGAGATGACTGTCAATGAAGCCATCGACTTCTTTAGTGAAACAGCTAAATCAACAGAAAAAAGAATCATTAAACGCCTTAAACCCCTACAAGATGTGGGCTTGGGCTATATTAAACTTGGCCAGTCATCCAGCACGCTTAGTGGAGGCGAAAGCCAACGGGTTAAGCTGGCTTTTTTTCTGGCCAATGAGCGCAGCCAGCCAACCATGTTTATTTTCGACGAACCAACAACCGGCTTGCATTTTCATGATATTAAAAAGCTTCTGGAAGCCTTTTCGGCACTCATTAAAAAAGGCCATTCCTTAATTATTGTAGAACACAACATGGACGTTATCAAATGCGCCGACTGGGTGATTGACCTGGGACCTGAAGGCGGTAATGCTGGCGGACATATCGTCTTTGAAGGTACCCCCGAAAAGCTGATAGATTGCTCGGAATCGTATACTGGTCAATATTTAAAAACACACATAAACACAAAGAGCTCTGATTAACAGAGCTCTTCAAATTATATAGAATCTATTATTTTACTTCTTCTTCTTTTTATCCGACTCAAGACCAAATAACACAGAAACACATCCATTAATTAAGTTATCTGATTGAGTATCTCTCTGCAGAACATTGATTTCTACCACCAACATCTGTGTTGTCTCAACTTTAAAATCCCATACCAAACGATAGTCATGGTTTTTATTGTCAAACAAAACATTTCCATCCTTTTCCAAAATTCTGAAATGAATGTCAGGCAGTTGTTCCACCTTTGCTATGGCTATCCGATAGTTTTGCCCACTAAAAAACGTTTTATACAACTCGGCCTTTTCGCCTTCCTCTAAAACAGTTGCATTATAGTTTCCATCGTGAATAAAATCGCCCAGGTATTCTTTACCAACCTTTTTGGCAAAACTAATACATTGACTACTGACAGCCATGTTGCCAATAATCAGAAGTAAAGATATAATTGTTAAACGCATCATTTACGATTAGGCTAATATTTAGGAAATAAATTCGGTTCTTATCTCCTCCACTTTCTTCATCAGCTCTTCGAAAACAATTGGTGAAATTACAGCTTCCGACTCTGCTTTAATAGTGGTAACCCTGGTTTCTGCATCCGTTTCTGCCTCTATTTTTGATGTGTTATTAATTTCCACTTTTTCGAAGATCGCATTTAACTCGGTTATGCGACTAAGCAGATACTGCACATCCGCATTATCCTGGTACTCTTCAAGCAGATTTATGACCGTGTAAAGGCTCAATTTCTGATACACAATACGATCAATCAAACGCTTATTGTTTTCAACTGAACCATTTGTTAAGCGCGTTGCCAGATACAAACCTTCTACCCAACCTCCAACAAGCACCATAACGGCAATAGCCGGCCTATCATTCTCTGTGAGGTAGGCATTTGACGACATAAATGTTTCGGAAATAATGTCCAACATAACATCACGATCATCAATATTTTCCTCCAGTTTCTTCAGCGTCTCTTCGTCAATGGCATCCATAATCCCGAGTCCGTCGGCCAGCTTTTTAGCATTCGCCATGTACTTGATCGAACTTTGTGTTTGGTCGAACAGACTGGTATAACTCAAATCGGCCGAATAAATACCCAAATTAAGAGCCATCTGGCGATTGGTTGAATATTTATCCACATTCGAAATTGGATTTAACAAAGCCTCATTGTAGGTGGCACCAGCACGCTTTATCAACATAGCAGTTTCTAAGGGCGAGGGCAAGGAGTAAAAGATAAGTTTAGACTTTTTGAAATCATCTACTAACTTTCGGTCAACAGTAACCGACTCAACAATCTTCTGCTCTTCGGACTGCTGTTTTTTCTGTCCTGAATTACAGGACGAAAAAGAAGCGCCTCCAACAATTGCAAGGGCTAGTAAATAATAGGTAGATTTGGTCAATATACGTTTCATAATGAATGAATATTTGAACTTCTTGCTATTTAATTCGATTGTAAAACAATGAAAATTAGCATAAAAATATTAAATAAAACGGATTAGCTATGTAGTTTAAGCTTATAAATATTCAATTGCGCAGTAACATATATTCAAACGCCTGAACAGAACACTCCCTAATGAGCTAACTATCAATAAAATGAAAAGCCCCACTTTCAAAAAGCAGGGCTGTAACAACAAAAAATATTTTTTTACTCATAGGACGAAAAGTACTTCATAAACTGAGCCCTTTCGTAAATTGCCGGATTCTCAATCCGACTATAATTCATTAAGCCTCTGAAATCATTTATCGAAGCATAGCCTTTTTCATCCATCCACTGCTTGAGTTCGTTAAGCATTTGGGTAAGCACCTTAGGACCATTCTTATAGATGGCTGAACAAGTTTGCACAGTAGCTGCCCCGGCCAGCAACTGCTTAATCACAGCGGCGCCATCGTGCACTCCGGTCGATGCCGATATGTCGATGTTATGTACTTTATCGGAAGTAATGGCTACCCAACGTAAGGTTCTTCGCATATCAGCCGGAGAGCTTAATATTTCGGCAGAGGTAAGCGCAAGTTTATTGATATCGATATCTGGCTCGTAAAAACGGTTGAACATCACCACTCCTTTAGCACCTGAAACAGACAATCGGTTTACGACATTTACCAAGTTGGAAAAATACAGGCCAAGCTTAACCGAAACCGGAATGTTTACTACTTTGCTGACATTCGATACAATCTCTACGTATAGGTTTTCATAGTCTTCTGACCCGCTATTTTTATCGGTATTAAGCACAAATACATTCAGCTCAAGAGCATCAGCGCCGGCTTTCTCAATTTGTTGTGCAAAATCCACCCATTCGTCAGACGAAAAACAGTTGATACTGGCAATTATTGGAATATCATATTTTGCCTTCGCTTCTTTAATTACTTTCAGGTAATCCGCAACAGAGTTATCGCGTGTATAACCTTTTACATAATCAGCTGCTTCCGGATAATCAAACCCCTCTCCTTTATAAATGATGCTATTGATCTCGTGATTTATCTGTTCTTCAAAAAGTGATTTTAACACCACAGCTCCGGCACCTGCATCGGCAAGCTTACCAATTTTTTCGACACTATTAGTCAGGCCTGAACTGCTAACTATAATCGGATTCTTAAGCGTTAATCCAAGGTATTTAGTTTCTAAATTTGCCATTGGGGTCAATATTATTTATACAAGACTTGATTCAAGCAAATATAAACAAAAGTCCTCCACCTGAAAGCCAAAGACTAAATTTATTGTTGCCTGCTGCTAATATAGAATGGTTTTAATGATAATTACGCACGCCAAATATTGAGCTTCCTACGCGCACCATGGTGCTGCCCTCTTCAATCGCTATCAGGTAATCTCCCGACATGCCCATACTTATTTCCTGAAAGCCAGGTTCATCTGCAAATACACTTGTCTTTAGCCTGTCAAACAACTGTTTTAATGATCGAAACTCTTTTCGAATCTGGTTTTCATCTTCGGTAAATGTGGCCATTCCCATCACGCCTCTGATTTCAACATGCTCCAACTCAGCTAACAATTCTCTGCTAAGTAAGCTCATCAGCTCGGCCTCTGAAAAGCCAAACTTAGTCTCCTCCTCAGCAATGTGTACCTGCAGCAGACAAGCGATGCTACGCGCGTTCTTTTTCCCTTCCTTATTAATGGTTTTCAGCAGTTTTTCAGAGTCGACCCCATGAATAAGGTTCACGAATGGAGCAATGTATTTCACCTTATTACTTTGTAAATGACCTATCATGTGCCATTCAATGTCTTTGGGCAAGGCCTCGTACTTAGCGGTAAGCTCCTGTACCTTATTCTCACCAAAAACCCTCTGCCCTGCTTCATAGGCCTCCATTACATCCTCGTTGGGTTTTGTTTTCGACACAGCTACCAGCACGGCTTTGTTATTAATTTGCTGCTTAACTTCCTGTAAATTATTCTGAATAGACATGTTGTTCTTTGATTTACTTACACAAATGTACTGACTTCGGCTTATAGTACAAAAAAGCCTCCCTGCTAAAGGAGGCTCAAAACGGATATTTAGTTAGTCTGTATTTTTGGTAAAGACTATTTGGATTCTAATTTATGAATAACCAAACCTGAACGTAATTTTGGCTCAAACCAGGTTGTTTTTGGAGGCATGATATTACCCGTGTCGGCAATGTCAATTAACTGCTGCATAGAAACAGGATATAAAGCGAAAGCCACTTTCATATCACCTGCATCAACACGTTTCTTTAGCTCACCCAAACCACGTATACCACCAACAAAATCAATACGTGTAGAACGGCGCAGGTCTTCAATACCTAAAATTTTATCAAGTACATGATCTGAAAGGATCGTTACGTCTAAAACGCCAATTGGGTCATTATCGTTGTATGTGCCTTCTTTCGCGTTTAATTTGTACCACTTACCTTCCAGATACATACTGAATTCGTGCAACTGAGCCGGACGGTACTCCTCTTCGCCCATGCACTCCACAGTAAATACCTGCTCCAGCTTAGCAAGCAACTCCTCAGGTGTTAAACCATTCAGGTCTTTTACCACACGGTTGTAGTCAATGATGTTAAGCTGGTTATCGGGGAAATGCACAGCCATAAAGAAGTTATACTCTTCATCGCCGGTATGATTAGGATTCTGTCCTTTTTTCTCTTCACCAATGCGTGCAGCAGCTGCGGTACGGTGGTGACCATCGGCCACATAGGTAGCAGGCACTTTTGTTTCAAACAGCTCTTCTAAACGCTTGTTGGTTGCTGCATCGTTAATGGCCCACAGGTGGTGTCCAAAACCATCCTCTGCTGTAAAATCGTAGTCAGCTGGCTGATTTTTTACAATGTTTTCAACGATGTCATCAATTTCGGGTACTGCTTTGTACGAGAAAAATACCGGCTCAATATTAGCATCCAGGTAGCGCGTCAGAATCATGCGATCTTCTTCTTTATCCGGACGAGTTAATTCGTGCTTTTTAATGATGCCATTGGCATAATCTTGGCAGGCAGCAGCACCAACAATACCATATTGTGTGCGACCATCCATTGTTTGCGCATAGATGTAGTACTTCGCTTCTTCATCCTGCACCAACCATCCTTTTTCCTGGAAAGCATTGAAGTTAGCCACTGACTTTTCGTACACTTCCTCTGAATGAATGTCGGTACCGGCAGGACAATCGATTTCTGCACGGGTTATATGTAATAATGAACAATCTTTTCCTTCAGCCATTTGCGCAGCTTCCTGGCTATTCATCACATCATATGGTAAACATGCTAAGTCCTGCGAAATAGTTTGCGGAGGCCTTAGGCCTTTGAACGGTTTAATAATTGCCATTTCGAATTATTTTGTTTGTTAAGTACAACTGATTAATAAAGCAAGAAGCATATGCCAATTGCTTCTGTACAAATGTAGATAATTGCGCGCTAGTGATTAGGTGACTTTCGTCAACATTTTTTGTGATTTTAGCTGTTTTGCAGCACCCGCTAAAAACACAAGCGCCACCCTAATTATTAGAGTGGCGCCTGCAAATACTTTTATATCACTAGTGCTATTTATTTACCCTGAAGGTTTCGTCACCGGTTTCGAAGAATCCAATGATTTGCTTAGCAGCAGCAACACCTGCATTGATATTGGCTTCAGCTGTTTGAGCACCCATCTTTTTAGGAGTAAAGAAGAAGCGTCCTTCAAACTTCGCCTCAAAATCGGCCTTACAGTCAGGCGCAATATCTGAGATATATTTAAAATCAGGGCGATCAGCCATTAATTTCAATAACTCTTCTTCATGAATTACTTCTTTACGAGCTGTATTGACCAAAACACCACCTTTTGGCATTTTATTTAATAGTTCGTAATTAATTGACTGCTTTGTTTTCTCATTGGCAGGAATGTGCAATGACACATAGTCGCAAGTGGTATACAATTCTTCTACTGTATCTACTGGCTGAATACCTGCTGCCTCAATTTTTTCTTTGGCAACAAACGGATCAAAAGCATAAACCTCCATACCAAATCCTTTTGCAATTTCGGCCACGTAATGCCCTACATTACCATAAGCATGGATACCAATTTTCTTACCTCGCAACTCTGTACCGGCTGTTCCGTTATAACCATTGCGAGCCATAAACACCATCATGCCCAGCACCAACTCAGCAACAGCATTCGAGTTTTGACCAGGTGTATTCATAGCTACAATTCCCTTTTCGGTGCAAGCTTCCAGGTCCAAGTTATCAAACCCGGCACCAGCCCTTACAACAATCTTCAGTTCAGGAGCCGCTTCAATGACCTCACGAGTCACTTTATCTGAGCGAACAATCATGGCGTGAACATCTTTCACAGCATCCAACAGCTGTGCTTTATCGGTATATTTTTCGAGCAATACTAATTCGCAACCCGCATTCTTCACAACCGGAGCCATTTGATCGATGGCTGCTTTTGCAAATGGTTTTTCTGTAGCAACTAATATTTTTTTCATAGTTGAAAGTAATTAATGTGGTGAAAAAAGTAAGCCCCACAGCGGGGCTCACTATCTATCTTAAGGTAAATATCGTTTAGTGCTTAGCTTCAAACTCTTTCATACAGTCTACCAATGCCTGTACGCTTGACTTTGGCATTGCATTGTATGTAGAGGCACGGAAACCACCAACCGAACGGTGTCCTTTGATTCCACTCATGCCACGTGCAGACGCAAAATCAAAGAATTCTTTCTCCAACTCTTTGTACTCTTCATTCATTACAAAGCAGATATTCATCAGAGAACGATCCTCCACATTCAGAACTGGCGCTTTAAATAAACGGTTACGGTCAATTTCATCATATAACACAGCAGCCTTCTCAATGTTAATCTTTTCCATTGCTGCCACACCTCCCATTTCTTTCAACCACTTTAGTGTTTGAAGAGCTGAGTAAATTGGGAATACCGGAGGCGTATTAAACATGGAACCAGCCTCAATGTGTGTGCGGTAATCCAACATAGTTGGAATGTGACGATCCACCTTACCTAAAGCATCGGTTTTAACAATGGCGAAAGTTACCCCTGCCGGAGCCAGGTTCTTTTGCGCTCCACCATAAATTAATGTGTATTTCGAAATATCTACCGGACGAGAAAAGATGTCTGAAGACATATCGGCTACCAACGGCACATTAACATCCAAATCAGTTTTGATTTGTGTTCCGTAGATGGTGTTGTTGGTCGTAATATGGAAATAGTCAGCATCCGAAGGAATTTCGTACCCTTTAGGAATATGGTTGTAAACAGAATCTTTTGAAGAAGCTACCTCAACCACTTCACCAAAACCTTTAGCCTCTTTTAGAGCTTTATTGGCCCAGGTACCAGTATTCAGGTAGGCGGCTTTTTTCTGCATCAGGTTGTATGGCACCATGCAGAATTGCGTGCTGGCTCCGCCACCTACAAAAACCACTTCGTAACCGGCAGGAATGTCCAACAATTCCTTAAACAAAGCTAATGCTTCATCCATTACAGCAACAAACTCTTTACCACGGTGTGATACCTCTAGCAAAGACAAGCCTGTTCCGGCAAAATTTAATACGGCTTCAGCCGAATTTTTAATCGTTGACTCAGGCAAAATAGAAGGCCCTGCTGAAAAGTTGTGAATCTTCATCATATAAAAATTTTAATACTGCTAATTTACTTTTGTTAGTTATGTTTTGTATTGCATGTTTCAAAATTAGGAAATATCTGACGCAACGCACATAAAATCAGTCAAAATATAACTTACAATTTATAAGCAATTTCGTACTTGTATGCATTCCTTGGCCTCCCCAGTCGCAACGCTTCAGAATGGTTAAGCAGCCAGTAATCAATCCTCTACAATTTTAAGCAACACCCAGAATCAAAACATGATAATTATCATCAAATCGACTGGTTTTTTACACAAAAGGAAGCTTAACGACTTTAGCTTTCAGCTTGCGATTACGTACTTTGATATAAATTTCTGTATCAAACTTGGTATAGCCCTTATTCAGGTAGGCCATCCCTATCCCTTTCTGTAACATTGGCGACATGGTTCCTGAAGTAACACGCCCAATGAGCTCATCATTTTCGTTTACTATTTCGTAATCCTTACGAGGAATTCCCCTGTCTTCAAGCACAAAACCACGCAAACGCTTGGTTACGCCTTCTTCCTTTTGTTTCAACAGGTAATCTTTATCGATGAAGTTGTTATGATCATTGAATTTGGTAATCCATCCCAACCCTGCTTCAACGGGCGAGGTGGTGTCATCAATGTCGTTCCCATACAAGCAAAATCCTTTTTCCAAACGGAGCGTATCCCGCGCTGCCAAACCTATTGGGAGGATACCTTCATCAGCGCCAGCCTCAAAAATTGCGTTCCACACCTTTTCGGCATCCGCGTTGTACATGTATAACTCAAAGCCTCCGGAACCCGTATAGCCGGTATTGGAAATTATCACCTCATCAGCACCCGCCATCGGGCCCGTTGTAAAGTTATAAAAGGGAACTGCAGACAGGTCTATATCAGTTAGCTTTTGAAGAACAGCTTCAGCCTTTGGCCCTTGAATAGCCAACAAAGAAATGGCGTCGCTCCCATTTTCCAATTCGGCGCCCATAGTATTTTGCTCATTTATCCAGGCCCAATCTTTATCGATGTTAGCAGCATTGATCACCAACAGATATTTCTCATCATCAAATTTGTAAACCAGTAAGTCATCGACAATACCGCCTTTTCCATTGGGAAGACATGAATACTGCGCCTGACCAACTGAAAGGGCAGATGCATCATTGGAGGTAACTTTCTGCACTAAATCAAGGGCTTTGGGGCCTTTCACCCAAAACTCACCCATGTGCGACACATCAAAAACACCTACCCCATTTCTCACGGTCATGTGTTCGTTGTTGATTCCTGAATATTCAATTGGCATTTCAAAACCCGCAAAGGGAACAATCTTAGCTCCTAATGACTCGTGGAATTTATAAAAGGCTGTTCTTTTCATGTTCTATAGTATTTAAATCTTAATTATTACAGTAATGATAGACTACCCTTAGGGAGTGATTTCCCGGTAGCATCTTGAGCAAATGTAGAAAAATAATCAAGGGCTAAAAATGATAATTATTGGTTAAAAACCCTAATTAATATCAACAACTCAAAATGGAAATAATTAGTGAGAAAAATATTTAAACCAAAAAAAGTTACCTTTGTTAAATTATTTGTATTTTAAACGTCGTTAAAATTGAATTGAAATATATGCCAAACCCTTATTCACACATTAATCTTAATTATTTAGAAAGCATTACTGATGGCAGTCAGGAATTGATTAAAGAATTAGTTGGTATTTTTATTGAGCAAATTCCGGAATTTAAAGAAGGCTTTGAAGAAGGCTTGGCTCAAAAGGACTGGAGTAAAATAGCGGCTGTTGCCCATAAAGCAAAATCATCGGTGCTGTCGATGGGCATGGAGGAGCTAGGAAATACCGACCTGAAAAATCTAGAGTTACTGGCTAAGCTGCTAAAAATTGATGAACTGATGAAGGCTGATGCAGGTTTGGAAGAGGCTGCCAGGCTGCAAAAAAGTTTCGATGGCTATTCAGATGAGCGCAGAATGTGGTTAGAGAGCAATAAGAATGAACAAGCTATTAAAGCCATTATCTCCCGCTTTAATGAAACATGTGATGCTGCGATGACAGAATTGAGGGACGTAACTAGGAATTAAAAATTTACAATATGCTACAAGTTAAAGAACATGATGGGGTAATGTTCGGTGTACTGGCTGAAACGGATAGATTGAACGCAACAATAGCAACCGAAGTGAAGGCTGAGTTAACATCGGCTCTTTCTAAAGACGGTGTTCGAATGGTGCTCAACCTATCCAATATAAAGTTCATAGACAGTACAGGTATCGGAACATTAATTAGTGCGTTGAAAACAGCAAGAGAGCATAAAGGAACATTTCAGCTGTGCTGCATTAAAACAGATGTATTAGCCCTGTTAAAGCTGATGAAACTGGATAAAGTATTTGACATATTCGAATCTGAAGAACAAATTGTATAGTTCAAAACCGCTTAAGCGGTTTTTTTAATGCCTTGTGCTGATGGCCAGCTTCTGCTCCACTGCACTCCTATTTATCTCTTTAAGGTATTGGATTGTTGAAGGCGGCAACAGTTGCTGTAAACTCTCCTCATCGGCCTCTTTTAAGGCCAAACGCACTTTACTGGCACTTATAAAGTCATTTACAGAGTTAGTGTGTTTACGTTGTACCTCAACGTACTCAATGCCTTTACCAGGCAGCAGGGTTTTCATCGCCTGGTTATACATTTGCGTGGTCGGGCAATAGTTCTCAGTACCAACATAGCGCTTGCTAATGCCTAGTTGTGGGGCAATGTAACTGGCAAAAATTTCGATATCCAGTTCTGCTTGCTTTTGGGTGACCACATCCGGCACTTCATTTTTAAGGAAGTAGTTGGGAAAAGTGGCACACGAAACTATGTATTCGCCCCCCTTAACCAATTTTACATTTGACAGGTGACTGGTCCCTCTGCGAATCATCTCTAACCGATCACTAAAGCGAAAGACAGACTTTTCGGCTTCTACAACAAACACGTACACCAGCTCATTTTCAGTGGCCGCTTTTTCAATCAGGTATTGATGACCCAGGGTAAACGGATTGCCGTTCATTACAATTGCAGCGACCGCTGCCTCCCCGTTTTTAGAGCGTATACTCTTTAGATATTGCTGATAATCCCTTATATCCTGATAGCCAAACTCCAAAACCGATATTAATGGTTGAGCCGAAGCCACATGCCGATAGCCGAGTCCTTCAAATCGCAAAATGTTATCTGGACGCGTAAACACAAAGGCCTGCGAATACTGAGCCATCACCTGCTCGGTGAGATGAGTGACAATGTGTGCAAAAGCACCTGACTCTCGAAATTGCGGAGCAACCGCTACGTATTTTAGTATTTTCCCCTTACAGGAGCCAACTCCCACGATTTCATCATTCAGTGTGTACAAAATAACACTGTAATCCACCGAAGTTTCGTCAAAAAAGAAGCCCAGGGGAGACAGAAAACGTCTGATTAGCTCAACATCGTACCTACTGCTCAAGTCGGGCTCTTCAATTCTAAAATCCGAATTCTCTATCATGCTTTTCCTTAGTAAATTCTGTCTGACATAAATGCAGGGTTAAGGTCAGGGCCAAGAGATCAGCCGAACCACCCGGTGAAATCCTTTTTTGCAGGCACCATTCTACAAGTCCATCATAAGTCTGCCGGTTCCCACTGCGCCAATCGTCGAGTGCCTTCTTTGCATTTTGTTTTAATTGCTCCAGCACCACCCCATCATGCCTGTACAAGACATTTGTGTCGTTATTGACGGTTATTATTTTGAGCAAAAGCGGGACTAAAAGGCCAGTAATTTCTTCATCGGTATAGGCCGATAGTTTTTTGACTAAGCTATCCTGCAGATACGGCAATGCGTGATGCAAAACCGTTGGCAGCCCCTGTTCCACTTCTCCTCTGGCCCCTGCAGCCTGCAAACCATATTTTTTAAAACACTGCTGACCATGCGTCAATACTCGTTCAGTCAGCCCCGCGCACAACTCCCTTTGCACCAACCCGCTTGTTAGTTGCTGCACCACAGACGAGAAGGCATTTAACTTCAAATACCCCTGCTTACGCACCACCCTTACCACGGCAAAACAGCTGATGGCCATCAGAAAGATGGCTCCTTTGTGTGTATTAACTCCATTAGTAGCCGAGAACATGGCCTGTTCCATTTCCTGACCAATGCTCTTAATTTGTGGCAATACGTCCGACACATTTCTCCCCTGAAAACTGATGGCCAGTTGGCTTATCTCTGTCAGGTATGGAGCAATTGCCGCTGCAGAGCCCATAAAAGAAACAAAATCCATATCCGCATGTGCTCCCGTAGAGTTACGACACACCAGGCCCGGTTTGGGGCTCAGTGCCACCTCTAGCAGCAATCCCCTAATTGCATAACCCGCCACCTTCTTGACCACCTCTTTGTCGCGCACCTTTTCCATGTAACGGGCAATGGCCATTTCCATCGAATTGCGTACCTCAGAAATTGTGTGTCGCCCTGATTTACGGCAGTCTGCTGCTGTTAGATCACAAATAAAACAGGCTTTCGCTTTTCCCGATGAAACGGGAAGACCATCAGCCCCCAGCACATCCAAGTCGACAATCCTTCCCAACTCAAAAGATTGCTCAAAATTTTCGGTGATTCGTTTTAAGTTTTTGGCAACTGAAGTGTTCTTATCAAATAAGTAAATTACGGCCTCACCAGCCACATCATTTAACCTTGTTTTCTCCTCCCACTTATTGTTTGCATTATCGCCTATAAGGTAGCGCTCAAACACCTCTTCCACCCGCCGGATAAAAGCAGACAAAAGACTGTTGTTTTTGGGCAACCCTGGAATATTCAGTTGAAGTGAAACCAGATGACAGCCCTTTCCGACCAAACTGAGCTTTTGCTGCAACCGGTCCTCCCGCGCCTGCAGCAGCTGATCAAACACTATTGTTTCTTGTAGCAGCTCCATTATATTTTCACCTGGTGAATGACATCAATTACCGTACCGTCGCGGTATTCAACAATTCCCACCACCCTATCGGTGGTTTCAATAGGCTTGGCAATGCCTGTGATTCTTTCAACTTCCTCGGCCAGCCCTTCAATGTCTTTAACCGCAATACCAGCCGCCTCCAAATTAGCTTTTAATTCAGGCCTCTTCGGATTGACACAGATACCTCGTTCTGTAACAAGAACATCAATACTTTCTCCGGGTGTAACGATGGTATGCACTTTTTTCTTCACAATTGGGATGCGCCCTCTGAACGAAGGACAAACCACTACTGTTAGGTTCGCACCCGATGCCGTATCGCAGTGTCCTCCCGAGGCCCCTCTCACATAGCCTTCAGAGCCAGTTATTACATTGACATTAAAATCTGTATCAATTTCAAGAGCTCCTAACACGACAATATCCAGCTTATTGGTCATACAGCCACAATTGAAAGGATTGGCATACAAGCCAGCCGGGATCTCAATGTGGTATTGATTTTCCAATAAAGAAGAACTCACAGCAGCATCAAACGACTGCACATCAAAGATGGAGCGAAAGAGGCCTTCATTGAGCATATCCACACCATAAGAAGTTACTCCACCTAAAATAAAGCTTCCCTTAATAGAGCGTTGCTTCATTATTTTTCGGATGTATTTTGCCACTGCCAGCGAGGCCCCACCGGCGCCCACCTGAAAACTGAACCCTTCTTTGAGTTCTCCTGAAGACGCAATGACTTGTGCCGCCAATCGGGCGATCTGTAAATCCATCGGTGCCTTGGTGATGCGAGTTGTTCCACCGGCAATTTTTGACGGGTCGCCAATTGAATCAACCTTAACAACATAGTCGATATAGTTTTGAGTGATGGACTGTGGCACGCAAGGATAATCAACCAAATTATCGGTGACTACAATTACCTGGCTGGCATACCATGAGTCAATGGCGGCATAGCCCATTGAGCCAAACGCCGATGGACCATGCGTCCCGGTGGCATTTCCTTCTTCATCGGCCGCTGAAGCCGCCAGAATGGCCAAATCAATTTTGATTTTACCGGTATGCACGCTCCTCACCCTTCCTCCATGCGAATGAATCACAAACGGCTTGGGTAACACGCCCTCTGCAATGGCTTTGCCCAGTTCACCGCGGACACCACTTGCATATACCTGCGTGATGGTCCCATCTTTAAAATAGGGTAGTATCGGATCATGGGCCGTTGTTAAACTACTAGCTGCCAAAGTTATATCTTTCACGCCTAACTCAGCCAGTATTTTTATGGCTTCGAATACCAGGTTATCGCCACCGCGCAGATGGTGATGAAAAGAGATGGTCATGCCATCGCGTGGCTTAGATTTGATAATTGCATCGCGTAAGGAATCGCACAACTTGCTCGAATGCGGCATTTTAGCCCGGTTGGGTGGCGGAACGGTCTTTTCCTCCATCCAGCCCTTTTTAAGCTTAGAAAAAGCCCCTCCAAATGGTTCGAGCCGACCAATTCCTTCTAACTTCTCAGGTATTTCTCTTTGTAATATATTTTTCACAACAGTCGGGTTTAAAGCGATTCCACATCAATATCGGCCATCTCCAGCACACGCAGAGCTCGTTGAACAACAGGCGCATCAACCATTTTACCATCTACGGCAAACACCCCTATTCCTTCGGCTTTATTGCGCTCAAACGCCTTCACTATTTTAGCCGCCTTACGAATCTCCAGTTCGGTAGGTGTAAATACTTCATTCACCACTTCAATTTGGCGCGGATTAATAATGGCTTTCCCCGTAAAACCGAGCTTCTTTATGTATTCAGCCTCTTCCCGCAAACCCTCTTCATTTTCCACATCTACAAATACCGTGTCAAACACATCAATCTTGCAAGCCTTGGCGGCCATCACAATTTGCTTTCGGGCATAATCAATACCAATACCATCATTGGTCTTTACCAGCTGCATATCAGCGGCCAAATCTTGTCCACCAATTGAGATGGCATCAATACGCGGCGAGAACCGGGCGATGTCATACACATTTTGAACACCTAATGCTGTTTCAATCATCACATGCACCTTCATGTGATCATGCGGAAGGTTGTACTCCTCTTCAATTTGCTCAATAACCTCCAGAATGCGGCGAATTTCATCAACCGTTTCCACCTTTGGTAAACGGATGGCATCTGGTTGAAGTGGCACCATCTGTTGAAGGTCTTCCAGGCCGAACGGCGTATCAATATGATTGACACGAACGGTCACTTCACAGCCCTCGTACGAAATGTATTTGAGCATGTGCGCCACCAGTATACGCGCCGCATCTTTTTGATTAAGTGCCACCGCGTCTTCCAGGTCAAGTAAAACACCATCGGCACCATAAACGCTCCCTTGCTGCAACATGGCCGGGTTATTTCCGGGAATATAGAGCATGGTGCGTCGCTTAAATGTACGTTGCTTAGCTTCCATGTTAATTACTTTAGGGTTCCGGTTTGTAGGTGAGCCGCTCGCTTTAATGCAGTTTCGAGGCGGGCAGAAATAGTGGGCGGCAGTGCCCCTTTATCGTTCACAATTAGTCGTACATCGTTGATGTTAAATCCATCCAGTTCAGAGTGTATCTGCCGCAACAAGTCATCCCCAAACTGCTGCATCACAATTGACTTCAGCTCAATCGTTCGCCCCGCCCCTTTGTCAACCGGTTCGACCATAATGAGGACGTCGCTCGATTCAAAACTACCTGCCTGAGCTTTGCTTTTAAGTTCCATTGCTTGTGATTAAAGAAAATTTTCATCAAATATTGAACAATCTCCCATAAAAACCTAGTTATAAAAATGGTTATAAAACATATCCCAAAACATCTGTTCAGTTACAAGTGTCAAATAATTGATAGTGAGAACCATAAAATGCGTAATGATTTTTATCAGGATTACCAAATGCTTTTCAATACTCTCATTACCTTTCACTTAGCGCAGAATTAATACCAATATATTATTTTTTGTTTTTTAAATCAGAAATGCTTATTAAAGATTAATCGGGTAGATGGCCAGTGAGAAAATAAATCTCACAGGTACACCTCACACACCACCCGGCATACGGATCCGTACCAAGGCGGTTCATCAATCACACTCTTACCTGCTTATAATAATCGGAAAGATAAATATATCCAGCTCGCTTTAAACGCTCTTTGGTTATACTGGAAGCAAGAATCGGACTATTAGAAGTTCGCCAAAAAGTGTCTTGATACTTCTCAAAAAATGTCTTGATGCTTTTCAAAAAGTG
>NZ_JBPUSJ010000019.1:0-37151 GCF_051851475.1 Carboxylicivirga taeanensis | reverse complement strand
TGAAACAGTCTCAAAAGTTCTTGGTCATAAATCTTTAAAAATCACTCAGATTTATGCGAGAGTATTGGAAAATAAAATATCAGAAGATATGATGGCGATTAAAGGTAAGTTGGGGATGTGAAGTAATTAGTGAATCTCATTAGGGCCAGATCTTGAGATATTCTAAACCTTCGTTCAACAGCCTAAATTATCATTAAGCCTTTTGCATTTTTATTTAACTATCGGATTCTTTGCGTAATGCTATTATACCAAATTCAAGTAATAACCCTTTCCCGAATAACGCTCTTCTAATATTTTATCCTATTCTGCGCTGTTATATCGAACATACAAAATACGGCAAAGCATTGACAAGACATAACTAGAAACTTACTACCCAAAGACATTTTATCTAAGGGTAGTAAATTCTACCTCACTTTTGGGAATTTAACTCCTATCTAGGTGAAGAAAAAAATAACAACTCTCTTTATCGTCATTTTTACAGCACTTAGCTTACTAAAATCATCGCAAAAAACTTATGTGTTTGTTACCATAATTCAATGCGATAATTCTAGCCTATTTATTAAACCGACAAATATTTGATTAATCTACTCTAAACTCAATGGCGACACCTCCTCCATTAGCAAGCTTTAATTCAATATCTGATTGAGCGTTAACCAGCATTGTTTCTATCATTAACTCATGCGGCTTATTCAGGAAATCTGTCGTATTGGCATCTCTGTAAATAACACATTTGTAGTCAATATCAGGCTTAAGGAATGAGCAATCAATAGTAACTGTGCGCTTTTGACGATTGGTAATGGCACCTAGGTACCAGCAATCTGAGTTTCTAGCTTTACGGACCATTACTAGGTACTCTCCTATCTCCCCATCCAAAGCCAGACTACGGCTCCAGTTAACCGGCACATTTTTAATAAACTCAAATGCAGGATGACCAACATAGTTCTCCGGCAAATCACACGCCATTTGTGCAGGACTGTGGCATACAACGTACAAAGCCAACTGCTGTGCTAACGTAGAATATGCACGCTTATCGGTGATCCCATGCTTTTCATATGTTAGTCTGAAAAGTCCGGGCGTGTAATCCATTGGGCCAGCCAGTAGACGGGTATATGGAAGAATTGCAACATGCTCTGGCGGGTTATTTTCTGGAGCCCACGGAGCGTTATACTCCTGTCCCCGGGCAGATTCTACCGCCAAAAGATTTGGCCAGGTCCTGTTGAGCCCGGTGGGTTTTATATGCTCGTGTCCAAGAATACAAATCTGCCTTTTTGCCGCCTCTTCCAGTACGTATTGATAATGTTTAACCATCCGCTGACCATGGTGTGGTTCTCCGCTCTTTACAGGACCTACATAGCCAGTTTTGATGTATTTAATCCCCAGTTTCTGATAATAATCGAAAGCTTTAGGTATTTGCTGCTCGTACTCGTTTACATAACCCGCTGTTTCATTATGCATCACAATCTCAACCCCATTCTGACGGGCATATGACACCACCTCTTCCAGGTTATAATCATCGTACGACCTGCAATAATCAAAGTCTTTCCATTCGTCCCAACCAATGTTCCAGCCCTCAACGAGAAGGCCCTGGATGCCATTTGCCGCAGCAAAATCAATCATCTCTTTAGCATGGGCTGTAGTAGCACCATGACGATCACCGCCATGCCACGTTTTTAAGCCCAGGTGCATCTCCCACCATATGCCTGTGTACTTCATTGGCTTAACCCATGAGAAATCCCCCTGAGCTTCTTCATTGAGATTCACAATCAAATCAGAGTTAATCAAATCAACTGCCTGTTTTCCCAATTGAATGGTTCGCCATGGGCTTATCAAGGTATTGTCACCTTTGTAAACATGACCAATCGTATCAGGTACCAATCTGCTTTGCAGATAACCATTACCAGAATTTCTTATAGTCATGGATGGAAAATTCACAAGTGCTGCTTCATGAATCGACAAGTAAGTGCTATCAGGAGTTATTAAGGTTAAAGGAGTTTGCACCGAGTCAATACCTGAAACGAGTGTTTGCTGATATATCTTCTCATAACTGTCATCATCTACCGGAATCCACCAGCATTTGCTATCAGCCGGCAATTTAAACGCTGTCTTTTCTTCTTTGATAATTATTGGCTGTTGATTAGCTCTTTCTACTTCATACCTAAACCCCAAACCACTATCATACACCCTGAAAACGACCTTCAGTAACCCGGCCTTATTCTTTAGTGTATATACTGCCTCATTGTAATTATTACGTACATATTGACTTGGTCCCCAAAAAGCTTCCCATACCTCATCAAAGTGATTCACCTGACAATCAACCATTTTAAAATGACTGAACAGATTTTCCCCATCGCCCAGTTGAAATCCTAAATCAGATCGTTGAATGATTGATTGCCCGTTAAACTGTACTTTGTAAAATGGCTTCCCAACGGAGTCAATATCAAAGTGAACCTTTACACTTCCATTGGGTGAGGAGATGGACTCGACCGATGTTTGATAGCTGCAACTACCAATGAAAGAGCCTGCTCCAAGTATGAGCACCAGCCCCAAACACATAACAAAAAATGTTCTCATATTATTTTAAATTCGAAAAGCTCTAATCAGCAGAAGGCATGAATCAGAGCTTTCGTTACTTCTAAGCTTGTTGTTTTAACTAACATCCCCGGCATATTATAACTGCCGGGTATTTAATAAGTAAATGGAGGGGATTGTTGTCAGAAACTAAATCCCAGTTTAGTGAGTCCATCCTTCACCTCCTGATCAGCCATAAAGAGTTTCCAAAGCTGTTGGGTACGGTAATTTTCAATCATCGCAACAATAGGCCCCTGATCAATGCCAATATAGCCATCAGAATACCAGTTATAGTGCTCCGAAAATGCATCATAGAAACCATAATCGCCCCATAGTTTAGCATTCATCTGATAATAAAAATACTCCAAGGCTTTTAATGATTGCTCCGGTGTATAGGGGAAGGATGCCAAGGCCGCCGTAGGTGCTATCACTCCCAGATCATTTCCTGGTTCATGTCCACCATACCCTAGATGGTTATCACTTGATGTTAAGCCCCAGCTATCGCCCCCATAGCCTTTCCAGCCTTTAGGATTCTCACGGCAATAGGAATAATTGATCAGGGCATGTGCCGTCACTTGCTCCCAGTAATTGGCGTACTGATCCTTCAGATTACGAGGGTCGAGGCCAATAAACGAATAATGCGACCAAAACATAGGACCACCATAATCAATTGATAATGGTAGGTGTATACCATAAAAAGTTTTTCCATTATACATCTTACCACCGTGCGCAAACCAGCCATTTTCATAAGTGCTTTTATCTATGCCATAGGTTGGTGAGGCAGCAGCCAATACATATACGATTAACGCCTCATTCCAACCACCCACTTTCATTCCCATATGAAAAGCGTGATTAGGCGACCAATGCCAGTTCAAGGTATTATCACCAGGGTCGAAAGCAGTCCACTCCACAGCTTCCCAAAGTGCAGTAATGCGAGCTCTTAAATCTACTTCCTCCTGATTATCTCCATCAAAAAATTGCCTATTGATGAGCATCCCCTGCATCAGAAAAGCTGTTTCAACCAAATCAATGCCATCATCATGGTATGAGAAAGGTCTGATTCGACCATTATCACCATAATACCAGTGTGCATATGCGCCATGGTAACTTTCGCAGTTTTCCAGAAATGCGCATATTTTATTCATACGGGTAATGGCATCTTCACGTGTTATCCAACCCCTGGTAACAGCTGCCGGAAAGCATGAGATGCCAAAGCCAGTAGCTCCGGTCGCAATCAAACGTGGCGAATTACCTTCATAGGCATCGTCCTGGGAGCGCTCGCGGGCACATCCACTATTCGTCTCTGCAAATTCCCAAAAGTATTTGAAGGTTTGCTTCTGCACCAGTTCCAGCAATTCATCGGTTGGCAACTTCTCAATAACTTCATCATCAACTGGTGGCAATTCAGGAAACTCAATCTCCTTTTTATCTTTGGAACAGCCTACACATATTACTGCTGCAAAAAGAAAAGTGATAAATAGTTTTAAACTTACCTTTTTATGTGGATTCATAATACTTTGTTTTGCTTAAAATGTATCTCTACAATGAATAAAACAGAGAGTGCTGAACAATTATTAGCAAAGTGATAAAGCACTCTCTGGTTTCAAAATTAGTATGCAGCGCTATTTTTACTTTCGAATACCATAGGGTTCTACGTCAGCATCTGTACATAGTTCAAATTTGACACTTTCCTCAACATCACTGTTTGTGCCAATAAACAATAGAAACTCACCTTTTTCAGCACCATAGCTCATGTCTTTACGCCAAAAAGCCAGATCTTCAACACTTACTTCAAAGCTTACGTCAACGGCTGTATTAGCAGGAATCATTACTTTCTGAAAACCTTTGAGTTCTTTAACTGGTCGTGTAACACTGCCCACCAAGTCACGGATGTAGAGCTGAACAACTTCTTCTCCGTCCACATTACTCGTATTGGTCACCTTCACCGACGCTGTTATTTTCCCATCGGGCGTTAAGGTATTAGTATCCAATGTAACAGCCGAATACTCAAAAGATGAATAGCTTAATCCGTACCCGAAACAGTACAATGGGTCGTTTGAGCAATCCTGGTAACGAGTAGTGAAATGATCTTTAGGATTATAAGGACGACCCGTATTTTTCATATTGTAATGAATAGGCACCTGACCTAAATGCTGCGGAAAGGTAGCGGTTAGCTTACCTGAAGGATTGTAATCACCGAAAACAACATCGGCAATTGCAGGTCCCGCCATACTACCCAGATGCCAGCATTCTAGGATGGCAGGTAAATGCTCATTCTCCCAGGTAATGGTAAGCGGACGTCCGTTGTGCAACAACAGCACAATTGGCTTGCCTGTTTTATATACTTCTTTTATCAGTTCTTTCTGAATCAGCGGAATATCAATATGCACACGGCTGGCTGCTTCACCTCCCATATTTTCACGTTCGCCCATACACATAACAACTACCTCGGCCTTTTTAGCTGCAGCAAGGGCTTCAGCAAAACCTGAACGGTCATCCCCTTCCCAGTCACAACCCTTAGCGGTATAGATCTTAGTTTTACTCCCCAGCTTTTCCTTAAAAGCAGTCAGAATAGTGGTCACTGTTTCCGGCTGACCGGTTGTGTGCCACGCGCCCAATTGTTGCTTCTGCTCATCAGTCATTGGACCAATTAAGGCGATAGAGTTAAGCTGCTCTTTGTTTAGAGGCAGTAATTGGTCTTCGTTCTTCAACAACACAATACTCTTTCTGGCCATTTCATGCGCCAGAGCAAAGTGTTCGGGGCTTTTAATTTTACTCTGCTTGTCTTCATCCGGACGGCAATAACGATAAGGATCTTCGAACAAGCCCAGGCGATACTTCATTTCAAGTATACGACGGCATGCTTCGTTAACAGTGGCTTCTTTTACTTTGCCTTCTTCCACCGATTGCTTCAAATGGTTCATGAAAATACCACTTTGCATGTCCATATCTACCCCTGCATTCATTGAAGCCTCACCAGCTTCTTTCTCATCGGCCACACTGCCATGGTTAACCATTTCTTTAATAGAGGTATAATCGGTCACCACAAAACCATCAAAGCCCCACTGTTCTTTTAAAATATCATTGAGCAGGTGCTCGTGCGCTGAACAAGGCGTTCCATCCAACTCATTGAAAGCTGTCATATAAGTTGCCACACCCGCATCGCAAGCAGCTTTGAAAGGTGGCAGATACACATCGCGCAATACACGCTCTGAAATATCTACGGTATGGTAATCTCTACCTGCCTGTGCGGCACCATACGCTGCAAAGTGCTTGGCACAAGCCAGTACTGTTGCTTCGTCAGATAAGTCCGTTCCCTGGAAGCCTCTTACCTGTGCTGCCGCAATTAAACTTCCAAGATAGGGATCCTCTCCTGCTCCCTCAGCAATACGTCCCCAGCGTGGATCACGCGCAATATCGACCATTGGCGCAAAGGTCCAGTTAAGACCATCAGCAGCAGCTTCAACAGCTGCTACCCTGCAACTTTTTTCTATCTGATCTAAATCCCATGAGGCTGACATGGCAAATGGTGTGGGAAAGGTTGTACGATAACCGTGAATCACATCATAACCGAATAGTAACGGAATTCCCAGTCTTGACTTCTCCACAACCTCCTTTTGCATCCGGTAAATAAAATCAGCTGTCAGCGCATTAAACACAGCCCCGACCTTGCCTTGTATGGCATCATCAACAAAATCATTGTCTGAAACCGGTCCAGTAATATCCCACCAACTGGCAAATAGTACAGTTTGTCCGATTTTCTCTTCAAGTGTCATTTCGGTCATCAACGAGTCAATGAAAATGTCCATTTCTGGCCGATCATTCCATTGATTGTGTACCGATATTTTTTTAGTGACCTCTTTACTACATCCACAAATAAGGAGGAACAACACCCCCAAAAGACTTAACTTATTCATTTTCTATTTACTGTTAAAAAATTTACCCCTATACTTCAAATTCATACTCACAATTTCAAATAAGTATACACCATACTCCAAAGAGCCTATACTAATTGATACTGAACTTTTATCAACACTGGTTACCTGTACTTGTAATACCTGCTTGCCATCCATGTTATATATACTTACAGTTGCAGGCTCTTTCAACTTGTCAGGTAAGCGAAAGGTTATATTCCCTGACTGTTCGTTTTGTATAATCTTCACGTCAGTACTCTCAATGGTTCCATCACCTATAGAGGTACCCGAATCCTCAAATCCAAGTTTCGTTAAGCCATTTTTGACATCGGCATCCTGCATTACCGCATTCCATATTAAGCCTGTACGATAATTCTCGAGCATGATCAGAATGGGCCCTTGATCGATGGCCAGATAAGAACCTGCCACCCAATTCAATTCATCATTAAAGGCATCATAAAACCCCATAGGACCAAATAGTTCAGCACCACGTTCTCTATAAAAATACTTAAGTGCTTTCATTGACTCAACAGGCGTGTAGGGGAAACTGCCTAAAGCTGCCGTCGGGGCAATGGTACCATTATCGTTATCCATTGGACGACGTTCTGAATAACCATCTGCCTGATCACTGGCTGTAATTCCCCAACATTTATCACTGTAATTGGTATGTGATAAGGGATTTTGCACTGAGTAGCTGTGTTGAATTTTGGCAACATTAACACACTCTGTCCAGTAATCGGCGTACTGGTCTTTCATTCTGTGCGGATCAAGTCCAAGGTGTGCATAGTGCATCCAGAACATAGGACCACCATAATCAGGTGCAATATTAAGGTTGTATCCATAAAACTGGCGTGGATTCTTAATGGCGCCACTCCTAGCAAATCCCTGATGATAAACCTCCGCCGGCACACCGTAGGTAGGTGAAGAGGCAGCCATAATATATGTCACCAGGGTTTCATTAAAACCTCCGATGGCAAAATTCATGTCCCAGCCATAGTTTGGCGACCAATGCCAGTAAAGGACATTTTGGTTATCTCGGCGGTACCAGCTCCAATCAATCTTTCGCCAGATTTTATCTGCCAATAACCTGATTTGCTGTGATTCTACATCATTGCCTGTAAAATAATTTTTCAGCGCGATTAATCCAGCAGCCGCAAATGAGGTTTCAACAATATCACCACCATCATCTTTGGGCGAAAACGGAATTGTTTGCCCGGTAGCTCCATTATACCAATGCGAGAATGCACCATGATAAACCGGACAGATATCAAGAAAATTGAGAATTTGTAAGATAGCTTGCTTTATTTCACTCTGAGGGGCATAGTTCCGCTCATACCCGATAATCATAGCCATGAGACCCATTCCGGTTCCTCCCGATGTGATGCGGTTAGGATTATCATCGTTGCTGCGCTCGCGAGTCAATTTATAGGTAGGATGCGCAAAATCCCAGAAATAACGCCAGGTGTAACGTTGAACCATATCCAACAGTTCATCATCCGTAAAGTCACGCGTTGTCGCCTCGGCTCCCACTGCATCGGACACATTTATTCCTGAAGTTGAAAACACCCGGTACTTAACGGACAGATTTGTTCCTTTGCTACGAACAAAATCTAAATAAAAAGCCTCACTAGTGGTTCCTCTGTATTCGTAATTGGTACCACCATCAAAGGATGCCTCAATACGATATGCCAGATCGGCTGATGGTTTTGTCCAATTTAGCTCAACATGACTATCATATCCAACAGCACTTAAGTTTTGCACCGGTTCCACGTTAGCCACCTGAATGCTTGCTGCTATGTCATCAATAAACAAGGTACGGGACGCTCCGTTCGTTTCTGTTTGTTTAAACACCACCGCCTTTGTTTGAGAAAAATCCAAATGACTATTAGCTGCATCATTAAGGATGATTTCCAGCGGAATACTAATCAAAGTCCATTTACCGGCAGGAACCACCTCATTATAATCACCCAAAGAGTAGGTCATGGAATTATCTTCAGTACCATTATCTTTACGCAAAGCTTTAAGTCCGATAGCGGGTAAGGCAGACTGCGACAGCCCCTCCGACGAATAGATATAAAAGCTGAGGTGAGAATAGGATGATAGATTGGAGAGACCCCAGTCATTCTTAAAAATACTGACAATCCAATCGCCCCCTACATTAGATGTATAATTAAACTTGAGTGCTGTATTGCCGTTGTAAGCTGATTTTGTGCAAGGCACTTTATCATTGTATGCAGGACAACAGGGGGGTGCTGTGTGTTCAAATGTGCTGTTGCCTAAACTGTTTATGTCCACAATCCCCTGATCGTAGAAGGTATTATCCGTTCCTTCCCTGAAAAAGAAGATATCCTGCGAAAAAGCATTTACATAAACAAACAGTATTGCTACAACTACTATAATCTGTTTCATAAAATCTCGTTTGTACCACCAGCCGGCATCACACTGGCTGGTGGTTTGCTTTAAGAAGCTCTTTAGTCTCACTGCAATGAGCAGCCTTTACCGCTTAATCACCTTTTTTACAACTGATTCTCTACCATTGCTCAACCGAATAAAATATAAGCCATTATGAAATGATGACATATCTATTGGCAACCTTGATTGGCCTGAAATTCGATTACGATAAACTTCCGTCCCGGTAGCACTGCTAATGGTTACCAACATATCTGCATCCAACAACTCGGAAGGGAGTGAAAGTTCAGCCATAGAATACACTGGATTTGGTGACACAAGCACTTCTGCACCAAAAGTTTTCAAAATACCATTTGCTACTTCTGTCGTTGTTTTGATATCGTCAATGTAAAGAGTGCGCTCAACAGCATCATTGCTATTTTGACGAAACACCACAGCTCTTACCTTGGTAAAATTATAAGTAGCAGCAGGCACTCCATCCGTAATAACACTTAGCGGCAATCCTACCTTCACCCATGTATTTGCAGGCACATCCTCGTTATAGGCAGCAATATCAAACAACTCTGTATCCTCCTCCGCATCATTATCGGTACGACGAACCCTTAGTCCGATTTTTGGCAACAAATCTTTAGACAGAGCAGTTGTTGAGTACAAATAGAAAGACAAATAGTTATTGGCTGTCACATCTATATCGGCCCAGTCGTTTCTATACACACTTGCTTTCCAGCGACCAGTCGAACTTCCGACAGATGGTATATAATGAAATTTCAGTGACGTTTCTCCCGTGTGTGCAATTGTTGCACATGGAATTTTGTCATTATAATCCGGACAGCAAGGTGGTGCCACATGGTCGAATACTACATCACCTAAATTAACGACATCCACAATGCCCTGATCGTAAAATGTATTATCTGTTCCTTCGGTAAAAAACACTTGCTCCTGACCGTATGTGATAGTGGTAACCAGACATATGATAATTATAAAGATTTTTTTCATTGGTTTAGATTTCTATTTAATAACCTGGATTTTGGGTCAATACACCCTTGCTGAGGTCTATTTGTATGGCAGGAACCGGCATCAGCTTTTTGTAGTCGGACCAATTGGTTTTACCATCATTTTGATAGGCTTTAGCTGCATATCCTGGCTCAACATCATCCATACGCATTAAATCAAATGTGCGATGGCTCTCCATGGCCAGCTCCACTCGTCGCTCGTGCCAGATAGCATGTCTCAGTGTTTGCTTATCAGAAGACGTCACCTCGGGCAGAATCGCTGTATTACCATTTCTGGCACGCAGACGCACCTGTTCCAGGTAGTTTTGTGCTAATCCAGTTTTTCCTGTCTCATTAGCTGCTTCAGCCGCTATCAAAAGCACATCAGCGTATCGCAGAATAATTATATTTTTACTGCCATTCCAGTCATTCTCTTCATAAGGCTGGTACGACTTATAGTTGTAGTAAGGGTTTTTAGCCTGTGTGCCCACAACAACACCATCATATAAGGTTTGTCCGCGAGTGATAACCGTAGCTGCTTTTCGCGGATCCCCCTCTTCATACTCATTCAACAACGACTCTGATGGCACGTTAAAACCCCATCCCCAGCTACGGCCAGAACCGGCATCACGTGGCAATTGTGTAATGGTGTGTCCATCGTTACCATTGAAAAAATTGGAACACTGCACCTCAAATAGCGACTCTACACTGTTCTCACCCAACGACCTGAAGTTGGTCGCATAATCTGCCATTAAAGAGTACTCGTTTGACTCAATTACTTCCTGGGCATACTTTAAAGCGTTTTCGTTATCCTGAATAAACAAACAGGCTTTTGCCAGCATGCCACGTGCCGCTCCTTTGGTAATACGGCCCATCTGCGCCAATGGATATTCCGATTTCTCGGGCAGATATTCAACAGCTTTCGTCAAGTCTGGTATGATAATATCCTTGTAGATTTCGGCCTTGGGACTACGAGGCAAGTTAAACTCATCAGGTGTTAACAAACGGTCGACCTTAGGCACATCACCAAATGCTCTTACCAGGTTAAAAAAGAAATAGGCTCTGAAGAAATGTGCCTGCCCTAATAGCTCCTTACGCACATCTTCATCTAAAGCGCTCATCTTCGGTACATTTTCCAGCACCTGGTTAGCCCGGTTCACACCCTGGAAATTACTATTCCACCAGGCGTTCACATGAATGTTACTTGTTAAAACGTTTAACTCATCAAACTCGGGCATTGGCACACCATCACCCGGAATACTTCCTTTATCAGCATCATCGGAATAGATATTTTTAATACCAAAGCTCCCGAAGCTGATATGATCCCAGCTGTTAATGGTGTTGTACATGGCATTCACAGCCATGGTAGCTGATGACTCACTGGCCCAGAAAGTTGGAGGTGTAACAGAAGCCGGTGGAACTGTTTCGAGCCACTCCTCATTACAGGCACTCATTCCCGCTACAACAATTAATATCGCTAATATATGACCTATATTTTTCATGACTGTACGCTTAAAATTCTAGATTAATACCAAGTGAATAAATGGCAGGTACCGGGTACGCTCCCCTGTCTATTCCCGCTTCAGTTGGGTGACCACCTATAATAGGATCAAAACCTGAGTATTTGGTGAAAGTATACAAGTTACTACCCGTAGCATAAACTCTAACTTTGTTTAAGTGCACTTTCTGCGTTAAGTGTTTTGGCAAGGTATAACCCAATGAAACATCGCTGATGCGCATATAAGAACCATCTTCAACAAATCGATCGGATACTTCATAGTTTTCGCCTGAGTTGGTTACCCTTGGCTCAGAGTTGCTGGTGCCCTCACCATACCATCGATTCCAGTACGACGATTCGAAATTGTTATTGGCAAATCGAACGGCTTTCTTACGGTTGTAGATCTCACGCCCGAACTGTCCTGATAAAGAAGCTGAAAAATCAAAACCTTTATAGCTTGCTGCCAGATTAATACCCAAAATAAAATCCGGGTGTGGTGAACCAATGATGCGCTTATCTTCATCATTAATAACACCGTCATTATTAAAATCTTTATAACGGATATCGCCTGGTTGTGAGTTACCATTTAAAACAGGGCCATCAGCTACTTCCTGCTCATTCTGATAGATACCGTCCACTACGTATCCATAAAAATGTCCTACTGACTCACCAACGATTGTGCGTGTGGCCATACGTCCGTTACCTAAATCGCCTTTCCATAGCACATCATCATCGTTCGACAGCCTAATTACCTTATTATCAACAACCGAAGAAACAACACTCCAGTTATAATTGAAATCACCCACCTTATCTCTATAGGAAATACTCAGGTCATAGCCGCTGTTTTCAACAGACCCCACATTGACCATACCAACACCTGTATAACCTGTATGTGACAGGATGGAACCGGCCAATAGCATGTCTTCTGTAGTTCGCTTAAAGTAGTCCACTTCCATCATTAATCGGTTATTGGCAAAACCGGCTTCATATCCAAAGTTGATCTGCTTATGTTTCTCCCATCGCAATGCAGTATTGGTAAGCTCAGTCACAGTGCCACCTTCTTGCTTTTGCTGACCTGTTCCAAACACCACATCCAAACCGGTATTTACTCCAGGATAAGCAGCATAATCACCAATACGGTCGTTACCAGTTACACCCCAGCTGGCTCTGAACTTCAGGTATGGCACCCATGGTTTCAAAGGCTCAAAAAAGTTTTCATCAGAGATGCGATAACCCACTGCCATTGACGGAAAGTTTCCAAACTTATTATTGGTACCGAAGCGGGAAGAACCATCGCGACGTAAGGTCGCAGTCAGATAATATTTGCTATCGAAAGAATAATTGAAGCGGAACAGGTATGAAAGCATACGGTTTTCATTCCCGCTGTTGCCATTCCATATGTCGGTCAGTTCATTAACAACACCAGCATCCAAATACCAGAAATCCTCACTTTCACCTTTTAAGTTTCTACGACCACCACTAAGCCACTCGCCTGTTCCGATGTAAGAACTCATACCGGCCATCGCATCAAGTTTATGCTTATCAATTTCTTTGTTATAGAATAATAAGTTTTCGAATGAATAGTTGATGTAACGGCTGTTGCTCACACTAACAGAACTCTTATCACTTTTTTGCCAGGCACTCACAAAATACTCTGGTGTAAAAGACTTACCATAGATATGTGACAACTCAATGCCAAATGAAGACTTAAATTTCAGATTGAAAGGTAACTTAACCTCAGCGAATGCATTTCCGATGGTTTTGTAGGTTTGGTTTTTACCTTGTCCTTCATACTCGTATTTAGCAGCAATATTGGCAAAATTACCGTTATCGCTTTGTCCGTAAGTCCCATCTTCATTGTAAACAGGCATTAGAGGATCTGTTGTATAAGCTGCCTCGATTAAACCACCTGGCGCACCTTGGGTATTGAAATAGGCAAACTGCAGATTAGAGCCTACGTTGAGCCAGCTTTTTACTTTGTAGTTGTTATTCAACAACACAGTTAAGCGCTGATATTCATCACCTTTCACAACACCCTCCTGCTCAAATCCGGTTACACTCAAATTATAGTTGCGCGTATCATTACCACCTGATAATGCCACATTTAAGCTCTGCACTGGAGCTGCCTGAAAGATTTCATCAAACCAGTTGGTTCCGGTCAGGCTTTGTGGATTAGGATATTGAACTGAACCATTTAGCTCATTCATCAACTGTGCATACTGCGCCGGAGATACCATCTCTGGGTAATGCGTTACCTTTTGTACGCCACGATTATAGTTGATTGAGATGTTACCGTCCTCACTGCGGCCTCTTTTTGTAGTTACCATGATCACACCGTTACCACCACGGGCACCATAAAGAGCTGCTGCCGAAGCATCTTTCAATACCGATATAGACTCTATATCTGAAGGATTGAGGTGATCGATCCCATAGAGTATCATTCCATCCACTACATAAATCGGTGAGTTCTCATTGACAGAACCAAACCCACGAATAAAAACGGCTGGTGCGGCTCCAGGTTGACCGCTAGGCGTTACTATAACGCCTGAAATTTTGCCTTCCAATGCATTTTCGGCCCGCGAACTTTGTATTTTGGCAATATCGGCTGATTTAATATTAGCAACCGCCCCCGTTAAATCAGATTTCTTTTGGGTTCCATAGGCTACAACAACAACATCGTCAAGGTTATGAACTGATGCCTGTAGGTAAATCTTATTATCTGACATGATTGTACTCGCTTTCAACTCCTGAGTTTGATAGCCAATAAATGATACCTGAATAAGAGCATCCTCAGCAGCATTTATTTGAAACCGACCATTTATATCGGTTATCGTTCCCTGATGTGTTCCCTTAATTAACACATTAACTCCAATAATAGGAGAACCATCTTGTTTATCAACAACAATACCTTCGATTAAGCGCTCCTGCGCCCTAACAGATAAGGATATTAGTATTGCTACTGCAATTGTTACAATTCTTCTCATCATTAAACCTGAATTGGTTAGTAAATAGATAATACCTGTTGGTATAGTTTTATTAGAGCTCTTAATAAATGAATCTGAACAGGTGGATTCTGATGCAAATATTCATCTCCTTTAAAAAGAAATAAAAGAATCTTCCACAACATTCCCCAATCAATATAAAAGACCTCACAACCCAATACATAAAACACTAATTAACTGCAGACTACACAAATATATCACTTCGCGAATAATGTTAAATATTGTCTAATGATGTGGTTATGTTGTGGTATTATTTAAGCGTATTTTACAAAAATATGCCTTTTTTTGTACCACTATTAAAGTAATATCGCACATGAAAACATATAACGATACTCAGCCTATGATACGCATTCTTATGATCGTGTCAATATTCTGGGGAGGTAACCTATCCAAAGCCCAAGATTTCGTTTTAAGACGAAAAGCCATTGTGCATAACTTCAGCAAGAAGGAATACCAGGCAGCCAGCCAAAACTGGGGCATTACGCAAAATGCACAAGGCGAATTGTTCTTTGGCAATACATACGGGCTGTTGCACTATGACGGTTACAGCTGGCGACTACATAAGCTAAAAGACCAGATGGCTATTCGCTCGGTATTTGCAGACCGTGATGGCAAAATATATATAGGTGGTCACGAAGAGTTTGGTTACTGGCAATACAATGACACAGGTGAACTGCTTTATAATTCTGTTAGTTCAAGCCTGCCGTCATCTTATCATTTTAAGAATGAAGATATATGGTCAATTAGCAAAATTGATGGCAAAATGTATTTCAGGTCATTCGCCAGAGTTTATGTTTTATATAACAATAAGATAACAGTTATCGATCCGAATAATTCTATTTTCACTTTTCATGAAATAAAGAGTGAACCATATGTATTTCTTTTAAACAAAGGCTTTCACAGGATTACGGATGATTTTCTACTAGAAAAGGACTACGATTTAGCTGCATTAGACAGATTAAACATCACTTCAACCATTGAAGTTGGCGACTCATTAATTATTGCTAGTGAAAAGAAGGGTCTTTATTTGAAAGTAAATAAGAGAATCAGCAAGTGGGATTGTGAAGCTAACCAGCTATTAGAGGATTTACATATTAATCAGGTCATTTGTCATAACGACCAAATAGTTGTTGGTACTATCAGCGAAGGTATATACCTTTTCAGTATGCAAGGAAAGCTAATCGGCCATTACAACAAATCAAATGGTCTGCAGAATAACACGGTCCTAAAAATGCTGTTTGATTTCAACAATAAATTATGGATAGCATTAGATAAAGGAATTGACCTCATAGACCTTGAATTAGGATTTGATCTTTATGAGGATGAAACAGGCTCACTAGGCTCCGTCTACTCTTCTTCTGTTCTAAATCGGAATTTATACTTGGGGACGAACCATGGTATCTTTTCTACACCATGGCCACCCAATTCAAAAAACAATTTGCCAATTCATTACCACACCAATACAAAAGGCCAATGTTGGAATATCTATAATACAGGAAATCAGTTACTTTTTGGACACAACAATGGAACCTTTTCTACAGAACATTCAGAACTCAAATTAATATCATCGATCTCTGGAGGGGCAGGCATGGCTATTAACCCTTCAAATGGATTGTTATACCAATGTACCTATATTGGTGTAGCCATGTATAAACTGAACATTGAAGGCAAGTGGATCTTCTATAAAATGCTGCAGAATACTAGCAATCCACATAGATTTATTGAGTTTGACTATGAGGGCAATTTGTGGGCCAGTCACTTATACAAACACCTTTATAGGTATAAGCTTAATACCAACGGAGACACAATTCTGAATACCGATGTATTTGGCGAAAAGCAAGGCTTTTTATCGGATTATGACATCAATGTGTTTAAATTGAATAAGCGCATTGTTTTTACCAATAACAGCCAGCTCTTTACATATGATGATATTACGAAAAGAATAACTCAATACAGAAGGTACGAGAACCAGCTTAAAGACTTTGCCAATGCACGACTAATTCATAAATTACGTAATAAGGAATACTGGTTTGCTAAGAATAGCGGTTTTAAAGGATTTATTCAGAATGATGATTCTTTAGTTGCTATCGGTAACATCCAATATTCGAACTTAAAACATAGTGCCGTGGACTTGTTTGAAAATATATCGAAGCTGGAATCAAACCAATACTTATTGGGACTAGAAGATGGTTTTTGCATTTATAATATTGTTGCAGATCAAGGTGATAAAAAGCAAAAAATGCATCTGAAGATAAAAAGTGCACAGGCATTTGGCCCCAAAGGAGAAGTCCTAGCTCTACCGATTCATCTTGAGCAAATAGTATCGGTGCCACATAACCATAATAATATTAAGGTAGAACTCTCAGCTCCTGGCACCTATGGCAATCCTGTAAAATTCTATTATTCACTAGATAAAAAAGATAATTGGAAACCAACAAACGATAATGTCTTAGAACTAAACAATCTTAATTGGGGAAGCTATAATATATATTTGAAAGCCGTCAATGAAAGTATAAATTCGGTTGCTTTTAATAACTACTCCTTTAAGATAAACCGCCCTATAATGCTCCACCCCTTACTTATAATTGGCTATTTAGTAATTGCAGGATTGTTAATTGTGGTCTTTCGAAAAATAACAAACATCAGAATTAAACAGCAAAAGCTAATTTACCTAAAAAAGCTAAAACAACAGAACGAAGCACAGATAAGTAAAATGAATAATCAGCTTTTACAGTCGAAGGTAGCCGATAAATCAAAAGAGCTAGCTAGCTACACCATGTTGTTAAAACGTAAGAATGAAGTTTTGACGGAACTTAAACAAGAAATAGAGCACTTGGAGCTAAGTAAAACCAAAAGCAACCTGCTTACAAAAGCAAAGGCTATGAAAATAATTAACAGCAATTTATCTGACAAAAACGACTTGGAGGCCTTTAACCTTCATTTTAACGAAGGCTACGATAACTTCATTGTAAAGTTGAAGCAGAAACATCCTGAGGTAACGCCCAACGAAATGCGACTTTGCGCCTTTTTACGGATGAACCTCTCCACAAAAGAAATTGCCGTCCTGCTAAATCTATCACCGCGAAGCGTTGAAGTTAAACGTTACAGACTTAGAAAAAAACTTGGGCTAGCAAAAGAAAATAACCTGACTATTTATTTGATAGAGTTTTAAATTTAATTGTGCGACAGAGCTTAATTATTTGACATATTAAATAGACCTAACTCATCAAACCATTTCTCCCTTTTAGAGTTCCTTATTCAATTCATCTAAAATAATATTTGATAAAAGTGGAGAAAGCGAACTCCCTTGGGGTGTTCCTTTCAGTCGCCGGTGAAATAAACCACCTTGCATGGTATAATCTGCAAGTATTTAAGAATAAGCTCTGAAAGTCGCTTATCCTTTAACTTGCTCGATAGAAGTTGCATCAACCTATAATGGTTGACTTCATCAAAATTGCTAGTTCGTCCTATCAACTAGGCCAAACCAGGAACTTACATCCTGCCATCATGTTACCATGCCCGAAATACAGAAAGCGCAACGAAAATAAGTTCCGCTGCGCCCTTCTATAATCACCAGTACTGTATATCTTAATTACTTTCGCCGCTGGTAATTTGGCTTTTTCACATTAAAGAAGTCATTGAATTCCTGAAAAAACTCAACGCCCAACATTTCTGGCAGAGCTGCTAAACCAAGTAACATGCATGCATAATCTACACCTTCGACTTTTGAAGGCCGCCAATTCAAATCGCTGTAGCTGTATTTCCAAAGAATATAATCACCCCCATTAGAGATACCTTCACGAGCTGGTAAAGCCATTTTACCTAAACCTCGAGGATCGCGATACATCGCCACCAGATCCTTACGCACTAAATCCGGCAATACAGGAGAATAACCCGCCAGCGCACTCAAGGCTACGTTCATCCCTTTATTTCTATCGCGTTTAGTCCCCACATCTTCGAGGGCACAAATACGATCCACACAATAGCCTTCCACTAACTTTCCCTCTCGTTCACGTAGACCAACACCTGCCGTTGTTCCCCATTCATAAGGTTGTTTACCCATGTCATCTAAATCAGTTCTGTCATGCCACCAGGCACGATCGGCCAATGCAGCCTGACGCATGGCTTCCTGATACCAGTCGTTAGTAGAAAATTCATGCACAAAAATATAGTTAAACATAAAGGTGAAGTTCGACGTAAACTCACGTGTCACCTTCAGATCGGTCGGTACGTCAAACGTGTCTCCCGCACGCGATGTATAGGTTGCATACGGCAGATTATCTGGCGAGCCATACCATTCGTTCCATAGCTTGTTTGCCGGATCATTTTTCCTTTTTGCCTGATTTTTAGCCATCCATGCTACAATCATGTATTCATTGTAAGGCAATGTCCAGTTTCCTGCCGGCGAACCATCACTATTCATTTTCAACGAAATTTGCCCCTTGGTCCAATCTCCAACAAACAACGACTGATTGATCATATTAAAAAGTTCGTCAGCATATTTTGCTATCTGCTCATTAGCGTTAAAATAACGTTTGGCAAACAATACCCCTCCAAGCATCAAATCAGTATCTATTGGACTCCAGTCTTGCCCAATGGCCTTACCTGTTTCGATATCGTAAAAATGAATAAAACAGTTCTCTGCGGTTCGCTCTAGCTTTATTCCTTTATCATTATAGCCTAATACCGACTCTAAGGTTTCAACGATCTCCTCTTCGGCCGATGTTGTCCATCCCATTTCGGTGGCGACGCATTGGGCAACCAGCCCCATACCAATATTGGCTGCCGAACCGCGATTGGTTTGGCTGTGTGTACTCACAAAATCATGGTACAAGCCATTGTCGGCGCGAAGCATTTGATAAAACTTTACGGTATTATGCAATAGCTCTTCAATAATTTCCTGGTCGCTTTTTTGGGCCCGTGCACTCCAAACCATCATGGTCGCAACAAGTATCAGAACGAGTTTCTTCATACTATCTTTTCTCTAAATTATTTAACCTGTATTGGTTTGGTGTAGCTTGAAATACCATTCTCGCTAAAGGCTTCAATGGAAAAATAATATTCCGTATCGCGGTCTAAACAACGCATAAAATGCTCGGTGTCATCATAGATTAGCCAAGATTGATACAGCTTATCGGGTGCAATTCCCCATCGGATGTTATAGCCCTGTGCCCCTTTTACTGGCGACCATTTGAGGGTAATATTTCTTCTGTCCTCTTCGCGTTGAACTGTAAATCCCTTAACAGGAGATGGCTTTTTACCAAATCCTTTACCAAAAACCCTTATTTCAGATATGGCTAAGTTTTTACCGGGTACTTTTACATTATTGTAACGTACATATTTGGCTTCAACAGGCTGGTTTAAGACGATATATGCGTTAGGTGTATCTTTATAGCTATTGCTTCTATCGACCACAGTTTGCCATTCCTTTCCATCGTCAGATACTTCGATGGTAAACTGATGACGCAATCCTTCGGTGCGAGTATAAATACCAGACTCGTGATCGTGATAGTTTATTTGAAACGCATAAATTTTTCCCGGAGCACGCATCTGAATTTGTCCCCACTGTTGATCGTCATTCGCTTTAGCCACCCAAAAAGACTTTGGACTTTCATCTGTGAGCACATTTGAAAGAATCTGTCCTTCGGCAGTTTTCTCCACTGGCATCTCAGTAATATCATAATTGCCATCGGTTGATGTACTCTTCTTAATTTGCATCAGTGAGGATGACACCGTTGTTTTACCTTTATATGAAAGTAACATCCAACCACAGTGCTGTCCTGCTTTACTAGGATGATTTGGTGCATACCGTGGATAATCACCATAGTGCGTATTGGAGTACATCAGGTCTTCATCATCAAAATAGGTTGGAAACATACACAAACGTCTTTCCCAATGAGAATTAGAAGCCAATGCCATGGTGGCAAAGTGCCAATACTGATTGTTCGTTTGCTTCACGGTGATGCCATGACCAGCTCCGTTGGTAAATCCTCCCGGTTTGAAACACATGGGATTATTCTTCATGTATTTAAATGGACCAAGAGGTGAGTCGCCCACATAAGCTCCATCCCCATATACATTAAACTGCGTACCAGGAGCCGCATATTGCAAGTAGTATTTACCATTGTGTTTGGTCATGGAAGCACCTTCCATATACCCCTCCTTTAACGTTGGATGAAAGTTGTTTTCTCCAAACTGCTCCCAGCCATGCTCTTCCTCAACCAGATTAATCAAATCTTTCTTTACACCAGTTTCCAGCATGCGATCGTCTTTATTCAGCATCTTAACACGGAGAGGATGTACATTTGAGGAGCCCCAGTATAGATAGGTCTTACCATCATCGTCGATAAACAGTTCCGAATCCTGAATGTTGTTAGAAATTGAGGCCGTAGGCGTCCATTTACCACTTTTCGGATCGTCGGAATACAATATGCTTCCGTAACCGGCAGGGTCTCCTGCAAAATACAATACAGAATCCTTATAGTTGAATGCGGTAGGCGCGTTACAGCCTTCAAAAAACCATTGTGCAGGCTTTATGAACTCCCAATTCACCAGGTCGGTTGAATGCCAATAACCAAATGAACGGGTTACAAACATGTAATATTCTCCACGAAACTCAACAACGGCCGGATCGGCACCCGAGCGGTAAGAAATATTCCGGCTGGAATTGTAAACCATGTAGGTATAGTCAATATCTAATGGGTTACAATAGGTCTGAGGCACAACTTCCTGAGCCTTTAATAGGGTAGTAACTAGCATTAAAGCCCCAATCAAAGTGTATGTTAATTTGTTCATCAGTTTTCTTTTTGATTTTTAAACATCCATTTTAATAATTTTGGTTCAGCCAGAGCCTTATCCCAACTATTATGATTCGTATTTGGGTAACTGGTATAGCGAGTACGCCTATCCCCTTTACGCACTGTTTTGTATACCTCATAAGAATAGTGATGTGGCACTACGTCGTCGGCCTCCCCATGAAAAAACCAAATTGGCAGGTGCTTATAATTATCGGTAATCCGATAATCATGTCCGCCACAAATTACAGCAGCTCCGGCATATTTATCCGGCCAGCGGTGTAAAAACTCAAGGGTACCAATACCTCCCATCGAAATGCCCATAATATAGATACGACTCTTATCGACAGATGGGATTTCCATATACTCTTCTACCAGCAAATTAACCATTTCTGCCGGACGCGGAGGCACTTCACTCACCGGGAAATTAAAGACCCAATTTTGCTGTGCATCCATATGTTTCGTGCGGGCTGTCCACATCGTATCCACCGGACACTGCGGAAAAATAACGATGGCAGGATATTTTTGGCGAAGCTTTTCGTTTAAAAACAGGTCGCCTCCTAAATTTAACTGGCGCTCATTATCGCTGCCCCTTTCCCCGGCACCGTGCAGAAATAATAACAGAGGATATTTCTTGTTTTCGTCGTAATTGTCAGGGTACAAAATACGGTATAACAAGGTTTCATTCTCATGAATAAATTCTCTTTTCCCGTATTGAGAAACTTGCTGCGCTTTTACCGACCAGGCAGTTGAAGCCAGAAGTATTAATGCAATTACTAACAATGACTTTTGCATGTTCAAATTTTGTAAGATACAACACTTAAAATATTACAAACCTATGCTTACTGCAAATATTTTTGAGGCACCTGGTATTGGTGAATCAGTTTTTCCAGTTCGGCATGTAGCTTACGTTGAATGGCTGTATATTCGGCTAATCCGTACACGTTATTCATTTCGTTGGGATCGGCTTTTAAATCATACATTTCCCAAACATTATCCTTGTAGAAATGAATGAGCTTATAATGGCCCATTTTCACCCCATTATGGGCTTTAACGCTATGAAAACCAGGATACTCATAATAATGATAGTACACCGATTTCCGCCAAGGCTCTGCCATTGGAGTGCCATCAATTAAAGGCAGCAATGAACGTCCCTGCATTTCTTTCGGAGCATCCACACCAGCCATATCCAGGAATGTGGGTGCGAAATCAATATTTTGCGTCATCGCCTCCACTTTTTGACCCGGTTTAGGAGCAAATGGGTCACGAATAATTAACGGCATGCGGAATGACTCCTCATACATCCATCGCTTGTCAAACCAACCATGTTCACCCAGATAAAAACCCTGATCGGATGTGTAAACGATGATGGTGTTATCCAGCAAGCCTTTTTCTTTAAGATAGGCATACATTTCACCAACACTGTCGTCAACGGAACGCACACAAGCCAGGTAATCCTGCAAATAACGCTGTAACTTCCAAATCGCCTTTTCTTTATCGGTACGCTCGGTCTGGTAAAAATCATCATTGCGTTCGCGATAGGCATCAAGAAAAGTCTGCCGCTCTTTTTCGGTCATCCGACCAAAGAAAACCTGTGGCCAACGATCGTAAAGTAACTGGTCACTGCCTACACCATCAACCATTTTCAGATCGTGCCCTTCGTAGGCATGTTGGTAAATATTCATTTCCTGATTTTGAGCTGCTTCACGACCTTCGTAGTTATCAAAGTAGTTATCGGGCACAGGAAATTCGGTGTTCTCAAACAAGCGGTAATATTTTTCATCAGGAATCCAGTTCCGATGAGGCGCCTTATGCTGCATCATCAAAAAGAAGGGCCTGCTTTCGTCGCGCTCATCAATCCACTTTTTAGTGAAATCCGTAATCAGGTTCGTTACATATCCCATGAACTGTTGCACGGTATCTTCGGTCACAAAATCGGGATTATTGTACTCGCCCTGATCGTTCAAAATCTGATAGTGATCGAACCCTACCGGACGCGTATTCAGGTGCCACTTGCCAATAATAGCGGTTTGGTAGCCATTGGCTTGCAAAATATTAGCAACCGTTGGCTGATGCCCATTAAATTTGGTATTGTCATTACGCATCAAGCCATTAGCATGCGAGTGTTTTCCGGTAAGTATAGTCGCCCGACTCGGCCCACAAATAGAGTTGGCACAGTAATTCTCGAGGAACAGTGTACCTTCATCGGCCAGGCGATCGATGTTGGGTGTAGGGGCCTGTTTGGTAATTGGATGACCATAAGCACCTATTGCCTGCAATGCATGATCATCCGAGATAATATAAAGAATATTGGGCTTGGTACTTTTTCTATCTTTCGATGTGCTGCCGCATGCAGCAAACAGAGCCACAATGAAGGATAGCATCAGTATTTTAGAAAAGTATCGCATAATGTTTTGCTTTATGAGGTGATATCTTTTATAAAAAAAACCCCTTGCGGGGCTTCCCTCAATTAGTTGTATTTGAATGTTGCATGATTTGATTCATCAGCTGAGCTGGCCCCAATCCACAGATTAAAATCACCAGATTCAGCAACCGGTTTAAGATCTAAACCCAGGAACTCAATGGTCTTTTCATCGATGGTAAACTCAACCGTCTTACTTTCGCCCTTTTTGAGAGCAATTTTCTGGAAGTCTTTAAGCTCTTTAACCGGACGAGTTACCGAGGCTGTAATATCCTGAATATATAACTGTACAATTTCTTCACCATCAAAGTTACCAGTATTGGCAACTTCAACTGATGCCTTAATAGAACCACCTTTTGAGAATGCGTCTTTATCCAACTTAAAGTTGCGGTACTCAAAATCTGTATACGATAAACCATATCCAAAAGGATACAATGGCGTGTTCTCAACATCAATGTATGATGAACGATAATCGGCCGGATGCTCTGAGTTATAAGGGCGCCCTGTACTTTTTACATTATAGAAAATAGGTACCTGACCTACGTTATGAGGAAAAGTCATTACCAATTTAGCTGAAGGGTTGTAATCTCCCGCAATCACATCAGCCACAGCATGACCGGCCATAATACCAGGATACCAAGCTTCAACAATCGCATCCACATTTGCGGCTTCCCATGATAAATCCAGCGGACGTCCGTTGAATACGACCAGTACAATTGGTTTACCTGTCTTTTTCAGCTCTTTTAGTAGTTCGCGCTGATTACCGGGTAAGGTAATATCCGTACGGCTGGCTGCTTCGCCCGACCAGTGATAGTTTTCTCCCATTGCTACTAAAATAACATCGCTATTACGAGCGACTCTAACAGCTTTGGCAAACCCATTTTTATCTGCACTATTGACAGTGGTTATTTTTTGTGTTTTTCGATCAATTAAAGGCAATTTAGTGCCTTCTGCATAGTTAAATTTGATGTTAGAACCAGCATATTTAGCATTTAATCCTTCGCGTAAAGTAACCGATTTGTTGCGGTCACCTTTCATGGCCCATTCTCCGTTCAGGCTCTCACGCTCATCGACAAACGGTCCGATCAAGGCAACACGTTTAGCCGACTTTTTATCTAATGGAAGAACCTTGTTCTCATTCTTCAACAGTACAATTGAGCCTTGAGCAGCTTTACGTGCCAGCTCCAGCTTATCTTTACTCATTATTTCTTCTTTCTCGCGCTGTGCATCGCAATAGCGGAAAGGGTCGTCAAACAGTCCCAATAAAAACTTCATTTCAAGAATACGAGCCACAGCAACATCAATCTGCGCCTCCGAAACTTTACCCTCCTCCACCAATTCACGCAAATGCGTAACGAAGGCCTCACTAATCATGTCCATATCGATGCCAGCATCTAAACTTAGCTCTGCTCCGTGTTTCAGATCTTGTGCATACCCATGGTTAATGAGCTCCAAAATAGCTGTATAGTCGGTTACAACCATCCCTTTAAAATCCCACTGCTTACGCAAAATATCAGTATATAGATATTTGTTTCCGGTACATGGAACACCGTTCAGGTCGTTAAAAGCTGTCATAAAAGTACCGACACCTTCGCTGATGGCAGCTTGAAATGGCGGAAAATAAGTCTCGTGCAATGTGTGCTCCGAGATATCCACGGTGTGGTAATCGCGGCCTGCCTGAGCTGCACCATACGCTACAAAGTGTTTAGCACAAGCAATCAGTGTATTGTTCTTATTAAGGTCGCTGTAATTATTGATGCCCTGAAAACCTTTTACACGCGCCTGAGCCACTAGAGAGCTCAGATAAACATCCTCACCGGCACCTTCCATAACACGCCCCCAACGAGGATCGCGCGCCACATCAATCATAGGGGCAAAGTTCCATGCTACCCCAGAAGCAGTAGCTTCTTCGGCTGCTGCGCGAGCCGTTGCTTCCATCAGCTCCAAGTCCCAGGAACAAGCCTCTGCCAGAGGAATCGGAAAGGTGGTTTCTAAACCGTGAATTACATCAGCCGCAAATAGCATTGGAATCTTCAAACGCGAGTACTTCAGGTTCTGTTCTTGCAGCATTCGCACATAATCAGCACCAAACACGTTGAAGGTACTACCAATCATCCCTTTTTTAAGGTACTCCCCCGATTTATTATCACTCACCTCTCCAGTTGGCGCAAAGTTTCCGGAATATTGATTCATTTGGCCAATTTTTTCATCAAGGGTCATCAGTGACAGTACTGAATCCACTTTATGCTCAATTACCGGATCACCACTGTAGCTCTTCCACATCGTTTTATACTCCTTGGGCTGCGAGCAAGCTACTGCAGCCAGAAGTGCAACAGCAAAAGTTCCTTTATAGATAATTTTATTCAACATAGTTACCTCTTTGTGTTTAATTTTGTCTCAACGGTTCACTTATAAGTTTGGTATTAAATAGGTAGAGGAGTCTCCCCCTCTACCCTATGCTAACAATGAATGATTATTAGTCCTGAACAGGCTCTAATAAATTAGGATTCAAATCTTCCTGACTGGTTGGAATTGGTAAGAACTCATGCTTACCAGCTACGAAACCAGGTAGTACTTCGGCAGCTTTACCGGTACGCACCAAGTCGTTAAAACGCTCGCCCCACTCAACCGAAAGTTCAGCACGACGCTCATCAAGAATATCTTCGATGGTTGGATTACTGATTGGTGCTAAACCAGCGCGCAAACGCACCTCATTAAAGGGTGTAGCTGCATCGCCGCCCACTCTCACTTTGGCTTCAGCATTCATCAATAACACATCGGCATATCGTAATACACGAATGTTGTTATTTGAACCATAATCATTTCGTCCATCTGTAATTTGCGATTTAGGAACATACGCTTTGCCGTTATAATGCGCTTTTATGTCCATGTAATCTGGTTGAAATAAGTTAACGTTATCTCCGGCAGGTGTGACTGCATCCGATTCGAGAACAGCAACATTCCAGCGTTTTGTTTCGCCCCGGTCTTTCATAAACTGAAGAAATTCGGGCTCCAACAACATAAAACCCCACCCAGAAATAGGCGCCGGATTATTACGTGGTCCCTGATGCTGGAACCAAGCTCCTCCGTAGACCTGATCGCCACTTCCATTACCAAAATCGGTAAACTGTAATTCGTAAATGGACTCTGAACATAGCTTTCCAGGAATCTTAAATAAGTTATAGTAATCGTCGTACAACCCATAACCACCCTTCTCAATTATTTCGTCAGTTAAGGTTTTCACCAACTCGTAATTACCTTCCAGCAAAGCTACTTTTGCCTTTAAGGTCATGGCAGTGTACTTGGTAACCGCCCCCTTATGTGCAGGCTGCGTTTCAGGCAGGTGGGTGATACAAAAATCCAATTCTTCATGAATGGCTTCACGCACTTTAGCCTGACTGCTGCGGTAAGGGAAAGCAAAGTTTACATCTTCCGCATCAATAAGAGGTACATCGCCCCATAAATTCGAAATCATGTAATAGGCTAATGCCCGGTGAAACACTATTTCAGCTTCGTACTGATCGGCCAGCAAAAATTGCTCATCAGTCGTAAGGTGTTCCCTAAAACGATTCAGTAATTCAGTGTTGTTATAAGTTCCAATAACAATCTGATAATAAGCATTCCATGAGTTATTCAAGGCCCAAAAACCTTTTACTGCATCGTAATTAAAATTCTCAAAATCCAGGTAACCGCCCTGGTCGGCAACCGACCCACCTCCTTTAGTTACATCATCGTTGCGAACATTCAGTAGGGGCCATGTTTCCCATTGAGAAAGTTTACGGCGCGCATTGGCATATACGCCAGATACAGGCGAATACATTTGACTTGGATCACTATAATCAATTTCTTCTGTTGGGATAGTGCCTTCCTGCACAATGTGCAACCAATCCTCGCAGGAGGTTAACATCAGCACTCCCAATAATAATGCGATATATTTATTTATGTATTTCATAATTTTTCTTTCTAAAACCGTAAGGCTCATGCCCAAACTTCAAGATTTACTCAAAACTAAAACAGGCATTGGTCATCGGTTAATTATTGGAAATTAGTTAAAATGTTAAGCGTGCTCCAACCGTGAAAATAGCCGGTATTGGATATACTTGTTTATCGATTCCTCCTGGCACTTCTGGCGTAAATCCATTGCTGGAAAAGAAGGTATATGGACGATCAGCATTCACGAAAACTTGTGCAGCACCTAAATTTGCTTTTTCCATCCATGCTTTTGGCAAATCATACGATAAGCGCACATTCTGAATCCTGAAATAAGAACCATCTTCCAGGAAAAAGCTATTTAATCTTCCGGTATTCCAAGGCTTAAACATACCCGCCGCTGAAGGTGTATCGTTGGTTGAACCTTCGCCTGTCCAAACCGCATCCACTAAATTAGCATCCAGGTTGTTACTTCCATGCTTATTAATATCTGCACGTCGGCGGTTGAATATGGTAGCTCCCTGCACACCCTGAAAAGTAGCCGCTAAATTGAATCCTTTGTAACCGGCCGAAATATTGATACCATAGGTAAAATCAGGATTTGGACTTCCTAACAATGTTCTGTCATTTCCATCGATAACACCGTCATTGTTTCTGTCAACGTATTTGAAATCGCCGGCCGCTAAACCATTTGCTTTTGCGATTGGATCAGCATCAATCTCCGCTTGGTTTTGGTAAACTCCAGCAACCTCCCATCCATAAAACGAATAAACTTCATGTCCTACCACATGGCGTTGAGGAAATTCTGCAGATCCCGTTTCGATATAAGGGTTTCCATTCAAGTCGATAACCTCGTTATTGATTGTGGTAATATTAGCACCTACCGTATAGCGGAAATCTGAACCAATCTTATCCGACCAGTTAATCATGGCTTCAAACCCTGAGTTACGGATAGTACCCACATTCTGCAACACCTCAGGATTACCAAAAGCAGCGCGTGGCTTGACAACAGCATTTTTGGTGTCGCGTAGATAGTAATCCGCTTCAACACTCAAACGGTAGTCAAACAGCTTTGTGTCGATACCAATATTTGCTTCGTTAACTTCTTCCCATTTAAGGTAGCTAAAACGCGAATTGTTGATCATTCCGGGAACAAGCACCCCGTTATAAATTCCAGAATCGTTTAGCCCTCCTGTGGCAATAGAAGCAAATCCATCATTAGAAGGCACACGGTCATTACCAAGTATACCCCATGATGCTCGTACTTTCAGGTAATCAAATTCCCATTCTTTTAGGCCACTGGCAAAGTTCTCTTCTGATACGACCCATCCTGCCCCAACAGAAGGGAAATAGCCCCACTTCTCCTGGTACTTCGATGAACCATCTGCACGCATCGTTAACGACAAAAGATATCTATACTTATAGTCGTACGATAAGCGGGCAAAGGCAGACATTCCTCTGAAACGAGAACCGCCATCGTACACCCGACTTGTTTCCTCATTACCCGAATCTAAATAATCGTCATTAAGTACACCTTGCGCGGTACCTCTCATCCAACGATAGTTTTCTTCACGTACAGAAAAACCAACCATAGAGGTTAAATTGTGATTGCCCCAGCTATTTTTGGCTGTAATCGTATTATCCCAGATATAATCGTAGTTCCAGTTGGTGGTTTTGCTTAATGAATTAATGGTTTGTTCATTATTTCCAACCTTGTATTCGGGTATAAAATGAGAAGCAGCTCCATAACTAAAGTCAGCATTAAAAGCCGAACGAAAAGCTATATCTCTCATTTCCCAAGGTCTTAGCTCAGCATAAATATTAGGCAAAAAACGCGTAATAGCAGACTCATTATCACGATTATAGTGAGCTACCGCCACCGGGTTAGCATAGTAAGTGTCATAACCCAGGTTATGTGGGTTAGCAAACTTCACCGGGTAGGCTTCATCATCAGATAGTGATTCGTCGTAAACCGGAAACATTGGGTTACTGACATAAGCCTGAAACCAAGCCATGTTATCATCAATCTTCCGATCTTCCTGAGTTAACAGGGTACCAAAACCAACCTTTAGCTTTGAGGATACATCATAATCCACCTTTGCCCTAAGGTTAATACGGTTGTACTCACCATCAGAATCCATAATACCATCCTGACCATAATAGCCAACGCTAAAGGCGTATGCCGACTTATCGTTACCGCCGGTGAGCGATACATTATGGTTTTGAACAGGTGCACTCTTTCTAATTAACTCATCGTACCAGTCGGTAGAAACAGCTGGCACACCGTTTTCACCTCCATAGCGGGTAATAGCTGCGTTTACTCTATTGATATAGCCCTGTACACCTGAAGCACGCATAAAGTTTGCATACTGCGATGAGTTAGCCATCTCCAGACGCTGAGTTACGGTTTGTACACCATAATACCCATCATAAGTAACATTCATTTTCCGGTTCTTAGTACCACTTTTTGTAGTTATTAAAACCACGCCATTGGCAGCGCGCACCCCATAAATCGCAGCTGCAGATGCATCCTTTAATACCGACATGGTTTCGATATCATTAGGACTTAAAAAATTTATGTCGTCTAAAAACATTCCGTCAACAACATACAATGGGTTAGTTCCCTGAAGCGTTCCAACGCCGCGGATGCTAACAGTTGGCCCTTCACCTGGAGCACCTGAGTTAACAATGGTGACCCCAGCTACTTTACCTTGGATGGCACCCATTGGTGATGCCGTTGCTACTGAAGTAATTTCATCGCCGGAAATGCTTGCAATTGGCGAGGTTAAGTCTTTTGATTTACTTGTACCATACCCTATTACCACAACCTCTTCCAGGTCACTCGCCTCATCCTCTAGTGTAATGGCAAAAGAGGTATTTTCTCCAACAACTAACTCCTGTGTTTTTAATCCAATAAAAGAAATCACCAACACATCAGTAGGCTGTACATTGTTTAGTTCGAACTTACCTTCCAAATTTGATGTGGTCCCATTCATGGTCCCTTTAATCAGAATGGTTGCCCCAGGCAGTTCATACCCAAGATTATCCCGAATTTCACCCGAGATCTTCTTAGCTTCCTGTGCCAGAGCAATATTGCTGACCATCAGGAATACAATAAGCAATCGTTTAATCATAATAAATTGAATTTAAATTTATTTAGCTTTAATCCTTAAGCTGTTAACATATGGTTGTCCCTTGACAGGGGTTAATTTCACTTCTATAAAAGGCTGATCTGTAGATATTACATAGGTTTTGAGCAGAGCATGGTTGCCACCTACAAGTTTGGCCGGCGAAAAGCTGACTTCTAACTCTTGGCCATTTAATGCGATATTAAATACGCTAATCGACTTATCATTTATCGTGCCATTTCCTAAATCGTAGGCGAGAGGCTGACCATAGTAATTCAGATCAGCAAAACCAAGTGTCAACTCGTAGGTACCTGGCTCTACATCAAAACGATAAGCCATTTCACCTTCGCGGCGAGTTTGAAACAATGGATCTTCCTGAGTCCCTTTAATTTCAGCAGTTGTTCCAGGGCGGTCTCCCCGCTCCATCGCCTCGCCATTGATGTATCCCCAGCTTCCTTTCTCATAGGGTCTGTCAGGCATAAATACCAGGCTTGAACCATCGGCATGAAAATAGGCGTCGCTACCTGCATTAATGCAAATATCCACAGTATTATTTTCCGAGATACGTCTTTTTAAATGGCGGACCTCCATTGGTGCAAAGTCTTTTACCTCTTCACCGTTAAATAATCCTCGTACACTAAGGTTATGGGTACCCTCTTTGAGTTCTACCTCCCATTGTGCAGTGCAGTTTTTAGTCTCTTTTTTACCAAAACTAACCTCATTGATTTGCAATTCCACTTCCTTGAGGTTACTGTACACCTTAATAGCTTGCTTACTATCCGAATCGAGCAACACTCGCTGCTGCCAATCCCTTGTAGCCAAGTGGAGTACAGGCGTATTATTACTTAAAAATGCTTTTTGATAGAAAAACACATCCTTCAACTCACGGTTGCTATACATGAGCCCTTTATTATTGATGCGCGGCATCGATTCGTTGCGCAAAGCTGAACTAAAGTCTACCAAGTTCCACATGGCTCCTCCCATTATATAGGCAGAGTCCCGAATAACCGGCCAATAATGCTCCATAAATAATTGCTGATACTCGATAGAAAAATCAAACTTCCGAGGCTTTAAGGTGTGTATACGCTTGTCCGATCCGGCTCCAAACTCCGATATTATTAATGCCCGTTCAGGATACTCCTGGTGTTGCTTCGATACAAAGGTTTCAAACCCCTTCAGGCCACCACCATACCAACCATCGTACAGGTTCCAACCTGAGATGTCAGTTATGCCGGCTAATCCAATTTCATTGTATAGAGGCGTTCCGTGATAAGCCATAACTGTTAGGCGATTAGGATCTATCGTTTTACAAACTCCTTCCAGCTGTTTTGCCAATCGCACGGTTGCTGCATAACGTTCTTTGCGTTCGTTACTATCTTTTATGCGGTGTGGCACCTGTATAATTGCCTCGTTCATATAGCCCCACATTACCACAGAGGGGTGGTTAAAGTGCTGGCGGACCATTTCTCGAAGTTGCCGTTCTGCATTATCGAAAAACGCCTGATTATCATTAACTAAATCCACCACTGGGACTTCTTCCCATACCAAAAGCCCATACTTGTCACAAGCGTCAAGTACTGCTTCCGACTGCGGATAATGAGCTAAACGGATAAAATTAGCTCCCATCGATTTTAATACCTTTATGTCATCTGTATGCTGCACATCGGACAAAGCAATGCCATATCCTTTCCGGTCCTGGTGACGACTGGCTCCCATCAGCTTAATTGGCTTACCATTCAAAAAAAGCGCATTATTAGCTCCTACTTCGAACCAACGCCATCCGATAGTTTCTTTCTGTTGATCAAGAACTTTCCCATTCTTGGTTTTTAACACAACATCAAGAGTATATAAATTTGGTTCTTCGGGCGACCATAGCATGGGTCGCTTTAACGTAGGTAAAGTGACTTCAAAATGGTTACTCCCCCTTTTTATTCTTTTGCTGACTGAAAAATCAAACACAGCTTGTTTCTGCGGATCAAAACCATGAATTTCAATGGTTACACGCTCATTATTACTTAATGTATTATTAATGGATAACTGCAATACCCCTTTTGCCTGTTTATCAGATACCTCATCGATAGCAAAAAGCAGTCCCTTTCCTCCAAGACTATCCAGCTCAAAGCTTATTTCATTTTTTTCAATGAGCCAAACCGGACGATACACTCCTCCAAATATGGTAAAATCACCACTTAGCGGAGCTAAATTATCATTAGTATTATCTACTACTAAACGGATGTCGTTAGATGAATTGTATTTTAAATGTGGTGTAATGTGTACATAAAACCCTGTGTAACCGCCAGAATGTGTAAGCACATGGTTGTCATTTATTACCACATCTACTTTTGAATTCACTCCTTCGAAATACAGATATTGTTGAGTCTTTTCAGAAGTTTCTGAGATTACAAAGCGCTTAGAGTATTCGCCAATACCTCGGTAATAGTTTTTGTTTATGTAGGCATCATCATTCCAATGGTGCGGCAGAATAACCTGAATAGAATCCTTACCAGTACCTTTTTTAAAAAACCATCCTTCATTAAAAGACGTTTTGAGTACCTGAGCATAGCCATATCCAAATTGACTTATTACAAACAGCGTTAATAATAGCTTCTTCATTGTGATTAACTATTCATTTCTGATGTAAAAATGAACAATTGTCCTCAAAGGCTTTTTTTTCCTTATACATCAAATATACATCACCCTGTATGATAATTAGTAGAGCGTTGTTCTACTGATAGTTGGCTTCATTCTTTTAGCTCTTCATTACACCAAACTATTCAACCTTGATAACATACATTACATCATCCTTTATACATCATTTTTGTGATGAAAGAAAAAATAAATATATTGCTACCACTGACCAATATTACGGAAATTACAACTAAATAGACATTCCTATTTTTTTAGAATTTAAGGATTTCAACTTACAATCAGCAGTGAATGTGGCGGCATAGGATCATATTATCAGTTTTAGCACTACTAATGATACACATCAATAGTTTTGCCTGGAATGCAAACGGCAAAAACAAAGCCATGCTTGCGCCAGAAATTTATAGTTTTTTTAAAGATGATTACAATGGTGAAAGACAAAATTGGGACGTTTCGAGCTCAAGCAGTGGAGCTACCTATTTTGCCAACACATTAGGTCTACTCAGATACGATGGCGAGAACTGGAGTCTGTATAAAACCTCCAATATTTTGAGAGCCGTTTACTGCTCCAACGACACCATTTATGTTGGTGGTAACGGATTAATGGGGTACTTCTTAGAAAAAGAGCTGCATAAAGGCTTTCAAGCACTAACAAAAATTGAAAACGACATATGGAAAATATTTCGACTTAACGAACTAATAATTTTTCAATCTTTTGACAAAATTTACCATGTTAACTCGGAAGGTTTAGTTGGCATAGAGCGATTTAAAAACGGCAACACAACCTTCACCTATCCGATTGGTGAAAAAATTATCTATCAGATAAGTTATGGAAAACTGATGGCCACTACGCCCAATGGCAATGAGCGTGTCATTTGCGATACGCCTGAAATAGGCAAGTTTTTGGTAAAATACATATCTCAGTTGAGTGCCGATACCTTTCTGATCGGAACACTCAAAAACGGTTTATTTACATTATCAAATAACAAGCTAACTCCCTTCAACACTCCCATAAATGATTTTATTAAAACTAATAAACTCAACAAGATAATTAGGATAGACAATGACAACTATGCCTTTGCCACCATGAATGGAGGTGTAATCATTGGGGATTTAAGTGGTCAAATAATCTATGTATTAAACCGCTCTAATGGCTTATCAAACAACCGTGTACACGCTATTTACAAACATCAGGATCGATTTTTATGGATCGCAACTGATAATGGCGTTTCACTGATTGATCTGAAAAACCCAGTCTTATTTTTCAATAATCAGTTTATTGAACTGGGGGCTTTTTACGACATTGCCATGCTGAACGATACGTATTATGTTGGCACTAACCAGGGCCTCTATAAAATAACTCCTTTCAAAAATCAAACTTCCGTTTTTGAAATTGAATTAATTAAAGGTTCAGAAGGACAAGTTTGGAACATTGATGTTATTGGCAACACCTTATGGATTGGTCATAACAACGGCACTTATTTATTGGATGGAGCACAACTCAAACAAGTATCTAAAGTCGCTGGTGGATACACAATGCTTCAAAGCCAGTTTGACCCAGATATTGTTTACCAAACATCGTATTTTGGTGTGGCTGTTTATAAAAAAACAAACAAGAGATGGCAACTCCACTATTCCATTACCGATATTGATGAACTCACAAGGGATGTTGTTGAATTAAGGGATGGTTCTCTTATTATTAGTGGAGCGGCCAATACACTGTTTCATATATGGCCCGACAATGAAAACAGAAAATACACTGTCAAAAACTTAAGCTTGCTTCCACAAATGCGCAATACAAATTGGGTGCGAGCCTTTGATATCAATGGTCAAGTGCTAATTACGTCAAACGACACCTCTTTTTACTATGGAGCTGACGAGAGCTCCTATGCTTGCCCCAAAGCTTTTAATAAGGCAAGTTATATTTCTGAAGTTATTAACAACCATGTATTTGTAAGACACAACAAACAGTTAACCCTCTATAACCTTAAAACTGATACAATTGTACCACTTGCCTACAACCTGAATAACATTGAAGATGACCTTATATTTAAATATGAGAGAATCACCCAACCCATAAATGGACAAATAATGCTATGTTTATCAGACCGCATTGCATACACCAATCTAAATAAACTAAAAACCGCTCAAATTAACAGCGTCACCCCATCTATAACCGACATCCAATGCAGTAACGACCGCACAGGTCAAGAAGGTACTTTCAGGGCCGATGAGGCGATACCATACAAATACAACACCTTACAGTTTACTTTTACGGCTTTCAGATATGGACTTAAATCATCATACGAATACATGTTAGAAGGCTACAACGACAGCTGGCAAAGCCGAAAAGATAACCGTGCTGTTTTTCAGAATCTACGCGAAGGCACCTATACCTTTAAAGTGCGCGAAAAAGACGGCTCTTTAATAAACAGCCTTGCCATTTGTATTGCGCCACCACCGCTGCGATCGAAACTAGCCTATGCAGCCTACGCAGTGTTATTAATTATTCTGAGCATTGTGTTACGATATACCTTTCATCAAACCCATAAGAAAAAAGCGTACCTGAGGCTTCAAAAAGAGCGCAAACGTTTAAATGATCTACGTATCCTTAAATCCCGACAACAACTGGGTGAGGAAGTTAAACAACTACAAGAGGAAGTAAGCAGCAAATCAAACAAGCTTGCCAACCTACTTCTTCAAAACAACAAAAAGAAAGAAATAATCGATAAGATTAACGGGGAATTAAAACATATCCGCGAGAATCACCGATTTGTGGACGGACGCCAAATTGATAGACTCTCCAAAATGATAAAAGTGAACTTTGATGAAAAGAAAGACTGGCTGGTATTTGAAGCTGCCTTTTCTGAAGCACACACACACTTTTTTCAAAAGCTACGAACAAAACATCCAAACCTTACTGATTTGGATTTAAAACTCTGTGCCTACCTAAAAGTGAATCTGTCGTCAAAAGAACTGGCACCTATACTCAAAATCACCACTCGCAGTGTCGATTTAAAAAAGTATCGATTAAAAAAGAAATTAAACTTAAGTAAAGATCAAAGTCTTAAACAGTACATCATGGACTTTGATGACTAAAGGTTTTTGAATCCAAATTAGAATACACTATTATGCCATTCTGAGCTAAAATATCACTCTCAAATACTTTTCTCAATCCTCGTTAATATTAGTGAAATTTTAAGCTTGCCCCCATGATTTAACAATTTGTGATTCCCAAGAATTGCAGATGTCAGTAAATAATCAAACATAGCCAATACCGGATTACCGTTATTCAGATTCATGAAGGTTTGTCTTGGTCTATTTTTTTTAAGAATCGGCAAGTCCACTCGAGCGCGTTCAGGAAATTCTTCTTGAGTCAGCTTGTTCGGTGCTCGACGCTTTTTTACAAATTCAGTTAATAACCTGGGTTAGAAATGCAGCCAAGCTGATTCAAAAGTAAATAAAGCCACAAAGATATTCTTTTATACAGATAAATTTTGATATGAATGCCATATGGCAATAGACGAACATCGATTGATAGATGGTAGTTAAAAAATAAACGCAACTAGCTATGTAAAATTTCAGACTTAGAAGTTATATCCGTAATGATTCTGTTTCATTAACCTCACTCTCTGAATTTGAAGAATTTTTACATAAAGGATTTTAAAAGAGTTGGCAACGATCTGCAACATCAACAAAAACCTAACCATGCATATGGCACGCCACACCTTTGCTACCACCGTCACCTTATCAAATGGCGTCCCCATTGAAACAGTCTCAAAAGTTCTTGGTCATAAATCTTTAAAAATCACTCAGATTTATGCGAGAGTATTGGAAAATAAAATATC
>NZ_JBPUSJ010000018.1:0-41715 GCF_051851475.1 Carboxylicivirga taeanensis | reverse complement strand
GATATTTTATTTTCCAATACTCTCGCATAAATCTGAGTGATTTTTAAAGATTTATGACCAAGAACTTTTGAGACTGTTTCAATGGGGACGCCATTGGAAAGAGTCACAGTTGTTGCAAAAGTGTGGCGTGCCATATGCATGGTTAGGTTTTTGTTGATGTTGCAGATCGTTGCCAACTCTTTTAAGTAGCTATTGAGTTTTTGGTTGGAAGCAACCGGTAGTACCCTTCCTTTTAAAAGTACCTCTGGATAATCAGCGTATCGTTCAAGTATATCAAGAGCATTAGGATAGATGGGGATTCTGCATTGTGACTTGGTTTTTGTTCGATTAATGATTATCCATTGGTTACCATCGTCTCGTTTTTGAATATGGTTCGGACTTAACTTCGAAATATCCGAATAGGCTAGTCCTGTATAACAGGCAAAAATGAATATATCCCTAACGATGGATAGGCGGTCAATTTCTAGGCTTTTTGTTTCGAGTCTGTGAAGCTCATCTTTGGTTAGGAAATCACGATTGGCCTGTTCTAATTTTGTTTTAAATTGATTGTACTGACTCTTCTGGATGTATTCCATCGAAATAGCCAAATTCATCACTCTTTTTAAGTGTTTGTGGTAATTCCAGGCTGTATTCTGATGAACGCCATATTCGGCCTTTAAATGCATGTCAAATTGGTTAAGGAAATTGTACTCGACTGCTGTTATTGGAATATCTTTTTTTCGAAGTCTAGTTTGGATGAACTCAGCTAATTTTTTGCGCGAAACTCGATAGTGCTTTAAGGTACGGTAGGCATAGCCATGGCCAATGTTATTCTCAATTGTTTTGAGATAATAATCGAAAACCTCCAGAATTCCTTTTGAATCGTTTTTTCCAAGGAATTCATTTTTAATATCAGTGACATCAAAGTCCTTTCCTGAAGAAACAAATCTATTGTAGATGTCAATCAGAATGGTTTTAATTTTTCTTAAGCGTTCATTTGAAGAATGAACTTCATCATATTCACCAAGTAATACCTGATGTACTTCATCCCATTTTTGAGCACTTTTTTTGAAGTTTTCTGAAAATAAAAAAAAGCGCTTAAAACGTTAGTTTTAAGCGCTTTTGGTTCTAGATGAATCTAGATTGGTACCCGAGGCGGGACTTGAACCCGCACGGCCTAATGGCCACAGGATTTTAAGTCCTGCGTGTCTACCAATTCCACCACTCGGGCATCCTTGGAGCGAAAAACGGGACTCGAACCCGCGACCCCGACCTTGGCAAGGTCGTGCTCTACCAACTGAGCTATTTTCGCAATTTGTATTTCACCAAACCTATATGGTGTCCTACTTTCAGTGTCATTTGCCCTCTCTGCGTATCAGAGTTTGTTTCTCAAATGCGGATGCAAATATAGAGGCTTTTTTTTTATCTCCAAACAAAAAAATAGCATTTTTTGTAGAAAAAACACGGGTTGGAAGCTATTTGCCTCCAACCCACCTTTTTATGTCATTCAATTTATTTAGGGCTTCTACGGGGGTAAGGTTATTCACATCCAGCGTTTGGATTTCATCACGTATTTGTTTCAAAACAGGATCGTCCAATTGGAAAAAGCTTAACTGCATACCTTCTCGGTTGCCTGAGATATCGTCCATTGGTTTTGTTAACTCCCCTTTACGGTTCGAATTCTCTAATTCACCAAGAATGTCATTGGCCCGGTTGATAACGCTCTTTGGCATACCGGCCATTTTTGCCACATGGATACCAAAACTATGGTTGCTGCCTCCGGGCACCAGCTTGCGCAGGAATATGACCTTATTATCTACTTCTTTTACAGAAACGTTATAGTTCTTGCAGCGTCTATGCGTTTTTTCCATTTCATTTAACTCATGGTAGTGGGTGGCAAAAAGTGTTTTGGCACCTGCATGCGGATGTTCATGAATGTACTCAACAATTGACCACGCAATTGAAATGCCGTCGTAAGTGCTGGTTCCACGTCCCAATTCATCAAATAAAACCAAACTGCGGGGCGTGAGGTTATTCAGGATGCTGGCCGCCTCGTTCATCTCAACCATAAACGTTGATTCGCCCAGGCTAATGTTATCCGAAGCTCCAACACGTGTAAATATTTTATCAACCACGCCAATTGTTGCGGCTTCGGCTGGCACGTAACAGCCTATTTGAGCTAAGAGTGTAATAAGAGCTGTTTGTCTTAGAAGTGCTGATTTACCGGCCATGTTTGGCCCTGTTATAATGATGATTTGCTGCTTTTTATTATCCAGGTACACATCGTTGGGAACATATTCTTCGCCGGCCGGCAGTTGTTTTTCAATAACCGGATGACGCCCGGCTTTTATGCTCAACTCGAGCTCTTCATTGATTACCGGACGCACATATTTTGATACAGTAGCCAGATTATTAAAGGATATCAAAACATCAATTTTTGCAAGCAAAACGGCATTGAGCTGAATAGCCGGTATAAACTCGGCCAGAGCCAAGACTAAATCGCTGTAAAGTTTAGCTTCTATGGCCTGAATTTTTTCTTCTGCCCCTAATATTTTTGATTCATAATCTTTGAGTTCTTCTGTGATATATCTTTCAGCGTTCACGAGTGTTTGCTTACGTATCCACTCGGCAGGCACTTTGTCTTTATGAGTGTTGCGGACTTCAATGTAGTAACCAAATACATTGTTAAAAGCTATTTTGATGCTGGGAATATTTGTTTCTTCGCTCAGGCGTTGTTGAAGGTTGGTGAGGTAATCTTTACCTGAATAGGCAATATTTCGCAGCTCATCAAGTTCTGTATTAACGCCTGTTTGAATAACCCCGCCTTTGGCCACCTGTGTAGGTGGTTCGTTTTCTATTTCACGATGAATACGTTCGCGAATGGTTGCGCAGGCATTGAGTTGGTCGCCAATGTGCCGCAGGTGTTCATTCTGACTTTTTAGGCAGCTGTTTTTAATTGGTTCAATGGCAAATAAAGCTGTTTTTAATTGAATAAGTTCCCGTGGCGTAATGCGCACGGCCGCTACTTTTGCCACCAAACGTTCCAAGTCACCAATCGCATGCAGTTCTTCTGTGATGGTACTCTTTAGGGCTGGCTCCTTAAAGAAGTGTTCAACAACACCTAATCTATCTTCGATTGGTTTAACATCTTTAAGCGGAAGAGCAATCCACCGTTTCAACATTCTCGAGCCCATTGGGCTTATGGTGCAGTCAATCACATCGGTCAATGATTTTCCGCCATCATTTAGCGATGAGAATAGTTCAAGGTTACGAATGGTAAACTTATCTAACCACACGTACTTATCTTCGTCAATGCGACTCAGAGTTGTGATGTGTTGAACCTTATGGTGTTGCGTGAGATCCAGATAGTGCATGATGGCACCCGCTGCTGTAATGCCATACGTCAGATTATGCACTCCAAATCCTTTAAGAGAGTTAGTTTCGAAGTGCTTTAACAGACGGTCGTGAGCCGAGTCTGCTCCAAACGCCCAATCGTCATAGGCATAGGTGTAGTATTTATCTCCATAATGTTCTTCAAAATCCTTTCGCTTTCCTTTTTCAAACAGTACTTCTTTAGGCTGAAAGTTGGTGAGGAGTTTCTCAACGTATTCATGTGAGCCTTCGGCAGTGAGGAATTCTCCGGTTGATATGTCCAGGAATGCAACGCCCGCTACCTTTTTATCCATATGAACACTGGCCAGGAAATTGTTTTCTTTGTGATCCAGAATGTTATCGTTAATGGCTACCCCGGGAGTTACCAGTTCTGTAACACCCCGTTTAACAATTTTTTTGGTCATTTTCGGATCTTCCAATTGATCGCAAACAGCCACTCGCTCTCCTGCTCTAACCAGTTTTGGTAAATAGGTGTCTAATGCATGATGCGGAAAACCGGCTAACTCAACATAGGAGGCTGCTCCATTAGCCCGTCTGGTCAACGTGATGCCAAGTATTTGAGATGCTTTGATGGCATCTTCAGAAAAGGTTTCGTAGAAATCACCTACTCTGAATAGCAGGATGGCATCCGGATACTTATCCTTAATGCTGTAATACTGTTTCATCAGTGGGGTTTGAACCGGAGCTTTTTTTATTTTAGCCAAGGTGTTCTTCGATTTAAATTATTTAGTAAATGAGATGTCTACACTCTAAAATTAATAGCCAAAAATATAATTAATCAGTTGAAAAACGAACAGCTACTCTTCTTAGAATCTTTAGTAGCTTTTGTTTAGCATTCAATTAACTAAGATTGATATGCATTTGGCAGTAATTGAGAGAAGTGTTTTATGCTTGATGATATAAAAAATGAGCAATGTTATGTCTGTTTGTTTTTACATGTTAAAAAAATGCAATTCCTCAATATGTAGTAATAGATATTTAACTACTATAGTGTAAGTAAAAATAGCATTTAGACTTATATATTTTCAGGTTGCCTTCTCTAAAATGCTGATGTTGAAAGTAAGCGTGTAAGAGTTGATAATTATCAGTTAATTTAACTGTTAAAATATTTTAAAACAAGAGAACATTTGTTACTTTTGAGCCAATTAAAGTAAAATTGTCCTATTTATTAATTTAAACCTTTAGTCTATGAAGAAAGTACTAATTGCACTTTCGTTTATGGTTATGGTGGGCCTGAGTGCTTTAGCACAAACTACCAATGTAACCGGTACAGTGACTGATGCTGGGGACGGAAGTCCAATTCCCGGTGTATCAGTATTTGTAAAAGGAACAACCATAGGTACAGTAACGATGCCTGATGGAAAATATAACTTAGCTGTTCCTAATGATGCTTCCGCAATCGTGTTCTCATTTGTTGGTATGACGACTCAAGAAATTTCGTTTTCTGGACAAACGAAAATTGACGTTGTTATGCAAAGTGATGCTGTTGATGTCGATGAGGTTGTTGTTACGGCAATGGGAATTAGACGTTCTGAGAAATCTCTTGGTTATTCTGCAACCAAAGTTTCTAGTGAAGATCTAACGCAAGGACGTAATACAAATGTCGCAAATTCATTGACTGGTAAAGTTGCTGGAGTGCAAGTTCAAACGCCATCTTCAGATCCCGGAGCAGCATCGTCTGTTATCATCAGAGGATTTGGTTCGATTAATGGTAGTAACCAACCTTTATACGTTGTTGATGGTGTGCCTCTGCAGAATTCTTCAATAACAACTTCTGGTCATGCAATTACTTCAAGCGGTATTGGAAACGTAGCTTCAAACGATATTGAATCCATGACCGTATTGAAAGGTGCAGCTGCAACAGCTCTTTATGGTTCTCGTGCTTCTAATGGGGTAATAGTGATTACAACCAAAGGAGGTTCAAAGGCTAAGGATAAAAACTACTCAATACAGTATAACGGTGGGCTACAGCTAAGACAAGTTTCCTTATTTCCTGAATTTCAGAACAAGTTTGGTCAAGGCTGGAATGGAGTGCAGACTTTTATTGAAAATGGTTCTTGGGGACCTCGATTGGATGGTTCCACACAGGTTTATGGTCCTATTTGGAATGCGCAACAATTGATTCATCAATATTCAGCGGTTGAGGATAATGTGAAAGACTTTTTTGATATAGGAGTATCTAATAATCACAGCATCGCATTGAGTGGCGTTTCAGAAAGTGAAGAAATGAGTTATTATGTTTCGTTTTCGCATACTGATGATGATGGTATCATGCCATCAGATGCAGATTCATATGAAAGAAATACATTGGCATTTCGTTCGTCATATGATGCAACTGATTGGTTAAAAGTGTCTTCCTCTGTAAATTTTGCAAAATCGGAAACTGATGTTGTTGGTTCTTTTCAAGGTGCCTCTGTAATTGACGGGCTGTATGAAATGCCTCGTGATATATCGATTATTGATATGCAAGATTTATCAAGTCCATTTAATACTCCTGAAGCGTATTTCACACCCTACGGTATTACCAATCCTTATTGGTCATTAGCGAACAATTACAATCATTTAGATTCGAAACAAATTTATGGTAAGTTGCAACTTGATGTAAAGCCGATTGAAGCATTAACATTGACATATCGATTTGGCTTTGATTACACCGATTATGATAGGAAAGTAGGTAGTCCTCGTATTAATCTAGATGATGCTTTGATTGATGAAGATTATGGATATGCCCCTAGTAATATGAATCAAGATGGATCAGTTTATGCTGCATATAGGCGTGCATATGAAATTAACCACGACTTCTTAGCAAACTTTGATAAACGTATTAGGGAAGATTTCACGATAACAGCTAATGTCGGAGTAAATATTAACGAACGTTACTCAACTGCTATGTCTGGTCAAACTGATGTATTGACTTTTGAAACAGGATATTGGGATTTAAGTAACGGTGCAACGCGTAGTGATTTGAGTGAAGGTCAATCCAAAAGGCGTTTAATTGGTTTGTTTGGTGATGTTAGTTTAGGATATAAGGATATGCTTTATTTAGGACTATCAGCTAGGAACGACTGGTCATCTACTTTACCTATCGGAGATAATAGTTATTTCTATCCAGGAACAACTCTTAGTTGGCTATTTACAGAAACGTTACCAAAGAATAATATTTTGACATTTGGTAAAATTAGATTGGCTTATGGTAAAACAGGTAATGACGCAGCTCCATATTTCACTACTACCAGATATGTGCAAGCTACTGCGAATGGATATTATGGAAGGGATATTGCTGCTTTCCCAATGAACAGTGCAAATGCATTTATCTTTAGTGGCACAGCTGGGAGTTCTTCATTAAAACCTGAGATGACTTCTGAAGCTGAAGTTGGTCTGAACTTGCAGTTTTTCAACAATCGAATCGGTATCGACGCGGCATACTATGATAAAGTTACGAGTGATCAAATCTTTACATTACCAGTTGATCCATCAACCGGTTATAGTTTTACAGTAACTAACTTTGGAGAGGTTGAAAATAAGGGTGTTGAATTACTATTAACCACAACGCCAATTAAAACAAGCAAATTTAGGTGGGATTTAGACTTTAATTTTGCCATAAACAAGAATAAAGTATTATCAATGCCTGAAAGTCTTGAAGGTGGTAAGGTTACTATTGACAACTTTTCAGCAGGAAATGACGCAGTTTACATGTACGCTGAAGAAGGAAAGGAGATGGGAACTTATTATACATACCTTCCACAATTTGTTACTGATAAGAATAGTGAGTTCTATGGTCATCAGATTGTTGATTCAGACGGCCAGCCAGTGTTAAGTAAAGAAGTAGAAGATACTGGTTTAACAATGAATCATGATTGGAGTGGTGGTATTAATACTGCATTTACAGCTTATGGTGTTACTTTAAGTGCCGCTTTAGATATACGCTATGGAGGTTCAATGTTCTCTAGAACTAAAAATCTTATGCAGTTTACAGGAAATGGTATAGAAACTGAATATAATGATAGAAAACCCTTTATAATTCCAAATTCTGTTAATGCCATTGAAAATGGAGATGGAACAACGACATATGTTGAGAATAATGTCGCTGTAAAGCAAACTGATGGAAGTATGCAGAAGTATTATAATGACTACGGCTATGGTTCTGGAGGAATGGCTTACATTGTTGATAGGACTTATGCAAAACTAAGAAACATTACATTATCTTATACTTTGCCTAAGAGATGGACAAGTCAAGTAGCATTAAGTAACGTTAATGTTTCTGCTTTTGTCAACAATCCATTTATCTGGACTGCTTCAGATAACTATTTCATTGATCCGGAGTCTAGTACTACAGGAACCGACTTAGGTGGTATGTTTGGGGAGTTATATGTAAATCCGGCAAGCCGCATTTATGGTTTCAATGTTAGTATAACCTATTAAAAAAGAAAGCTTTATGAAAAAGATATTATTTCTATTTACTATTATAGTTGGGTTAGCATCTTGTGACGACTATTTAGATATTAATCAGGATCCTAATTCTCCTAGCTCAGATGTTGTTTCTTCAGGGATGATTTTTCCTGGTGTTGAAATGAACTTGGCTGCAAGTTACGGTAACTTTCTACGAATAGTTGGCGGATATTACTCTCAACATTATGCACATAATTTTGGAACAGGTAACTATTTGGATTATTCTGAATTTAAAATGTCACCAACACGTTCAAGTGGGACCTATACACAGTTATACTCACGGGTATTGAATAATATTGAAACTATTCGTCAACTGGCTGAGCAAGATGAAGAGTGGGGAACGTATCTAGCTGCCACAACTCTTCGTGTATTTACTTATCAAACTTTAGTTGACGCGTATGGTGAAGTGCCTTATTTTGAGAGTTTAAATCCTGAAATTCTATCTCCGGCTTATGATAATGGGAATGTTGTATATGATGAGATTCTCAAGGAGCTTGACTATGCATTAGAAAATGCCACACCAAGTAGCCTTGTTTGTACCAATTTCTTATTTGGTGGTTCTACTGCAAAAGACTGGATACCATTTGCAAAAGCTCTTAAATTAAAGTTGTTAATGCGAATGAGTAATGTTAAGGATGTAAGCGCTGAATTAGCAGCCTTGATTACTGAAGGTGATTTTCCTACTACTAATGTTTCATATGATGATTGTTGGATTGATGAAGCAGGTAAAGCAAGTCCATTTTATCAGGAGGAATATGCCACATATTTTGGTTCAACACAAATCAATGTGGTGGCTAATATTGCTTATATGAATACGATGCTTGATACTAATGATCCACGAGTTGAAGCATTTTTTACTCCTAATGAGTCAGGAAAGTATACCGGTGGTGTTTCGGGTACAAACTTTAGTACTTCAGCTACATATAAGTCACCTTATTTCTGTCGTCCAGTATTTACTTATGATATGCCAGTGTATTTAATCTCAGTTGCAGAAATTGAGTTCTTTTTAGCTGAATATCATGCAAGATATGGAACATCAGCAGATGCTGAGGCTCATTATAAGGCTGCAATTGAAGCTTCCTTTGCTGATGCAGGTGTTTCTGGAGCTGATGCTGTGTATGATACAAACTATCCTTGGGATAATGATAACTATAAAGAAGTTCTTGGTATTCAGAAATGGATTGCACTTGGAGGTACAAATAATTTTGAATCATGGTGCGAAATGAGAAGATTAGGATATCCTGAATTTGGTTTGGTAAGTGGTGATGATATATATGATGTAGCCAACGATGTTTTCAGTCCTGAACTATATCCAGTTGGTAAATTATATACACCAATTAATGTAAATACAGAGCTTGGAAGTAATGTGTTGTTACAAAGAATGAAGTATGCAGAAAGTTCTGCTAACCGTAATTCAAATACGCCTTTAAATAAGAAAGATGACGTACCTGTATTTTGGGCTGAGTAAATTGTAAAATTTTAAAAATTCCAATAATGATTAAATATAAAATATTATTATTTCTCGTTGTATTAGGTCTTGCAGGTAGTTTTATTAGTTGCGATGATGATACAACTGGAGGATTAACAGGCATTACGTATTATCCTGTAATTACTTTAGAAGGAGAACAATCGATGATTGTCGGACTTAACGAACCATTTGTAGATCCTGGTTATAGTGCAGATTTGAACGGAGAGGATATTACAGGTGATGTTGTAGTTGACTCGAATGTTGATGTTACAAAAGCAGGTTTATATACAATCCGCTATTCAGCGGTTAATGAAGATGGTTTTGAAAGAGCTGTTGTTAGAGATATTTATGTTGCGGACTTAACACCATCGCCTATCGAAACAGGTTATCATGCAGTTTTAGAAGGGACTCATAGAATTTATGATGGTTCGAAAAGAACAGATTATAGTGGATATGATATCTTATTCCTGCAAACAGAACCAGGTGTTTTTTATGTTTCTGATTTAATGGCTGGTTATTATGATCAAAGAGTAGGTTATGGTTCAAATTATGCCATGAATGGATACATTCGATTAAATGATGATAATACGATCGAGCTAATTAGTAGTAGTGTGCCAGGTTGGGGAGACGAGGCTGATTATATGGCTGATGGAGTTTTTAATCCAGCTACTGGTCAAATCTCGTGGACGATTAGTTATGTTGGTGGTTTGATTATTTTTAATGTAATTTTAGATTAAGTATAACTCTTATGAATATGAAAAATATAGTTTTATATAGCCTGATTCTTTTTTGTTGTGCCGGTATATTTTCTTCATGTGAAAAAGATGAAATTAAAGGTACAGCTACCGAAGCAATGGCAGGAGAGTGGTATGTTAAAGTAGATGCAATTGATGCAGACGGAGGTGTTGTTTATGACGATCCATATGGTAATGGATACTTTCATCTAGATACTTATAATACTGCTTCTAATGGAATTGGACAAATGTGGATTGATGACAATAGTAATTTCGAGTTGCATTTTAAGAATAAGATAAATGTTGATCTTGAAAAATTGAGTTTTAATGCAACCGAGGCAGAAAATGAATTAACAGATACTAATGTCACGATTACAAGCGGACAAATATTGCTTGGTGCTGCAACAACACCAACTGGGATGGCTGCTGATAGTATTGTTTTCGTGATTGATTTTGAGGGTGACACTGCTCCTGGTGATTATGGTTTTGCATCTTATAGAGTTGCTGGAATTCGATATACTGGCTTTCCTGCCGATGAATAGTATTATCTTGATATTATAGAGAAAGCTGCCTTTGGGCAGCTTTTTTTGTTAATGTTCATTTATGCGATCATCTTTTTCCTACCTTTACAATTCTCTAACTCAATACTAATGAGAATCATCTACTTTATTAGCCTTCTTTTTTTTCTTCTAGGCTGTAATAGCTTAAAGCACGTATCCACTTCCGGCATCGAATCCATTGCAAAGGAACGGTATGGCGAAGCAGCTACTATTGTTTATAATGTCGATAGTACGTATGCGTTGGTGTATGAGGGGCATGTCCCCGATATGAAAATCCCCGTTAATGCATTAAACTATGGAATATACGATGTAAAGCAAAGCCTGCTCATTTACAGTGAGAAGAAGTATAATGCCACCGTAAAATGGGTTGATGAGCGGTACGTAGAGGTTCATTCATCACCTGGTGTGCAGGCAAAGGATGAACTGATAAATCAACAGATGGGGCACTATTTTATTGATGTTTATACGCAACGTAAATACCTGCAACTACCTAACTAACACCTTTAATATGCGAAAAAGCTACATTTATTTACTTTTTGTATTGGTCCTCAGTGGAGGTCTTTTTTTTAATCTCATTTCCGATGAAGAGGGTCGGGGATACCAAAAGGTCAAATCTAACAGTTCCGAAAGTTTAATTCAACAGCAGATTCGGGCAAAGAGTGAGCGGCGCCAGAAGGGGTATGCCAAGCCTGATAAGCCCGATAAATACCTGGAGTATATCCACCTGTTGAAAACTGGCTGGAATCCCAATAATAATTATCCAATCAACAACGCTTTAAATGAGCTAAAGAGTGCACGTTTAAAGTCAGCGTCATTAAAATCGGCTAACATTTTAAACTGGAAAGAGCGTGGTCCGGGAAATGTGGGTGGCCGTACACGTGGATTAGTGATCGATCCGGATGATGCGAGTGGAGCAACATGGTTTACAGGTCCCGTAGGAGGAGGTGTTTGGAAGACGACCGATGCTGGCTTATCATGGACCAGCCTTACCTTGGACTGGCCCAACTTATCGGTTAGTACCCTGGTGATGGCCAATTCTAATCACGATGTAATCTATGCTGGAACTGGAGAAGGCTTTGGTAACCAGGATGCCATTAAAGGAAATGGAATTTTTAAAACGACCAACCGTGGAGTAACCTGGGTTCAGCTAAGCAGTACTGCTTCTAATGCCAATTTTGCCTATGTGAACCGACTTATTGTTGATCCGAGCAATGAAAATATTGTTGTGGCTGCAACAAACACAGGTATCTTTCGAACCACTGATGGAGGGGATACCTGGACGCTTCAATATGCAAGCAACTCAAAGGTGCAGGATTTGAGAACCAAAACTGATGACTTTAGCACTCAGTTTGCTACTGTGAATAATGGAGTACGCAATGCATCTGTCGAAGGGATTATTTCCTCTGTGGATGGTGGTTTAAACTGGAACCTTATTAAGCCTCTATCTGTTGGGCGAATAGAATTAGGCGTATCAGAAAGCAACCCCGATTACCTGTATGCAATGACGGCTCAATCAGATATCTACCTGTCTGTCGATGGTGGTGATAACTGGGAGAAAACAACAGCTGTTTCTAAAGAAGACTTTACTAGCGGGCAAGGCTGGTATAATAATACCTTGGTCGCCGATCCGTTCAATGAGAATAAGCTATTTGTAGGGGGAGTGGATTTATATGAAGTGATAATAGGTAAAGAGGTGGAGAGTGCCGGAAATGAAGTATATGATATCTCAACGACTGGAGCAGCTTTTTTTTCATGGAAAGATATTGGCGGCCAATATTGTGGAAGAGGCATTAAGGTATATACTGATAATTCGGATTTGCTGCGAGATGTTGATATAAATTTTGGAGGTGGAAACAGCCAAAAGGCACACCGCTTTTCCTCCAACTCCTCAGCTGCAACTCCTGAATCTGGGGAGATGCAATTCCAGGATTATGTAAGCGTGCCATTTACGGCTACAGATAAAGCCACAGGCGAAAACTTAATGATCTCTTTCAGGGACGATAACCATAGTGGACAGTTTGAAATTGGGGATGGTTATGAGCAGATTTTTATTCACTCTTTAGCCTATGACGAATCCGCGGCCTCACCGCTTATAACGGCTGTCAATGGTATCTCACATAATCAGATTGTGCTACTTAATCCTGTTATAGCGCCAGGCCATGTGTGGAATTCCCTGGATGTTCCGGAGGCCTCCATTGAGCTCAATAATTACTTGCTGAAGAGCCGCTCAATCACGTCTGAGCAAAGGAGCGATTGGCGCTACCCATCCCAAACATTTTATTCACATGCCGATCATCATCATCTAAAAATTATAGAAGGGATAGGTAATCCATATCGTATTATCAATTGTAACGATGGAGGAGTTTTTATTTCTGATGACGGAGGAACCTCGTGGGAGGAGAGAACAAGTGGCTACGTAACCACTCAGTTCTATGGGATTTCAAAGCATCCGCAAAAAGACATCTACCTTGGAGGAACACAGGATAATGGGACCTGGTTATCAAAAGAGAATCCCAGCAAACTTAGTGAATGGACTTATGCGCTTGGAGGAGATGGGTTCGAAACGGTTTGGAATGCAGCTGATGCCAATAAAATGGCCATGTCATTATATTATAATCAGATACGGCTCAGTTATGATGGCGGACAAAGTTGGGTAGAGGCGAATATCGATGATATAAAAAGTGGGAAGGCACCTTTTGTTACCCGTATCGCCAATGAGGCTTCCAACCCCGATCTATTGCTGGTTGGCGGAGAATCGGGTATCTGGCGTTCGCAGGATTTTGGGAAGGATTGGAGTTTAACAACCATGCCAGCCGGAACCTGGAACTACCCAACCAGCAATCCGCATATCGCCGTGAGTCCTGTAAATAGCAAATATGTGTGGGCAGGTACCGCATTATCTGGCAACGACGCCCTTGCATTCTCGTCAGACGGGGGGAAAACTTTTTCGGCCTTGCCTAATGTGCCAGGTACTTATGCATATATTTCAGATTTGGTGCCTCATCCCACAAACGACCAGGGCATATATGTATTATTTGCCCAAAGTGAGCATCCTAAAATTTTGTATTCACACAACGGGGGGCTCAATTGGAGCGACTTATCTGCTTTTGTTGACGGGGAAAGCACCAATGGATTCCCGGATGTGGCAGTCTATTCCTTAGTGGTGATGCCTTATGATACAAATGTTTTGTGGGCCGGAACTGAAATTGGCATTTTTGAATCCCTCGACGGAGGGACATCCTGGCATTATGCTAGTAATGGCTTACCGGCCGTTTGTATTTGGGATATGAAAATTGTGGGACAGCAGTTGGTTGTTGGAACGCATGGCCTAGGAGTTTGGACCCTGGATTTGCCTCAGGTCACTGTTGATAGGGCACCTTTAATTAAAAAGGTGGGTAAGGCCCCCAATGGAAGTTTTAATTTCGAAGTGGATTATTATAAGGATTATGCATCGGTTGAATTTTACATTAATGATGAGTTACAAAAAACATTCAATGATGTAACTGTTGGTAGCACGGTGTTTAATATTGAATATTTGTCAGAGGCTGATGAGTTATCTTGTTACCTGATAGCTCAGGGCACAAGTGATGACAAGCAGTACTCAAACTATATGTGGGTCGCCAATCCGCAGTATGAAGCGCCTGTATCGAAGTACGCAAATAGGTTCACAACACGACAAGATGATTTTTTTGGTTCAGGTTTTAAGGTGTCAAACGAGTTATTTGGTGACTGGGCAATTCACTCGCCTCATCCTTACAGCGAAAATCGAGAACTGACTTATACACTCGCTTACCCAATAATTGTTTTGGATGATAGGGAGGAAGCGCTGGTATCCTACCGCGACCTAGCGTTGGTGGAACCCGGTAATACAGGCGCTCGTTTCGGTGATGAAACATTTTGGGATTATGTCATTGTTGAAGGAACCCTGGATGGCATTAATTGGCTCCCCCTCAGTGATATTGATGGGGATGGTAATAGTGAGGGGTACGATGTTAATGCCTCCGATAAATGGCAAGCCTTTTCGGATAGAGATAAAAACAAAACCGGCATTGATTATGAGAATATCAGTGCTATACCAACGTCTTCTGAGCTGATGGAAGAACATGTCTTCAATTTGCAGAACACCTTTGCGGCAGGAGATACCGTAATGCTGCGTTTTCGTTTGTTTTCTGATGCGATGGAAACCGGCTATGGCTGGGTCATTGATGATTTGGTCATACAAGAGTCGGGGACGAGTGCTAAAGCAGATAATGCCGTTCAAGGAAACTTAACAATTGGACCCAACCCGGTCACGTCACATGCAACTATTTCGCTGGTATCTCAAGAGCGGGGAGAGTTGACTATTCAGGTATTTAGTATCGACGGAAAGGTAGAGATGATTAAATCCTTTCACAAAGATACGGATAGCTGGTCTGATCAATTGCAGGTAGCTGGATTGAGAAAAGGAATTAAGCTTGTTGTGGTTGATGTTGGTAATCAGCGATATAAGCAAAAAATACTTATTCAATAGCAAAATACTATCAAAAAGAGGTGCCAATTGCACCTCTTTTTGTTTAAGCTCTACGGCTGCAATGCTTATTTAGACTGAACATTATCTGATGTCCTATTGTGCTGTGACATAGTGGGTTGGTGTGTTATTTATTTAGAATGGAATTACTAATAAAAGATAAAAACATCCGAAAATATTGTATAGAATATTCTTTTGAATTATCTTTGTTCAACAAATTCTTAACGAGATAAAACACAATAATATGACCGCAGTACAATTTGACCAACGTTTGTTAAGCATGCAGGATAAGCTTTTGTACTTTGCTCTAAGTTTAACTGCCAATGATGAAGATGCCCGTGACCTTTTACAGGAGACAACATTGAAGGCACTCACCTATCGCGAACAATTTGTAAATAACACCAATTTTAAAGCTTGGGTATTTACAATTATGAAGAACACGTTTATTAACAATTATCGTCGGGTTCAGAAAACAAGAAGTACCTTCGATAGTACCGATGACGCCATTCGTGCGGCCTATAAAAGGAATTACGCATCCGAAACACCTGAAAATGTTTATGCCGTAATGGAGATGAATTCGAAAGTAGAGAAGTTGCACGATGATTTTCGTATTCCGTTCAAAATGCATACGCAGGGTTTTAAATACAAGGAAATTGCCGAAAAACTTGATTTGCCAATTGGCACTGTTAAAAGTCGTATTTTCTTTACCAGGAAAAAGCTGCAGGAGATGCTGAAAGATAAATAGTATTGATTTTTGATAAGATAAATAACCGGTGTAAATTTGTATTTTGCACCGGTTTTTTATTGAGCAGTAATGCTATAAAAAAAATAGCATTTACCATTCTGACTGCATTTTAGTTGAGCGGTGAGACCGATGAAAGTTATTATATTTTGGTAAAGCATAAATTATGAATGATCAAACAAAAGCGAAAAGATACGAGCGCGTTTATGAACAGATAAAGCAGTTAGTAGAAGCCACTACAAACCCGGCCTCCCGGATGGCCACTATCAATGCCATACTGCACCACAAGTTCAATTACTACTATTGGACTGGTTTTTATGAGTTGATTGATAATGAGTTGCTAGTGGGCCCTTATCAGGGACCCGTGGCCTGTTTAAAGCTTAGAAAGGATACGGGCGTATGTTGGGCAGGTATCAACACCAAAGAAACGGTTGTTGTGCCTAATGTTCACGATTTTCCCGGGCATATTGCCTGTTCCTCAGCCAGTAATTCAGAAATTGTAGTGCCTGTTTTTAACCAGGCAAACGAGGTTGTAGCTGTGCTCGATGTCGACAGTAAAGAGTATGCGTCCTTCGATGATGTGGATAAGGAAGGCCTTGAAAAGATTGTGTCATTAATTTATAACTGATGGATAAATTCGCATTAATAACAGGAGGAGCCAGGCGAGTTGGTAAGTACTTGTCACAGTATTTGGCCAGTGAAGGATACGATTTAGTGATTCATGTGAACAAAAGCCTGGAGGCTGGTAAGGAACTGGTTGAGGAGCTCATGCATAAATACCCGGGGCAGCGGTTCTCTGTTGTGCAATTCGATCTTAACGATTGGAGCGAGCTGGAGCCTCGTATTAATGATATCTTCGAGCAATATGGCTTGCCATCCCTTGTTATTCATAATGCGAGTCAATACACGCCTGGAACACTTTCCGAAACTACGCCCGAAATGATGGAAGCCATGATGGCAATTCACCTGTTTTCACCAATGGTGATTGGGCGACAATACAAAAATGCCGGTGGTAAAGGGAGTATCATTTCCATTTTGGATACTGCCATTACCACTAATCATTCATCTCATGCCATGTATTTGTTAGCTAAAAAAAGTTTAGCTGAATATACCAAAATGGCAGCTCAGGAGTGGGCGCCTCAAATACGGGTCAATGGAGTGGCTTTAGGACCAGTGCTCCCTCCCGAAGGAAAAGATGATAGCTATTTCAAACAAGTTGTTGCTGATACTCCTTTGCAACGAGAAGTTGATTTAGCCAGCATTTCAGGGTCAATTGATTATCTGGTAGCCAACCCTAATGTAAGTGGCCAAATTATCTATTGTGATTCCGCTCAACATTTGTTATAGTTTTTCGTTTTATCCTTAGACCAAACACTATATTATGGGAAAATTAAGGATAAAAAACTTGTTGCTGCGCACGTATGTGGGGTTTAACCCGCACGAAATTGGCAAGCGGCAAGATGTGATGATAAATATTAACCTCACCTACCAGTGCGGTAACGAAGAGTTTACTGACGATCCGAAAGATGCGTTGGACTACCGAACCATTACTAAGGCAATTATTGAAAAGGTGGAGAATAGCCGCTTTAATTTGCTCGAAGCTTTAGTGCGAATGATACTGGATACTATTATGAGCTATGACCGTGTTCAATCGGCAGAAGTAGAGGTGGATAAACTACATGCTTTGCGTTTTTCCGAAAGCGTCTCTATTACATTATCAGCTTTCAAATAAAATTTTAGGAGGCAACACCCACTCATAAAGGTCAATGGAAATCTCAAATAGTTATGATTAATGGAAAAATCGGTCTACGCAGTTATTGGTGTTGGTTCAAACATTAATGCACAAGAAAACATATCGCTGGCACTCAAAGAGCTTCGGCAGCATGTTGAAATACTTAAGGTATCCGAATGGTTACAAACCAAGCCCATTGGTATAACTGATCAAGCCGATTTTTTTAATGGCGCTGTGCTGGTAAAGGTGCAGGCACCTTTTGATATTCTGAACAGGCAATTAAAGCAAATTGAAGATAAACTGGGAAGGGATAGAAGTCGGCCAAAATATGGGCCGAGAGAGATTGACCTCGATATTATTGTGTTCGATAACGAGGTGAGGGATGATGATTTTTATACCCGCGACTTCCTTCAAGCATTGGTTAAGCAAGTGTGGACAAAAAAATAGAGTTGGCTCGCCAGAACCAACTCTACACCTTTATCACCATTATTAACCTAACCTTTGCTAGGTATGAAAAGAAATTACATTTTAAAATTCTTACCAACATTGAGCGAGAACCATATGAGGTCTTTATCCATGCCTGTTGGCTGAAGCGCTTCTAAAGTGCGCTGATAATTAATACCTGTACGCAAAGTTATTGTCTTAACCTTATAAGAACATGATAAATGTTGGGAAAAGAAGGCCCATCCAGGTGTAATTCGGCTATCAACAGCTCCTTGGTTATTGCTAATCAAGGATTTAGCTTCTAGATTAACTTTCTTGAAAGTTTTGTTAAATTTTATTAAAAATTCATGGATACCGGCTGCACGAATGGCCATGTCGCGACCCAGTTGGTGGTAGTAGTAAAAATCGTAGCCACTCGTTAGCTTAAACCCTGATGCTTCGGATAATACCACCGGGAAATGGATGCCTGCATTGTACTTCATGCCCTGGTAATAGTTTTGCTTGTCAGATTCGTTATTGACCGGCAAGTACCAATAGTTGATATAACCATGAAGGTTAATATTCCAGTTTTGTTCCTTTTTATAGATATCTAAGCTGTGGTCCAGAATGAGGTCCCACTCATCAAAGGCATGAAAGGTCCGATCGTAGGGCAGACTGAACCAGGCCATGAGAGTAGGGCCATTTTTATAGGTATAATAAAGCCCTGGTTGAAAACATGCCTGATTGGCACTTAAGGTTCGTCCATGCGCAATGTAATTGCTGGTATTTCCCCAGTCAACGCTCAGCTGATGTTGTGCTTCTGCTCGCATTGCAATGATAATCAGGATGATTATCAAAAACTGTTTCTTCATACTGTTTGTAAAAATAGTGTATCAATTGGCCACAAATGTAACTGGCTGAATCGTTGATAAACAATGACTTTACAGCGTGTGAAAACATGATAAAAATCGCTGTTTCTAGTGGGGAGAATTGCTTTTTCATTAAGGGATATAAGTACCGTAACTGGAGTAAATAGAAAGATTTGATTGATAGGGCGTTTTAGTTTATAAAATCTTTCCTATTTTTAAACAAACAACTTCTATACGTTATCATGCAACAAATACCGGCACCAAGGTTTCGATGGTTTCTTTATTCTTTGTTTCTCAGTTTGTTGCTGCAAGGGCCGGCGATGGCACAGGATAACCGGAACGAGATACTTCTGAAGAAATTACAAAATGCCTCTACCAAAGAACAGGTGCAGTTGTATAATGAACTCTCAAAATCCCATATTTACAGTGATCCGCAACGGGCTATAAAGTATGCTGAGCAAGCCTTGCAAATTGCCATTCGTATTGATGATAAGCGGGGCAAGGCAGAAGCCTATAACAACTTAGGGATGGGGTATTATTTCACCAATGATTATGAGCGGCTGCGTGAGAATTATCGGAAATCAATAAAGGAGTACCGTCTCATTGGTGATAACCAGAGTATGTCAACATTATCGTCTACATATTTTCGTCTCAGCCAGTCCGAAAAAGCACTTAAAAATTACAAGCGGTCGCTCAACCTGTACATCAATGAGAAAAATTGGGTGAAAATTGCAGAAACCTACAAAAATATGGCGGATGTTTATAAAAATATTGCTGATTATCCGCAGGCACTCATCTTTTATGAAAAAGCATTGAAGATTGTAGAAGAGGAAGAGGGCGATGAAGCAAAGAGTGAGCTGATTCGTTTGTTGGATCAAATTGGTCAGATCTGGTTTTATCAAAAGGAATATGATACTGCTCTGATTTACTTTACACGCATGCAACAAATGCTCGAAGAGCGGGGCGATCGCCAAAATGTATCCATTCTGCTCAGCAATATTGCTAACGCCTATTTTTTCAAAGGCGATTTGGAGCAGGCGCAAAACTACTACCAGGAGGCGCTGCAGATGCAGATTGAACAAAACGGCCATTGGGAGGCCGCCATGAGCCTGATGCGCATGGGGATGATTGAAGCCAGAAAAACTAATTACCGAACGGCAATACGCAGCTATAACCGCAGTGTTGAGCTGGCAAAAATAGCTGAGGCCAATGAGTTGTTACGCGATAACTATCTTGTTTTATCGGAGGCCTACGAAGCTTTGGGTAATTATCGGAAGGCTTATGAATACCGCATTTTATACTCCAATCTGTCGGAGGCCATGGTGATGGAAGAGAACATCACCAATTTTGTGGATGTAATGGCCTTACAGGCGCTTGAAGAGAAACAGCGTGAAAACGAAATATTACAAACCAAAAACAAAAATTACCTGTTGGAGCTCGATAAAGAAAACCTCATTAGGTGGCGTTTGTCTTTTGGTTTTGCCATCGTCATAATCTCTATTCTGGTTTTTATCATTTACTACCGCTACTACCTCAAAGGGCAGGAAAATAAAAATCTGGAGCAGCGCATTGCCGAAGCTCTGAAAAAACAGGAAGAGCAACAACAAATTATTATGCACCAAAGCAGCCTCACCTCCTTGGGGGAACTGGCCGCCGGTATTGCACACGAAATCAATCAACCTGTTCAAAATATTTCTTTATCGGCCGAAAGCATTAAGTACGAATTGATGGAGGAGAACCCCGACAAAGCATTTCTGAACAAGTCGGTGAACGAAATTTTTGAAGACATCATTCGTGTTCGACAGATTGTCGACCATATCCGTATTTTTAGCAGCGGGCAAAAAGATGAGGTGGAAGAGGAGTTTGATGTGAGTGAATGTGTGCGGGCTGCTACCTCAATGATTGGCAGTCAGTATGCTAATCACCATATTAACCTTAGCATGCAGCTCAACGATCATCTGCCAGCCGTTTTGGGTAATCCGCATCGCCTGGAGCAGGTTATTCACAATTTATTATCCAATGCAAAAGATGCGGTAGAGGAGCGGCGGCAGAAGGAGCCAGATATAAATATGCAAGTGAGCATCGAAACTTATGCCGATGATAAATATGTGTACTTAACAATTCGTGATAACGGGGTGGGAATTTCTCAAAATAGGAAAACCGATATTTTTCTGCCTTTTGTCACCAGTAAGCAGTTGGGAAAAGGGACTGGCTTGGGGCTATCCATATCCTACAGCTTGATAAAGGAGATGCGCGGGCGCATTGAAGTGGAAAGTGCGCCAGGTAAAGGAACAACGATGGTGGTGGTTTTACCTAAAGTTGATAATTTATAGAAACAAAATTGAATGGATAACCTGAAAGTACTGATATTAGATGACGAATCTCGCATTACCGAGAAGCTTAAGTATCACCTCGAAAAAAGACAATTTAATGTATTTACCGCCAATACACCCAACGAAGGATTAGCCGTACTCGAGAAGGAACGCCCAGGTGTGTTGATTCTGGATGTGATGCTGCCCGGTATGAATGGTCTGGACATCCTTGCGAAAGTTAAGCAGGAGTATCCAGCCCTCGAAATCATCATGATAAGTGGGTATGGTGATATGGACATGGTTATTCAGGCGATGCGACAAGGGGCTTCAGATTTTATTCGAAAGCCCTTTCAGATAATGGACATTCAATTAGCCATTGAGCGGACAGAAAAGTTTTTGCTGATGCAGTCAAAACTCGAAGCGGCCGAGGATAGGCGTGCGTTGGTTTCCAAAGAATTGGAAGGAATGATTGAAAAGGACTTTGTGGGTGAGAGTCAGCAGATTAAAAATGTGCTGAAGATGGCCTTGAAAGCCGCTGAAGATGGAGATGTTAATGTACTGGTAACGGGCGAAAACGGCACCGGAAAAGAAATTATTTCTAGGATAATTCATTATGGCAGTCCACGAAAAAAGCAGGTATTTGCCCCGGTAAATAGTTCGGCAATTCCTGAAACTCTGCTTGAGAGCGAGTTCTTTGGGCATGTTAAGGGGGCTTTTACCGATGCCCGTGATGAGAAGAAGGGGTATTTTGAGCTGGCTAATAAAGGAACCTTGTTTTTAGATGAGATTGCAGATATGCCCTATGCTTTGCAGGCCAAATTATTACGGGCCATCGAAGAAAATCGGATAAAGCGGGTGGGAAGCAATAAAGAAATACCTGTAGATGTGCGCATCATCTCTGCCACCAACAAAAATATTGACGAACTAATCAACGAAAAGCAATTCCGCATTGATCTGTTTCACCGCATCAACACCATTGAAATTAATATACCCCCTTTACGCCAGCGTCCCGAAGACGTGCTGCCGCTGCTGAAGCACTTTGTGAAGGACATAGCACAAAAAAAGGGAAAGCGTGTGCCTGGTATTGCACCTGCACTGGTCAACAAGCTGCAACACTACCACTTTCCAGGCAATGTGCGCGAGTTGCGTAACATGGTGGAGCGCGCCATGATTTTAGCTGATAGTGATACTCTGCAACCCGAAGACTTCCCGCTGCGAGGTGAGGATACAGCAGTTAAGCCCGCCATTGCCAATGGGACACTTAATATTGATGAACACGAAAAGCAGCTGATCGAGGCAGCCCTGACACAGACGGAGTTTAATCAAACGAAAGCAGCAAGCCTGTTGGGGATTAGCCGTGACGCTCTCAAGCGAAAAATCAAAAAGTTCAACATCGAAATTGTTAAGGGAATAGGGCTGGAAGATTAAAGCTTTTACTGAATCATTAAGCCTTGTGTCTTACAGCTCTGGTCGAAGAATCAGGTTACTGATAATTGAGATCACGGTAACCGAAATGGCTGCTTTGTTAATGGTTTTCCATTAACAAAGCAGCCATTTATTGTGTGCGGGTTAATAATTTCTGCATTCTGTTGGTGCTTGGCAGCTTCGTGTGGATGCTGGCTATCAGCTTAATTAGCAATGGCCCTTGGTTTTTTCTGTTTTTAATCGAGACAATTCTCTTATCTTTGCCAACTTCAAAAAAAATCAAAGGGGAGGAGCATGAAGGTTTTTAGACAATTGGCCATTATTTTAGCCATTAATTTTACTGGCGAACTTCTTAGTAAAAGTTTATCGTTGCCTTTGCCGGGCAGTATTGTGGGGATGTTTATTTTACTTATTCTGCTATTAACCGGAATTGTAAAAGAAGCCCACATTGCCGAAACGGCTGATTTCTTTCTGGAGAAGATGCCTTTCTTTTTTATACCGGCTGGAGTAAGTGTGATGGTGGCCTATCAATTTATCGAGGGGCACTTGGCTACCGTTTTAGCCACCATTCTTTTGTCCACTTTATTAGTAATGATTGTTTCTGCCTTGGTGGCTCAGCTAATAATTAAAAAGAAGAACGATGATTGATGTTATTTTCGATAACAAACTATTTGGTATTCTGCTCACTGTTAGTTTGTTCTATTGTGGAACCTGGGTGCGTAACTATTTCCGTAAAAGCTGGATTAACCCTTTGCTTATAAGTGTTTTGGCCATTGTGGTGATCCTGCAGGTTGCACACATTCCTTACGAACAATACATGCAGGGAGCCAGTGTTATTCACGATTTTTTGGGCCCCGTTACTGTAGTACTGGCACTGCCCTTATACCGGCAGCGCAAGCTGCTCGTTAAGTATCGCTTGTCTATCATAAGCGGCATTGCTTGTGGTGTAATGGCTTCTCTTATTTCAGTTCTCCTGCTGGGGCGGGTGTTCGGATTGAGCGAAATGTTGGAGCGTTCACTACTGCCTCACTCTATTACCACGCCAATTGGTATTGCGGTTAGTAATGATATTGGCGGGATGGAAGGGATTACAGTGGTTTCCATCATTCTCACCGGGTTAATTGGTGCTTCTGTAGCAGGCGGACTTTTTAAATTGCTGCGCATTATACATCCGGTAGCCAGAGGTTTAGCTTTGGGCACTTCAGCACATGCCATTGGTACTTCTAAAGCCATTGAAATGGGTGAAACAGAGGCCGCCGTTAGCAGTTTGTCCATCGGTGTGGCTGCCATTACCACGGTTATTGCTGTGGCTATTATGCAGCTGGTGGGCTGGTAGTGGTAAACGCCTTGCATCTAAACTACTTTATTTTATTGGCAACATTACTAGGTTAAGGATTAAACCCACCCGGCATGTGGAGACCAGGTGGGTTCAATCAACCAAAAGGAATGTATAAAAATAACCGAATGGTAGTGTGTTTGCTCGTTAGCAATAGCCATTCGTCTATGTTCAATTACTCAGTAAGTGCTTCTGCGGGTTCTATTTCACGGATAGCATTCTTCAGCTTGGTTTGGCTCACTTTGAGCGGCGAAACATTTACCGGCCCATTAATGCAACCGCCATCGCACGCCATAACCTCATAGAATGAGGTGGTATGTGCTTTCTTACCCGGAAGCGCCTTTAATAATCGGATACTTCGTTTGTCAATTCCGTCAATAAGTTCAGTTGTTATCGAATGCTGGTTTGATAACACTGATTTTATGGCATTTGTCACGCCTCCTGAGGCTGCGTAACCTCTACTTTCGGGGCGAACATTCTCAGAGAAATTAAGTGCTTCGTTAACAGTGCCCAAATCAATTTTCTTAGCTGCAAACAGGGCCCCCAGCTCCTCAGTTGTAATGACGTAATCGATGTTTGGGTTCTGGTAGGCCTCTGAGCGTTTCGCCAGGCAAGGTCCGATAAACACTACTTTATGATTGGGGTAGCGTTCTTTTGCCAGTAGGGCTGTGTAGGCCATTGGCGAAGGGGTGTGGCTGATATATGGTTTTAATTCAGGTGCATGTTTTTCGGTAAACTGAACATAGGAGGGGCAGCAGGAGGTGGTCATAAATGGTGCCCCTTCCTCCAGGCGTTCAAGCAACTCCTGTGTTTCATGGTCAGTGGTCATGTTGGCTCCTTCGGCCACTTCAATAACCGCATCGAAACCAATGGATTGGATGCTGTTAAGTATTTGAGAGGCACTAGCTTTAAACTGACTAAGAATGGCAGGAGCCACCATGGCTACCGTTTGTTCCTTTGAATGCTTGATGTTGTAAAATAAGTTAAATACCTGTGACTTTTCTGAAATTGCTCCAAAGGGACATGCTGTCATGCATTTGCCGCAGTGGATGCATTTTTCGAAGTCGATCTTTTCAATGCCCTCTTCGTTTTTGCGAATTGCTTTCACCGGGCACGACTCTTCGCAGGGAACCGGCAGGTAGGCAATAGCATGAAATGGGCAGGCTTTTTGGCAAATACCGCAGTTAACACATTTTTGGTGATCGATATTGGCCTTGCCGTTAATTACCATTATGGCATCTTTAGGGCAGTTCACCTGGCACGGACGGCCTTCGCAACCCTGACATAGGTTGCTCACCGTGTAGTTTACTTGCACGCAGGAACTGCAGGCTTCGTCAACAACGGTTAAGAAATTGCCATTTTGGGTGTAGCCTTTTAACGATTGCTCAGCATAAACCCGTAGGGGAGTTAATTCATCTTCTTCGTCGGCAATGTTGAACCCCAGCAGTGCCATTATTTTGTATTTAATTACTGCCCTGTCCTTGTGCACGCAGCAACGGATTGGTGAATTGGTTCGCGGTCGCATTTGCAGTGGAAGGCGATCAATCTCATCCAATAGTGCGTTATTATCTAATAACTTTATTAGACGCACCAGGAGTTCTCGCTTGGTGATAACTGCATTGTTATAGTAGGTCATTGTTTTCGAGTGTTAGTAGTTGTTTGATAATTTTTTGAGTGCTGGCATTATTTAATTCCTGTCCGTTAATCAGAACACAAGGATGTTTTTTTTCATCGGTGTTGCATTTGCCAAAACAAGCTGATCCTTCAATGCTTACTTTATCTTTGAGGCCTTCTGGCAGACACTCATTGAGCAGGTGCAGTTCTGCTCCGCCCATAATGTAGCACATGGTGCCACAGCATATTTGAACCTTATATTTTGCAGATGTCAACATGATAAATGGGTTTTTTATAAGTATTCGATTTCTATTGTTTTCAAAAATTTATCTTCAAGGATTGCTGCTATTTTTTTTATGATGTTTCGTCTTATTTCTAATTCTACTGGCAGGTTAGGGTCCTGATGGGCATTGTTGATTTGCGTTCCCGCCAAAATAAGTATTGAGTCACTGTCGAGCAGGAGTTGTACCATTCTCTCTGCCGGCCCGTCACCTTTTACCGTGTTGCCGCTGAGTTGCTCCAATAGGGATGATACTCTGCCCAAGGTAAGTATGCCTTCGGTGATGAGATCTATGCCCTTCATTTCGGCCACAGGTGGTAGTTCCGGGTTATAGTTGTTCAGATCAATTCGAATCTCGCGATTTAACTCTCGCGAGATAATTTTGGAGGTGGTGCCACCACAAATTATTTTCTTTCCCGTAAAACTGTCCATTCGTTCAGCCAACAGGGCATCACAGTTTTTATGATAGGGAGGGCCCGATGCTAAAATTAGTTTGCGAGGTTCACGGCAATAAATGACCTGGCAGGTGGCATCATCAACAAAACTGTCCGCATCATGCGCTTTGGCCCGTTGCATAATCTTGCGTGCCAGGGCTCGCGCCGAGAGGTTGGGGCTTCTTTCTATGCTTTCCTGTATAAAGTACTTAAGGCCATCATCGCCCCAGCCAAAAGGAGTTCTTGGGTTTCCCATGCCTGCTTGAGTAATGCCATCCGATACCATGATGATGCGATCCTCTTTTTGAAGCTTTATGTTTGAATAATGCACTTCAGCAGCGATGCCATCCGGACGCTGAACAGGTTTTTTAACCGGTTTCAGGTCGATGAATGCGCCTTCGCGATAAATCAAAACGGCCGGGTTGTCATACTCCACAATACTGGCATCCCCAAAGCAATTAATGTCCAGGATGCTAAATGTGGAGTAGCTAATTTGGCGCTTCGAGTCGACGGGCAAGGTATTCATGATAAAATCGGCCGTGTGCTCGAGCGGATCATTCTTCGCAGTAAATTGCAGGGCCATACTGGTAGTCATGGTTGCCAGTATGTTTGCTTTCACTCCTGAACCCAGGCCATCTGACAAAACAGTGATCAGTCGATCCTCCTCTTTGAGTTTGCGCGATTCACATGAATCACCACAAACATTTTCGCTCGCCTTGCGTTCCTGGCAAATTTCCGCCTCTATGTAAAAGCATTTGTTATGCATCCTCTTTATTTTGGGCTTCTAAAATGGAGTTCAACAAGGAGTCGGTGTAGGAGGCATTCTCTCCCAGCAGGAAAGCAATTTTTTGAACGGTTTCCATGTTCTTTTTAATCACTTCCCGTGTTCTTTTCTCAACAATGTCTTTTCTGAATTGCGGTTGCTGTGCGCTTTGTATGATGCCAGTAACGAGTTTGTGTTTTTGAATGTTAAAAATGGATAGCTGCAGGTTTTTATTGTTCTCGGTAACGGGTAGTTCGTAATACTCTTTACCTGTATGCAGAGCGGTTTTGAATAGTTTGGCAAAGTTGCCCAGCTTATCAAGGTCGGCACCGCGCATGCCCGGGTTGGCTTCGTAGCACAGCTCAGTTTCTGCTCCCATTAGCCGGGCAAAGCTGGCATTCATTTCAACAACTTTGTAGTCATCATCAATAATGACAACGCCCGATGGAATTTTTTGTACGAGAATTGTGGCTTTGTGGTGAGCAACCATTCGCATGTAGGAAACACACATGGCTGATTCAGCATTGCCACTCAAAAGAGCATTGGCAAAGTCGCGGCAGGTATCATAGCCGCAGCCACTGCAGTTTAGCTCATCTGCTACACTGGTTTTTCCAATGCTGTGCAAGGCGTCTTTTATTTGCTCAGCTTTATGTTGTTCTTTTTCAACGGTTTCGATATTAAAGAAGTCTCGCTCAATATTAATAACCTGCTCATCTTTGCTTGAACGAGTTACGTTTTTCTGGCGATGGGCAAAACTTTTTCTGACACTCAGCGAACGGGCTGCTATGTTCGAATTACAGCTCATGCCTGGTCCGTTGACGCAGCCGGCTTCGCAGGCCAGAAGCTCCAAAAATAATGGTTTATCCTGGCCCAGTTCATGGAGGTTGTCCAGTACATTGCGTATCATGTTTCGTCCGGTAAAGCTCATAAAGGTGCTCTCTCCATTGCAGTTTTCTCGCTTGATGGTTTCTACCATGCCACCATCTAATGGATAAATGACACCTTCATGAGCTTCTTGAGGAGTAAAGTTTAGGTTATTAGTTGTCAGTGTATGTGCTTTTTCTGTTTTAATCCATTCATTCAATTCCTGAAAGGTGATGGCCACGTTTACCAGCTCAGAATCATCAGCCTCCGACTTTTTGCCAATACATGGGCCAATGAATACCACTCCGATGTCGTTTCCATACCATTGTCGTAGCAGACGTGCGTGGGTCAGCATGGGCGACATATATGGGGTTATTGCCATGGTGTGCTGCGGATAGTATTTCCGTATCAACTCAACCACTACCGGGCAGGCAGAGGAGATGTAAGCCCCTGATTGTCTGATGTTGAGGTATTTAGCAATCTGTCGGGAAACTTCCTGCGCACCTATAGCTGTTTCAGACACACCGGTGAAGCCCAGGTTGGTTAATGCGTTTAAAATATACTGGGCATCCGTTCCGTACTCTGCTACATATGAAGGGGCCAGCGAAACATACACTTCCTTCTTTTCTTTCAGCAGCAGCTTCACTCTCGAAATACCATCGCGTACTTTTTTGGCGCCAGTTGGGCAGATTTCAACACAGTGGCCACAATAAATACACAATGTGTCCACCACTGATGCCCGGTTATCGCTCACCTTTATTGCCTTGGTAGGGCATTCGCGAATGCATTTGTAGCAGTCTTTGCAATCGTTGGTTTCGGTGTAGATGGGTTTTAAAGGCATGCTGCTTTATCAAAGTGGTTGGTTAAAATACTTTCGAGGTTGCTTTTGGTGACTTCTTCGAAAACAGAGTCGTCGATTTCAATCACTGGCCCTCGGTTGCATAGTTCGTTGCATAAGTGGCCTCTAAAATCGATTCGTGATTCAATGTCACGTTCTTTCAGAAAATCCTGGATGATCTTTAGGTTCTCGGCATTTCCTCTGGAATGACAAGAGCTGCCCAGGCATATCAGAATCTTATGAGAGATGTTTGCTTCCATGTGGTATTTATTTGATTATCTGGTTGCGAAGGGCATGCCAAAAGGGACAAGTGCTAGATTATCAATAAATAGTGAAAAAAAACTGTAATTAGTAGGGGAGTGCTCTAATAAGACTGTCCTAAATATGAACATACCTCCAAATAAACTGTATTAATACAAGACAGTGTCCTAAAATAGGACGTATGATTTAATTAATCAAAATATTGTATTTCCGCAGTTTGAGGTACAGTGTGTTTCGACTCAGTCCCAGTGAGCGCGCCGACTGAGTCATGTTGTTGTTGAAGTGGGCAAGAGTTCTTAGGATGAGCTCCTTCTCCATTTCTTTAACGCTTGTTAGCTGAAGGGGTGTTCCCGCATCTGCCGCCTGTTTAAAAGTGTCCAGGTCGGGCTGTCGGTCGGGCTGACTTTCTTTCTTTAGGCTTTCGAACGAAATGTCTCCATCCAGAATAACATACTGTTCAATGGCATTTTCAAGTTCTCGGATATTCCCTGGCCAGTCGTAGTCCAAAAATTGTTGCAGGGTGGAGTAGCGGATGGACGGTACCTGCTTTTGCAGGCGGACTGATTTTTTGTTTAGAAAAAAGCGTATTAGCGAAGGTAAATCTTCCATGCGCTCTCTTAAAGCCGGAATTTTTAGAGGAATGACACTGAGGCGATAAAATAAATCCAGCCGGAAGTTGCCTTTGTCAACCTCTTCCTTGAGGTTTTTATTGGTAGCAGCAATGATGCGCACGTCAACCGGAATGGTTTTTTCACCACCAACTCTGGTAATGGCACTTTCTTGTATAGCCCTTAATAGTTTGACCTGCACTTCGGGTTTCATATCGCCTACTTCATCCAGAAATAAGGTACCACCGTTAGCCAGCTCAAACTTGCCTGGATGCCCCCCTTTTTTTGCGCCGGTAAAAGCTCCATCATCATAGCCAAATAGTTCGCTTTCGATGAGGTTGTCGCTAATAGCCGCGCAGTTGATGGCAACAAAGCCTTTGTCTCGCCGGCCGCTGGCATTGTGAATGCTTTGAGCAAACACTTCTTTACCTGTACCACTTTCAGCTTCAATAAGTATGGTGGAGGGGCTGTCGGAAATGTTTTTGGCAAAGTCAACCAGCTTCCGCATTTTCTGGCTTTTGGCAATAATATCTTTAAAGGTAAACCGAGCCTGCATTCCGGTATACTTATTAACCAGGTGGTATACATTTTCCAGTTCGCGAATGGCTATTACCAGCCCGATAAGTTTTACTTGTTCCTGGTCGAGAATGGGCGTTACTGTCACATTATATTTTGCCTTGCGTTCTGCAGTAGTGATAGCGATTTCCTCATTAATGAATTTTTCCCCAGAACTGACCAGTTGGTAAATGTTGTTCCAGTTAGCTATTAGGTTTCGAATGGGAATTTTCAGGAGATCGCGCCTGCGGATATTCACCCACTGACAGGCCTGGTTATTGGCATATTTTATTTCACCTGTAGTACTGACTGATATGACTCCGATTTTTAGGGCATTCATCATGGCAAATGTAAACTGATGCGTGTCATCCATCTGTTTTTGCATGTCAGCCCCTTTTAACAGCGCATTAATATTGGTGTTGATGACAGATAAGGCCAGTTTGAGCCAGGGGAAATCGATGTCAATTGATGAAATTAAATACACTCTGTAAGGAAGCTGGCGGGTCCCTTGTCCCTGATATTTGACCAGGTTGTAAACCGAGTTGCCCATGTGTACAATGCCCTGAAGCAGTTTTTTCTCCCACTGGATTCGTTCCTCAATCACCTGCCAGTTCTGCCCTTTGCTTAAAGTGAATTTTTTCGGGAATGATAGGTTGCCATGTAGCTGAACGATAAGTCCTTGTTCGTCCACAACAATAAGTTTGAAAAAAGCAGTATCCATGCTCTTTACAAACAGACTTAAGGCCTCGTTCAGAAGGGATTTATTGGGTGTTGAAGCACGGTGTAGGTTCATTGTCAGCCAGTGGATTATTGCTAAAAGCTATTTGCTCCTACAAAATTAGTCTTTTTAATTACTTAGCTGCAAAACCTGGCAGGCTGTTTTCGCCCAGATGGGCGGCATTGTGGGACTGGCTGGGTCAAGGCATTTCTCTGTCTTAGATGAGTTGATGTTATGTAAGTAATTGTACTACTGTATTTAGTGTTTTGTTTGGAGTGATTTTTATGGAAGAGCCCAGTTTTTGGTATACCTATTGGAAATAGAGTTGATGCAGCTGCAAGGCCATCAGGTCCTACAGTAGTCAAGCAAATAAACCCAATAAATAAAAGGCTTATGGAAGTTAAGAAAAGTAAGAAAGCAGACCTTGAACGTAAGCGTTCACTTTTTTTTCAAATAGGACTGATCGTGACATTAGCGGCTATACTAGTAGCTTTTGAATGGAGTACAGTAGATCCTAACACAAATATTTTGGCTTGGCATGATGAAGAGGTAATTGAAGAGGAAGCGCCTCCAATTACGCGCCACGAGGAGATAAAGCCACCGCCGCCGCCACCACCGCCCAAAGCCACGGATATTATTCAGATTGTGGATAACGATGTTGAACTGGAGGAGGAGCTACAGATAGACGATGTGGATATGGACGAGGATTTTGAAGTGGATTTATCTCAGCTCAACATGGATGAAGAGGACAGTGAAGAGCAAATTTTTATCGTTGTTGAGGAGATGCCTAAGTTTCCAGGTGGGACAGCCGCTCTGTTAAAGTACATCTCTTCCAATGTTAAATACCCCGTAATATGTCAGGAGAACGGCGTTCAGGGCAGCGTCAGTGTTTCTTTTGTCATTAACGAAAAAGGCGAAGTAACAAATGTAAAAGCATATCGAGGCAGTGACCCTAATCTGGAACGGGAAGCTTTGCGCGTGGTTCAGTCGATGCCCAGGTGGACACCAGGAAAGCAGAGAGGAAGAGCCGTAAAAGTGTCTTATACTGTTCCGGTGCGTTTTAGGCTGCAATAGCAGCAATGTTTAATCATTGTAAAAAAGTATTGTGTATGAATAAATAGGAAAATGACACCCCTTTAACATTGAGAAAACGTTCTCAATGAATTTTTCAGAATAAAAAGCCAATGTTTCGCATGACCCTGCAAGGTTTCGAATTGAAAGATGAAAAAATGAAACATTGGCTTTTTTGTGCCTTTGTGGCTGAAAGCTGTGAGCGGAATCGCCCGGTCGGGCGGTGTGAAGCCGCCTTAAAAGAGTTCCCTTTTTTTAAGTCAAATAAAATGGCAGGCTCTAGTGTCTAATCAATCAGTTAGTTAGCTGGTTAGTAGAGGACAAATAAGTAAACCGGATAATAAATGGAACACTGCTTTAAACGACTAAAGCAACTAACATTAGTAACCTCATAAATATATCGTCATGAAAGCAAAAAAATATAGACACGCCGACCTGGAAAATAAGCGAAGTATCTTTTTTCAAATAGGACTAATTATTGCTTTAGGGGCTTCTCTGGCCGCTTTTGAGTGGGGAACAACTTCTGCCCCTGGCGGGCAGTTGGTAGAGGTGGACCACTATGCCGAAGTGCCTGAAATGATGCCGATAACCAAGCAGGAGGCGCCCAAAAAGGAGTTGCCAAAATTAAAACAGCCCGATGTATTAACGATAGTCAAAGAAATTGAAGAGGGAAGGGAGCTAGACACTCACTTTACAAGCGAAGACTTAGGAGAACCTGTTGAAATTCCTGAGATGACTCCCGAAACCGAATCGGAGCCTGCCACCTTTTATGTGGTTGAGCACATGCCCAAATTCCCTGGCGGACAGGAAGCTCTGCTGCGTTACATTGCTACAAGTATCAAATACCCTGCAATATGTGTTGAGACGGGCATCTTTGGGAAAGTATACATTTCGTTTGTGGTGAATGAAAAAGGCCATGTAGCAGATGCTAAGGTTGTTCGTAGTCCGGATGCTAATTTGTCTGCCGAGGCCTTGAGAGTGGTGACTAGCATGCCACAATGGACTCCCGGACGCCAGCGGGATAAAGCGGTTAGAGTTGCCTTTACAATACCGGTAAATTTCGTGCTGCAATAAATCTTCAAACCAATCTATATATAGGAACGGCACTGGTTGGATTTTAAACTATTGTTTCATCCGTGCCTAAAGATTGAGCGATTATAAAGGTTCAATTGGTGTCGTTTCCAATTATTCATGCACAGCTCCTCTACCAAGTTCTTTCCTTGAAGTTTATCTTTTTAACCTTAAAAACAGGTCGTATGAAAAATTATATCAATACAATTAGTAATCGTATCTGGTTACTGGCCCTAACAGTTGTAGTATCAGTTATTGTTGCGGCAGCTTGTGCCGACAGATCTATAAAAGTTAAACCGCGTGCCATTGGCTCCCCAGGAGAATTACTGGTGGTAATTGATGATGAATATTGGAATGCTCAAACCGGACAATTTCTAAAAGGTTTGCTGACCGATGAGTTTCCGGCTTTGCCGCAAGGCGAGGCTTTGTTTAAAAAGACCCGTATTTCCTACAGTCAGTTTGTCAAGCATTTTCGCACCTACCGCAATATCCTGTTAATAGCAATTCGTTCAACCGAAAGTTCCAACCGTGTTGAGTATCGGCGTCATACATGGGCCATGAATCAGAGCGTTGCCGAAGTAATTGCCCAAACTCCTCAAGAGATGGAGTATTTGTTGGAACAGAAATGGGGCAGCCTCAAGGGCTTTTTTTATAAGGGTGATATCGCATCTATGGCCGAGGCCTATACGTACAATTATCAGCCCGAAGCGGTTGAGCATATTCAAAATCAGCACGACTTAACAATGTACTTACCCAAAGGGTTTAAAGTGAAGAAGTCGGATAGCCTCTTTACCTGGCTCGACACGCAACGCCTGGGCAGTCAACTAGGGGTGCTTATATACCGCTGTCCGCTCGATTCCATAGGGCATATTGATTCACAAAAGCTGATTAGGGTTCGTAATAACTTGCTTCGGAAAAAAGTGCCCGGAGAAAATAAGGGCTCATTCATGACCACAGAGGCCCAGTTTCCTGTATCAGTAAGGAAAACTGAATTTGCCAACCACCAATGGACCGAGTTGCGTGGTTTATGGAAAGTACAAGGCGATTTTATGGGCGGACCTTTTATCGATTATTTTTGTCAGGATCAGGAGAATAATCAGTTATTAATGATTAGTGGATATGTTTATGCACCAGCTAAGCCGAATAAAGGCATCTATATGCGGGAGTTGGAGGCCGTGCTCAAAACCATAAAATTGAATTAGGCAACCGGCCATTGCAGGTTAATAAGTAGTGGGCAGACCGTTAATAAGCGTTAATTTGCTTCCACTTATTGAAAAAAGTTGATGAAGAAAGAATAAAAGTCTATCATTACAGCATGAGATATGCATTTTTATTGGTAATGATGGGCTTTTTTACGTTGCAGGCCCAGCAGACCGAAACGGAAAAATTTATTAAGCAGGGACAGGCTTTGTTCGGCCATCAACTTTATGAAGATGCCATTAACAAATTCAAACAGGCAATTGCTTTTGATAAAAAGTGTCTTGAGGCGCATTACGAGCTGGCATATACGTATTTAACCATTAAGGATTATGACGAGGCACTATATTACAGCCGTAATGTATTGGGCGAAAGAAATGAGTATTGGGTAGATGCTTTGCTGATTTATGGAGCGGTTCTCACGCAAAAAGGTAAGATGAAAGCCGCTGTCCGGGAGTATCGAAAAGCACTGAAGGACTATCCGCAGGAGTACCTGTTGTATTATAACATCGCAGATAATTATCGTTTGCTAAAGGAAGAAAACAAGGCAGAGCAAGCCATTATAAAATGTTTGCAGCTGAATAGGAATCACATTCCCAGCCATGTGCTTTTGTCTTCTGTGATGAAAACAAAAGGAGAAGTGCTGAAAAGTATGCTGCCTCTTTATTACGCCATACTGATTGAGGTGGATGAACAGCGCAAACTTGAGTTACTGAATGATTTACAGGTCCGGTGGCGGGTGGCAATGGTGCAAAAACCCCAAGCCAGCAAACCGGTAAGTAAGCATTCACGTGTTTCGGGACTGGCCGTAGCCGAATCGAAGCTGAATAGCATTGCGCGCGAAACATCGGTAAATCATCCGGAAGAGCCCTACACGTTCATTAATCAAACCGTGATGCTGCTATCCATGCTAAGCGAAGTGCAGACGGGGGAATTGGATTATTTTGATATTCGCTATGTTGACTTCTTCAATCGCCTCTATCGCGCCGGGCATGCACAGTCGTTTGCTAATTTCATTTGCAGTGCCAAGTATAATGCCGAAATACTGCTTTGGCTGGCAGATAATCAGTCTCAGTTTAGTGCTTTTATAAACTGGATGGAGCTGCAGCAATAATTATTCTTGTATTTTATCAAAAATTGCTAAGCTTTTTGAATCTAAAACCGGCCTCCGACGTAGGAGAATGAAAAATTGATGTTGAACCATTAAATGAGGTGATATGAGTAAAGTTTTAACAAAGCATTTTCAATATACAGGAACCGATGATTTCGATAAGTCATTGGATGAGCAGATTAATGATTTCATCCAAAAGGAAGCTATCACGACTGATGATCTGATCGATATCAAGTTCAGTGGTCATGCCGATCAGGGAGTTGCCACCTATTCTGCACTTCTGTTGTATAAGAAGTACTAAGTTATTCAGGGGAACACACGTTGTTATTTATAGCAATGCAGCCCCTGAATTATTTTAATTTTCTGCGCATTATAATGGAAGAGCCTCGAGTTGGCTTAATTACTAACAGCTAAAAGCTGATGTGCAAAAGGCTGTTTCGCCAGGTACCTTATTTTGTACCATGAGTATAAAGATTTCATTATTCCTTGCTGCCGTTCTGGCATGTTCGACTCTAACGGGCCAACAACAAGCCGATATAGAGAACGATTACCAACTACAATTAAAAAACTATCGTAAAAATGTGGCGCGCATCACCATTGTTGGCAGTTCATGCTTAGCACTGGCTTTTTGTGCAGATACACCTGTCAGATCCTGGATGCAAAGCCATCAGAGTGCATTTGGGGATGGATACGCTGATGTGGCTAACCTCTTTGGGGAGAAGTTGTTTATAGTACCAGCGGTAGGATTGTCATACGGCGCCGGGTATTTATTTGAAGACAGTAAACTGAAAGCAAGTTCCTGGAATGCCATCAAAGCGATTGCAACCACAGCTGTTGCAACCGAACTACTTAAAGTGTCTTTGGGTCGTGCCCGGCCATTTACCGGAGAAGGTGCCAAGTCCTTTCATCCCTTTAATGGTGCCGATGAGTATAAATCATTGCCCTCAGGACATGTTGCATTGGCTTTCGCGGCATTTACTCCTTATGCCGAAACCTATGGCAGGTGGCTTTATGCTGTGCCTGCTTCTGTTGCTTTTGCCCGGGCATATAAAAATAAACATTGGTTATCCGATACTGTTTTAGGAGCCGGTCTTGGATTTTTAAGTGGTTGGCTTTTTACTCATCACCCCAAAAGCAATATTGAAGTATCAGCAAATGGGGTGATTGTCTTTTTTTAGCGTCTAAAAGTGTCCCGCCTAAAGTTAAAAATCATTAACAGAGCCATATTGAATATATTTGGCATGCATGTTGATATGATTATATCTGTAGATTTTTTTCATAGATTTGGGTTTAGGTTATTGAGAAGCCAGCTTTACGCTTAGTGTTAAAGCTGGTTTTTTTATTTTGAATTGTCAGCTCAATAGCTGTTAGTACTTCTTGGTAGATTTTGTTTCCAAATTGAGTGTGATGAGCATGTACTCTCATTGTTTTAATTTTCTATTAACAAGCATTAATCTATCTGTCCCCAGGCAGCAAAGCGAGTGTCTGCTGTAAAAGGGGTCAGCGGAAACCAGCCTTCAATAATCTTCTGTTCTTGTGTTTTTACAGGATGTGCTAATGTTTTTTCCATTAAAAACCGGGGAGCTTCGCCAGGCTGAAATTGTGAAATCTTCCAAGTGCCTTTAGTTGTTGGGTGGAGCAGTTTTTTAATGGCCATATTCACCAGTCCCATATTGCACCTCAGGTTTGCTTCCACCAAGGGATAAAATTTTAGTTGTTGCTGATGGTCGGTGATAAACATCGCGTCAATTCCAACAGGCCCCTGGTATTTTTGAGGAATTCCGAGTGTTTGCATGCTCGTACTGATTAAATCAGCCAAGTCTTTCAGCCAGTTGTTGTTTAAAGGGAGTTTATCAGCAACAGATTCTGGCGTATGAAAATATTCCTTGCTAAAATGGCCTTGTTGGTCGGCATCAAAGAAGTTGAGACCTAAAAAATCGATGGTGCCATCGGGTTGAATCATAAACTGTAGAGAAGCATCTTGTACTTTGTGGTAGATTGGTTCTGCAACTACGGCGCCTTGTTTTCTGAGTTGCGCCTCCAGCCAATTCTGACTTTTAGATAGCTCATGCGTGTTGCGAATAAATTGCAATCCTCGGCCCGAAGAGCTCCAGAGGGTTTTTATGACCATGCCATTGGGATACTTATTTAGGCACTCTTCGGCCGAGCTGGTACTCCTGATTGTTAACGGCAGGCTCGGTATGGTTACAAATGCTGGTAAGCGGTGTTTGTTTAGCTCCTTTATTAGTTCAACGCTTGTTTCCCGGCTAAAAAAACGCCTGAGTTGCGAAGGTGATTTCAAAATATTTAAGGAGCTCAAGCCAAGAGATGAGGCATAATGTTGGTGAATGACCGGACTCCAACCCCAGGGAAAGAGGTCTGTAATGGCCGCTTGCTGTAGAGTCGATTTGTTAATAAAACAAGGGAGATGGATGCCTAAGCGCTTCCAAAATATTGCAAACGCTTCATCATCACCCTCGTAGAGCAGGTAATCATTGTTGCGCCCCAAAAATGCCATTAAAGGACTTATGTCTGCTTCAAACTGTGCCAATTGCCTGGATGGCATATAGCTATAGGTGCCGTTTTCAACAGCCATGTCGCAGGTTGGATTGTAAATAAACAGTTTTGCCATTTGGCAAAAATAGTTGGTTTAAGCGGAAAATTTGCTCAGGAGCTTCAATACCTGTTGAAGTCTTATTTTAATCGCATGGCTTCGGCATAGTGTTTGCTAAGCGCTGTTAGAGTAGTAAGAATCTTATTTCGTATTCAGGTGATGTAAATCACTTGTTAAAATGTTGTGTAGATTCCTTGTTTTTGTTTTTTTTGTAGGCGATGAAATCAAACAAGTTCCTTTATAGAGCATTTAGCATCTTAGTGCTAATGGCCATGTTGCCATCAGTGTTGGGTGTGCACGTATTTCATCATCATTGCAACGGGTGTGAGGAGAATGAAACCATTGCCCGGATGTTAACAACCATCCATTCACATGATCATGACTGCCCAGCTTGTACTTGTCAGGTGGCAAGTCAGTCTAGCCAGGAAGGGGTTTCCCATGACATACAACATCACGACAGTGATTGTAAACACGATTTTAAAAAAGCGGCTTTTGAAGGGCAAAGAGCTGATTTAAAGTATAAATGGCAGGCTGAGGTTATTGCTCTAAACCATTTTAGCTGGCTACCGACAGATTTGTTAAGAGGCCAATTTACACCACAAAAAAACTTCTGTTACGTAATTCTGAAGATTCCGGACGAAACTTCGCCCGAGATGAATTGCGTCTTTCTTTTATGATTTCCTTAACGCTTTAAGCGAACTTTTTTAGTTTAAATTAAATAGACTCCATGCTTAGTGTGGGGCTGTGAATTAGTATAAGTAATTAAGGATAGCCTTTGCGGTTAACGTGAATTGCAAAGGAGGGAAAGAATCAAATATGAATCGAATATATATAGTTGCATTGCTATTGATTAGCAGGCTCTCGGTTTTTGCACAAGCCAGCGAAGAAGTGACAGGGGTAGTAAAAGCTAACGAAAAGGGCAAAAATATTGAACTTGTTGGGGCGAACGTCTATTGGGCGGACACCCAGATAGGGACAGTCACTGATTTTAAAGGCGAATTTGTGATTGACCGATACGGGAGTAATACGCAGCTGGTTGTTAGCTATATAGGTTATGAAACTGACACCATAGATATTAGTAATAACCGTTTTGTAGAAGTGGTGTTGCAGAGTGATGAACTCGATGAGGTACTTGTTGCCGGCAAAAAAGCAGGATCGCACATGTCACGCATGGATCCGATGACAAAGGTAAATATAACAGGGGCTGAATTGTGTAAGGCGGCCTGTTGTAATTTAAGCGAAAGCTTTGAAACCAATGCCTCGGTCGATGTTTCCTATTCAGATGCCGCAACCGGAGCTAAGCAAATTCAATTGCTGGGTCTGTCGGGCAATTATGTGCAAATGATGACTGAAAACATACCCAACTTTCGCGGTTTGGCAACGCTTTACGGGCTCAACTATATTCCTGGTGCCTGGATGGAGTCCATTCAGATATCAAAAGGCACATCAACTGTTGTCAATGGTTATGAGTCTTTAACAGGTCAAATCAATGTGGAGTACAAAAAGCCTGTTGATTCAGAAAGGTTTTTTCTGAATATGTATGCCAACCATACCGGGCGTTGGGAAAGCAACGTTAATGGCTCCATTCATATCAACGATAAATGGACAACCGCAGTTTTAGCTCACTATTCCGAAGACCAAAAGTCAACGGATGAAAACGACGATGGATTTAGAGATGAGCCCTTACTTAAGCAGGTTAACTTTATTAATCGCTGGGATTACAACAATAAAAAGGGATTCACTTCTCAAATTGGTATAAAAGTGTTGGATGAAAACCGTCTCGGCGGTCAAATGGGCTTTACAGGCAGTCGCCCGGACGATCAAAATATTGGTAGTGCAGGCCAGTTATATGGGATTAATATTGATACCCGAAGGTATGAAGGGTTTTATAAGGCCGGGTATATGTTTGATGACGACATCACTAGTGTAGCTTTAGTAGCCAACTATTCTTTTCATGAGCAAAACTCATTTTATGGCAGGAAGCAGTATGATGCCAGTCAAAAGTCATTCTATGCTAACCTGATTTTTCAATCTATAATTGGGAATGAAAGCAATAAGTTCAGTACCGGACTAAGTGTTCAGGCAGATGAATTTGATGAGCAGCTCTGGATGAACTTTATGGCACCTGATACGAGGCAGTGGCTCAACAGAAATGAATTCGTTCCCGGCGCGTATTTTCAGTATACTTACACACTGCCCGAACATTTGACAATTATAGCCGGAGGTCGTGTTGATTACCACAATGAATTTGGAACGATGCTGACACCGCGTTTGCATATCAAGTATAACCTGACACCGAACACCATAATCAGGGCTTCCGCTGGTAAAGGCTATCGAACACCAAATGTATTGGCTGAAAACAGTTACTTGTTGGCGAGTTCTCGTCAAATAAATATCACCGATAATATTGATCAGGAAGAAGCTTGGAATTATGGAGCCAATATTACGCAGTATATTGATATAGCTGGGAGAGAATTGACTCTTAATGCCGAGTATTACCGCACAGATTTTGAAAATCAGCTGGTCGTGGATGCCGACCAGAGTGTGAATGCCGTCTATTTTTATAATCTGGATGGCAGGTCTTATGCCAACAATTTTCAGGTGGAAGGAAAGTATGAATTATTGAGAGGCTTGGATGTGGTGGCCGCCTGGCGCCTTAATGATGTAAAAACAACTTACAATGGAGAGCTGATGGATCGCCCCTTAATCAGTAGGGCAAAAGGATTGGTAAACCTGTCGTATTCAACCCCACTTAAGAAATGGCAGTTTGATTTTACAACCCAGTTTAATGGCGAAGGACGCATTCCCTCTACTCTGAGTAACCCTGAAGAGTATCGGCGAGCAGAATCTTTTGGTGCTTATCAGGTGGTTAATGCCCAGGTCACCAAGTATTTCCGCAAATGGAATGTTTATATAGGAGCTGAGAACCTGGGAGACTTCAAGCAGGATAATCCAATTATTGCCGGAAGCGATCCATTTGGTGAGCACTTCGATAGCTCTTTGATTTGGGGACCAGTCATGGGACGGCGATTTTATTTTGGACTCCGTTTTTCAATAGACAGAGAGTAAGTTAAATTAAGATAGAATAAGGTATAGGAAGTTTCAGAGCCTGTTTTCATCTTTTAATATTGAATGATAAACTATAAACGTATGAAAAAACTATTAGTAATTGCTTTAATGGCCTTTGTTATAAATGCATATGCCGACGATAAGAAAAAGAAGGTGGCAGAGGTAACCTATAAGGTAGAAATGGATTGTCAGAGTTGTGTTAATAAAATCACAAAGAATATCGCGTTTGAAAAAGGCGTGAAAGATTTGAAGGTTGACATGGAGGGACAAACGGTTACGGTCAAGTATCGTGACGATAAAACCAACAAGGAAGAGCTAGTTAAAGCTTTTGAAAAACTGGACTTCAAAGCTGAAGAGTTGAAAGAAGATGAGGTTGTTAAACCAAAAGAAAAGTGTTGTGAAGGACATCATCATCACTAGTTCTTATTCAATACCGTATTAAGGCTCCCTTGGGGGCCTTTCTTTTTTTTAAGAAAATAATCTGATTCCAATTATCGCATTATCAGTTGTTAAGTATTGATTTGGGTGTAGGGTGGGGCATTTGGGCGAAAAATAAATTTGCATATTCGCAAAATACTTCCTTATTTTGCACCCGCTTTTGAGGATAATGGTACTCGTGGGAAGGCAGGATTGATAAGGGTTTCAGGCATTTATCGATACGTAATGAAAGGTAATAAGAGTTGGTCTTGACAGGGGCTTCGATAAGTAATATATTAGC
>NZ_JBPUSJ010000017.1:0-79405 GCF_051851475.1 Carboxylicivirga taeanensis | reverse complement strand
TTGCTGGCCCGTGGGTGAGCAGCAAATTCCTCAAAAGCCGCACGAATCCCAAAAATACTTCGAATCGGGCTTAAAAATATTGGGTTGTGCCTAACTACTCTGTATGTGCATGCGTGTTGCCAATATATTTACTTTGTCACTCGTTTGTTTGGTTATTAATGACAAATTTATTGCAAAAAGTCATCAATGGGACTTTTAATCTTTTCGATGTGCTTATTGCTAACATAGGTATAAATTTCTGTTGTTTTACTTGAGTTATGGCCCAAAAGTTCTTGGATATATCGCAAATCGGTGCCTGATTCTAACAAGTGCGTTGCAAAACTATGACGTAACGAATGTAAGCCACCTCTTTTAGGAGCGCCGCTCTTTTCAATCGCCTTCGCCAGGATGCGGCTAACGCTGGTAGCTGAATACTGCCCTCCTATTTGCCCTTCAAAAAGCAGCTGCTTGGGCTTGTACAGTTTATAATAGTCGCGCAACAAACGTAATGAATAGTGCCCAATAATGGTGTAGCGGTCTTTTTTGCCTTTACCGCCTAAAATTCTCAAGCGCATGCGCTTGGAGTCCACATCTTCAATACGCAATTTCAATACTTCACCAATGCGCAATCCACTCCCATAAATCAGGGCCAAAATCGCTTTATGCTTTAAATTGTCGATGCTATTGAGTATGCGCTTAATTTCTTCTTTACTCCAAACTTTAGGCAACGACTTTCCTACTTTTGGACGCACTACCTGATCAAGCTGGATATCTCTGCCCAAAAATCCTTTATAGTAGAGCTTAATGGCATTAACACTCTGGTTAATGGTTTGCTCTGAATAGAGTTTTTCACCAATCATATTCTGGTGATAATCATTGATAACATCTGAATCAAACTGGTTAATTTGCTCCAGGCTATTTTGTCGGTAACAATTGAGCAAGCGCAGTACATAATAGTAATAGCTATTGATTGTATTGTAACTGTAGGCTTTCAGCTGCATGTATTTGATATACTCTATGGGACAACTTTTGAAATAGATATCCTTTTGATAGGCCTGCTCAAAAAGCAATTGTAGTATGCGGTAATCAACAATTGACAGCTCATTGTGAATTTTGACCTGCAGCTTACTGGTCATCGTTTCTAAAAAACCAATTAATGTGCTTCTTTTTGCCTGAATCACATAGGCTCTTAACTCTTTGTGCCAATACGCATACTTACTGGACTTTAGCAGATTAATTATGGTTTTACCGTTTTTAAAGGTTACCACAACAAAGCGCCCGTACTCATTGCTCACCGGCACCAGGGTAACAGTTCCTTGTTTAACGGTCTTTTCAAGTATACCAGTAAAATAATGGGTATCGCCTATAGTAACCTGCTCAACATTCTCTTCTAATTTAGCATGAAAATAGCTACTATTAATGTCGGCAATGTCATCAAATACATCAATCAAATGCCCTATGGTGTGTTCATTGGAAGGCGCGGCATAAGCTTTAAATTCAGGATGCCACTTTATCCAGCCATTCTGACGAATTCGCTTCAAAATCGCATCATCCCTCTCAAAGTAAAGCACACAGGCATTTCCCTTTTTGCCTTCACGATGATTAAGATATATTACCGGGCGCATGCGTATTTTTCTTGACAACTTAGTAAATAGTTCTATCTTAAGGGTTTATTAATCGACTAAAAACGAATAAAACCGTTTAATAAAACTGATACCAGATGACAACCCAGTAATTTTATTTATCCGATTGGATACACTGCCTGTAGTTAGCTTTTATTGAAAATTCGACATGATATTTGAAAATAAAATACATCCTATGAAAAGAACCTGCTTATATTGTAACGACGAACTAAATGGGCGAATCGATAAAAAATTTTGCAATTCCCAATGTAAAAGTGCCTACCACAACCAAGCTGTATCTTCTATTGAAACCTACATCCGCACTATTAATAAACAACTGAGAGCCAACCGAAGCGCATTACGAACCGCCTGCCCACAAGGTAAAGCAACGGTAAGAAAAGAATTCTTGATAAAGCTAGGCATGGATTTCAAACATTTAACTCACTCCTGGAAAAGCAAAGGAGGCAACCTCTATTACTTTTGCTATGATTATGGCTATACGCCTGCTATGGAAGAAGGCAAGGTCTTAATTATTCAGCAACAAGAGTATATGGGCCAATAGTGTGCCAGTGTTTACTCCGCTTTTAAAACAGCTTCGCCGCCTCGGTCACACCAGAACGAGTAACATAATTTTAAACAGCTCTCAATATACTTAATTGGGTGCTATTTGTTGCTACTTTTCAATAAAAATTATGACAAACAGATGATAAATTGGAGAAATGACTTTCTAGGCTGTCATTAATAGGTTGTCGCAATATGACGGTAAATTGAAGGGTAGCCCTTATACAGAGTAATTAATTACAACGAACACCCTCATTCAGATGCAATCAACATAGGCTCTGACTAAGTAAAGGTGTTAGTTAGTGAGGTATATATACGGGGTTACGTTCACAAGTGGAGTCTGAATTAAAAAAACACTATCTCTGTGGCAATTATGAAGAACATCATTACGTCAGCTTTATTAGAGCTCATCCTACTGCGGCGGATATTAGCCTGAGCTCGATGTAAAATTTTCAACTCAAAACGCTGATGAATAGTAAGGTTCATGTGTATATCGACAAATGAATAGCGGGCTATTTTGAGTCGCTTACACAAAGACAATCACTGTTTGCAAGTAGAATCAATTAACTTTAAATAAATAGCTGATTTACGGCTTCAAATTTCACACAACAGTCCATCATCCCTCTAAACTATTCATTGTAGATCAGCTTTTTATCTCAATTTGCGTTTTAGAATTTAAATTAAACTCAAGTAACTATTAGATTATTTTATGTGACCTACCAACAATGCATTAAACTCAAAGTTAACTCATAGTTAACTCAAACTAAACTCATATTAAATTCGATTTTTAATGACTTTAATATGACTTAACTATGTGAAAAATGTGACTTAGTATTGAATTTGTACTATTTCTGTTATTAGGATGGTGCCCCCATGAATTTATAAATATTGGGGGTTTATAGCCATGAATATCCTTTAAGAACATGGTAAAAAAGTTAAGGCCTGGATCCAGATTTTGTATCAGCTCCATTATTAGCCAGTGCATTCCATCAGACTTCAATATGATAGTACATAAAACGATGCATCTCAGGTGGTCTCCCCTTCTATTAAGGTAAACTACAAATAATATTGTAGTAAATGGGCATCGAAATTAATCAGGAAAGACTTAGCAACAGCTCCTTTTAAAAACGCTTTAAAAGCGATACATGGCACCCTCATAAATAAGCTATTTTCTGGTTTATTAGGGTGATCTGGATATTTGCCATTTCTATCTTTAAACAATATTCAGTTGATACTTATGCAGTAAACCTTCGAGCTGAAAGGCAGAAAATTTGGCTTTTTTCAGTTTGTTTGATTCAGGGTCGATGGAGAAATTCGTTGCACTGCTAAAATCGACCTTTTCCAGGTTGGTGTTATAAAATTGTGCGCCCGATAAATCGGTGTTGGTAAATAATGACAAGGATAAATCCGCTTCGGCAAAGTCAACTTCCTTGAGCGAGCATTGGATGAAATGCGTCTTTTTAAGTTTTGTCCCAAAAAATGTACAATAATCCAGTATGCAATTCTCAAAGCTGAATGAAAACATAAGCCTGTTGCACCTTGTAAAATCGATTCCAAGAATTTTACATCCCACAAAAGCTGCATTCCTAAACCCAACGCCTTCTATTTCTGTCATTGAAAAGTTACAATCCTCAAAGGTACAATCTTCAAAATCATTTCCTCTCAAATCACTTTTTGTAAAATTGCACATCACAAATTTACACTTATAAAACTCCCTGTCTCTTAATGTTTTTCCGGAATGGTTTACGTTTTCGAAAACCTTATTTTCGTGAGTGATTACTTCAGCTGCCATTTAATCCTTCTTCTGGTATTCGTCAAGCCATTTCGATTACGGCTAAGGTTGATGATTGGGGCACTATCTCCTGCCATGCCCCTTTTGCTTATTCTTCACATATATCAATTTATGCCGGCTATTGGCACTATCTCTTTGCTCTATTTCAAATTGGTTAATCGAATCGATGAGAGGTGTTAATTTCTGAAAGCCGTAGTTTCGCGGGTCAAAGTTAGGACGCTTCTTTTGCAGCAAACTGCCAACATCGCCTAAAAAAGCCCATCCATCATCGTCCGAAAGGTCGGTAATGGTGGCTGCAATCAGTTTAATGTCTTTTGGAGTAATCTTGTCGAATGTTTCTTTTTCAGCCTCTTTACCGTCCTCAGTCTCTTTTTCCTTGGCTCTGTTCTTTAAAATCTCAACATAAATAAATTTATCACAAGCCACAATAAAAGGGGTTGGTGTTTTTTTCTCGCCAATACCAATCACCTGCATTCCGGCTTCGCGCAAACGGGTGGCCAACTTGGTAAAATCGCTGTCGCTCGATACCAGGCAAAATCCGTTTACTTTTTCTGAATACAGAATATCCATAGCATCGATGATCATGGCTGAGTCGGTGGCATTTTTACCCGATGTATAGGCATATTGCTGAATAGGCGTGATGGCATTCTCCAACAGTACTTTCTTCCAGTTATTCAGGTCGGGACGGGTCCAGTCGCCATAAATACGCTTAATGGTTGGGTTGCCATACTTAGCTATTTCCTCCATCATTTCTTTTACACTGCCTGATGGAATATTATCTCCATCAATTAATACAGCCAATTTGATATTCATTGGGTATTTGTTTTTGTAATTATGATTCGATATGAAACTTTAATTAGGGTGAAGGTAATGAATATTAAAACAAGACCCTATTTGAGAGACATGGATTGCGGCAAAATACAGAGCTCTTATCCTTGCGATCTGCCAATTGAATTGGTTATGGTTTACAACATTTGCTCACGCAAAAAAAGCGTTTCGCTTACCGCCCAATGCTATGGCAATGAAATGCAAAAGCTCCCGGCTACACATACTAACCGGGAGCTTCAGATTGGCATCAACGTTACTCGAAGGAGTTACTAAACAATTCTTTTCGCCCGATAAAAACTTTTCTGAAATTTTTATTCTTTTCTTCCTGAAAAACCGTTCCCTGGTTTTGAGAGCTTGTCAAAACCACCTCATCCTTCTCAACCGCGGCGCTGAGCGTAATGCTTTCTCCACTATCTAAAAACAGCTGTGCCTCATGCGTCATGGCCGCTGGCGATGCCGCCGCAAATGCACTTCCACGCAACGACTTGAGTCCGGATAAATAACTACTTACTGCCACCGAATCGAGCTGACGGCCATCACTCATCCACACCCCTTCGCTATTCACAATGGTAAATGAGCTATCGGCCGGATAACTGAACTCAATTTTATTAATGGCACGAGACGCCAGGTTTAATATGGTTTTATCTCTGAAGGCATCTGCATTTCGATTGGCTGTGCTGCCCAAAAACCCTTCTACTGCATACACCTCATCCTCATCAGCACAACGCACATAGCTTGTCATGGTGCCCTGAGGTCGTCGGTAAGGCTGCTGCGGCAGCATACCATTCATTTTGGGCTGCGTATACGAAAACTTACCAATATAAAGTTGGGCCAACAAACCATCGTCCCCTAAAAACTGCACCTCGGTTGCCAGTGAGTCACTCAATTCAAACCGTTCCCAGCTTTCTTTACTTTGCGAGGCTAAACGAATCGGCTTCAGCTCATTTAATTGACGTATTAACCCGGTAATGGTTGCTGCATCGCCATTGTAGGCTTTGTCACCGACCAGCACCTTCCAGTTGCTATTATTCCTTTTCAGTTCCAGGCTTTGCCCCATCAGCACCTTTGGTTTGAGGATGACTGATGTTACTGCATTTTCGTCAATCGCAAATAATTCGGTTTTTAGAGTATTAATGCCTTTGGCGCCATCCAGAGCCTTAATAGAAACCGTTAGAATTAAAAGGCCAATAAATGCCCAACCCAGTGTTTTGATATCCAATTTTCTATACATAATTCTCTCCTTTAAGTTTTAACCGGATTAGTTTTCTTTTTTGATAGCGATAAATGCCAATGCCCAGGATGATAAGTATTGGCAGCGTGAAGTTGAGTATTTTCAGCAGGTTCTTATCCCCTTCTTCCAGCTGGTCCAAGGGACGCATCTTCATCTGTTTACTTCGCAACTGTATCAGCCCCGTGTCGTCACTCATGTAATCAATGGCATTCACAATAAAATTGGCATTATCGGGCTGTACCTGCCGTACTTGCTCACCTGCTCCATTAATGGCCAAATCGCCATCGGCAATAACCACTATCTGGTGGTTGGCTTTCTCCAACAAAGCTGCCACGGGCAATTGAGCAGCCGTAAAATCGCTCTCGGTCCATTGCTTTTCAATATTGAAATACACCGGCGCCGCTTGTCTCCCTGACTTATCAGAGGTAAATACCAAAGGCGTATAGTTAGTGAGTGAATCGCCACTAAAGCTTAATGGGCTTCCAAACTGCAGCACCATCGTCCCTAACCCTTGAGTAATTGGATGATCGGCAAAATTAGAGAGGATGGGCAAATACGGGAAGTTGACCGGCCGGTTAACCGTGAAAATCCCCTGGCGCTGCTGCACATTAATGGATCCGCAATTGGCATCAATAATAAAATCGTCATGCACCGTTAGTCCTTTCTGCTGGAGCCATTTGGCCATACCAGTATAATGAGCAAAGCCCATTCCCTGATTTAATTGGGCTTTTACCCGATTAAACGACACCAATAAATGACCTCCCTGTTTCAGGTAGTCATCAACAAGCGAAAAGTGCGCTTCCGGAATCGAATCCTGAGGATTGATCCAGGCCAGTGTTTTATACTTACTTAAGTTCACACTATCGGACAGGCTTATCTCTTCGGGTACATAAAGCACGTCCAGTCCTTGTTTTACCTGTAATAGTTCATTGAGCGATGGCTCACCATGTCCTACAATAAACCCAATGGCTGCTTTATCGGGCACAGTCATTTTTTTTATGGCTGTTGTGAGGGCATACTCCATTTGGGCACCAGGCTGTATAAAGGGAATTGTTTCCGAATCTTCACCTATCTGCACCACCGCTCCCATATAGGCTTTTTTGGTGGTGGCCTGATCTTTCTCCCTGGCCTCTATCATTACCGTTTGAATACCTGCCTGAACAGCCCTTTGCTCGTCTTGCACCTCCTCATTGGGGTTAACAAATTCAAACACTAACTGCTGGTTGGTACGCGAGGCATACTCTGCCAGCAAGTCCTTAAAGTCGTTTCTCAACTGATCGAACTGAGGCTGTAAGCCCTCGGAGAAATAGGCCGTTACAGTGATCGGCTCAGTAATATCTTTCAAAATTGTTTTGGTGGTTTCACTCAGTGTATAGCGTTGGTCTTCGGTGAAATCGAGCCGTACAAAAAACCGGTTAGCCAACACATTAATTAGGACCAACACCCCTAAAACCAATGCGATATAATATTTAAACCTGCGCTTTTCAGTCATAATTTTCTGCTTAGTTGATGTTACGTTTAACGAGTGATAATTCGGCAGCCATTAAGCCCCCCAAAATAATTGAGATGAAATAGACAATGTTTTTACTGTCAATAACCCCGCGGATAATGCTGTGGTAATGGTATTGCATATCGAGGTAGGCCAAGGTATCTCCTATCATGCCCGGAAAAGCACCGGATGTTATTCCAAATAATATTTGAAAGAAAATTCCAATGATTAAAGCCAGCAAAAAGGCCACTATTTGGTTTGAGGTGATGCTGCTGGCAAAAATACCCAGACTAATATAGGCGGCACTCATTAGTAGCAAGCCCAAATAGCCAGTAATGACAGAGCCATGATCAACAGGCCCAATGTTCGCAATAGATATATAATACGGCAAGGTAAGCGCCAGAGATATGGCTATTAAAAGCCAGGTTGCCATAAATTTTCCGGTGACCACCTGCCAGTCAGAAACCGGCTTGGTTAATAAAAGCTCAATGGTGCCTGTTTTATACTCCTCTGCAATTTGCTTCATGGTTAATGCCGGAATAAAAATAAACAGGGTCCAGTAGGCAATGCCAAAAAAAGGCTGCATGGTTGCCCGGTTGATATAGAATACATCGTTATTGCCGTAGAGCCAGGTAAAAAACCCGCTGAGTCCTAAAAAAACGATGATTAATATGTAAGCCATTAAAGAATCGAAATAGCCTTTCAATTCCTTTTTTGTGATGATCCATGTTTGCTTCATGCTTTTTCTTTTTCGCTACTTGCATAAAACTCCCTCAAAAAATAGCGATGCCAATTAGCTGGCGTTATTGCTATCTTTTGATGGGTGCTTGGTTTATATTAGACATAATAGTTACGCCAATGCCTTACGCAGTGGCACATCAGTTCCCTTGTGTCAACTCCCTGAATACATCTTCAAGGTTCTTTTCAACAGGTGTTAGCTGGGTTATATACCAACCTTTATGCACACACATCTTAAATATTGCCTCCACCGACGAGCAGCCGGTCCCACTCTCTATTTCGAAAAGCGATGCATCCGTATCGATAAACGAAACGGTTTCGACTTCATCAAGGTCTGCCAGGGCTTTGTAGGCTTCGTTGCGCTCACTAGTGCTAATGCCCACCTTCAATAGCTCCTTCCCTTGTGCCTCTTTTCTCAGCGATTCGGGGGTGCCATCGGCTACAATTTGGCCTTTGTTAATGATGAGCACCCGATCGCATGTCGCCTCCACTTCGGCCAATATATGGGAACTCAAAATCACCGTTTTTTCGCGGCCAATCTCTTTAATCAGCTTTCTGATTTCAATAATCTGATTGGGATCCAATCCTGTTGTTGGCTCATCTAATATTAGCACCTCCGGATCGTGAATCAGTGCCTGGGCCAGCCCCACGCGTTGCTTGTAACCTTTGGACAGCTGCCCAATTTTTTTATGCTTTTCGAGGTTCAAGCCACATAAACGAATCATCTTTTCCACCTGTGCCTGAATGTTTGCCTTACTGACTCCCTGTAACTCACCAATAAAAGTCAGGTAATCAACAACGGTCATATCGAGATACAAAGGGTTGTTCTCGGGCAAATAGCCAATGCTGCTTTTCACCTCATCGGGGACCTCATGTACCGATTTACCTCCTACAGTAATAGTTCCTTCGTTGGGAGTAATGTAGCAGGTGATGGCTTTCATTGTTGTGGTTTTACCAGCCCCATTCGGGCCCAAAAACCCCAGTATCTCGCCGGTTTTCACCTGAAAGGACAAGTTATCCAGAGCTTTCTGGGTGCCATAGGTTTTTGTTATATTCTCTACAAGAATATCCATTGTTTAGAATGATTTATATAATGTTGAAAATTAATAAGTTCACCATTTATGCCTCTGCGTGATACCAAGGCGCTCATCATACACACCACTGATGCATGCCAGAAAAGAAAAAATAGAGTGTGATTTGGGGCCTTCACTTGTTACCACCAGGCAGATGGATAGGATAAAAATCAAGCGCAGGCAATTCCTGCACTTGATTGCGTTTGCTAGGAGGCAAATTGATACTTCGTGTCAAGTATTTCTTCAATTACATCAGCATGCTGCTGAGTAAAGTGATTCCGTACCCAGGTTTGAAACTTTAACTGGTCTTCGGCAGTTAACCAAGACATGGATTTAATCAATTCCTTTCTAAAAAGACTTTTGTCGGTGTGTACTCCATTTAATACCGATTTACATAACTCTAGCATAGCACTAAACTTTAATAAAGGTCCAACAAAACATTAATTGTAAAAGGTTCATTAAAACACTAATGCCAACTCAATAGTCCGATAAACAGTTTGCTAATGCAAGGACAGCGCTCCTAACTGCCACCGATAGCATTGAGCCAAACCCTTTCATTAGAGTTGTTTTTTATTGTTTAAAAGCAAAAATAAAATGGAGGTTAAAATGTATTCGTTAAGGTTTGGTTAAACAGAGTTAATGAAAAGTTAAAATGCCCGTTATAAGCCACCTTTCGCCAATTTATGCTCTGTTTTCAGGGTACTTTGAAGTGCAATATTTTACATTAAGCTTGAGCCTGCCATGGGATTTTTCTTTAGCAATTGAACAACATATCTTCTATTTTTTACTATCTTACCATTGTCTGATTCGAGGCCATTCTTTGCAGGGTCAATTAGTATTCACTCTAATTAATTGACATTATGGCTAAACGACAAACACAGGAAGTCAACGCTGGTTCGATGGCTGACATAGCATTCTTATTACTTATCTTTTTTTTGGTGACCACTACCATGGATAGTGACATGGGGCTCGGCACCATTCTTCCTCCTTACGAAGAAGAGCCTAGCGTTGATAATAAGGCTAAAAATGAGCGAAACGTTTTTGAAATACTGGTTAACGCCAATAATCAGCTGATGGTTGAAAAGCGGGAGATGCCCATCAACCAGCTGACAGAAGCCACCAAATTGTTTATTCTCAATCCGTCCGATTTAGCGGACCTTTCTGATAAAGAAAACAAAACCATTCCTTTATTAGGGCCACGCGCTGTTAGTAAAGGGGTTATCTCTTTACAAACCGCCAACGACACCAAATACCAGGTTTACCTGGAGGTTCAGAATGAGTTAATAAGGGCTTTTAATGAGTTGAGGCAGGAGTTTGCTATCAGAAATTTTGGTAAGGATTATGAGGATTTAAGCGCCGAGGAAAAAGCGGCTGTCAGGGCCGCTATTCCTAAACTGATATCGGAAGCTGAGCCGGTGAAAATAGGTGCCAGACTATAGCATTGCCCAGGCACTTTCATAATTTACGGGTGCCACAATAGGAGGCTCTCATCTTTAACCAGCCACCTTCAGTTTAGCTCTGGGCCATGCCGGGAGCTAAACTGCCCCTTCCTGCCCTTTTAGTGCATTATTTCCCCGATTTTGACTTTCAGTTACCATTTACTATCTTGAAAACCAAAAGCGAATCATCCGGCCGGTATGTTCTATTTGTTTATTGACATCTTCTGTCAGCTGACTATCTCCCTTTGTTGCGGAGCCATTGTTTCATCGGTGCCAATAGTAAAGCGCACCCCTCACAGCTGAAAACGGGCCCTTCTGACCTTCTGTGCATTCACATTAATGGTCAGTTTTTACTTCAATAAGCAAGTCGCCAGAAACCGTTAAACGAAAAATAATATGCTACCAAACAACATTATTGCCCATCGTCACCACCTCCATCAACATCCGGAGCCATCCAATAAGGAAACCCAAACATCGGCCTACATTGCTGAGCAAATACAAAAGCTGAAGCCTGATGCCACTATTGATGTTGGAACAACGGGCAAAGTGTTTCTTTTTGAAGGAACAAGCCCCGGCCCAACCGTTATTTTCAGAGCCGAATTAGATGCCTTACCCATTCAGGAAAAAAGCCTGCTTCCTTATCGATCCCAAAACGCAGGTATTGCTCACTTGTGCGGGCACGATGGACACATGGCTATTCTGCTGGGATTAGCGGAAGAAATTGCACGAGACAGGCCCCACAAAGGCAAGGTTGGTCTCTTATTTCAGCCGGCCGAAGAAGTTGAGCAAGGGGCCCAGGATGTGGTGATGAATTCCCATTTTTGGCAGCTACAACCCGATTATATATTTGCCCTGCATAATATTCCCGGCTACCCGCTTCATCAGGTGCTCATTAAAAACGGCAGCTTCACAGCCGCGTCGAAAGGCATGACCGTAAAATTAGTGGGTAAAACATCGCATGCGGCCGAACCAGAAAATGGGATTAATCCGGCCAGCGCCATTGCCCGAATCGTTGATTCCATGCATCAGCTGAGAGCGCAACAAGAGCTCTTCTCCAGTCTGGTACTCCTCACCATCATCCATATTCAACTGGGCGAAATTGCTTTTGGCACCTCCCCGGGATATGCTGAAGTGCGCATCACTCTGCGTGCCTTTGAAAACACAGACATGGAAAAACTCACCCACGAGGCTGTGTCTCGCATCCGGAAGATTGCCAAAGAAGAGCAGCTCGGGTGTGATATAAGCTACACCGAAGAGTTTCCCGCCACCGTTAATCACCCCGACTGTGTTTCGGTAATTGAGCAGGTAGCGCAGACTAATAAGCTGCCCGTTTCGCACCTGACGCAGCCCTTTAAGTGGTCGGAAGATTTTAGCTATTATACCCAGCACTTTAAAGGTGGATTTTTTGGACTGGGAGCCGGTGAGCAACAACCAGCACTGCATAATCCTGATTACGATTTTCCGGATAGCATTATTCAATCGGGCATTCATCTCTTTAACTCAATTTACAAGCACCTAAACTTCAAGAAATGAGCAAAACATCATTGATGACATTGGACTCCAAAGCTGTGAAAAACAATATTGATTTCCTTCAAAACATGATTGGCCCAGAGGTTAAGCTATCATCAGTGGTGAAGGCCAATGCCTACGGACACGGCATTGAACACCTGGTGCCGGTGCTGGAGCAAGCCGGTGTGGATCATTTTTCGGTGTTTAGTTATGATGAAGCCCAACGTGTTAGGAAAAGCACAACAAACAACCCCACCATTGTGATAATGGGATGGATTTCGAACGAAGATCTGCCAGAGGCGATTAAGTGCGGATTCGAGTTCTTCGTTTTTTCCCTCGAACGCCTGTATCAGGCCCAACACAATGCCACTCAATTAAACCGGGTAGCCAAAATTCACCTTGAGGTCGAAACGGGGATGAACCGATCGGGCCTGAACCGGAGGGAACTCAAAACTGCCATTGCGCTCATAAAAAGTGCCCCAAAGCAATTTGAGTTAACAGGCTTCTGCACCCATCTGTCTGGTGCCGAAAGCATCTCTAACCACCATCGTATTCAAAAACAGCTAAAGAAATACCATAAGATGCAGGCCTTGCTCCAATCGGCCGGGTTACGGCCTCAGTACTGCCACGTTGCCAACTCAGCCGCCACTTGTGTATTCCCAAAAGAACGCTTCGATCTGGTGCGCATTGGCATTATGCAATATGGCTTCTGGTCGAGTGCCGAAACCTTTATTCACTTCAGGCAAAGCCAAAAAGTACAGGATGATCCCCTGCAGCGAATTCTCAGCTGGGAAAGCCGTGTTATGGCCGTTAAAGAGGTCAAAACAGGTGAGTTTATTGGCTATGGCATCTATTACCTGGCCCAATCAGATATAAAAACAGCATTGGTGCCCATTGGCTATGCCACCGGTTACAGCCGCTCACTCAGTAACAAAGGCCGCGTGCTAATCAACGGACACCGCTGCAGCGTTATTGGCCTGGTTAATATGAATATGATTATTGTAGATGTTACAAATGTGCCAACTGTTGAGGTGAATGATGAGGTGGTTATTATTGGTAAACAGGGCGATTTGGAAATCAAGGTGTCCGCATTCAGTAATATCAGTGATGAGCTGAACTACGAAGTGCTGGCCCACCTGCCTGGCGACATTGAACGTCAAGTCATCTGAAGGCCTTAGCGCCAAAAATAGAGCGGTCCATAAACATAAGCTTCACTAAAAAGAAAAGAAGCCAAGTACGCAAAGATGAATGATTCATTTTACATACCTGACTTTTTTCCTACTTTGTAAGGGATTAGGCTACTTTAATCTTCGGGTAGAAAAACTACATCGAGTACATCTGCTTTTTTAAAGAACCTTTTGGCTGCTTTGGTAATGTCTTTTGTGGTGACCCTATTAATCACCTCCTCAAAGTACTCGGGAGCCATCCGATTTTCTCCGGTTTCGTAATATTTTTGAAGAACAGATAACCAGTAATTGTTGTTTTTTAACGCCTTACGGGAATTCTTCTTCATATTTAGCACCACCTTATCTAAATCGGCCTGCTGAACTGTTTTTTGTACCGTTTTCAACTCTTTATAAACCAACTTCTTCAGGTAGTCGGCTTTAGCCGGATCACAGTCAAATATAATTTCCAATCCCAGTTTCATTTCAGGAATGCGAGAGGCTGTTGGACGTACGCCAACACCATAAGTTCCCCCCTCCTTTTCACGGATATTTTCGGTAAACCTCAAGTTAAGAATTGAGCCCAGAATATTATGGTGGATAATTGTTTCTCTTGAATAGTGAGCATCGCTTCGCATTTTGAGGTTAACTGTTGCTTTGGGCTCATCCATTGGCACCTGAATGCGGTGCTCATTTCTTCCCTTTGGAAAATAGTCACCATTATTGGCCCATTCTTCAACTTTACCCGTTGAATTAATGGCACCAATGTACTCCTCCACAAAAGGTTTCAAGGTCTCGGCATCAACATCTCCAACTATGAAAAAAGTAAAATCACCCCCATTTGACAACCTTTCGAAGTAGATGTCCTTCATCCGCTCAAAGTCTATCTTATCCAAATAGTCCTTATCAAAATTTAAAACCCTTGGATTACCATTGGCGTTTAATAGGCTTAATGTATCCCTAATGATGGTCTTCGCCGTTTTTACTTCGTTTTTAACATTGTAATAATTGCGTTCCATTAACTGGTCGAAAGCTCTCCGATCGAAACGAGGCTCTTCAAAACGCATGTACAGCAACTGAAACATGGTTTCAAGATCCTGCACCTTTGCCTTGGCTGACAAGGATTCGCCATAGACTCCCAGCTTGTAGCTACATGCGGCTGTTTTACCAGCCATCAGCTTTTTCAACTGAACGGGATCGTGCGCACCCAGACCAAAGCCAGACACAAATCCCGAAGCAGCCCTGAACGAAGGCAAATCTGCCACCTCATAAAGTGAACTGCCACCATGGCTACTAGCTGCAAGTATTACAGAATTTGTATTGTTATCCACTTGTTTGAAAACAACTTTAGCACCATTGGAAAACGTCCATTCTTCGGCCTTAAACAAATCAATACTTTTTTCTTCCACGATTTCTCCCGGTACTGCCGTTGTGCTCATCAGAACTGTATTTGTTAGAGTGGCATCAACATAAGGCTTAAGGATACTGCGTTCGACCTTTGCCATTATCGCTTCAATCTCTTTTTGGGTAATAGTTAAGACCTCTGCCTTTTGCGGACCGGTTACCACAAAGGCCCTGTTGATAGTACTCAAATACTTAGAGGCTACGGCCGACACTTCTTCTACTGTTATGCCTGGAATTATTTCTTTCGCAAAATCATACTTGAATTGGGCATCCGAAATAACAGCCCCTTCCAGATAGGCTCTTTTAATTGCTTTACAATAGCTATCGGAGTTGATGCTTTTTCGTTTATTGTAACTATTCTCGACAGACACCAGCATGTTGGCTTTTAAGCGCTCCAATTCAGTTTGAGTAAAACCATGTTTTACTACCCGCTGTAACTCAGTATAAGCTGCTTCAAAAGCCTGTAACTCTTTTCCTACATTGGCTGTTACATACAAGTTAAAGGCATTGTAGCCTCTTGCCATCGTCCCATAGGCTGTTTTTGCACTTAAAAAGGGCACTTGACCCGTTAGCAGCAGCTCTCTGTAGCGCCCTTTCATTAAGGCATTAAAAAAGCTGCTTACGTACGATTCTTTTAAACTTTCTAAAGTATTGTCTGATGTTTTAGCATGTCGTATTCTCAGGTTGATAGAAACGTTCTTGTATTCTTTATCGGTTACCTGCACATACATTGGCTCTGTGTTATCAGGAATAATAATGTTTTTACGCTCTGTTGGATATTCTACAGGCGGAATAGCCGAGAATAGCTCAATCACGCGCTCCTCAACAGCATCCACATCTATGTCGCCTACTATGGCAATGGCCTGCAAGTCGGTGCGGTACCATTGGCGGTAAAAAGCTCTTAAATCTTCAGGATCGAAGTTTTTAATCACATCGAGCTCGCCAATCACATCGCGATAGGCATAAATACTTCCATTATAGATGGTGGGAGCAATCTCGTTTTGAATTCGGAAACCAGCAGTGCGTCGGGTTCGCCATTCTTCAGCAATCACGCCTCTTTCTGCATCAATCTCCTGCTCATCAAGCGACAGCTCATCGCACCAATCGCGCAAAATTATCAGGCATGAGTCAACCAGTCCATTATGCTTGGTTGGTACACGGCTGATGTTATAGACTGTTTCGTTTTTAGCAGTATAGGCATTAACATCCTTTCCAAACTTTACCCCGTTGCGCTCCAGCATATCGAGCATCGATTTTCCGGGAAATGTATTGGTCCCATTAAAGGCCATGTGCTCCAAAAAATGGGCAAGGCCATCTTGTTTATCGGTTTCAAGTACTGCACCTACATTTTGGTAGATATAAAAACTGGCCATTCCCTTTGGATTGTTATGACGTTTCAAATAATACGTCAACCCATTAGATAACACGCCCTTTATGATGGTTGTATCAGAAGGAACATCCTGCGATAAATCGTTGAACTGCTGTGCAAAAGATGCTGAGCACATCAAGCACAGACCTAACATTGAAAACAGCAATCGCTTGAATACAGGCACTTTACCTGCTTTCATTTTTTTTTCCATAAGACTCATATTGGTTGTTTTAATTGGCCTCTTATTGATTAATCGACTTAAGCCATTGTTCTAGTTTGTATTTCTCCCCGGATTTTGCCTTATCCCTATCCGGCATTTTTTCAATGGCACTTTTTTTCAGTTCAATAGCCATTTTTGTTTTGCCCTTTTTGTAAAGCATATCGGCCTTTAAATTGTTAACCGAGAATTTACCTGGAATAAGCTCGTAGCAATAATTTATCCAACTATTCAAGGTCTTATATTCCTTCTTATTATCGATACAAGTCAAATAGCCGTAACCCACCTTAGTAATTAAATCTATTAAGTCGTTGGCGATTTTTCCTTCTTTGTAAAAGGTATACATAATCCCTTCTCTCATTTTGCCAAACTTATCAAAGTACTTACTATCCTCCTTTTTTACTTTTTCCAAAGGATTATACTGTATCAGGCTATCAACATACGATTTGGCCAACGATTTATAAGCCTCATTGTCCTGCTTAAATAGGTAATAGTCCAGCTGATAAGTTGTTAAATCATCACCACGCCTGATACTCAAATCATATTCCTTTGTTTTTTCAATCACCAATGCCATCAGTTCAGGGTCAGCCGCTCTTCTTGCCTTCTTTAGCATATGGCTTCCGATAGCTTGGGGTATCCTTTCCAATCTTTGCCTTTGGTATTTATTTGGAGCTATACTTAGGTAATATTCATAATTAGCTTTCAGGATGGCTTCGGCCTTGCCACCGAATTGGATATTAGAACTGTTTGTTACTAAAAACTCCATCATCTCCCTGGATGACTCGTCCATTTCGGTTTGAACCTTCAACCAGGCTTCAATGCCCGGGTATGGATCAGCATCAAACTCTTTCATTTTTTCGATGTAGAGTTTTAAAAACTGCTCATCCTTCTGCTTTTGCGGAAACAATTTGTTCAATTTTTCCCAACTGTATTTCGACTGACCAGCATTTAAAGCAGCAGTACCAAAGGCAATCATGTCGGCACCAATAGTAACACCGACTCCCTGGTGAACCACTTCTCCATCGCTATTAATAAACAATAAGGTTGGAAATGACAGAACTTTATGAATTTTTGCAGCATCCTTGCCTTCTTTTTCTGCATCCAACTTAATACAGATGAAGTGCTTGTTGTAAAAATCCCCATTTTCGGCTTCCAAAAATGGGCCTTTAGCCAACTTTTTGCACGGCCCACACCAGGCTGTATAAAAATCGACAAAAATGAGCTTATCTTGCTTTTTAGCCAACTGTAAGGCCTCTTCGTAACTTATGTTTTTGAAATCGATACCTTGCCCAAAAGCTACTCGTCCAAAGAAGATGAATAACAGCAATATTATTTGAGATTTAATCATAGTAATTTTACTAAGTGATACAATAACCTGATTTTTCTGCCTTGATGCCTCTTTTTGATAAGACCCAAAATTGCGTGTAAAGAGTGACAAAGGGTCAAAAAAAAATCGCTCCGTAATAAACTATTCCCGGAGCGATGTTATTAATCTAAAACCAAAAGAGTGAATCTATTATCAAAACTATTTTAAAACTATGCTTTTACCGGCCTTCATTAACTCCAGGTCTTTTTTGATCGACACATTGCGCTTATTCTCATTTTCCAACGAGTACTGATAAGCTTCTTCCATGAGTTTAATGGCTTCTTCCTTGTCTCCATCCATCACATAAAGAAGTGTGGCATACTGACGTGTTATAGCAGCATCGCCAGGTATAATATCATAAGCCACTTTCATCCAACGCCGTACATCCTTTTTCTCCTGTTCTGTGCGCGCAAATTTGGCATAGCAATACACCATAGCTGAAATTTGCTGACTGGCTCGTACCGAATGCGGGATAGATGCCAAGGCCTGCGTATCGCCTTCTGCCTTACGTTTCATGACATTTAAATAGCCATTTCGTAAACGTTCAACATCAACCGATTGAATAAAAGCCTCGTTATTATCGCGTACTAAGGCCTTATATTTTTCGCCCATACCTGCTTTCTCGTAGAAAAACGTGTAGGTTCTTTTGCGCTGGTTATCATCCACTTTTATACCAGCGTCGGCAGCACGTGCTAATGCCAACTCCAAGATGCTGGTATCCTTTTTAGCAATGGCATAATCGGTTGTTTTTTCAATCATGCTCTTGGGCAAATTCTGAAATGCTTCACGAATATCTTTTCGAATGTATTGCTTCCATGCTTCTGAGCCGAAATTACGCTGAATAATTTCATCGGCCATTCCTCCAAAGATGATCTCCTCATAATGGTCTGATAATAGCACCACCATTTCTTTGCTCGACTCATCAATGCTTTTCTGAACGCTTAAATACTGCTCGAGAATATGGGTGTAATTCGTTGATTTGCTTTCTTTCAGCTTACCAAGATACATCTTTAAAAAGTGCTCATCCTCCTTTTCGGTATTGTATCGCTCGGCCAAACGGCCCACACTATTGGGGTCTTTTGAGTACTCAATGGCCAACTTCACTTCTTTCATAAAAAGCTCAGTAGGCATTGCAGCTGAGAAACGGTAAACCACATTGCCTTCGCCATCTAAAAACACATAGCCTGGTAGTCCCTGAATGCCATACTTACGTTTAATCATCGGTCCTTCACCACGCTCCACATCCACCTTTAATGCGACCAGGTGTTCATCAAAGTAGTTCCCTACCTCTTCTTCCATAAACACGGTTTTAGCCATATGCTTACATGGTCCGCACCAAACAGCATACCCATCAATAAATAAGAGCTTATTTTCGGCCTTTACCTTTGCTAAGGCCTCTTTTAAAGTGCCTGATTCGAAGCTGATGCCTTGGGCAAAAAGGCCTGCAGCCATCAGCATCAATAATAGTGTACTATAAATTTTTTTCATTGGTCTAATTTCTTTTTGATAAATGAATGTATTGCAGCCTTTGAGCAAGCTCATCTTGCCAAACATTAGTTCTGTTGCTTGTTTTTCATTTTATCTAGCTGCCTTTGCAATACCCCCCTGCTTTTATCATTCTCTGGAAGTTTATTCACAGCCAATTCCTTATAGTGAATGGCCTTCTTTAATTTGCCTTGTTTATTGTACACAGTCGCTCTCAGATTATCCATTCTGTATTCATCCGGAACCAGCTTTTCGCCGTAGTCAATCCAGGTGTGCAAGCGCTTAAAATCTTTTTTACTGGTGCAGTATTTCAGATAATTGAAGCCTGTTTTTTCAATGGCCTTGGTTTGCGCAAGAGCCTCGCGCCCTTTTTCCAGGTTTTTGAGAACAGCATTACCTAACAAACTTGGCTTATAAGTGTTGGTCTTATAGTCTTCGTAGAAGGCCTGATCTTCTTGTTTAATTCGCTCCAAACTTTTTGCTGACATGATGCTATCGATATAGCTGACGGCCATTTTCTTGTACCCTTCAGCATCATTTGAAAACATCAGGCAATCCATTTCAAATTCCTTCAGAACTGTTGCATCGATGTTGTTCCCTTCCAACTCTTTCCAATTGGTAACAAAAGCGCGCATTAATTCAGGATTCTGTTTAGAATAGGCAGCCACTTTTGTGTTACTCACCATTCGTGTAAACATTTTTTTAAGCATCACTTCCTCTCTACGTGTGGCAATATCAAAAAACTCATCGTAGTTGGTTTTCAAAATCTCCTCGGCCTTGCCATCCACCAGCATGTATTTTGCGTGTTTCAGGAAAAACTCGAACATATCCACATCGTCCTCCTTTATTTGGGTTTGCACCTTTAGCCAGGCTTCGATTCCTTCCGTGGGGTTTTCGCGATTCTGAATCATCTTGTCGATGTATAATTTCAGAAAATGCTCATCGTTTTTTTTGTTTTCAAACGCTTCTTTCAACTCTGCGATACTCAGGCCGCTGTCTTTTGCCTCCAAAGCACTCTTTGCTAAAGTTATCAATCCTTCCACATCTTTGCCGCCAACCCCTTTAGAGATCATCTCGCCATCACCATTAATAAATAATAAGGTAGGGTAAGCATTTACTTTGTATTTTTTTGCTGTTGCCCGTCCTTCTTTTTCGGCGTTAAGCTTCAGGTTGATAAACTCCCTGTTGAATAGCTGACCAACCTCTTGATTAGGAAATACTGATTTGGCTAACATTTTACATGGCCCACACCAATCGGTATAAAAATCAATAAAAATTAATTTGTCGCTTTTTTGAGCTTCCGCCAGCGCATCTTCAAATGCGAGGCTTTTAAACGCAATGCCTTGCGCATTTACCCGACCGCCAAGCAGGGATAATACGCATATCAATGCAACTGTAATTTTTTTCATAAATGATTATTTAACTTTTAACTAAGTTATCCGCAAAACAGCATTCGGTTCCCGAGTTTCCTTTTGCAGGATGTTTATTTAAGGACGCAGGAAAATTCAACGAGAGTGACAGTGATAATTAAAAAAGTCGCACCAGTTGCCAAGTGCGACTTTATAATAAACCAGATTTCAAACCTATTGTGGCCGACTAATCAACAGGTAGTAGTTCTCTGTATTCACCATCCTATTCATCAGCTTGCACTTTTGTTTATAATTAATGCCTTCAATTTACTTAGGCCCATCTACTCATATACAAATTCATAAACAAGCGAATTATCACTTCCATTGGTGAAAGCAGCCGTAATACGCTCAATTGATCCATCTTCTGTTGTGGTGTACGTGTAGTTTGATTCATGTAAATAATCATAACCTCCTTTAATATAGTCTTCATTCTGCGAACGAACCTTGTGAGGCATTAGCATACGGGTAAATAAATCATATAACCAAACGTTATCAATAGCGCTGAAGTTAAAAAAAGGTGGCAAACCTTCAATAAAGGTTGGCATAAACACGGTTTTAAACTCTGTTACCACACTCACATTTTGAGGACGGATGGAAGTTGGATCACTGTTATGCCAATGCGTACTAAACAAGGAAATACCCACCTCCAATGGATCAGAATAAAAAGGCCCCTCAATTACGGCTGATTGACCGTAAAAACTTATTGGCAAGCCATTCTCATCGTACTCAAAGCGCTGTGCTACCACATTTTCCTCGTAATCCACCTTTTCATCCGGAGCTGCATCATATACTTCATAAGAAATATACTTTACGGATTTTACGCGTTGATCGGCTCCATAGGCAAAGATATTCTCCCTCATGTAGCTCATCTCATTTCTCGAATTGTAGCTCTTTTTAATAAAAGATGTTACCTGATTAGCTTCATTGTATTGTAAAGAAAAAATATAGGTAGAATTCGAACTTTGATAGAAAATAATTGAATCAATCCGGTTCATTTCGTCCACCAAAATATCGATTGGCACCGTGCGGTTTCTCTCATTGATATAATTGATTCGTGATGGAATTTGCGAAACCGAAGCTAGCACTAAAGTCACATCTTTTTGGTACGAACGGTCTCTGCTGTCTGTCACCACAATTCTAAAAGGATAGGGATCGCCTTTAACCATGTTATCCTCCATTAAACTCAAGCCTTTTTTCAGATCATAATCATAAATGGTCGTGTCAGCCGGCACTTCGAATAGAAAGCGCTGCTCGCCATTAAAAATATACTCCACCGACTTTAATGGAACAGCACCAGTAGTTGCTGTTCCGGTTGGTTTATAAATGGGCCCTTGAAGTGTAATTTCATTGCCTCCCTCAAAATTAATTATTTCAGGGCGCGATGTTTTTTTGATATTAAACTTAACTGTACGGTTGTAGCCGATTCGCTTGGTATCCTCTACTCTGAAAGTGCGAAACAAAATCGTATCTACATCTGTACTCACCGACCTTATATCCAGTTCATAGTCCATGGTAAAGCTTGTTTGGCCTTCATAACCTTCAACATAGCCAAGCGACTCATTGGTATAAGTGTCTTTAACCTCAATGGTATTCACGCCATTGGGAATTCGCAGGGCCAATTGCAGATTATAAACCTCCATCACTGTATCTCTTCTGAAAGTAACCTCTTTTTCTCCATCGGTAAATCCGGGCAGCGGAAAGTCAGGCTCCACTTCACAGGCCGTAAAACCTGCTATACTCAATATGATGATTAGTATTTTTAATGTATTTTTTTTCATTGTCTTTAGATTTTATAGAATTATTGATACAGTGACTCAATCTCAGGATTTAAAGCCCTTAGATCAATTCCTAATGATATAAATACATCGGCCATTGCCCGGCTGCGCAAGCGCATATTCTCCGGCAAATCATCAAAGCCAAGCTTATACCTATCACTGACTGCTGAGCGGTGAATCAACTCATTGAGGAAACTCCTGATGTCTTCTTCTCTGTTCATCAGAAACATATGTCTGGGTCTAATTCTATTGCTACTTCCAAAACCACTTGATGACTTTATATATGGATCGTAATATTCATTTGTCGAGTAATCACGTTTGTAGGCCACCTCCCACTGATTAAAATATTTGGTATCGATAAAACCTAACTCATGATACCATTCAACGGGAATATAAGGTGAATAAAGATACGGTGCCTCCAGACCATAAGCCTCCCCAATGGTGTCACCATAAAAAGGCTCTACACTGGTAAATAATTCATCGGGAAACTCTTTATATAAATCGTACATGTCCATCATGCGCACGGTAAACACATAGAAATTATCTTTTTTGTAGGTGTCATACGACGGCGCAATATCTTTCATATTGCCATTGAAGACAATGGAATTACGGTTATAGACTGATCGCAGGCTTTTGTCTCTAGTGTAGCTTGCAATTCTCGAGTCCGAGATAGTCAGCGCCTCCAAACCAGTTTCTTTTCCTGCTCTTAGCTGGCTGGCTAACAAAATTTTATTGGGGAAACACTCCGCTATCTTACTGTTCTCGAGATAATAAGCAAACAAGGTTGTGTCTAAAAAACTCAGGGCCGCATCTACATGCTCTTCGTACGAACTGATGGTAATTGAGCGGTCTGGAAAGTTCATTATGTACTCGAACTCATCAATGCTGTTTCCATCCTTATCTGTGAAACGGTCTTCCTTTATGGTCGGCATTTCAATGTCATTCCATTTCTCGGTTTCCGATAGGCCCTCTGCTGTGTATCTGAAATCCTGGTTGGCATCGTACTCATACAACAGACCACAGTTAAATTTCTCAACCAATCTTTTCACAAGAGGTTTCGACTGATCGGCCAGCTCAATGGCTCGATCTCTGTCTTCCAAAGATGGTGTTAGGTCATCTTCTTTGCTACAGGCTGTCATTACTACCGACAAAATCCCAAAAGCTAATATATATTTCTTCATCATTCTGTTTTTAAGTTAACCCACAGTTAATTACTGAGTTGACACTTTATCATTCCGTTCATTATTAATAATGGCAGGATTGTTCTCGCGCTCCTGAATTGGAAGCGGCAAGGTGTAGTTCAAATCATCAGATTCTAAAACAAACACTTCTGTTTTAGACACTTCCCCCTCCGAATCTAAGGTTGTATAAACATGCTTAATAGGATCTTTCTCCTTCATGCGGCGCAGGTCGAACCAACGGTGGTGATCTTCGTAACAAAGCTCGCGGTAACGCTCATCATATACATATGCCAGCACTTCTTCCAGACTGACAGGATACACTAAGCCCGAAACATCGTTAAAACGGGTCGCATGCAGCTCCTTTATCACCTCTATGGCTGTCGCATCCTGTTTTTGTGCCAGGGCTTCAGCTTTATTCAGGTAAGCCTCGGCCACTCTCATATTCTGGTAACCAAAAGTTGTGTATACATCATCAGAATTCGTCCCTTCGTAACCTGGTGCATTCTTATTGGTAATGTGATAAGTGCCCCCCTGCATACTAAAAGAAACAAAAAACAAGGAGCGTCGCTTATCGCCATTTTCGTACAAATCGAGCAAAGCCTGCGGCGTGCTATACCCCAAAGGTTTATTAGATGATGGCACCCCTAGTTTACTATTGTAGGTTTTATGCCAGGCATATAATACTTCAGGATTGCCTTGGGTAATAAATGCTCCGCTAACAGGCATTACAGCCAGTTGACCATTGTTAATGACTCTATCGGCATACTCAATGGCGTCGTCCCACTTTTCCTGATACAACTTCACACGCGACATCAATAGGTCGCAAGCTAATGGCGAAGGATGCCATTTGGACTTTTTAAGACCACTGGTCGCAAGCAGCTGGCGTGCATCCGATAAATCTTGTTCTATAAGGACATAGCCTTGTTCAACACTGCTTCGTTTCATTACTACCTGAACATCGGTACCAGTTCGCAATGGCACTCCTAAATCAGTGTCCTTGGTACCCGAATTAAAAGGCTGACCGTATAGGTTAAGCAAATTAAAATACGATAAAGCCCTGATAAAATGCGCCTCACCTTTAACAAATAATTTCTCTTGCTCATTTCCTTCCATGTTATCAATCGACTCAATAACATAATTGGTAATGGCAATGTCTTCATAAGCATTGCCCCAGGCCGAATTGATGGATGGCACCACCGTATTCCCATCTTCATCAATTTCTATCTCCTGCTGCCAGGTGTAGGTGGTTTTGTTGTCTTTATATGAGATAGAGGTAGTAGCCACTTCTTCTAACTCATCGGTCATATAATAGACTGAACTAAACATCGCATACTCATTGCTGAACTCCTGTAGTAACAGTGCGGCAAAGTGTTCGGTCGACTCCACTGCCGTTAAGTCTTGCGATTGCTCCTCCAAAAAGTCAGAACAAGCAGTTAAACCTCCAACTATAATTAATAGATATAATATTTTTTTCATTTCGACTAACTTAATAAATGGTTTCACCATGATTTCTACAAGCTCACATTCAGGCTAAAGCTAAAGGTTGGTAAACTTGGTAAACCAACATTTCGAACCTGGTTGGGGTCCTGACCCTTTAATTTCTTATCGAAGGCCCATACTGCCACGTTACTGGCCTGAACGCCTAATCGCATCGACTGAAGGCCCATTTTACTTATTAACTGGTTGGGCATTGAGTACGACAAGGAAATAGAGGTCAGACGAATGTGATCGCCTTTAACGGTTCTGGCATCGCTTAAATCGTAAAGCTCCCACAATGTTGATCCTGGAGGGAAAATACCACCCCCTAAACGATAATTACTAGCATGATCACCTACCAACAGCCTATCGTTACTTAATGCAGGGATGTTCGTAAATTGCTCATTGCCAGGCTGACGCCAGCGGTTGTTGAAATCAGCACGCATATTTTCATAAGGTAATGGTAGTTGCTGACTTCCGTTGTACAAATCGAGTAAACGCACTTTATAGCCTAATTTGTAAGAAAAGTTAGCCGACATGGTCAAGCGTTTATACCTGAATTCTGTACCAAATCCGCCATGGTATTGCGCTGTACGTTGACCTTCATACACGAGCATCTTTTCCAACTGCTCCTCTTGTGTAAGTTCTGGCGTATTCAAATATTTAAAGGTGGGTAGTCCATTTTCATCTAAACCATCGAACTGGTAGGAATAGAAACCGCTGGATGGGAAGCCTTTTTTATAAATACGTCCATTCAGGTACTGCGAAATGGTTAAACCTCCATCTTGGCTACTTTGATTATTGTCGCGTAAGGCATCATCAAAACCTTTCAGCACACGGTCGATATTTCTTGAGAAGTTAAAGCGGGTGCTCCACGAAAAATCTTTGCGATTAATGTTTACCGTTCTGATATTAAATTCATAAGATTGAACATCGCTGCTGCCACCGTTGAATAGCTGGTTCCCCGCTCCATTAACTAAAGAAACAGGTCGCATTAACAACAAATCGTCGTTAAATGAATAGCTGTAATCAAAAGCTCCACTTACACGTCCGGCAAACAAGCTATAATTTAATCCCACATTGGTGGTTTTATTCAATTCCCATCGCAGGTTTGTCTGTGGGAAGCTCACCAGGTCGGCCACATTCTCGTTATAATCAAAATAGGAACTGTTATTTGTTTCTGGTCCATAGTCACGAATGGTCATGTAAGGCGTTGCACTGGGAATGGTGCCTCTCACCCCATAAGATACACGTAAAGCCAGTTCGTCGATTTTCCCATCTCTGTTCCAAAAATGCTCATTATGGATGTTCCAACGTGACGATACCGACCAGGTTGGCTTAAACCGGTACTCTTCAAACTGCCCAAAAGCATTGGTTCCATCACTACGCATGTTGAAGTTCAATACGTAGCGATTATCATACACATAATTAATAACACCAAAAAACGACATGGCATTGCTTACCTTATCGGTAATGCTTGGATATAATTGGCGGTTGCTAAACCAGTTAATCATGTTATCGTAGGCATAAGCATCGAAGTCAAACCCTTCAGGAGTATTATTCACTTTAGGTAAGTACACAAATCGCCGGCCGTTTTCATGTACATATCCTGGAACTGTAAACCCATTGGCTCCCCAGTATTCGGTAGAACGGGCCTCTTGCGAAAGGTTGACGTTGAGGACATGACGGCCCAGAACCTTCTTATAATTCAACTGGTTGGTGATGGCATAGGTATTTTGTGAGGTCATTCCCCCTGAATACAATCCACCAAAAGGAACTGTGCTTTGCTCATCAACATTTTCATCAATGTAGTCTTCAATAAAATCATAGGTTCTAAGTTGAGCTACATAAAAGGTATTCTCGCCAATCCACTCCTCCTGAAGGTTGGTAGTATTGCGGTAGCTCGCCAAAGAGCGAAATGTTAAGTCACTAGTAATGTCCCATTGCAACTGCGCTGAAATTCCAAAATCTTTATTCGTGATATTGTGTGCCGAATTATCGATTTCACTCAATACATTGTAACGACCATAAATATACCCCCCGTCTTCATCACTAATTCTACTTCTGTTTACTAAAGGTCGTTGTTGGTAGAAGTAGTTCCCATCTTCATCGTAAATAGGCACAGTACGGCTGGTATAATAGGCCTCGTTAAATACGTTTACCGAGCCATGATTATAGGCACCTTCCTGCACCGAACCGTTCATTTTTAATGATAGGCGTATATTGGGTTTCAAATCAAAATCGAGGTTGGCACGCCCGGTAATACGGTTCAAATCCACCCCTTTTTCAACACCTTTCTGCTCATCATAACCAATTGACACATAATATCTGCTACTCTTACTTCCTCCACTTACGTTCACGTTATGATTTTGGTTGAAAGCCGGGCGGTACAATTCGTCAAACCAATCTGCATTTAAGGTTTCCAAATAGGACACTCTATTCTGGAACTGCTCAAAGGTATACGTACCATCCCAATAATTGAGCAACGCGCCTTCATAACCAATACGATCCACATTTTCATAATCCTGCCCCGTTGGTGTTCCCAGATTACGCTCATACATCTCTCGCGAAACAGCAATGCGCTCTTTGGAGTTCATCAACTCAAAGTCGCTATACGACGGGCGCTCTACCACACTGCCGGAGAAAGAATACGAAAAAGTTGGTTTTCCTTCTTGTCCGCGTTTAGTGGTTACAGCAATTACACCACCCGCCGCGCGTATACCATAAATGGCCGTTGCAGAAGCATCTTTCAGCACGTTAATGCTTTCAATATCCTGTGGGTTGATACCCGTAAGGGCATTACCAATGATATTCACATTATCAAAACTGTTTATATCATCGGCCGATAGTGGCACTGGATCTTCGTATATTACCCCATCAATCACCCATAAAGGACTCTGATTGCCCGTAAAAGTATTCCCGCTACGAATACGAATTTTTGCGGCAGCACCGGGTGTTGTTGAGATATTAGTCACCTCCAGTCCGGTCGCTTTTCCTTCCAGCATCTGGTCTACGGTGAGCGCATTTTTCAGCTCAAGATCCTCAGATGTTACCTTTTCGATGGCACTGGTGAGTTCTCTTTTATCAATCACCTGATAACCAGTCACCACAACATCGCCCAGCTCATGCATTTCGGGCATTAACAGGACATTCAGGTTTGTTTGACCATCCAGTTTAACCTCCTGTGTTTCGTAACCAATAAATGAGAATACAAGCACTCCTGTTGAAGGAGGTACCAGGATTTCAAATTGACCATTAATGTCGGTTACCGTTCCTAAAGCACCATTTTTAACCATGATATTAACCCCGGGAAGTGATTCTCCCGTTTCGGAGTCAGCCACCACGCCTTTAATAACGGTCTTAGAGTTTTGGTCCTGCTGCGCAACTTCTTCCCGATTCTTAATGATAATCACATCATCAACCATTGTATAGGTTAAGTTTGTGTTATCAAGCACCTCTTTAAGCACTTCCTCCACAGTGACATTGGCTCTGTCAATAGAAATTGTACTCAGTTCGGCCATTATTTCTTCGTTAAAAAAGAAGCTGTAATTGCTTTGCTGCCTGATTTCTTCAAACAGTTTGGATATACTAACATCCTTCATGTTCAAATTAACCCGCTTACTCTGCGAATAAGAGTTGGCAGAAACGGTTAGTACTGCACTAAAACATAGTAAAATGGATAACCTCATAATTAACCATAATTTAGACTGCTCCCCCGGAGGCCGGAGAGTCGATAAATGTCTCTTTTTTTTCATACTTTTGTAAATGCTAATAATTAATGTATCAACTGTTAAGGGTATGTTAATCTAGAGGGTGCGCCAACACCCTCTTTTTTTATCTTAACGGGTAACGTATATAGTTCTACTGTTTTCTATTTCGATGTGCACCGACATCTCTGCCTCAATAATTTCTAAAATACTGGTCATTTCTTTATACCGGGGCAGGTCACCTGTGAAGCGAATATCTTTAATGCTTTCGTCTGTTATAAAAACATCAACATCGTACCAACGCGCAACTTTGGCCAAAAAGCTTTCTAATGGTTCATTTCGGAACTTAAAACGACCATCTTTCCAGGAGGTATACAAATAGGGATCGACTTCTTGTTTTATCAGATTTTCAGTTTCCTTATTAATTACCGATTGCTCATTAGGCTTTAAATACTCAACCGCATTATCTCCTAAAATACTCGGGTAATCTACTTTAACTTGTCCTTCCACCAAAGTAGTCACCACGTTGACATCTTCGGGGTAGGCCGATACGTTAAACTCAGTACCCAGTACTTCAACTACCTGACTACCTGACTCCACAATAAATGGTTGGTTGGCATTATGCGCAACATCAAAGTAAGCCTCTCCCTTGAGTTTTACACGCCTTTCTTTACCTGTAAACGGTACTGTAAATGACAGCTCTGTATCGGAGTTTATCCACACTTGTGTGCCATCGGCCAAAACCAATTTGTACTCACCACCTCTTGGCACCCGCACAGTATTTATAACCCGTTCAACTGTTTCTGTCGACACATTATCTGAATAATCTACTGTCCCCTCCTGGTTTTCAATAGACAAGCTTCCTTCCTGAATGACCTTTTGGTCTGGGCTTTCCAGGTTAACCACCTCTCCACCTGATAGGATCAATTCAGCCTTTGCCGAGCCAGGCTTTATACTTGTAACTGCAAGAGTTTTATGCTTACTATGCGAAGTGTTCATTTGATAACCAAAGTACAGAGTAAGACCGATAACGAACATTGCCGCAACAGTTGCAACAGCTTTAAACACCCTTAGACGCATTAAACGACTCTTTGACGGCTTATTAGTCATCCGCTGAACGAACCTTGACCATTCGTTGGGAGCATCAATACTGTTATATTTTTTATTCCAGAGTTTATAATTGTGCGAATCGATGATTGTATCGGCCAAAGCTTTATTTCCGTCCTTCTTTTCCCATTGCTCCAGTTGTTGCCTTTCGTTATCACCTATAGTGCCTAAAACACGCTTTACCAAGAGTTGGGCTATATCTATTTGCTCCTTTATTTCCTTCATAGCTAATTAAGTTACGACAAAATGCAACGCCGTGTTAATCAATAGACGCAAGAAAATATTAGCGGAGTGACAAGCGAATTAGAAAAATTTTATAAAACTTGTTAATAGTATAGAAACAAACTGGCTTCCAAGCTTATCACGCAGTGCCTTATAGGCCCTTTTTTTTACAGTTTTAACTGTATTTAAGGTGACTCCCAGCTCGTCAGCAATATCCAGATTACTATAGCCTTTAAGAGCCAGATTAACAACTTGAGAGGCTTGTGGCGATAACTCTTCAATGGCACTTCGCAGCAGTTGATAAGTTTCTTCTCGTAAAATCTCATCTAAAACTACCTTTTCAGCAGCCGGGAGCTCATCATTCAAAGGTGTATTACTTGTTTTCTTCTCTTTACGGATAAGACTGATGCACGCATTTTTCACTAAGACATATAAATAGGCTCGCATGGCATTTTCGTCGGTGAACTCTTCGGCATCATTTTGCCACAGTTTTACAAACGCCTCCTGCGCAATATCTTTTGCCTTCTCGCCATCATTAAGTATACGTGAAGCCAGCATGCACATAGTTGGAAACAGACGTATAAAAATATCTTTGAACGCTGTACTATTATATTCTATTTGATTCCCTGCTAGCTTCATCATCAAAAGCACAGACTAAAGAAAGGCCTGTGTTTACAAGTTTTAACAAAGTGCGAATATAAGATTTGCTGATAAATTACGATAATATTATTGCTAAATTGACGATAACCTAACCTACAAATTTACTCACAGACCAACCGGAATCTTAACATTTGGGTGAGTTTTTATTTGATGTTTTCTCTTCACACAATACCTCTATCCCATTAACGACCAACCCCTTGAACCTGGACGAAAAACAACAATTTAAATCATAGCCACTTTTTTCGCTTAAAATACACAATCATTATCACCACAACGGCAATGATAACCAGCCACATAACAAAATAGCTGTATTTGTAATGCAACTCAGGTATGTGGTCGAAATTGGTTCCGTATACCCCGGCGATAAAGGTGATGGGAATAAAAATGACGGAAAAGATGGTCAGCATCTTCAACACATCATTGAGTTTATAAGCCACTGTGGTGTGGAAGATATTTAGCTGGTCAGATAAAATCTCGCGGTAATTATCGACCGCTTCGTTGGCCAGATCAATGTTGTGCTTCAACTCATGAAAGTGCATCATTACCTGCTTATCAACCAGCTCTGAATCAAGCTTACACAAGTTAATGATCATCTCCCTGCAAGGTTTAATTATTTTTCGCAGGTAGCTAATCTCCACCTTGTATTTATTGATTTTTTCGAGGCTGTCCGATGATGGCTGTTCGATCAGCTCATCGTCCAGCTCCTCAATTTTTTCGCCCAAACGACTAATTATATGGATGTAATTATCAATCACCACATCGAGCAAAACAAATGCCAGGTAATCGGCTTTTGAACCGCGCAGGCGTTTCCGGTTTTTCCGCAGGCGCTCCCGAACGGGCGTAAACACATCACCCACACGCTCCTGAAAAGAGATCAGCACATTCTTGTTAAAAACAAACGCCAGGTTTTCGGAGGTGATCTCCTCATCGTCATTATCAAACTGCAGCATTTTTGTCGATATAAAAATGCAATTATCATACTCGTGCACCTTTGGCCGGCGGTGCGTATCCAGCACATCTGCCACAATAAGTTTCTCCAAATCAAACTGATCCGACAATCGATTCAATACCTCGGGCTCGTGCAGCCCATCAATATTGAGCCACGACACCGAATCGTTACTCAGGTAATTAAGTGCTTCCTCCGAAGCAGCTAACTCTTTTTCCTCCAGCCTATGCTCGTTGTAATTAATTAAGCTGTAGCGAATAAATTCAAGCTTTTGTTCACCCAGAAACTTTAGGTCGTAGGGTGATAAACCGATGGATTCCTTTTTTGATTTTAAAAACCTGGCCATATTAAAATCTGTAAATAATTCAACTAATGATTGATATAAAATTACTTTAACAAATATCAATCAGCCTCTTATAGGAAATATACTAACGAACCTGTAATATAGGAGGCGTCAGTTAAGTTAAGAATAATATTGCACAAACAACCAGCTTCATTCCAGCAACTGTAAAGCCAGTTTCAAACAAGCTTCTTTGCTCTTGGCTGATACGTTAATCACGCTATAGGGTGCTTCGTCAGTCAGAGGTGCCAAACGCCACTTAAGTTGACTGCAAGTTTGCGATTGACCATTGGAATACCACCAGCATGAAAATATCGGTGGCTCATGGTCTTTGGTCAATTTAAAGGTGTACACCTCATGCCCATTAACTTCTTCTAACTCCTCTTCCTGCACCTGGTAACCGCTGGCACGCCAGCAAATAAACGGATGATGATCAGCGCCCAGGAAAAAAGCCGGTGGTTTAATGTACACTAAGGCCTCCTCGCTACTGAGCTTCACAATGCCATCAGAACCAACTGTTCGGTTCATGTGAGGTATTTCAATTGTAAGAGGACCAGCCTCATCTTTTAGCTGATTTTTAGTAATAAAAACCGAACTAAAGACCACCGATATAATTATTATTAATAACATCCTAGGAATATTTACTAAATGCTTTACTTCAACATAAGCCGGCAGGTATAATCTGGTACCAACTGCCACAAAAAGGATTAGCGGTACACAGATGTTGGCGGCAAAGACCAGCAGTCCGATTAGTTCGTGCAGGGCCGTACTAGGCATTGCTTTAAAAATAACCGTTAAAATGATTCGCGACACATTTCCAATCATCACAAAACCAATCGCTGCCAGCATCACAAGGCTTATCACCTTGACTCCGGCCCTTAAATCATGCCGTTTAGCTTTAAATGCAATCAGACATAAAGCCATCACCAAAGCTGAAGTCAGCATGTTCAGGCCCATACATTCGGGGGCAACCGTGTAGCTGATATCATTCAATACCATGCGGTTACCGACCTGTTCAATGGTTGGATACATCACCTGCAACACCTTAACGGCAAAAGAGGTCAGTTGCAAACGAATCGAAAAACTGAAGGCCTGAAAGGCATACTGAAAGGCCGGCACGGTGATCAACAGCAAGGCATAGGATAAGAGTGTTGGACGATAAGCTGTGCGCATTAAGGTCAATAGCAGTGCCAATCCAAAGCCCAAGTAAAAGATGCTATACACATGCACAACATAGTAAACAAGCAAGAAAACCAATGCGGCTGATGCTGTCAACCGAGGGAACGACTGATTGCCAGCTTTCTGCAAGGTAAATGGCAGAGCCATAAAAAACATGGCCTGCTCGAAATGAAGTCCGCCGTAACTAATGAACACAGGAACAGCTGCCAGGAGCATTAAGCCGGTGTAAAGATAAACCCGACATTGTGGCTGAAGTAAAGCTCGCCTGCCTTTTGCCACCCAACTACTTATTCCAGTAACTAGCTGCACTGTTACTCGACACACAAATGGATGATTGAAACATAAACCAAGAGCGATTCGTCGAATTAAACGATAGAACATATCAAATTTTTAACTTAAAGTACATCAAAAGAATTACTGCCAGCACCACAGCAATAAGTGCCCATTCGTGAGGTTCCGGTACGGCTCCCGAGTCTTTCAGACTGGCATTTTTAAGGCTGTTGGTACTTTCATCAATACCAAAGCGCTCATAGTCCTTTATGGTTTCGAGAACAATCAGGCTCGACACTGGTGAAACAATGTGGGCCTCGTTGCATAGTTTGTAGACGGCCTCATCAATCAATTCACTGTTATCAAGCAGCAGATGACCGGCCTTCTGAATGATGGCATGGTAGTTATACAAACGCAACAAATGTGTTGGAGCGCCTTCTTCTGTTTTTGCATTATGTGGCCCCCTTTTTTTAACGATGGCCATCTGTGAATCGGGTAATAACACCGCGTCTTCTTCAGCTTCGTATAAATTAAACCATCTGTTAATATCAACACCATTAAGTTCTTTAATATTAATAGTTTGACAACTAAGTAGTTTATACTGTTCCAGACTGGCAATGTAGTCCGATTTATGTCCGTCAAGCACCAAGCAGGCCAGTGGCGTTGAGTGCTCAATCAGGCAATCCTTCAGTCCATCGAAAAATGGTGACGGCGCCAGTTCTGATGGAATGGGTGTATTCTTTTGTCCCTTGCTAATCAGCAAAGCCGATTGGCCATCCTGAACTTTATGGACGGGAAACAGGCTGAATGGTCGCTTTGACAATTGCTTGTACAAAGCATCCACATTGGACAGTTCCACCCTCACAAAACCCTGATGATGAACATACACCGGAACATCCTGAGCTGCTAACAAAGTACTTTCCAGCTCGTCAAATTCCCATTGCCTATTAACATCCACATAGATAGCTGAGGGCTTCAACCAGCCATTTGCATTCAAATTCTTAAGCTGATAAGCCTGATCATTAAAAACAAACTGACTGGGATTCAGTGACTGCAGGGGTAAGCGCACTTCCCAGTGATTAAGCGGACGCCCTTTGTACAGGTATTGATTAGCGGCCTTCCGTTTAAAGCTTTGTGGTACTGTCGGTTTAATACTTTCTCCAACGCATTTCAGATGGATGATTTCAGTAGCGCCCCGGTTATCCGGACCAATCAGCTGTGGGCTTTCAACGACCAACTCCTGCCCTTTGATTTTGAGTGGCATCGTCAAACCAATCTTTACCCGCCGGGCTTCAGCAGGTGTACATGGAAAAATGGTAGCCGTCAATCGGTTGCCTTCCTGCCAATGCAGCAGCACCGGATCTCGCCGTTCTACACCTACGACTTCCCGATAGGCCCTGTCAGCATTTTTACGGGTCGTAAGGCGCGACTTTTCTTCCTTCCCACCGATCCAAAGCGATAAAGAAGATGCTGCAGTGCCTTCCGGCAGGTAAAAAGTAATAAGAGCCTCCTGCTGATTACCTTCCCGCTGATTGGTATTTTCTATCCAAAAGGTTGTTTCTGCATAGGCCATCCGATAATCCGGATACAGTCGCATATCGGTTAGCATTTTGCTTATGCGTAGGTCGCGCCCCGACCATAGCTTTTCATAAGCATAATGCCTGGTTTGTGCGCTGGTCGAAAGAATTTTTACTGCTTCTTCATTACTCAATTCAAGCTGTGGTACGCGCACACCAGCACATGCAACCAGAGGGTCGTGCTCACGAATTTCTGAAAATGAACCTCTGTTAAAATTGAAGCCCCACCAATCGTCCGAGTGCTTTTCATACAAAAGTCCCAGGCCAATGATGCGCTTCGCCCAAAAGGAAGATTGGCATTTTTGAGCATAATGCACCCATTCCGGTAATTCGTTCGCTTCATTCAGCACCATGTGTTCTTGTGCCGCTTTTATTTGCTGGCTTTGGTAGGCATAGATGCCAATGTAAATGCCTGAACAGAGCAGCGCTGTTAGAAAGCCCCACCAGAATGTTCCTTTGCAGGAGAACGGATAGCTGTTTGTTATCGCATACCTAAAAGACATAACTACCATAATAAGAGGTACAAGCAGGTGAATGGAGATGCCTAAAAGTACCAGCCCTATTACCGCAATTAACATAGTTGGCAGTAGCACAAAGGCATAGTATACGAGCACCAGTGATCCAAATCCCGCCATAAAAGCCAATCCTTTTCGCAATCCCTGTGGCAGAGAATGCGGATAGGCTATAAACACAAAGGCCAGCAGAATGGGAACCAGGAGCAGCTCAAGCCATAAGGGTGCCGAGGCAAAAACATGAATATCCTTGTTTAGGCTAAAGCAACTCACCAATAGCAGTGCCATTAAGAGGTGCCAGTTCATGCGGGGCCTGATTAAACGAAATACATTGGTGTTTGCCGGCTTGTCCCAAAAGGATATAAAGAAGTATGCTCCGGCCAAGAGATAATTAACTAAGGACCATCCTTCGAGTGTACCTTGAGTTTGCGGCGTCCAATAATAAATCAGCATGGCAATTGGCAGTAGTACCAACCCAATCTGCTGCGCAAGCGTTAGTCGAATTTTCATAGTTCTATCTTAAAAGTACTTTGAATTACAAAGTATGTGGGTAAAAAAATTATTGCTTCACATTGCTGATCAAGTCATTTAAGCCATCCAGGTGCTTTTGAAACAGTTGCCGCCCCAAATCAGTAGCCTGATAGGTGGTTCGCGGTTTGCGTGCAACAAACTGCTTGTGCACAATAATCAGCTCATGCTTTTCCAAGGCTTTAATATGACTGGCCAGATTCCCGTCCGATGCATTCAGGTAGTCCTTCAGGGCATTAAAGTCCACCTCATCATTGACCATGAGGATGGCCATAATCCCCAGACGCAGACGACTATCAAACAGCTTACTTAAATTATCAATGATATTCTTCATTTTCGCCAATTGTCGCGCTTAGTTTTTTTCATGCTTTTGGTACATCATCAGCCCATAAATCATATGAAGTATACCAAATCCAAGCATCCAGAAGAGGATTCCATACCCAATAAAGAACAAACTAATCAGTCCTAACCCAACTTCAGATATTCCTAAATACCTAATTTCCCGATGCGTATAACGGCTAGCATTTAACAAAGCCAAACCATAAAAGACTAAAGTGCTGGAGGCCAACAAATACAATTCTCCATGATAAACTAAAGCCAGACAAAACACCCCGCCAGCCAGCAGTGGTAAAAACAGGTTAATGAGAAAATACTTTGTACTGGCATCCCATATTTTCAAATTTTTCTTTTTGCTGTTTTTTAAAGTAAAAAAGAAGGCCGCACCAACTGCCAACACCAAAGTTAAAGCAGCTACCAACACAACGTGCCTAAAAATGTTACTATCAACGGGTAATGCAAGAAAACAGTTAGAAACCTCAACGGGTGAAACAAAATAACCTTTTCCCAAGTACCACCACACATAGCTTCCGCAAAGAATGGCAATTAGGCCGGCCGCCACTCCCGACAAACCACTTAAAGATAAACACCGGCTGGAGCGCTCCATTAAGGCCCTAATTTCCGATAGATGATTCAAATGTTCCTGAGTTTCCATATTAAAAGCTCTTTGAATTTCAAAGTAAGCGAATTATTTTTTTATAAACAAGCCCCTATCAATCAACCCAAAAAAATAACGGGCAATAAAAAAACTGTATCCGATAGCTAGTGCAGTGAGTAAAGTCATTTTGAATTTTGCCAGTGCCCCATATTTTTGCAAAAGAATATAAACATAATCTATATCACATGGTTATTTACGGATGGAAATCATCGCCTATTAAAACCGAAGGCAATACGCAACTATCTTGCCCGCACTGCTCAGAAAAAGGACAAATTGTGAACAGTATATTTGGCCGTTATGTCCATATTTTTTGGATTCCTGTGTTTTCTATTGGAAAAACAGGTGCTGCTCAGTGCATGCACTGCAAAAAAACATTTGTTCCTAAGGAAATGGACAATGATATGAAGCGTGCCTATAAAACAATGAAGAGTGATACCAAGATACCCTTTTGGCATTTCTCCGGCCTCGCCATCATTGCTATTATCATTGCGCTGGCAAGCTATTCGGGCAGTGTAAACGCTCAGAATGAACAAGTATACATTGATTCACCACAAGCTGGGGATGTATATGAGTATAAAAATGGCCCGAAACGTTACTCTACCATGAAAGTAGTTGAAGTAAGCGAAGATAGTGTGTATTTCCGCTATAATAACTATGATTACACCAAGCGTAGTGGCATTGAAGAAATTGATGTGGACACTTGTTATACTGAAGACATCTACATGCTTTCACGAGAGGAAATCAAAAGTATGTACACTGACGGAACTATATACGATATCAATCGATAAAAAAGAAAGGTGGCTATTATTGAGCCACCTACCCTCTATTTTTTCCTCTTTACCCCCCTTACTGCTTGTGCTTCCAACGGTTTATCCGGCCAATGGTGTTTGGGATACCTGGCTTTCAATTCTTTTCGGACTTCGAAATAGGCATTGCGCCAAAAACTATTCAAATCGTTGGTAATTTGTACCGGTTTGAAGCCCGGTGACAATAAATGCATCAGCACCTGGATTTGCTGCTTGCATACGGTTGGTGTTTCCAGCATCCCGAACACTTCCTGAAGGCGCACAGCTAAAACAGGAGCTTCTCCGGTGGGTTTATAGGCAAGCTTGACCTTAGAGCCACTTGGAACCAAAATACGCTCAGGAGCCAGCTCATCCAAGCGGGCCTGCAGTTCATAATCCAAATGATGCTGCAGTACGTTCTTCAAATCTATCTTCTTCAGGTCTGCCGGCTTTTTCACTTCCGCCAAATAGGGTGCCAGCCATTGCTTATTCGTTGCCAACAGCTGCTCTGTTGATACATCGGGCCAAGACTGTTCTTTATCCCATTTTCGCAGACTGAGTACCCGATTCTGCCACTGCTCAAGCTCTGTGTTAAAATCGAGTAACCAGCTCCCCTCCTGCTTGATTGCATCGCATATAGCATTGATTTTTAAGTCTTCATCAAAATCACGTAAAGGCTTACTTTGCAAAACTATACTGCCAATCCGAAGCTCTGTTTGCGCCTTGAAACCGCCTTGCTTTGTATCCCAGCTAATGGCATCCACCGATTTTACCAAAGGAGCTAAATCCTTTGGATTTAACGGAGATGCTAAAAAGATCTTTCCTACGCCATCGCGCGCATTTACATTGGCAATGGCCAACCACGCTTCATGAGCCAAATCATCCTGATGACCGGCGGCTGCTATACTGCCATTGGCCAACTTAAACTGGGCATTGTTTCCGGGCTTTGCATGTGCAATGCGCTCGGGATAGGCAAAAACAAGTAATAGTCCTGTTTCATACGGATCAACGGCGGTGTTCTCTTCATCCACCTTTAAAATTCTTCGGTACTGCTCCGCTATTTTTGCAATGCGGCTAAGTTTTTTGTTTTTCAGCTCGCCCGTTCTATATCGTCTGAGTGCTTCAATGCGGGTATTAATATCAATACCGGCTTCCTTACCCAGGGGATCGCGCTCTTCCAACAAGGCAGCAACATCGCAGGCTAACGCACTTAGTTCCTCTTCCTCAGCCATCAATAACATGTGCGCCAGTCGCGGATGACAAGGCAGCTGGTGAATGGCTTTGCCATGTGCTGTAATACGGTTGTTCTCCAGGGCTTCCAGCTGATGCAATAGCTCTCTTGCCTGCGCCACATGTCCTTTGGGAGGTGGCGTCAACCAGGTTAGGCGGGTGATGTCGTCAACGCCCCAACAGGCCATTTCGAGGACCAGAGTGGCTAAATCGGCCTCTTCGATTTCGGGAGTGCGATGGGCCTGCAGGCGATTATGTGTGGCTTTAGTCCACATGCGGTAGCAAACACCGGGACCTAATCGGCCGGCACGTCCGGCCCGCTGATCGGCCGAATCTAGGGTAATGTCGACTGTTTCCAGTCTGGACAAACCTGAATTGGGGTTGAAGCGCATCGTCCGGCTAAAACCACAATCCACCACCACCTTAATTCCCTCGATGGTCAAACTGGTTTCGGCAATGGATGTGGCCAAAATAATTTTCCGTTTGCCCTCTTTATGCGGCATAATGGCGGCATACTGCTTATTGGGCGATAACTGTCCATAGAGCGGATGAATGGAGATAGACCGGTGTGCACGCTTAAGAATGGCCTCACAGTTTTTTATTTCGGCCTCCCCGGGCAGAAATACCAATATATCGCCCTCCTGTTCCTTTACAGCTTTCGATACCACTTTTGCTGTCAGTTCGGGCAATAGCGTTACATCACTCTCACCTTCATGAATCAACTGCACCGGAAATTGCCGGCCTTTACTCACCACAGAAGGTGCATCCAACAATCGCTGTAATTGAGGCATATCAAGTGTTGCCGACATGATCATCAGGCGCAAGTCGGGCCGCAATACCTGCTGGGCCTCCCGGGCTAATGCTAAAGCCGTATCGGCAAACAAGCTGCGCTCATGGAACTCATCAAAAATTACCAGGCCAACCCCTTCCAGGGCATTATCCTGCTGCAACATACGGGTCAAAATCCCTTCAGTCACTACTTGCAACTGCGTATCCGGACCCACACAGTTATCAAAACGAATGCGGTAACCCACTCGCTGTCCCACTTTCTCGCCCAACAGATTGGCCAGGCGCAGGGCAATGGTTTTTGCTGCCAAACGACGTGGTTCCAGCATAATGATTTTCTGGCCATTAAGCCATACCTCCTCCAGTAATGCAAGAGGCAAAAGCGTACTTTTTCCTGCCCCCGGAGGTGCATTCACAATTAAGGTGTTACCGGCCTTTAAATGAGCTTGTACCTCACCAATAACCTCAGTTATTGGCAGGTTGATGTTATAAGGATTAAAATGCACAATTCTTTTCTTTAAACTGCAAAAGTAAGCAAATCGCTACGAATTGCTATTGCTTAATAGTTTTGAATAAATGATGGCCGAGCAGTTACAGGGATGTCCGCAATCGGGACATTGATATTGATACTTCTCACTTCCTGACTTCCAAAACTCCTTGATTTCGCATCGTTCTTCAAAACCAAAGGTAGCCATCAGGTGCTGTATGTTTACCCCACTTTTGCTCTTCCAGCCAAGCGCCAGTATCGCTTTGGTGTCCTCCCTAAAGGCCTCTTCTATCAAGTGCTTGAGCAAACCGGTACCGCATCCTTTGCGCTGATGTTCTGCCTTTACCACAATGGTTTTGACAACAAGGATACGGGCTGAGGAAGACAAACTTATTGACATGTGACTTTGGGTAGCATCGATGAACTGCCCTAAACTACACCTGTAAGACAGGCTAAATCCTATGAGGTACTGCCCTTTAAAAAGGCAATTGATGGTTAAAGCGTAGCCTTTCAGCTCATCCAGAACACTTTTAAAGTAGCCCTCTCCAAGCTCTTGATTGGCAATGTCTAATACTGCACACTTCATCCAATCCTGAAAGGCACTTATTTGTATTTGATGTGTACTCAAGGTTATCATTTTTTGAGCCACAAATTTAATTTTTACGTCTTACATAATTGGCCTCTATCTGGCCAAAGGAAAGATCTGACAGGCAAATTTCCCAAAAACACTGAAACCAAGTCAGCATGAGCCTGGCCCTTACAATTGGGCAATAAAAAACCTGTCAGGCTGCAACTCCTGACAGGTTAGCAATAAAAGATTGATTCAGCCTACTGCTCTATCCCATAATCTTTTCCAAATTTTTCCACCACATAGTCAATGTCCTTATCGCCACGTCCAGACAGATTCACCAATATGGTTTGCTCCTTAGGGAGGTTTTGTGCTAATTTCATGGCATAAGCCACAGCATGTGCGCTTTCGAGTGCAGGAATGATGCCTTCTGTGCGAGCCAGCTGCATAAAAGCATCAATGGCCTCTTTATCATTAATGGTTTCATAATTAACGCGCGCAATGTCTTTCAGGTAGGAATGCTGTGGTCCGACACCCGGATAGTCCAGACCCGATGCCACCGTATTAACCGGTGCCGGCTCTCCCTTATCGTCCTGAAGCAGGTAACATTTAAAGCCATGAATCATCCCTGGCTTTCCCAGCGTAAGCGTAGCCGCATGATCGCCTGTTTTAAAGCTGGTTCCAGCCGGTTCAACACCATAAATAGCCACGCTTTCATCATTGAGAAAAGCAGTAAACAATCCCATGGCATTAGAACCTCCGCCTACACAAGCTACCAGGTTATCGGGCAACCGGCCTGTCATCTCCTGGAACTGCTCTTTGGCTTCGCGGCCAATTACTGCCTGAAAATCACGCACCATCATTGGGAAGGGATGTGGCCCTACAACGGAGCCAATGGCATACAACTGGTTGACCGGGTCTTTCAGGTAAGCCTCAAATGCCGAATCAACTGCTTCTTTTAATGTTTTTAATCCATGAGTTGCCGGAATTACATTCGCACCTAAGATGCGCATTCTAACCACATTGGGATACTCCTTGCGAATATCTACTTCACCCATGTAAATATCGCACTCTAATCCTACCAAAGCAGCGGCTGTGGCCAAAGCAACACCGTGTTGTCCGGCTCCGGTTTCGGCAATGAGCTTTTTCTTCCCCATTTTTTTGGCCAACAGGGCTTCTCCCAAACAATGGTTGATTTTATGTGCTCCGGTATGGTTTAAGTCTTCGCGCTTGAGGTAGATTTGCGCGCCGCCCAGCTTTTCAGAAAGGTTTTTAGCATGAAATACAGGAGATGGGCGTCCGGTGTAGTGTTTTTGCAAATAATATAATTCCTCTTTAAACACCGGATCGTCTTTAATTTTTTCGTAGGCCTCGGCAATCTCCTTCATGATAGGCTCCAGCATGGGCGGTACAAAACAACCACCAAATTCGCCAAAAAAGCCATCTTTATCGGGCATTGCTGCACTGGCCAATAATGATTTATCCATTTAATTCTTTTTTTAGACCTTTAGTTTAAAACATCAACTTAAAGACCTTGATTAATAATTACATATAAAAAAAGCCGCAGGTGGAAATCCTGCGGCTTACTTTAAAATTTTATAGTATACACCTACTGTTCCACTTTGTTTAAAGTAGAGCAACGCCACCAATACGCATGAAACAGTTGATTTATCATTTCAATTTTCTTTGAGTGCAATATTACTATTTTGACCGAACGGAGCAAAATTTAATGCACTATTTTTGCACCATCACATATAATTGCCCGTGCACAAAACGCACCACTTTCACCTTCGTTCCCTTTTCAATATAGCCCGATTCGGCCACTGCATCGTATTGTTCATCATCAATGGTTATTTTACCAGAAGGCCTTAAGGTTGTATAAGCCACTCCCTCGCTGCCAATAAACTCTTTTAATGAGGCTTCGACTCCAATATAACCTAATTCTATGTTCTCCTCTGTTTGAAGGGCAATGCGTGCTCCAAAAGTTGAGGATGACAGCAGTTTTTTACTGAGGTAGATAATACCCAGCAAGGAACCAAATAAACCCGAAAGTACGATGCCTAACGCTTCCAACAGCTTATTGAAGCCAACCCCATCAAAATTAAATACATCGTTATCAAGTAAGCTTAAAGTCAGTCCTCCAACAACAAGGATTATTCCTGATACACCGGCAATACCAAATCCGGGAATCACAAACACCTCCAGACCAATGAGCACCAATCCAATAATAAAGATGATTATCTCCCAGTTAGCCGCCAGGCCATCGATGTACAAAGGCGAAAAATAGAGAACTGCCGCAATACAAGCCGCCAGCAAGGGAAAGCCAACACCGGGTGTTTGTAACTCAAAATAGATCCCCCCGATTATTACCAAAATAAGAATCCCCTGTAAAATGGGACTGGTTAAAAATCCTTTTAAACCATCGTAAAAAGAAGGCTTGAAGGTGGTGATCTCGTAATTGTAGATTTTTAGTTGCCTTAACACATCCTCAATGTTATTGGCCTGTCCTTCACAAAAACCATTTTCTATGGCCTCCAAAGTGGTAAAGGTTAATATTTTGCCTGTATCAACCACATTTTCAATATAAATGCTCTCATCCACCATAGCCTCAGCAATGTGCGGGTCGCGTCGCCATACATAGGTGGTATCTTTGCCTGTAACAATGGTGTCTTTACCATGCGCTTCGGCCGTTGCACGGATGGTCGAACGCATGTATGACTGGTATTTATCGGGCATTTTTTCACCACTTTGATTCACCACTGTAGCAGCCCCAATATTGGCCCCCGAACGCATATAAATACTATCGCAGGCAATGGAAATTAGCGCACCGGCAGAAGCCGCATTGTTATCGATGAACACATGGACCGGAATAGTACTGTTGAGAATCTTTGTGCGGATAGAATCGGCAAAAACAACCTGCCCCCCATAGGTATTCATGTGCAATAGAATAACATCTGCATGCATGGCTTCGGCCTCCGCAAAAGCTTCCTGGGTATGTATCCAGGATGTACTGCCAATCTCCCGGAATATTTTGTAAGTATAGACCTGAGTCTTTAATGAGTCTGTGCTTTCAGCATACAACTGAAAACCAAACACCTGCAGCAATAACATTGAAATAAGCAATCGTTGGCTCATAAAGTTCACTTTTAGTTAGATGTTTAAAAGTAGGAAGAAATATCAATTTAAATACACAAATAGCCGGGCATATTTGAATAAGGTTTCTTACTCCTCACTCAGACTGGCACATTCTGCATAGCGATAACAACTCACAACATGGTCATTAACCATACCGGTTGCCTGCATAAAGGCATAACAAATGGTGCTGCCAACAAAAGAAAAACCGTCTTTCTTCATCTGTTTGCTCATGGCATCGGATAGTTCTGTAGTTGCCGGAATGTCTTTATCGGAAGTAAAGGTGTTTAAAATAGTACGCCCATTGGTAAACTGCCAGATGTAGCTATCAAAAGAGCCTTGCTCTTTTTGGATCTTCAAAAAGGCCTGTGCATTTTTAATGGCCGCATTGATCTTCAGACGATTTCTGATAATGCCCGCATTGAGCATTAACTCTTCTACTTTGTCGACCTGGTAATTCGCTATTTTAACGGCATCAAACCCATCAAAGGCCTGGCGGAAGGCTTCTCGCTTGTTCAAAATAGTCGACCAGCTCAATCCGGCCTGAAAACCTTCCAAAATAAGAAATTCAAAAAGCTTTTTGTCATCGTGCAAAGGCACTCCCCACTCCTGATCGTGGTAGGCCATATATAGTTCTGAACCACTGCACCACATGCATCTCTTTTTCATAGTAATGAATCGCTATTTAGTTCTAAATTCAATAGAAATGCTGAATGTACTCATAATTTCCTGAGTGTTCAAGCATTATTTCTTTGATGAACCTGAAACATCTGCAAGCACTAACAAGCCTTTGCATTGCCATCTGCTCCTGCCAGTAATGTTTAACTATTTCTTACGATCAAATCACACTCTCGCCATTGATCTATACAACAACCACTTAGTCGAAACATCAACCTGTTAATCAAGCAATTATTTAAATTAAAACAAGAGTGTAACTTTTATGTGCTAAATAAGTATTACCACAATAAGCAACTTGCTAAGAAACACAGCTAACAACCGTCTAAACAATCTGAATCTATGAAAATGATACTAATCAGCCTGGTGCTTTTCATATTTAGTACAACCACATTCTGGGCCCAAGAAAAAGAGTTGAGCCATTCTGAGTTAAGTAGATTCAAAAACAATGTGATCTACATTGAAGGAGTTATTATGAACTCTGCCAAATACAATTATGGTTATCCCACCCTTGTATATGAACGTTACATTGACAGACTCTACCAACTTTCTTTTAAAATCGGACTATCCTCTAATTTCAAATCCACCACCAACATACCATTTTCCATCAATTGGCTCAGTGCCGGTCTGAGGCATCATCACCTCGAATTTGGGGCCGGAGGCATTATCAGCATTAATGATTATACCTATGAAGATAATAATATTGTGGCCTATGGAATTTTTCTGCCCATGATGTACCGCTATCAAAAGGCGGGCGGTTTGGTAATCAGAGCCGGCGCCAATGCGATATTTGGTCTGCAATACTTTATTGCCCCATCGCTTAGCTTAGGCTATAACTTCTGAATAAACAAAAGCGCCCAGTTTCCTGAGCGCTTCCTTTCAGCTATTTTTTATAATATTTTAGAGCTTCGGGCATGTAAGCCTGGAGATTTTTAACCCTTGTATCATCTGCCGGGTGCGTACTCAAAAACTCAGGTGGTTTTTGTCCGCCACTATCAGCCATGCGCTTCCAGAAAGGAACAGCGGCCTGCGGATTATAGCCCGCCATTGCCATAAAAATAAGGCCCATCTTATCGGCTTCTGTTTCGTGCGTACGCGAATAAGGCAACATAAAGCCCACCTGCGAGCCCAAGCCAAAAGCAGCCATGTACAAAGCTTTTGTTTGCTCTGGTTTTTCATTAAGCGCTACCGACAGGGCGGCCCCGCCCATTTGCACACCCATTTCATGACTCATCCGCTCATTACCATGCTTGGCCACAGCATGGGCAATTTCGTGCCCCATTACAACCGCCAGGCCTTCTTCATCTTTTGTTAATGGCAAGATGCCGGTGTAAAAAACCACCTTCCCACCAGGCATGCACCAGGCATTGGGCACGTCATCCTCAACCAGGTTAAACTCCCAGGCAAAATCCTTGATGTGATCCGCGTAGCCATTATCGGTCATGTATTTTTCCACGGCCGCAGCAATTCGTTTCCCCACCCTTTTAACCATTTCTGTTTGCTCCTTATTAGTCGATAACTTATTCTCTTTCAGAAACTGGTCGTACTGGGTGAAACTCATAGACATCATTTCAGCATCAGAAACCAGATTGAGTTGCTTTCGACCGGTTAAAGGCACTGTTGAACAGCTATAAACTACTGCTAATAAAAGCAGTAGGCTAAGTCCTAAAGGCCATTTGTTTATTACTTTCTTCATAATCAGATTAATATTTGCACACGAACATTTATTCGCATTAGGTTAATTGATGAACAACAAAATTAATGCGTTGCTACGAAACTATTTCTATTTTTGCCCAAACAAAATTCAGTTACCAAGCTATACTTTTATGAACGCACTACTAAAAAACCATTTAAAACTCCATTTTGTTGTCTTATTATATGGTTTTACAGCCATACTGGGCAAATTAATAACCCTTTCGGCTCCTCAAATGGTTTGGTACAGAATGCTCATTGCCTTTATTGTGCTGTGGGCCTACTTAAGGTATAAGAAAATACCTGTTGCCATTGGTTCGGCCAGCATCATCAGGCTGATGGGAGTTGGAATAGTAGTTGCTTTTCACTGGATTACTTTTTTTCATGCGGTTAAAATATCGAACGTTTCGGTTACATTGGGCTGCATGGCCTCTACCACTCTATTTGCCAGTTTCTTAGAGCCCATTATATTTCGTAAACGCATTCAATGGCTGGAAGTCCTTATTGGACTTCTTATTATTGCTGGTCTATACATGATATTTCAGTTCGAGCTTACTTACTGGAAAGGCATCATAACGGCCTTGATATCTGCATTTCTGGCAGGTCTATTTACGGTACTAAACAAGCTCTTTATTGACAAATACCACCCGGTAACCATCAGCTTTTATGAGATGGGCAGTGGTTTCATCAGTATCGGCATCTTCCTGCTGGCAACCGGCATCCTTCCCTCTGGCATGGTGATGCCAACAACGCTCGATATTATTTACATCCTTATATTGGGAATCGCCTGCACCGCCTATGCATTTGTGGTAGCAGTTGATGTTATGAAAGTATTATCTGCCTATACGGTTGTGCTGGCCATCAACATGGAACCCGTGTATGGCATTTTACTGGCCTTTTTTATATTTGGACAAAGTGAGTTTATGTCCGGTGGTTTTTACCTGGGCACATTAGTCATTCTGCTGGCTGTATTTCTGCACCCTTTACTGATTCGAATGCAATCAAAACAAAAATAGTCTCGTTTAAGTTATACATTCATAAATTAAACATTTGCAGGAGCAGAAGTAAATATTGCAGAAGCATGACAGACAAAATCACCATCCATTGGTTCAGGCGCGACCTTCGATTGAAAGATAATACCGCTTTAAATGCAGCTCTGAACGGCCCACATCCAGTTTTACCCATTTTTATTTTTGACCGCCACATCACCGATGAACTTCAGGCAGATGATGCGCGAATCACCTTCATTCATCAACAAGTCACCACCATAAATGTGCAGCTGAACAGCCAATACCATAATGGGCTAAAGGTTTTGCAAGGCCAGCCACTCGAAGAATGGCAGAAACTCATCCATAGCTATAACATTGCCGAGGTGCATTTTAATCGCGACTACGAACCCTATGCTTTAGAAAGGGATGAAGCGGTTACTAAACTACTGGAATCCCATGGTATTCGGGTTGTAACACACAAGGATCAGGTCGTGTTTGAAGCCCACGAAGTTTTGAAAAAAGATGGTTCACCCTATACTATATATACGCCTTATAAGAAACAATGGATCAGTAGATTTAATGATTTACCATCCATAAATCGACCACAAGCTGATGCGCCTGCAAACTACTTTCAAATACAGATACATACGCCTCATATTGAGGAATTGGGGTTTAAGCATTCGCCAATTGCTGTGCCAGCCTGGAATTTTAATCATGTCGAACAGTATGAGCACAAAAGAGATATCCCCCACCTGAACCACACCTCACACCTGGGACCCCACCTGCGCTTTGGCACTATCAGCATTCGTGAAGTCATTGCCAAAACCTGCTACAGCGAAGTGTTTTTAAGCGAATTAATCTGGCGCGAATTTTTCATGCAGATCATGGTGCACTTTCCCCAGGTTATCGCCCATAATTTTAAGCGAAAATACGATGCCATTATCTGGCAAAATAACAGTAAACAGTTTGAACGCTGGTGTCAGGGACAAACTGGTTACCCCATAGTTGATGCAGGCATGCGCGAGCTTGTACAAACCGGATTTATGCACAACCGTGTGCGGATGGTGTGTGCCAGCTTTTTATGTAAACACCTACTGATTGACTGGCGCTGGGGCGAAGCTTTTTTTGCCCAACACCTGCTGGACTTCGAACTGGCATCCAACAATGGCAATTGGCAATGGGCTGCCGGTACAGGCTGCGATGCAGCGCCTTATTTCAGAGTATTCAACCCTTCGGAACAACAGAAGAAGTTTGACCCCGAGCTAAAGTATATTCTTAAATGGGTTCCTGAATTTGGCACCATGGCCTACCCCCAACCAATGGTTGAACACAAAGCAGCTCGGCTGCGGGCCATCGAACACTATAAAATGGCCTTACAATAAAAAAGCTACCGTTACGGGTAGCCTTTTACTGGATTACTCATACAAAGATCAATGTTGACACTCATGTCCGCTGGCATGCTGTTGACAACCAATCCCTGAATCTTCAATTTTATCGGCCAAAAAATTATGGACCACTGACATCACATCTCCGGAACAACCTCTAAATACCTGGATGCCATGATTTCTTAAGGTGTTTAATGCACCATTACCCATATTACCAGCCAGCATTACCGTCACCCCCTTTTCCTGCAAAATTGCGGCGATATTGCTTTTGCAACCGCAACCCTGTGGCGAGGGTAAGGTTTCTGACTTGGTAATCTTCTGGTTGTCGTCTACTGTGAGTAGCGTGTAGGCTTCGCAATGACCGAAGTGATCATCGACAACATTTCCTCTGGTTGGAATTGCCACTTTCATAATTCATATCTCCTATTTTTTTTAAATATAATTGATGATGATAGCTTCCCTCACGCATCATTGTCTTTCCGCAATGAGGGCATGTTTCGTTGCGACAAGGCTTACCTTTTTGATGTGGAAAGGTGACATTGCATTCAACACAAATGCAATGTCCATTGTATTGTTCTGCTTCCATATTTAGTTTAATTCACGCAAATCAGGCGCCTGGCAATAGTTACATCCCTGAAGCGCCTGCTTACTGATGTTTAACTTCTGACATTGGGTACATTTGTACCAATGATCGTCCGAATGAAAATCTCCTCCTTCAATCAGAATAGCTTTGCCTTCGACAAAGGCTTTGGCTACATTCTGACGAGCCCTTTCATAAATACGGGTAAAGGTGGGCCTTGACACATTCATTTTCAGGGCTGCCTCTTCCTGATTAAGCCCCTCATAGTCCGTTAGCCGCATAGCCTCATACTCTTCAAACAGCAAAATTACTGGCTCCAAACTTCCCATAGGAACGCCAAATGGCTTAAATCCGTCGACTTTTGGTGGCGACTCGATAAATCGTTTTCGTTTTGGTCGTGGCATGCTTAAAAGTATTATCCACAACAAATGTAGAATTTATTTTGAACATTTGTTCATAACAATGCCTTTTTTACTAAAAATGAATGTCCTGGCTAATGAACTGGATACACGCAACCAGCAGCCGATGGCAACTCTTCCAACGACTGTATGTAGGCATTTTATTGAGTGCCCAATGCCTGGCTCAATAGGATGATACTACCATCATAAGCAAGAACAAAATGGAAGAACCCAAAAATAAAACCACTCCTGAAGACATTAGAAAGACAGCGCTTCACTAAAGCGCATTATATGTAATCACCGCCTTTCAGCCTCACAAGTGCCACTAAGCTAGCAATCAGTTAAACCAAAGCTTTCGCTGCTACCATACAGCCTTTATAGAAGTATCCGGGAAAAATGGGTTTTTAATGTAGGCCGAATAGTCTTTGTAGTAGTCAGTTTTTAACCCAATGTAGTGCTTATCTGTTACCAATGCCTCCCCGGCCCGGTACCATTTTATGGTATTGGTTTTATCAAGCACATCGTTGATATACACTGCGCCAATGCCATTATCGTATGCCAACTTGTACATTATTTTTTGCTGCCCGGTTATAAGCTTTCCAACCTTCTTAGGCATACCATACAACAAGGGAGTTAGCGATTCGAATTTAAGTCTGTTTAACGATACATCAATGGTATCTAAATAGTTACAGGCGGTTAAATCCAGCTTCACTCTATCTAAAACATTGTTTTTCAACGACAAATATTGCAAATCTGGCGAGAGCACATCAAAATGAAGAGTATCTAAATAGTTATCGCTCAGATCTAACCTCACCAGGGCTGTTGAATCGCCAAAGGCCGGTGAGAAATCGCGCAGATGGTTGGCACTGATGTCCAAATCGGTAAGAGCGGATAGGCGGCTAAGATTGGCACTGAAGTTCCGAAGCAGATTACCAGACAAGTCAATTTTCTGAATTTTACTGGTCAGCACATCCTCAGCCATCAGGCCTGCCACCTCATTGTTGGCCAGCTTCAGCTCCTTTAAGTGCTTAAGCGCTTTAAATTCTTGCGGAATATAGCCGCGAAGATGATTGTTACACAACTTGATTGCGGTTACGTGTCCTGACTGATTAAATGTGACTCCATGAAGGGCCAGAAAAGATTTTGGCAATCGTTTACCGCGCTTAATTTGCGACCAGCCTTCGTTACTGTACCACCTGTCCCCTTGCATTTCTGCATATAAGCTGCTTAATGCCATCACCTCCTCCTTGGGAACCGTAATATTTAAGTAGGCCTGATAAGAATATGTCAAATTAGGCAAATCGGGATGCTCAATAACGCACTCAATAAGTCCTTTGTCCTTATTATTAATCACAACCTGGTTGGAGTTGCTTTTAATCAGCTCATTATTAAAGAACCAATCAATTTGCAAATCGTCAATGCGCGCTATTAAGGAAAATACACTCTGACTGGAGTTTACCTTTTGCCACTTTAACAGATCAGCGGAATGCTGACGATGATAGGTAAAACACTGTGCATTTTGAGCAAATGTCTGTCTGGCATGTATCAGATAGTCAAGAGGCAAGTGATTATTACTTAAAGTCACAGAATCCATCTCCACTCCCTGTGCCAAGTTAAGGTTCAAATCGCTTAACAGATTATTATCCAGGTATAAATGCTTCATGTATGGACTCCACTGAATATCAAGGTCCAAGGTTCTGATTTTATTATTTCTCAGGTTGATATTTTCAAGAAGTGAACAGCCTTTAAAGTCGATGTACACCTGCTCAATAATGTTATTTGAGGCGTTAAGTGACTCAAAAAACCAACACTCGTTTAAGTCCAGCTTCAGTAAAGCAATATTATTATTGGAAAAGTTCAATTTTTTAATGGTCAGGCTATTGGATAGATTGGCGACAAAAAAGAACAGCTCGTTATCTGATAAATCAATCTCATTCAGATAAAACATGTCATCAAACTCAATATCGAACTGAACCAGCTTATTGGATTGCAGCAGCAACGACTCCAGATTATAGCATAAATCGAGGCTATTTGCCAGGAAACTAATATTATTGTGGCTTAAATTCAGGTAGCGCAAATCAGTTAAACTCTTAAATGAAAACGGAATATTGCTAATGGCATTGTGTGATAAATTCAGGTGACGCAGCTTTTTCATTTTGCCAATTGACGTTCCGATGTATTCGATTCGGTTATGACTCAAATCGAGTGTGTGCAAGAACCTGCAACTGTCGAGGTTGAGAGTAAACTGCTTAAAATCGTTATTATCGAGTATTAAAGACCTTAAACGCGGACAATAATTCAGCTTGCTTTCGATGTAGCTAATGTGGTTATCGCCCAAATTAAGGTACACCAACTGCTCATTATTTCTCAGGTTATAATTGAAGCGGGATATATAATTGCCTCTCAGATTAAGCTCTCTCAACTGTGGAAACAAATAAAAGTTAATGTTTGGATGACACAACTTATTGTAACTTAAATCGAGCACTTTAATACGGAAACCATTTACCTTTAAATCAGTAAATTTGCTCAGCTGATTATGAGATAAATTAAGTATTTCAAGCTTGTGATTCGCCCGCAAATCCAAATTAAAGGTATCGAGCTGGTTGTGAGATAAATCAAGCGCTTTTAGTTCGCGACAATTAAACAGCTTCAGCTGAATATCATTTATTTGGTTGTTATTTAGAAGCAATTCCTCCAGTTGATGCTGATTAAGCAGGTCAATTTCAAACTTAGACAGCTGGTTGCCTGATAAATCGATTAACTTAAGGTTGGGACAGTGAAACAGCCGGGCATCAAACTGTGCAATGTTGTTCCCGTTCAACTTTAATGTTTCCAGTTGCCAATTACGTCTAAACTCCGCATTAAAGATCGAGATGTTATTATTACTCACATCCAGGTGCTCCAACTTTGGACAGGTCATAAAGTTATAACTGAAATCCGTCAACCTGTTATTAGACAAGTCTAAGTGAGTCAACGAACTACATTCATCCAACTGCGTATTAAGCTCATGAATTTTATTGTTGCGCAACACCAGAATTTCCAGATTTTTATGATTGCTAAGCTGCTGATTAAAAACGGTCAGTTGATTATTTCCTAAAAAAAGTTTATTCAGTCGATTGTTATTCCTTAAACTCGGGGCAAAAAACTCCAGCTTATTATTTCCTAAATTTAACACCTCCAGATTAGTGCAGTTGCTTATATTCACATCAAACTTATAGAGCTTATTCCCCCATAAATCTAACTCCCTTAAGGCTCTGGCACTACTCAGGTCGAGTTGTAATTTCGATATGTGATTAGAGTTTAAAAGCAACTTTGCCAACTTGGGATTTGCCTTGAAGCTGGTTTCGAAGGCCACCAGTTCATTAAATGACAAATCCAAAATTTGCAATTGAGAACAGGCAGTCAGCGAAGATGTAAAACGTTGTATTTTATTAGATGCCAAATACAAACCCGTTAAACTCTTACAGGTCGATAAATCGTAATCAAAACTTTTAAGCCTGTTATTGCTCAATGCCAAGCGCTGCAGCGAGCGACAACCCTCTAATCTGGGGTTAAACACTTCAAGATCATTACTTGAAAGGTTCAATTCACTTAATCGGCCCAAACAGTTCAAATCCTCACTGAAGGTATCCAACTGGTTATGATCGATAAAAAGTGTCTGTAGCTGATTGCTTGAATAAGGTATTAGCTCAAAGCTATTTATGTTGTTGAAGCTAAGCAGTAAGACCTCCAGTTTTCGAAGCTGCTTTACATTGAACACAAAACTATCGAGCTGATTCTTTATTAAGTTAATGCGCTTCAGGGAATTACCAACTGCAAACTCATGGTTAAAACTCGTTAGTTTGTTGCCCGACAGCTCCAACTCCTGAAGCATTGGCAAGCGCTTGAAATCTACATTCACCTCCTCAAGCTTATTTTCACTTACATTTAATACTCTGATTCGGTTATTGGCTGCAAATTTTAGCTGACAGAATTTTATGCTGTTATTCGAAATGTCTAACTGTTCCAGATATGGTACAAACGAGAAGTCAGCTACCAGAGAGTCCTTGCTAATAAGCCCCTTCGCAACAATTCGGGTGATACGCCCATCATGATTATAATGAACAACATGCCTATCAGGAATTCCGTCCGCATCGCTATCGGCTTCCGGAAGTATTTTAAGCAATAATTCGAACTCATTACTCCCTGTTTGAGAATATGTTAGCTGATACATAAACACAAAAGACAGGAGAGCAACCTTAAATATTAACTTGCACATTAACCTTTAGATTTTTCCCTCAATTCGACTGTTAACATTTATTAACAAACATAGTCTTTTTATTTCATTTCTCAAAGGACAAATGTTGCCAAACAATAATATATGGCCAATTTTTTCCCGTCAGGTAAACAAGCTGTTCCCGGGGATTATAGGCTATACCGTTGAGCACTCCGGCATCGGTATAGCGAGAGCGATCGATACAATGGCTAAGATCAAGGGTCACTTCCACTTTACCCGAAGCCGGATCGATGACAACGATGCGATCACTGCCCAATACATTTGCCCATACCTTGCCTTCAATATATTCTAACTCATTAAGGTATTGCACCGGCCCTGTATTGTTATAGACCTGAAAAACTGAATCGACCTTAAAATCATTTGATAAATAGTGCAACTTATTGGTACCATTTGAACTCAACAGAAAGCGCCCATCAACAGTTGTTAGGCCCCAGCCTTCCTGTTTGTAAGGGTAGATGGCCAGCTGCTCCAGCTGTTGGTTGAAGGTATAAACCAATCCATCTTTCCAGGTAAGCATTATAAGCGTACTGTCAGCTAAGGTAAGGCCCTCTGCAAATATCTGCTTATCCAAATCCAGTTTTTGCACCACCTGTCCATTATCCGGGTTGATAATGCGCAAGGAAGATTGCCCCGTCAGGCCTGTTGACTCATACAAAACACCATTGTGCCATAAAAGCCCCTGTGTAAAAGCATCCGCATCATGCTTGATTATGTGATAATTATCTAGAGTTACTTGATGTGGTTCAGTATCAGATACCATGTATATCTTTTCCAATAACCGGTACTTCCTGTTACCCGAATAGAATGTGAATGACAGCTCATTAATGCCAGGCCGCAACCTATTCCCTGGCAGTTCAAAACAGCTTGTCTGCAACGGCACATACACCTTCTTGGATGTATTATCGATGATGGAGTCAATCTGCCGCGAAGCATTTGACAGGCAAAACACGGCCGTATCACTATCCGTCATCAGCTTCCACTGGCTATTGTTACCAACACCCGGGTATTGCAGATAGACTCCACATCCTGTCAATAACAGCATACATAATATTGCCACATGATGCTTTGACATTCGCATTTATAGTTTAGCCGCCTTTATTTGCTCTAAGGCTTGTTGCAATACTGCTCTTGGACTGGCCACATTCATGCGCATAAATCCCTCTCCTTCTTTCCCAAAAGAGAGTCCATCGTTAAGCCCAACCTTTGCTTTTTCAATCAAAAAAGTCTTCACATCGCTCTGTGGCAGATTCCACGCTTTAAAATTGAGCCAAATTAAATAGGTAGCTTCTGGTTTATAAAAATGAAGTTCCGGCAGGTTTTCCTTTAAATATTGCTCTACAAAATTGATGTTAGCTTCTATGTAAGCCGATAAATCTTTTAGCCATTCACGGCCGTGATTATAGGCAGCTGTGAGTGCTACACCACTAAATAAATGGCCCATGTGCAATTGCAGGCGGTTTTGTGTAGCCCGGTAGCCCTCCAGCAGCTTGGGGTTAGAAGCAACCACGTAAGACGTACTAAACCCTGCAATATTAAAAGTTTTGGAAGGAGCCATAAAGGAAATGCTATTCATGGCTGCAGCCTCATTCAACGAAGCAAACGGGATGTGTTGATGCCCAAACAAAGCCAAATCGGAATGGATTTCATCGGCCAACACCAATACATTATGCTTGCTGCATATCTCGTGTATTTTTAAAAGCTCCTCTCGTGTCCAGGCCCGGCCAACCGGGTTGTGTGGCGAGCACAAAATAAAAATGGTGGTGTCTTTTTGTGCTGCTTGCCTTTCCAGCAAATCAAAATCTATCTCATAACGGCCATCTGTATTAACAAGGCTATTTTTAATCACCTTCCGTCCATTATCTGCAATTACCGAATAAAAGGGCGGATAAACAGGCGTATTAATTATTATACCATCGCCGGGCGCCGAAAATGCTAAAACTGAAAAGGCAAGTGCAGGCACCACTCCAGGCGAATATTCGATCCAACTCTCATTGACCAACCAGTTATGCTTATACTTGCACCAATCTGCAATGGCGGCAGTAAATTCTTCTTTGCGAATGGTGTAGCCATAAATTTCATGAGCCGCGCGTTTCTGAATGGCTTCCTGAACAGCTGGCGGCGCGGCAAAATCCATATCAGCCACCCAGAGAGGAATAACATCATCGGTTCCAAAATACCGCTGCCGCAGATCTAATTTATAGGCATTGGTTCCTGCCCGTTCAATGTGTTTATCAAAATCGTACATAATGGTCTTTTAATTAATGCATCTATCAAAAAAAAGGGCTCTGATGAGGCCCTTAAAATTAAAACAATTTAGAAAATTCCTTCTACTGAATAACAATATCCACCATGATGGCATCCGATTTATTTCCGGCAGCATCTTCAACAATAAATGTTAAGGTGTAATCGCCACTCAAACAAGATGACTCAACGGGCTCAGCAAAAATATTATCCAGCTTTTGCTCATCTGTCTGCTTCCCATTCAGCGGAATCGTGGCCGGAGCAGGTTCCCAAGGGTCACTAAGACCTTTTAGTTGAGCTGATGTAACATCGGGATTATATACCAGTGTCACCACACAGTTCTTTAAAGCCTTATTGTCTGTAAATACGGCATCTAAGGGCAAATTTGCCCCCTTAACAAAAGTTTGATTCGCGGAGGGAACTTTTATGTCTGCCTCAGGCTTTGTCTTATCAGGGCCATCGCTTCCACCTCCACACGCAGTACCTACCAGTAAGCAGCAAAGGATTAAACAGTTAGTTATATTCTTTATCATAGGTTTGAATTTTGTTACAAATATAGCTATTTAACAACACATCCTAATGGCTATTATTTTAAATTATTCCAATACCAACCAATGGCTTCACTTAAACCATCTTTGATGCTATATGCTGGCGAATATCCTAATAGCTCACTTGCTTTTTCAATGGAAGCCAAACTATGTGGTATGTCGCCCTCCCGGTTAGCTCCATAATGGATTTCCACATCGGCAATTGCCGGATCATAAGCACTTAAAAACTCCTTTAAATACCCAACCAATTCGTTAAGAGTCGTTCGCTGTCCAAAAGCCACATTATAAACGGTGTTAATTGCCTCTTGGCTATCAATAACAGCAGCCAATTCATTAGCCTGAAGCACATTATCTATGTATGTGAAATCACGTGAGTAGCTCCCGTCACCGTTAATTACCGGCGATTTTTTATCAATCAATGCCTTTACAAATTTTGGAATTACTGCGGCATAAGCCCCATCGGGATCCTGTCGCCTTCCAAACACATTGAAGTAACGCAAACCGATGAGCTGCATGTTATACAAACGCGAAAATACATCGGCATATAATTCATTAACATATTTTGTAATGGCGTATGGCGACAATGGTTTACCAATTACATCTTCAACTTTAGGCAGGTTTTCGCTATCGCCATAAGTGGAGGAACTGGCGGCATAGACTACACGCTTTACTCCGCTATCGCGGGCAGCAATAAGCACATTTAAAAACCCGGAAACATTTACCTCATTAGACGTCAGAGGATCGGCAATTGAGCGCGGCACTGAGCCCAATGCGGCCTCATGAAAGATGATCTCAACACCTTTCACCGCCTCCATGCAATCATCAAGGTTTCTAATATCTCCTTCGATAAGTTGAAATGAGCTGTCGGCAATAAATTCGTTGAGATTGGAGCGCTTACCCGTTGCAAAATTATCCAGACAAACGACCTGGTTGTTTTGCTTCAGGAGTTTCTCACACAAATTACTGCCAATAAAACCGGCTCCGCCAGTTACCAGTACCTTTTTATTTTCGAGTCGTGTTTCCATTCGTTTTTTATCTTGAAATGTAAATGTAACAAAGCCAGCATAAAAAACTGAACTTTTAAACACTAAATTCGCTTGATTGGTCAATTGTTGAGCATAAAAAAAGGCAACCAATGGCTGCCTTCTCTTATATAATTAACGATTAGTTACTTGGCATAACTAATTGCACGAGTTTCTCTAATCACGGTTATTTTTACTTGTCCCGGATAAGTCATCTCCGTCTGAATCTTACGCGCGATGTCATAAGACAGCTCTTCAGCCTCTTTGTCGGTTGTTTTTTCAGCACCAACAATCACGCGTAATTCCCTACCCGCCTGGATGGCATATGTTTTAAGAACGCCTGGGTAAGATAACGCCAGATTCTCTAAATCCTTCAGGCGCTTAATGTAAGCCTCAATAATTTCGCGACGAGCACCAGGACGAGCACCAGAAATAGCATCGCATACCTGAACAATTGGGGCAATCATTGTCGTCATCTCCACCTCGTCGTGGTGAGCGCCAATGGCATTGCAAATATCCGGTTTCTCTTTATATTTCTCAGCCAGCTTCATTCCCAAAATTGCGTGTGGTAATTCCGGATCTTCGTCAGACACCTTCCCAATATCATGAAGCAGACCTGCTCGCTTAGCTCGCTTGGCATTTAGTCCTAGCTCTGTGGCCATTATCGCACACAGATTCGCTGTTTCGCGCGAGTGCTGCAGCAAGTTTTGCCCGTAAGACGAGCGGTACTTCATCTTACCAACCAATTTAATCAGTTCTGAATGCAAACCATGAACACCTAAATCGATCGCCGTGCGTTTACCGGTTTCAAGAATTTCCTCTTCTACCTGCTTACGTACTTTATTCACCACCTCTTCGATACGTGCCGGGTGGATACGTCCATCCGTTACCAGTTGGTGAAGCGCTAAGCGGGCAATTTCTCGACGCATCGGATCAAATGCTGAAAGCACAATCGCTTCCGGCGTATCATCCACAATAATCTCCACACCTGTAGCTGCTTCCAGCGCTCTGATATTTCGTCCTTCACGTCCAATGATTCGTCCTTTCATTTCATCCGAATCAATGTGGAAAATGGTCACCGAATTTTCAATGGCCGTTTCTGTGGCAACGCGCTGAACTGTCTGAAGTACAATACGCTTCGCCTCTTTATTGGCATTAATCCTTGCATCATCCATAATGTCGTTGATGTAGGACATGGCCTCTGTTTTTGCTTCGGCCTTCATGCTTTCAATCAGCATCTCCTTGGCCTCGTCACCCGACATGCCAGAGATAGCCTCCAATTGCTCCACCTGCTGTTTGTGAGCTTTGTTGACTTCATCCGTCTTTTTCTCAACAATTTCCAGCTGAGCAGTCAGGTTTTCGCGGATGGCTTCCACTTCTTTCCGCTTGCGGTTATGCTCCTCAATACGCTGAGACAAGGTCGATTCCTTTTGTTTCAACTTATTTTCGGCATTTACCATTTTTGCGTTGCGGGAATTGATTTCCTTTTCATGCTCCGTCCTCAATTGAAGAAACTTCTCTTTTGCCTGAAGAATTTTATCTTTCTTGATGACTTCCGCCTCTGCTTCTGCCTCTTTTACAATTCGTTCGCTTCTAGACTTAAGAGCCTTGGTAATAATCAGCCATGTTACCAAACTCCCAGCCAATAAAGCACCAATTGCAACTCCTATTACTATTGGTAGATCCATATTTATCGTGTTATATATAAAACAAAACCGCATTATCCTACTGTATTATCCGGATGAATAACTACAGTAAACAATGCGGGTAAACTTTCTAAAAGTCAATAATCTAACTTACAAAACCTTATCAGTTTTTTCAGATAGAACATTATCTAATTGCTCATTTAAGTCGCGAACCATTTCAATAAAAGGGTCCACATCATGTCGGTTCTCCAATTCTAACAATTTAATGACGTACTGCAAAGTGGCCATGGCCAAAAAATCCTGTACATCCTTATCTGAATACCGTTGTTTATATTGTAAAACCTTCTCGTTAATAAGCTTAGCAGCCAAACGAATACGCTCTTCATCGCTACGTTCAATTCGCAACGGATAATACCTGTCGGCAATATTAACACGTATAGAGAGTTTATCGTCCATTATACTAGCTTAACGGTTTAAAAGCGCAATACACTTATCTATTTCCCGCACAATTTGACCAATCCGTTTTTTGGTTTCTCCAGCTTCAGAGCTACCGACCACCAAATCCTTCGTTATTTTCATATTGTTGAATCGCTGCTCCAGATTATGATATTCTCTGGCGGCCTCTTCAAGCTGATCTGTCAACCTACTCTTCTCATCCTCCAGCAATTGCACCTCCGACTTTAAGCTTTGGTACTGCTGAATCAGCCTGTTAATCTTATCTTTTAACTCAACAATTAATTCACTATTTGGATCTGTCATGGCCAAATTTTTCAATACAAAGTTAACATTGGTTTTAAAATATAAAAAAAAACCTTTAACTCTTTTGCTGGTTTACCTATAACAGAAAAGCCCTTTTCTGTAAGCAATGCCTTAATTATGAAAGCAAGATAAGTAAAATTCAGCTACATTTGTCAACGATATGATAAAAACTGAGCAAAAGCATAAGATGGAAGACTGGCTGCCGACATCAGCCAAAGAGGTAGAGCGACGTGGATGGGACAGCATTGATGTGATTCTGTTCACCGGAGATGCATACATTGATCATCCGGCCTTTGGGGCGGCTGTTGTTGGGCGCATGCTCGAAGCTCATGGCTTAAAAGTAGCCATCGTACCCCAGCCCAACTGGCGCGATGATTTAAGAGACTTTAAAAAACTGGGCCGTCCAAACTACTTTTTCGGCGTAACTGCTGGCGCCATGGATTCCATGGTGAACCATTACACAGCTAACCGCCGCCTGCGATCAGACGACGCCTATACGCCCGACGGGCGCGCGGGCCAACGACCCGATTATGCCTCAGTAGTGTATTGTAATATTCTGAAAGAGTTATATCCTGATGTACCGGTTCTGCTTGGTGGCATTGAGGCATCGCTGCGGCGAGTAACGCATTACGATTATTGGTCGAATCAGCTCAGACCAAGCATACTGGCCGATGCCAAGGCCGACCTTCTGGTCTATGGGATGGGCGAACAGCCTCTTCTTGAAATCATTCGCTTAATTGAGCGAGGCGTGCCCATGGAGAGCCTTAAGACCGTTCCTCAAACTGCTTTTATGCTTGACAAGGGCACACCACTCCCCAAGAATAAGAACTGGAAAGATTTGCCCTTATTTTCGCATGATGAGTGCCTGACTGATAAGACTAAATACGCCAAAAACTTCAGACATGTGGAAGAAGAGTCGAATCGGTGGAATGCGGCCCGACTCACACAGGATGTGGGGCAGCATACAGTAATTATAAATCCTCCATACCCACCCATGACCAGTGGGGAGCTGGATGCCTCATTTGATTTGCCATATACCCGCTTACCTCACCCCCGTTACATTGCCAAAGGCCCTATTCCGGCATTTGAAATGATTAAGTTTTCGGTAAATATGCACCGCGGCTGTTTTGGGGGTTGCAGCTTCTGTACCATATCAGCCCATCAAGGTAAATTTATTGCTTCCCGCTCGAAGGAGAGTATTTTAAAGGAAGTAGACGCGATTACCGGCATGCCGGATTTTAAAGGTTACATATCCGACCTGGGTGGCCCCAGCGCTAATATGTACCAGATGGAAGGTAAAAACCTCAGGATTTGTCAGCGTTGTACACGCCCCTCCTGCATCCATCCTAACATTTGCACCAACCTAAATACCGATCACAGTGCCATGACCGAACTTTATAAAACGGTTGATAAGCACCCCGGTATCAAAAAGGCCTTTATTGGCAGTGGTGTTCGTTACGACATGCTTTACAACAACATGGCCTCGTCGGAAGAAAAAGAAAGCCATAAGGCCTATATGGAGGAACTGATTGAAAATCATGTATCAGGCCGCTTAAAAGTCGCCCCTGAGCACACCTCCGATCAGGTATTAAAAATTATGCGTAAGCCTTCGTTTAAGCTGTTTCATAAGTTTAAAGCTGATTTCGACCGGATTAACAGTGCCAAAAAACTGAACCAGCAAATTATCCCTTATTTTATATCGAGCCACCCGGGAAGTGAAGAAATGGACATGGCCAACCTGGCCTGCGAAACCCACGACATGGATTTTAAGCTGGAACAGGTACAGGACTTTACCCCAACACCCATGACTGTTGCCACTGTTATCTACTATTCCGGGATACATCCTTACACGCTCGAAGAAACCTACACACCACGCAGCAAGGATGAAAAACTGCAGCAACGCATGTATCTTTTCTGGTATAAAAAAGAATACCAGGACAAAATCAAAGAACGCCTGAAAAGCTTTAGACGCTTTGACATACTCAAAAAACTATTTCCTGAGAAGGACGCTAAAAAGCAAAATGCCCGCCCAAAACCTAAATCAGCAAAGAAAGGGCGATCTCATTCTCAAAAAAGGAAATATAAGTAACATCTAATAATCTAATAATAAGTTTAATGAAGAAGATTATCTATATCTTATCTTTGATAACATTATCAGCTTGTGCCGAGCTGACTGCCGTAATGGAAACCTACAATGCCAACGCCCCACTTACCGAAAACGAAGTGGCCAGCGGATTAAAAGAAGCCTTGCGGGTTGGTACCGACTCGGCAGCGGCTCACCTGGGAGCTACCAACGGCTACTATGGTGATGATTTGGTGAAAATTTTACTACCCAAAGAGGCGGATGTCATCGTTAAAAATGCATCGAAACTACCCGGTGGAGAAAAGGTAATTGAAGACGTTGTGAAGCACATTAACCGGGCCGCCGAAGATGCAGCTAAAGAAGCCGGACCGGTTTTTTGGGGCGCCATCAGGCAAATGACCATTAGTGATGCCTTCAATATTTTGAAAGGTGAAGATAATGCTGCTACCCAATACCTGAAAAACAGCACTTACAAGCAACTGTTTGATTTATACCAGCCAAAAATACAAGCATCGCTCGACAAGGAAATTGCCGCCGGCATATCACCCAATATGTCGTGGGAAACACTTACGGGGAAATGGAACCAGATAGCCGACAATCCCTTTGGAAAAATGGCGGGCCTCAATACGGTTAACGTCGACCTGGATGCCTACCTGACAGAGCAGGCACTTAACGGCTTATTTGTTAAGATCGCGGAAGAGGAAGCCAATATCCGCAAAGACCCAATGGCCAGAGTGAACGCCATTTTAGAAAGGGTGTTTGGAAGCAGCCAGACAAGTTAGCCAGGCACCGTTTATTAAGTCCCTATTAAATAGACTAGTAAAGAGAATCACATCAACGAATAATACAAGTAGGTAGCAAGTACCATCTCTGGAGTTCATCCCAGAGATTGGTACTTTTTATTTGCTCAGGCACTCAACTATTGCCAACGCATATCCAACTTAAATATATCAATGCAATTAACCGACGAACAGCAACAGATTATTGAACACGAAGGCAACCTCAAAGTAAATGCCGTTGCCGGCTCAGGTAAAACAACCACCATTCTGCAATACGCTCAACAAAGGCCACACGCTCCCATTCTTTACCTGGCCTTTAACAAATCGGTTAAACTGGAGGCCGAACACAAGCTGAGCCAAATGAGGCTTAACAACGTGCGTGTAGAAACTGCTCATTCACTGGCTTACAAGTACACCGCCCCATACAGGCGCTATAAGCTGCGGTTCGATTACAAACCCCATGAAATTGCTGTGCTATTGAACATCAGGCCTAAACCAGGCGATCTATCGCACCTCAAACTAGCCAGTCATGTTTATCGCTTCGTTCGTTATTTCTGCAATTCGAAGGCCCAGAAGGTAGTTGAGATTAATTACCTGGAAACCCTGACTAACCTTGAAAGTCTGGCATTTGCGACCGAGAACCATGAACAAATTGTGCATTACACCCGCCTGTTTTTAGCTAAAATGCACAAAGGAGAGATTGACATCATTCACGATTTTTACCTGAAGCAGTTTCAGCTGAGCCAGCCCATTCTACCTTACGATTACCTGCTATTTGATGAGGGTCAAGATGCCTCCGGAGCCATGCTGGCCGCTTTTGAAAAGCAGTCGGCACACAAAATCATCATTGGGGATCAGCATCAACAGATATATGGCTGGCGCTTTGCGACCAATGCCTTGCAGCAAATTGATTTTCCTACAATGGACCTGAGTAAGAGCTTTCGGTTTAACCAGGAGATTGCTCGCCTTTCCAAATCCATCCTTCAGCTAAAAACAGAAATAGGCCTAAACGGTCAGGTCAATTTACAAGGACAGGGTAATCATCAGCCCATAAAAAGCAGGGTGACCCTGGCGCGCTCCAACAGCAAGCTGGTGTCGAGGGCCATTGAATTACTCATCCAGCAAAAAGAGCTGAAACAAATTTATTTCGAAGGACAACTGAGCTCCTATACCTTCTCCGAGGAAGGCGGCTCCATCTATGATGTGCTGAATTTGTACAACGATCAGCGGCACTTAATTAAAGATGACTTGCTGAAAACCATTCCCAGTTTCGACCACCTAAAAGACTATCTGGAAGAAACATCCGATGCCTCACTAAAAGCATTGGTCGATTTAGTGGAAAAATACCATAAAGACATCCCCTTCTTTATTAACAAAATTAAGGAATGCACGCTGGATGAAGCCAATAAACACAAGGCCGACATGGTGTTTTCGACCGTGCACAAAGCTAAAGGCATGGAGTACGACCAGGTGTTTATTATGGAAGACTTTATCAGCGAGCAGCAGCTTATAGATATGAAGGGAGCCATAAAAGCCCGCGAAGTGAGTCCGGATGCACTGGCCGAAGAGGTCAACCTGCTGTATGTTGCCGCCACACGCACCAAAGCCAAACTTCACATCCCTATTCACCTGCTGCCTACCTCCTATCAAATTCATGATTTTAATACGGTAAGCAACAACCTTAACCTGTCGATTAAACCTAAGGTTAAGGCCCCAAACGCCAAACGAAGCAATCAATTATGGACTAAAATGGAAGAAGCTGAACTGAAACAGCTGTTTATTCAAGGCAAAACTGTTAAGGAAATTGCCTTGCTGCTGGGTCGCAGCCAAAGTGCCGTTGTTAAACGTGTAGAAAAGCTGGATTTATGGTTTTAACCCAAGGCAGGTATGCACATCCTCCCTGCCTCTATAAATCCGTACTGCACCTGGCTTTTTTTAGGCCAATATCCGCCTTAAAAAGTGCTTGCCGCCAGCAGAAGCAGGCTTGGCGTTTTTTTTGAAACCCTCCTGCAAAGTGCAGCGGTATTTCCGGCCATGATTTTCAGCCAAAAAGCAGCTGCTTTGACTGCCAGCATTACGCAGTAGCGACCTGAATCAGCCATTTATACTGCCAGTCCGAAATAACCCATACACCAGGCGATGAACGACTGCTCCCTCTTACTCAGCATGGAGGCTCCCCCAATTCTATTAAAGTTGCTGGCAAAAACGTGCCGGATAGCGTGCAGCCTGTCGCCAACCTTACCGATATCTTCGCGTAAGGCAAGCGAACTTTTAATTACCTTTGCCGCATTAAATATAAACTCAGATGGAAAAACTAACGGACCTGCTGCAAATTACCCGTAATGGCATGGGAAGTGGCGATAAGGAACTCTCCCAAAAACTTTTGAAAACCTACCTGAAACTCATAGCCGAAGACAACCGGCTGCCTTCAATAATAGCCTTTTACAACGAAGGGGTTAAAGTGCTAGACGCATCAGGCACGTATGGCGAAGAACTGCTGCAACTGGAACAAAAAGGTTGCAAACTGATAGCCTGCACAACCTGCCTTAATTACTATCAGATTGAAAACCTGGTGGCGGGCAGCAAGGCCACCATGCCCGATATTATTACGCTTCAATGCAAGGCTGATAAGGTCATTAACCTATAGCACAGCCCGATGATGGGATCAGCACCTTTGGAGAACGCTCCAAAGGCTGTCAAAAAAAGAGGCATTACACCAAAAAAATAGCCAGTATGAACGGAAATTGACCGTTCATACTGGCTATCTTGCGTTTTTCATACAGGCCTCCTCCGCACAAAAATGCCTTTATTGTTGCAGGGCCTTACCTGTTTCTGCAGCACCGACTATAAGTACAGGTAACGGTGGCAATCAGTACATAAAGATTCTTTCCAAACTTCATCGATATCAACCGGATGCCTGAAAGGCAAGGTTTCCGAACCAGTTGCATAATCTTCATTCCCCGGTGACCCCTGCATCAGTATTGAGTGACAGGCCTCGCAATCGCGTGATATCTTATCGTCTTTTTGACTTACATGCGTATCATTATGGCAGCGGAAACAGCCGTTATACTCAATGTGTCCAATATGATCCGAATAAACGTCCCAACTAGCCTGCATCTCGGGGAAAATATTACGTAAATACCTACTGGACACCCCTTCTATAGCCTTCTCAATGGTCTGTTTTGTAATATCGGGATAGTTATCTCCATAAAAAGCACTGAGCTCAGAGCGGATAACAGCAAGAGCCGAATCGCTCGTTGGATATGGATCTTTTAATATCGACATGCTCAGCCGCTTTATCTCGGGCAGAAGCGGAATGTCTCCGGCGGCAATGCCGGCATCAACAAACTGCTGAGGCAGCATATAGTTGTGCGAAGGACGGTTATGGCAGTCCATACAGTCCATCACCCTTGGTACTGATGTAGCTATAGTGGCCGAATCTAGTGGTGCCCAGCTATCTTCATACACCACCGTATCGCCCGTTGCCAGATTAATGGACCGCACCCATGGCAAAACCTCCCGGCTTTCATCCTCGGCAATATACTCAATACGCACATTGGGATTGATGTGCCAGTGGATGCCTTCGGCCAGGTTGGTGGAGCTGTGATGGCTATTGGTTTTTATCAATAGCTGAATGCCCCACTGCGTATTCAAGGAATCCGACAGATAATGCTTTTCGTACTGCATACGAGGGGTGTAAAACTTTTCGGGCCAGTGGCATTCCTCGCAGGTTTCTTTGGCCGGTCGTAAACTGCTAATAGGCGTTGGAATCGGTCTTGGATAGTTGTTGGCCAGCACCGCATACACCTGATACAGCCCTGACAGTTTCGATTTAACATACCAGTTGGCTCCCTGCCCAACATGACATTCGACACAAGCCACCCGCGCATGCGATGAGTTCATATAGGTAATGTACTCCGGTTCCATCACCCGGTGGCAAACCTGTCCGCAAAACTCCACCGATTCGGTATAATGGTAGGCCTCATAGCTTCCTACAGCCGTTAACAGCATAAATACCACGGTGCCAATAATAAATAAGGCGGCTGCATTTCGATAGCGAGGATCATTAAAGTCGATCACGATCCATTTGGTCGATACCGGCTCATTGGCCTTTCGGGCCCTTCTGATGGCACGTATCATGCCTATCGGAATCAATATTAAACCCATAATTAATATCGACGGCAAAAGGATGTAAGTAAACAGCCCCAGGTATGAGCTTCCTGCATTGAATACAAAGGAGAAGATCACCGAAAGGATGATCAACAGCAGAGCAAGCACAGCAATAATCGTACCTACTAACGACAGTGGATTGTAGTAAGATTTAGGTAATTTCATAGGATAGTTTTTTCTTAAGTTAGAACAGATTCAGCTGATATTCAACTCCCTGCAATTATCATTAATCAATGAATTATTAATCTATCTCAATAAAAACAACCTAAGCAACTATTAGACTGATATATACTAAATAAAAAAGGCCAGCAAAAAAAATGCTGGCCTCTAATTGTCATTCAAACGCTATTAGCTATATATTTCTTTTTTGGCTGACTTAAGCGTGTTAATAATCAGCGAAGTAATGGTCATTGGTCCAACCCCACCCGGTACAGGGGTGATGTAGGAACATTTTGGTGCTACTTCGTCGAAGAGCACATCACCTTTCAGGCGCCAGCCCGACTTGGTGTCCGTTGCGGCTACACGCGTTGTACCAACATCTATTACCACAGCTCCCTCTTTAACCATATCTCCCTTTACAAAACCAGGAGAACCAATTGCAGCAATAATGATATCGGCCTGCAAACATACCTCCTTAAGGTTAGCGGTACGGCTGTGAGCTACCGTCACAGTTGCATTACCCGGAGTTCCTTTTTGCGACAGCAAAATACTCATTGGGCGCCCCACGATGTTGCTGCGACCAATAACTACCACATGCTTACCCGAAGTTTCAATTTGGTAACGTTTTAGCAGTTCCATTATGCCTTGTGGTGTTGCTGAAATAAAGGCAGGCATACCAATTGCCATGCGCCCCACATTGACCGGATGAAAGCCATCCACATCTTTTCGGGGGTCAATGGTCTCATTCACTTTATCTTCATCAATGTGCTTGGGCAGTGGCAACTGCACAATAAAGCCATCAATATCCGGATCGTTATTTAATTCTTTAACCTTGTTCAGCAGCTCCTCTTCAGTAACACTTTCTTCAAAACGAATCAGGCTCGACTTAAAGCCTACTTCTTCGCAAGCTTTCATCTTACCGGATACGTACGACTCGCTGCCGCCATCATGCCCTACCAATATGGCCGCCAAATGGGGAATTTTACCACCATTCGCTTTTATTGCTTCCACTTCGGCAGCAATTTCCTTACGTACTTCTTTCGATGTTAATTTTCCATCAATCAGTTGCATGGTTCTCAATTTTCGGGTTTGTATATAAAAAAAGAAGCACGACTGTGCTTCTTTTCAATATTTCATATTTTATCGGCGTCGTCCCATCGGCATCTTGCCCATCATTTTCCCCATTTTATTCCCCGAGGTCATCATCTTCATCACCTTTCGGGTATCATCAAATTGCTTAATCAGGCGATTCACTTCCTGTATGGTTGTTCCACTACCTGCCGCAATTCGCTTCTTTCGGCTGCCATTAATAATGGCTGGCTGGTCACGTTCTTCTGGCGTCATGGAACGAATGATCGCTTCGATGCCTTTAAACGCATCATCATCAAAATCGATGTTTTTCAGCATCTTGCCCATCCCGGGAATCATCGCAGCTAAATCTTTCAGGTTACCCATCTTTTTGATTTGCTGTATCTGCTTTAAAAAGTCATCGAAATTGAACTGATTCTTGGCAATCTTCTTTTGCAGCTTGCGTGCCTCTTCTTCATCGTACTGCTCCTGAGCCCTCTCAACCAGCGATACGATATCACCCATACCCAAAATACGGTCGGCCATACGGCTCGGGTGGAACACGTCCAGTGCTTCCATTTTTTCGCCCGTACCCACAAACTTAATAGGCTTATCAACCACGCTTCGGATAGATAAGGCAGCACCACCACGGGTATCACCATCCAGCTTGGTTAATACAACTCCATCAAAATCCAGTCGATCATTAAACTCTTTGGCCGTATTAACAGCATCCTGACCGGTCATTGAGTCCACTACAAACAGAATCTCATCGGGATTAACCGCTTTCTTAACGGCTGATATCTCCTCCATCATCTGCTCATCGATGGCTAAACGACCTGCGGTATCGATAATAACCACATCGTGCGCTCCTTTTTTCGCCAGAGCAATACCATCTTTAGCCAACTTAACCGGATCCTTACAGCCCTCTTCGGTATAAACAGGTGCACCAATTTGCTCCCCAAGTACCTGTAGCTGGTTGATTGCAGCCGGTCGATATACGTCACCGGCAACTAACAACGGATTTTTACTGCGTTTGGTTTTTAACAGGTTGGCCAGCTTACCGGTAAAGGTAGTTTTACCAGACCCCTGCAAACCAGCAATTAAAATAATGCTAGGCGTGTTGTTCAGATTGATATCTGTCGATGTACCACCCATCAAAACGGCCAATTCATCGTGCACCAGTTTAACCATCATCTCACCCGGCTTAACTGCATTCAGCACATCCTGGCCCATGGCCTTCTGCTTAACAGTTTCGGTAAAGGTTTTGGCAGTTTTATAGTTGACATCGGCATCCAGCAAAGCGCGACGGATATCCTTCAGTGTCTCAGCAATATTTAGTTCGGTGATTTTACTCTCACCTTTCAGTAGTTTAAATGACCTCTCCAGCCTTTCGCTCAGATTCTCAAACATCCTGTTACTATTTAAAATTTGCTGCAAAAATAAAAAATTTAAAGACATTGTTAGCAGTTTTTATGCAGAAGTGAACAGAATTAATTCGCGACTGGCAGCATCACCGATTTTAAAGCGCTTACCAATGTCTTCATTCGTCTGCTAAACAAACCCTTGTAGATGTTTATAAAAAACCTATTTTTGAGTATCGTCCTTACACAAACTTTAATACCTTTAAATTCGCTTAACAATAAAGAATAAAACCTTATTTTTGCAGACAGCAATTATATTGCATTTCTTTTTTTCTATTTTTAAACGATTATCTATCAAGGCCTGCGAACAGTGCTGTAGAAAGATATCTATCAAAACAGAACAATGAAGTACCTGAACAGATTATTCACCATTATTTTTATTATTTCTCTTTTATTAACCGGCTGTATTCCTCAAAAAGAATATGTACTGCTTCAGGATAAAAGCTCAGATAAGCACTACGAAAATCCGTATAGTCCGCTTGCTAATATTACTGACAAATATTTTCTTCAGCCAAACGATTATTTATTCATTAATGTATCAACGCCCGACCCGAAAATATCTGAATTCTTCAATCAATCCAGCAGTAATAGTGTGAATAACCAGCGAAACCAAAACTTTTTCTACTACCAGATTGACGACTCGATGAACATTGATTTTCCGTACGTGGGCCAAATCAACTTAAAAGGCTGCAATATTCGATCGGGAAAAGAAAAAGTACAGGAGGCTTTGAAGCCTTTTTTGAAAGAGTATAGCCTCACTTTTAAGCTCGCATCCAACACGTTTACCGCACTGGGCGAGTTTAGAAAGCAAGGCGTTCAAACCATGCAGAAAGAACAAATCACCATTTTTGAAGCGGTTGCTTTGGCCGGAGGCATTACCCCTTTTGGTAAACAACGTAAACTTCAGTTGGTTAGACAACAGCCCGAAGGGGCGGTTACCTATGAGATTGATCTGACTGATAAAAACATCATCAATTCAGAGTACTACTATATCTACCCCAACGACATGTTATATGTCCGTCCGATGAAAGCCAAGCAACTGGGTATTGGGGAATCATTCTCTATCGGACTGATAACGACAGCACTTGCACTCTACTTAACCCTACAAACAGTTATTAAATAAAATTCATGTTGCCAGAAACAAATAATTCACAAGCAAACAGCTCGTTATTTAACATTGATATTAAGCGTTTTATTCAGGATTTAATGCATTACTGGTGGCTTTTTGCTATCACCATTCCCATTAGCTTACTAAGTGTGTTTATGGCCCATCGCTATATTCACCCGGTTTACAAGGCAACCATTACTTTGCTGATGGAAGAGCGGGGCGAAGCTATGTCGAAAAATGACATCATGCAGGGCTTTGGCTTAACGCCCGGGCAGCGTAGTGTTGATAATCAAATTGCCATTCTCACCTCTTGGGACATAGTGCAGCAAACCATTAATCAGCTCGATTTTCATGTGAGCTACTTTGCTGAAGGCCGATTGAAGAACACGGAAATGTACCGAAATACCAACTTCATTGTTCAGTTTGATTCAACACACCCTCAGCTTATCAATACACCCATTTATGTACTGCCCATCAATAAAAAGCAGTGCAAAATTACCATTAAATCAGAAGTACCTGCAAATACCTATATCTATAGTGACAATAAATCCGGCGGCTCAACTGAGCCAATTAAGTTTGAGGCGATAGTGGACTACAATGAAGCTGTTAATACCCCGTGGGCATCATTTTCAGTTGTACCGCTCTCACTCAATCAAAATTCCAATGTGGAGCAATATTTTGTATTTAATGACCCACTGGATTTGGCCGGACAGTATAAAAAAAATCTCGTGGCCCAATTGCCTAGCGAAGGCTCTTCGATAATTAAAGTATCCATAACCGGCCGCAACCATAATAAAAACACGGTTTTTCTTGATAAACTGGCTGAAGTATTTATTGCCAACAACCTAAGGCAAAAGAACCTTATTGCGACTAATACAATTGATTTTATCAGCCAACAGCTGGTAATGATTGCCGACACCCTTCAGTTGGCGGGTACCGAACTGAGCCAGTTCAGAACAAACAATCGCATCCAGAGTGTTTCTGCCAAGGCCGAACTGTTGTTTGGCGGCATGCAAAATATTGAGCAAAAGTTGACTGAACTTGAAATCAGAAAAAGTTATTATTTGTATCTACAGGATTATTTCTCCAACAGCATCAGTAGCGAAAAAGTGCTGGCTCCGGCCATTTATGAAACAGATAACTCCCTGTTGCGGGAACAAATAAAGGCCATTGTTGAGCTCAATTCACAGCGCTTATCGGTGATCGGTTCGTATGGAGAAGAACTCAACCTGGCTAATAAGGACATTGAAAACCAGATTGAGATTGCCCGCAAAACACTGCTAAAAACAATTACAAGTCAATTAAATATTCTGGAAGAAAACAGATCGCGTTTACTAAGCGAAAAAGTCCATAATGAGCAGGAATTATTCAGGCTACCAGAAACAGAACGTCGCCTTTTAGGGATAGAACGCAAATTTGAATTAAGCAACGAAGTTTATACCTTCCTGCAACGCAAACAGTCGGAAGCGCAAATACAGAAGGCCTCCAACACACCTGACCACCAGATACTGGAGAGTGCCCGCTACTCCGGACAAGTATCGCCTGATAAAGCCGGCAACCAAAAGAAAGCACTCTTGCTTGGGCTTTTCATTCCGTTGGTATTTTTAGGACTAAGACAAATCCTTAATAATAAGATTATTGATGCCGATGATATTGAGCGCATCTCATCATTGCCTATTGTGGGCCATATCATACACAGTAAAAATGAAGAAAACAATGTGGTATATGCCCATCCCAAGTCAATCGTGACCGAAACATTCAGACGGGTAAGAACGCGTATTGAATTTATGAACCGGGATATCAATTCACCAATCATTGGGGTGTCGTCATCAATGCCGGGAGAAGGCAAAACCTTTTGTGCGCTGAATTTAGCAGCAGCCTTTGCCCTGAGCGGCAAAAAAACAGCCCTTCTTGGTTTCGACCTGCGAAAACCGGGGCTAAATAAGATATTCAATATTAATGACAGAATGGGTATTTCCAATTACCTGATTGGAAAAGTAAGTTATGAGGACATACTGATGGATTCGGGACAAGAAAACCTAACCATTGTTCCATCAGGGAATATCCCTCCTAACCCCTCTGAGCTTATAAGCTCCGACAAGACCAAACTACTGCTCGACAAGTTAAAAACACAGTTTGACATCATCATTATTGACACTCCGCCCATGGGAATTGTTTCTGACCCCTATTTACTTGCCAGACACACGGATACGCTGGTATTTTTGGTCAGACAGCAGCATACCATAAAATCGGTACTGGCACAAACTATCAAAAATATGCAGGAAGAAGATATCACTAACGTCGGTATCCTTTTAAACGATTTGCATGCCAAACGCAGTAAATATGGCTATGGCTACGGGTATGGCTATGGTTACGGGTATGGCTATTATGAAGAATAATCAACTGATAAGCGAAAAAAGTTGAAATTTATATTGTAATTTAAGCTGGTAATAAAACATATTACCATGAAAAAATTACTGTATTCTATTTTGATTTTAGGCCTTGCATCCTGCTCATTCACTGGCAGTAAAAAGAAAGACGCCAGTACTGAAACAATCAAGACCTACTATGTGGCACCCTATAAGGTTGACTGTGTGGGTGTAGGGCCAATGAAGTGTTTATTAATCAAGAAATCGCCCAATGATCAGTGGCAGAATTTCTACGCATCTATCATTGGTTTTACGCACCAGCCCGGCACAGAGTACACCATCAAGGTGAAAGAAACACCGGTTGAAAATGCACCGGCTGATGCTTCATCTATTTCATATGAACTGGTTGAAATTACCGAAAGCAAAGCCTATGCCCCCACTGCCATCATTTTGCATGATATTTGGGGAGTTGTGGATATAAAAGGGAAAAACCCGTTATCGGAAGGATGCGAACAAACACTGGAATTAAACCTCAATGAGAACACCATTTTAGGCAAGGGCGGATGTAACAATTTCAGAGGACAGGTAAACGTGAGTGATGCCTCAAATGCTATCTCGTTCACCAACATTCTTTCAACCAAAGCCATATGTCCGCATCAAGCATTGGAGGATAGCTATTTAACTGCTTTGGGAAACATTGATTCCTATTTCAGATTCAATCAAAATCTGTACCTGATGTCGAACAATGAAGTTTTAGTGAAGCTAAGAAGGATGGATTAATGGCCTGATTTCGATCTCAGGGCTTCTGCTTACCTTTCAACAATAACTGTAGATTATTGAGCACTTTTTATAGCCGTTAGGGTTAAAAATGCTTCAGATAACCCCATTTGAAAACCAGACATGTATTACTGCTCACTGAATATAGCATCGCGCTATTTAAGAGCCTTGGTTCGAACGTACAATGATAAGTTCAGAACGCATATGTTTAGTGAATATCAAGCGGTCAAATAACACGATCTACTGTTAGCAAGTAAAAGAAACAAACTTGTATAAAAAAGGCCACAAAAAAGAGGCTGTCTGTTTCGGACAGCCTCTTAATATATACTTATAACACTTCTTACATTAAGAATGACAGCAAGATACCTGCTGCAACCGCTGAGCCAATTACCCCTGAAACATTGGGGGCCATGGCATGCATCAGTAAGTGATTATTTGGATCATTCTTCAGCCCTTCGTGCTGTACAACACGGGCTGAATCAGGTACTGCCGATACACCAGCTGCTCCAATCAGAGGATTAATTTTATTATCCCCTTTCAGGAAGGTATTCATCAGACGGGCAAACAACAAGCCTCCAGCCGTAGCTACCATAAAGGATACAGCTCCCAAACCGAAAATCTTTAGTGAATCGGTTGTCAGGAATTCACTGGCCTGCGTTGACGCTCCCACCGTAATACCTAATAAAATAGTTACGATATTGATCATGGCATTTCTTGCAGTATCAGCCAAACGCTCTGTTACGCCCGATTCTTTCAATAGATTACCAAAGAACAACATACCCAACAGTGGCAATGCCGATGGTGAAATAAACGTTGTTAATAATAGACCTATAATCGGGAACATGATCTTTTCTGTTTTAGAAACAGCACGTGGCGGCTTCATTTTGATCAAACGCTCCTTTTTAGGAATAATTAACCGCATGATAGGTGGCTGTATAACAGGTACCAGTGCCATGTACGAATAGGCGGCAATGGCAATAGCTCCCATGAGTGATGGCGCCAGCTTAGACGATAAGAAAATCGCCGTTGGTCCGTCAGCACCTCCAATAATTCCAATAGCACCTGCTTCCTGAGGGGTAAATCCCATTGCTGAAGCACCAAGGAAGGTGGCAAAAATACCCACCTGAGCTGCTGCTCCAAGAATCATTAACTTCGGGTTAGAAATAAGAGATGAGAAATCTGTCATCGCGCCGATACCCAGGAATATCAATGGCGGGTAAACACCCTGCTGAACGCCAAAGTACAAGTAGTTCAATACAGAACCTTCTTCATATAAACCAATTTTATAACCGGCAAGAAATGGGATATTTCCAAGGATAACACCCGTTCCAATAGGTACTAATAAAAGTGGCTCGTAATCATATTTAATGGCTAGATAAATAAAGAACAGTCCAACGCCAATCATTATAAAGTTCGTATAATGTGCATTGGCAAACCCTGTAAAGTTCCAAAATGTTTCCAGCCCTTTTGATGCATGATCGATAAAGGTATCTCCCGCTCCCGGGCCCGCAGCAAAGGCTTCAAAACCACCTCCGATAAACTGCAAGCTAAATAGCAGCGATAAAACACCAAAAAGAGTGATTAGTCTTTTCATAATTAATTTTTAATTAACAGAACAGTTTTAAGGTTTACTGTGCTATTTCAATTAATACATCGTTTTGCAAAACAGCATCGCCAACTGATACTTTAACGGAAGTAACAGTACCATCCTTCTCAGCCAGTACGTTGTTTTCCATCTTCATGGCTTCCATTACTAACAAAACATCACCTTTTTTAACTACATCACCCTCTTTAACCAATACCTTAAAGATATTGCCAGGCAGCGGAGCATTTACTTTTACAGTGCCGCCACCTGCGTTCTTGGTAATAAATCCTTCACCGGGCTTGCGCTGTATTTCTTTACGAACAAGCTTGGGTGTTTTGGCTTTTTTCACCTCCTGATGAATTTCTACTTCATATTGTGTTCCGTTCACTTCCAACTGAGCAATGTTTTCCTCAAGTTCCTTTAAATGAACGTCGTATTTATTACCTCTTATGGTAAAACTAAATTTTTTCATGTCCTGCTATCTGGGAAAGTTAACATTGTTAAAACTATACACTTTTGAGCTCCATGGCGAATAACGTTTTCTAACCTGTTTAATGGTTATTACGTTACTTTCTTCATCGTGTAGTTCGTTAAAATACATATGAAGCGCCATAGCTATTGCGGCATTTGTTTCACCGGTAATCGTGAATGTATCGTTAGAAACATCCTGATTAACAATGTCTTTATTCTTTTTTCGCAGTGTACGCCTTAGGCTCCAGTTTAATATTTTTGGAATTGTTAAGAACACGCCAATTAAGAATACCAATGCCACAAAGACTATAAACCATCCTAAAACCGTAATGGTCCACGTCATTGAATCAACAATTAATAAAATCATGGTCCGTTGGATTTTAAAGTGGAATATTTGAATGTTTCTTAGGTGGATTGGTTACTTTCTTCGTTTGTAAATTCTGGAAAGCTCTAATCACCCTAAAACGTGTATTTCTCGGTTCGATAACATCGTCAATATACCCATAAGAGGCAGCTTGGTAAGGATTGGCAAATGCAGTCTCGTATTCTTCAGTTTTCTTTTGAGCATAAGCGGCTTTTTCCTCGTCAGTCTCCAGCTTAGCAATGCTTCTACCCTCAAGAATTTCAATGGCCCCTTTGGCGCCCATCACAGCAATTTCAGCCATTGGCCAGGCATAATTAAAGTCGCCTCGCAACTGCTTACATGACATTACATCGTGTGCTCCACCGTATGATTTGCGGATGGTTACTGTTACCTTTGGTACGGTAGCTTCGCCATAGGCAAACATCAGCTTAGCTCCATGGATGATAATTCCGGCATACTCTTGTCCAGAGCCAGGTAGGAATCCGGGAACATCAACCAAGGTTAAAATTGGGATATTAAAGGCATCGCACATCTGCACAAAACGAGCGGCTTTACGCGATGCATCACAATCCAGTACACCCGCCAGATAATTAGGTTGGTTGGCAACTACCCCTACAGATTGTCCATCCAGACGGCAGAAACCGGTAATAATATTTTTAGCATAATTGCGGTGTACTTCCAGAAATTCTCCTTCATCGGCGATGGAGAAAATCAGCTCCTTCATGTCGTAAGGTAGGTTTGGATTATCGGGCACTATTTCATTCAAGCGATCATCCAAACGATCAATCGGGTCTTTGCATTCCAATACCGGTGCTTCTTCCATATTGTTTTGCGGCAGGTAAGACACAAGCTTTCGAATCAACAATAAGCCCTCTTGCTCGTCTTCAACTTTAAAGTGCGCCACACCCGATTTTGAAGCATGTACGTCTGCACCACCTAAATCAGCTACCGAAATCTCTTCTCCAGTAACCGTTTTTACCACTTTAGGTCCGGTAACAAACATATATGATGATTCTTCAGTCATCATAATAAAATCAGTTAATGCCGGCGAATAAACAGCCCCTCCTGCACATGGTCCAAAAATGGCAGAGATTTGAGGAATTACCCCGGATGCTAATATATTACGCTCAAATATTTCGGCATAACCAGCTAATGAGGTCACTCCCTCCTGAATACGGGCACCACCTGAATCATTGATGCCAATTACGGGCGCTCCCACTTTCATAGCCATGTCCATGATTTTACAAATTTTTTGCGCCATTGTCTCAGACAAAGACCCGCCAAACACTGTAAAATCTTGTGCATATACATACACCACACGACCATCGATGGTACCATGACCTGTTACCACGCCATCGCCTAAGACCTTATTCTTCTCCATTCCGAAGTTGGTACAACGGTGGGTAACAAACATGTCTAATTCTTCAAAAGAACCATCATCCAATAGAACTTCGATTCTTTCGCGCGCAGTCATTTTACCTTGAGAATGATGCTTTTCAATACGTTTCTCTCCGCCACCGAGCTTAGCCTCGGTGCGGAGATCAATCAGTTTTTTAATTTTATCCTGAGTAGACATAGAAATTGTAAGTAATTAGTCAGATTAAGGGGGATTATTTACTTGGATCTTCACAAAGTTCCGTTAACACACCAAATGTTGACTTTGGGTGTAAGAAACCAATGTTTAATCCTTCTGCTCCTTTTCGTGGAGTTTTGTCAATTAGTCGAACCCCTTGCTCTTCTACAAAAGTCAACTTCTCAGCCAGGTTTTCAACTGCAAATGCCATGTGGTGAATTCCTTCACCCTTCTTTTCAATAAACTTACCAATTGGTCCTTCAGGATCGGTCGACTCTAACAGTTCAATTTTAGTATCTCCCACTTTGAAAAAAGCAGTTTTTACTTTTTGATCTGCAACCTCTTCCACAGCATAACACTCTAAACCATAAACCTTTTCAAAAAAAGGAATCGCCTCATTCAAATCTTTAACTGCAATCCCGATGTGCTCAATATGTGTTGGCTTCATGTTTAATAATTTATTGTTTAATAAAATTGATTCAGCAAAAGTAGAAACTAATAAAAGTTTTTCCTCATTTTTCGCCCGAAAAAAAGATTGTTTTAAAACATATAAACCCCACGTAGCAACTTTAGCACTATGATTTAAAATTATTTAAGTGATGATTCTGTCTTCAGCTTAATCACAAAAAATGATAACAGAGCTTAAATTAACTTATAAATCGAAAGTATTTCCTCGAAATACTATAAGCTGAGTGAGGTTTTAATTATCTATTTATAGTTGTTTTGACCAAATTTGTGATAATTAACAAATAGTGTTGATATTCATCAGGAATTCATACAACAAATTACAGGAAATTTGACTTCCGTTTAGAAGGATAAATGATGCCCATTACGCGGCTATAAACAACTAATCACAAGGTAAGCCATCTGAAAGAAAAAATACGAACTCTTAATCTTGAGCAAAAATACAAGCCATTTAAGACATACCGGTGCTTTAAGTAATGTAAAGTTCATAACATGACTAGCACAATTTTTAAAACGCGCAACGCTTTAAATAGGCGGCAAATTCAGTCCATTTTGAAGTAACACCCATTATCTATTGGCAGTTGATAAAACTTGAAAATAAACACTGCCAATCGCCGGGAGAACGCCCGGATGAGTTAATGGCGTTTCCAGATATACGAATACCAC
>NZ_JBPUSJ010000016.1:0-83417 GCF_051851475.1 Carboxylicivirga taeanensis | reverse complement strand
TTTTGAGCGGAGAGTGGGGGATTCGAACCCCCGGTACGGTTGCCCGTACGTCAGTTTAGCAAACTGGTGGTTTCAGCCACTCACCCAACTCTCCAATTTTTTATCTCTTTCGTTTAAGAGAAACAATCGCCTCATCTTCTCTAACCCTCGTCCCCTTTGCGATTGCGATTGCAAAAGTAGCAAATAGTATTAAACCTCCAAAATTAAAATGAAAAAATTCTACACTTTTTATTCTGGACTTTTTGTTCGGATACCTTAACTAATTATCGATCAAAAAAAAAGCTACCCGAAGGTAGCTTTAAAAAAATTAATCTTTTTTCGGTGGCTTATTACCTGGCTTGGAAATTGAGTCTCTCATTGCCGTATCTGCTTCAATGTTTTTAAACTTTAAATAGTCCATCACGCCCAGATTACCACTTCTAAATGCTTCTGCCAGGGCTTTCGGCACCTCGGCTTCCGCTTCTATTACCTTAGCACGGGCTTCTTGTGCTTTTGCTTTCATTTCTTGCTCTAAAGAAACAGCCATTGCACGTCGCTCTTCGGCTTTAGCCTGTGCAATATTTTTATCAGCCTCAGCCTGGTCCATCTGTAAACCAGCACCAATGTTCTTACCTATATCAATATCAGCAATATCAATGGAAAGAATTTCGAAAGCCGTTCCTGCATCCAGTCCTTTTCCCAAAACCAATTTAGAAATCGAATCCGGATTCTCCAACACTGCTTTGTGCGATACTGATGAACCGATGGATGAAACAATACCTTCACCAACACGAGCAAGAATTGTCTCCTCGCCGGCTCCACCAACCAATTGCTTAATATTCGCACGAACCGTAACACGTGCTTTAGCAATTAACTGAATCCCATCTTTGGCAACAGCTGCCACCGGAGGGGTATCAATTACTTTTGGATTTACCGACATTTGAACTGCTTCGAACACATCCCGGCCTGCCAAATCAATGGCCGTCGCCATCTGAAAATTCAAGTCTATATTAGCCTTTGCAGCTGATACAAGTGCATGCACAACGTTCTCTATATGTCCGCCAGCTAAGTAATGCGCCTCAAGCTCATCTCTTTTCACACCGGGCAATCCGGCTTTAGAGGCTTCAATTAACGCGCGTACAATCACTCCCGGTGGTACTTTACGAATACGCATCAGCACCAACTGGATTAAGGAAATACGAACACCTGAAACTAATGCCGAAAACCAAAGTAGGATTGGCACATAGTAAAGAAATAAAAAGACAACGACAATAATCGCTGCAATTAAAAAGATAGGAGCTAAACCTGCCATTTAATTAGTTTTTGGGTTTGACAATTATATATGTTTTATATACTTCTTTTACTGTTACTTGTGTGTTTTCATCCACAAAATTTCCCGGACATTTACCTTCAATTACCTGCCCATTTATCATTACCTTCCCAATAGGGTTTAGGCGTGTAATTGCAATGCCTTCATCACCAACATGAATAGTGCTTTCCTGCACGGTTTCTACGCTGCCCCCAATTTGCGAATGCAACATTAAGCGGTTCCAGGTTTTGGCCCTGAAAGACAGAACCAGAATGATTACCCCAACAAATAAAGTACTTACAAGGGCTATACTCCCATAAGTAACGCCATAACTCTGATAAGCAAGAAAGATGCCTCCGGCTGTAAAAATAAAACCTCCTATACCTGCAAATGTGACACCTGGGAAAACAAAAAACTCCAAAACGAGCAAAAACAATCCTAAAAGGATAATTAAAATAATTACGAGTGCTGACATAAGATTAATCGATTGTAACCAGTAAATGTTCTTCTGACAATAGTTCTTTGAGAAGCAGCAAATCTTCTAAGCTTCCCGTTTTAATTTGACAGGCACCCTTGTAATGGGTTAAAAATGCACATTGCTCTGCCTGAACCGCATCATGCTCACAAACTTCGCAAAGCACATCAATGACATGATCAAAGGAATTTATGTCATCATTATGAAGTGTTAAGGAACGCACTTCATTGCCGTTACCTTCCCTGTTATACTCCTCACTTCGTTTACTAAAAGAAACCATACTTTAAAAGTTTCTATAAAATAACCATATTTTTTTGTGAAAAACTAATTTCTACCTTTTGAGTTCATCTGTCAGGTTAATTTGTTTACCGTCTTTAAACACGACAATAAATGCACCTGAAAACCCGGCAGCCTGCACCTGTTTGATATCCTTCTGAGCATCGGCATAAGAGCTATATTCTCCGGCAAAATATTTGGTGAGTCCTTTAGATGGCAGGGCCAGCCTCGAAATGGGCGGTATTTTAGCTACAGCTGCCTCATCCGGTTCGTTTCTAAATACACCAATCTGTATTTTATACACCAGCCCATTACCTGTCGCTTTACTAAAGGCATCTGCAACCACTTGAGCGGGCTGCTTGAGCTCCTCAACCGACCCTTGTAGTTCCTGATACGTTTTGGGCACTCGTTTTGGAGATTCCTCCTCTTGTATCTCAATATTACCAGGCTCCATATCTGCAAATGTTTTAAGCCCTTGCTCCTGCATTCCCACTCCGGCCCGCTTGATGGCGCCGGCCTTTTCATAGTCAATAGAAGAATAGCCCAACATTGGATTCAATATTTCAGTTGCCTCCTTCATATACGCACGACCTTCCGCCTGGGCATTTTCCAGAAAAGACAAATCCTCATCGCTTTTAATGAGTCTTAGCTCCTGCAATTTCTCATCATAGATGGCATATTTGAGGTCGAGTGATTTATGGTATAGAGCAATGGCAATCTTCTTTAAATCGGCTGCTTTATCCACATAGGATTGAGCTGAACTGAGCTCATCGATACTATCCTTCTCTCGCAAAACATCTAAAACCGACTCACTCTGTTCGGTCATGTTATTGGCTTTTTCCAGTAGCTTGGAGGATTCGAGAGTGAGAATATTCCCCCAAATGTACAATGAGTCGGAACTATTCAACTTATTAATTTCATCGGGCGAAAACAACTTACTATACATCAGTTCCAGTTCGGCCAGTTGTCGGGCAAACTCCTCATCGGCATAAAAGGTATAATCTTTTGGGATGAATATTTCTTCCAGGTTGGCAATGCCTGCTTTAGGTTTTTTCTGCCCAACTGCCGAGTTATAGCTTCCGGCGGCAATCATTGCTTTGATTTTTTCAATTTCTTTCACCCTTGACTGATAGAAGTTTTCCTCAATCAAATCATCTAATCCATAGACTTTTTTCTCTAATGCCAATATATCATTAACCAAAGCGGATAGCTCAGCCTCAGAATTAGTGCGGGCATAAGCATAACGCTTTTGCTTCATCAAGTCCGCAAGGCCGTCTCTGTGGCTCTGCAGCCGCGTTCCCTCCTGGTAAAATTTCTTCGCCTCCTCACTTTTGAAGTGATCAATATGCGTGTATTCTAAGGTATCGGCTATCAGAAAATGAAACTGAATTCCTTTATTTTTTTGTGCGTCTCCGGCTTTTTTGTCGCCATCACCTCCATCGTCAAACACTTCGCCCGAAAGCGTTAAGGCTGCTTCTGCACGCACTTGATTAATGTCTTCAACAAAATTTTTAACCACCTGATCGTCCCATTTAACCGAATACACAATCAAGGTCGAGTCATTGGTTTCACGATTGGAAGCAAACCAGGCAATCCCATTAAATTCATCAGCCACAAACAAAAAATCATCTTTGGGTGAGTTAAAAGGGATGCCCATATTAACGGGCTCCAGAAAGGTTTTTGTTTCGGCGTCGAAGTAGGCTTTATATAAGTCATAGCCCCCCAAGCCTCCTTCTCGGTTGGAGGCAAAAAAGATGGTTGAGCCGTCAATCAAAACAAAGGGCTGATAATCATCCGCCTCCGAATTTATTGCCTCAATTGCCTTACTTTCACTCCAGCCATCAAGCAACTTTTCCATTTTATAAATAGCCTCACCTTGCTCCTCGCTTTTCATGGAGAAGTACACTTCATCTCCTCTTTCGGTCAGGTATAGTATTCCTTTAGGATCAAGCCCCGATTCAAAAAAGGCCTCGTTATGCATAACTTTTCCAACATCGCGCGCCGGATGGTAGGCCGAAAGGATTGCATCAGCGGCAACGGTATCTCGCTGGTAAACCGTTAACGAAAAGATTTTTGCTGCCTGCTTCAACCCAAACTCACACTCGCTTTTGTACTTAAGGGCATGTTCATTGCGTATGTCAGAAGCCGAAGCATATCTTAAAAAGCGCTCATACTGCTTAATGGCTTCAGTAAACTCATAAGTGAGCTGATAGGCACGTCCCAGATAATAGTAGGCATCGCGACTAACCCCTTTCATTGCAGCATACCTTAACCGCTTTACAGCCTGAGAAATATCGTTGTTGTTTTTTAATAAGCAAATACCGTAATAGTAGTTATACTTTACTTCACGATCATACTTCCCCAACAAGTAGGCGTAGGCTTTCTCAGCTTCAGCATAATTCCCTTCCTTAAACAGCTCTAAAGCCTCTTTCGATGAATAAGCTTTAGTCTGTGCCTCAACTGAATGGGTTACACCTAGTATTAAAACTGCTATTATCGCTATTGATTTTAAATAATGCATTCGGTTATTTTCTTTCTGTGTAATTAAAAACTCAAAATTAATCAATACGGTTTAAATAGCTAAATGGGAGTTGAAAATATTCCAGACACCCTCCTCGCCTTCTTCCTTCTATTAACAGTAACAAACAACACTTTTATTGGTTATAATGAATGTAACACCAGTCATTCAACTGTTAATAACTTTTGAACCATGGCCCCTATAAATCGTTCTTAATTAAATATATTTGTAAATTAGGAATAAGGCACTTTGCGCGTCTATATTCCGCTCAAAAACAGCAGAGTAATGTTAAAAGTAGGAGACAAAGCCCCCGTCTTTAAGGGCATTAATCAAGATGAAAAAGAGATTAGCTTACACGATTTTTCAGGCAAGAAAGTAATCTTATACTTTTACCCGAAAGACAACACGCCCGGGTGTACAGCCGAATCCTGTAATTTAAGTGAAAACTATGATGAATTAACATCTAAAGGGTTTGAGGTGATTGGTGTTAGTCCGGACAGCATTGCTTCACACAAGCGCTTTATAGCCAAACACAACCTGCGTTTTAACCTCATTGCTGACACCGAAAAGGAGATACTGCAGCAATACGATGCCTGGGGTTTGAAAAAAATGTATGGCAAAGAATACATGGGCGTGCTGCGTAAAACGTTCATCATTGACGAAAACGGGCTCATTATCCAGATAATTGAAAAGGTTAAAACAAAAGATCATACTAACCAGATTTTGGAAGCTTTGAACCAATAGCCTCCGTTCCCTACAAAAGAAGAAACAGCTTAAAATCAACATAATGGCAGAAAAGAAAGAAAATAATGTGAATCAAGAAAAGCTGAAAGCACTTCAGCTGACCATGGATAAAATAGACAAGACCTACGGCAAAGGCACCATTATGAAAATGGACGACACAGCTATTGAAAACATACCTGTTATTTCATCAGGTTCCATAGCTCTCAATCAGGCGCTGGGTGTAGGTGGTTTTCCGCGTGGGCGGGTTATTGAAATTTATGGTCCTGAATCGTCTGGTAAAACAACCCTGGCAATTCATGCAATTGCTGAAGCCCAAAAGATGGGCGGCATCGCAGCCTTTATTGATGCAGAGCATGCATTTGACCGTTTTTATGCCGAAAAGTTAGGGGTTGATCTTGAAAACCTGCTAATTTCGCAACCCGACAATGGTGAACAGGCCTTGGAAATAGCCGATCAGCTTATCCGCTCGTCAGCTATCGACATCATTGTGATTGACTCTGTTGCCGCTCTTACACCTAAAGCTGAAATTGAGGGCGACATGGGTGATTCGCGCATGGGTCTCCAGGCTCGACTCATGTCGCAAGCCTTGCGTAAGCTCACTTCAACCATTAATAAAACAAATACAACTTGTATATTCATCAACCAGCTGAGGGAAAAAATAGGTGTGATGTTTGGTAATCCGGAAACAACTACCGGTGGTAATGCCCTGAAGTTTTACGCATCCGTTAGACTTGATATCCGTCGGGTGACACAAATAAAAGATGGTGAAAATATAGTTGGTAGCCACACACGCGTAAAAGTGGTGAAGAACAAGGTTGCTCCACCATTTAAAAAGGCTGAGTTCGAAATTCGCTATGGTGAAGGTATTTCACGCATAGGAGAAATTCTCGACATGAGTGTTGAAAAGGACATTGTTAAGAAAAGCGGTTCGTGGTTTAGCTACGGTGAAACAAAACTGGGGCAGGGTCGCGAAGCAGTTAAAGAAGTCATCAAGGACAACCCAGAGCTGGCAGACGAACTGGAACAAAAAATCTTGGAAGCCATTAAAGCAGAGGCAGCCAGCAAATAATAAAAAAAGGCGAGCAGTGTTGCTCGCCTTTCTTAATATTATCCGATTACGGTTCGACCACCTTTAAAGAGTAGTGCACATCAACCGTATAATTTTCGGGAAATTTCGGCAGGAGTAAACACCTCCTATTTTCATACATTTTACCGGGCCGCTGTAACTGCCCATTCCCAAAAGAGGCAAAATAAACATCAATTCGCCGGGCCTGATCATTTCTGAGAACTTCTATTCGGGTTGTTTTTATGGCATCATTGCCATTTTTTACGTACTGACTGCAAATAACCACACTTTTTTTATCAAAATTAATTCTACCAAAGTCAATCGCATCGCACTTTGCATTATACTTTAATGGTATCTGCTTAAGATCATCCATACTTTGAGCCACCTCAAAATTATTTATTTGCAGACAAAGTAAAGGATCGATCGACATCTCTTTGTATACAACAGGCGTTTGAGCCAGTGTGAACTGCAGTAAACAAAAGACACTAATAACGGTAAGACGGATTCTTTTCATTCTTTTTTCGATGTTCTTGGAATTTATACCATAAACATAAGCTTTTAAGCGGTAAAAATGAAAACTACTCCACAGCTAACTCCTTTCTAAAGCGTTTTTGTTTACGGATGAACAAAACAACGAACAGTGTTTTCACCACAACGCCCCCCGTTAAAAACCACACATACAAATGCAGCATCTGTTCTGTTTTTCGCAGGTACACAGCAGTAAATATAAGCAGGAGTCCAAAAATCAGAAGCACTATTTCGGCACCTAACTTAACTCGACCAAAACGCACTCCCAGAATCAAATAGGCCAACTTCATGGTACCACCCACCGCAAAGCTTATGGGGACCCAAGGTCCTTCTATGCCCATAATTTTCAATAATATGCCCACAAGAATCAGTGTTCCGCCACCCATTATCAGGTATTTTATCTTATCCATATTTTTTTGTTTAAATTCAACAAATGTCAAACAGCCATTCAATTAAATAGTTCACAGTTTATTTTTCTGTTTTTTGCATAAAAACTTAAAAGCACGGGCGTTGTTCTTTATATTTAGGCTGAATATTAAACCAAAAGTTTTAAGAATGAAAAACTATGCTTTCCTGATATTTATAAGTATTATTCTCACGATTCATTTTCTCGTCAACTATTATATCTATCACAGAGGAATACAATGGCTGGAGACCATGCCATCACTCAAAACCGCTTTCAGAATTGCAATGCTGGTTTTGCTTATTGCCTATCCGGCAGGTCGTTTTTTAGAGCACGTATGGTATTCGCCCCTTTCAAACACCTTACATTGGATAGGCGCCTTCTGGTTTGCCGGCATGCTCTACTTTACGCTGTTAATTTTTGCAACAGACATTGTGCGACTGGTAAATCATTTCTTTCAATTTTTGCCTCAGCCAGGTACCAGCGCCTACCTGAGTTTGAAATTGTACGCCGGCCTGAGCATAACCGGACTTAGCCTGCTGATAATTCTGGCCGGATTTCTGAATGCCTGGCATCCGAAAATTAATACATTCAATTTAACGATAAATAAAACCGTAGATGGCCCCAGACAGATTAAAATAGTGGCGGCTTCCGACATTCACCTGGGCACCATAATCGGTCCGCGAAAAACGCGCAAGCTGGTCAAAACCATAAACGCACTAAAGCCTGATATCATATTATTTGCTGGCGATGTTGTAGACGAAGATGTTGGCCCCGTTATTCGGCAAAACCTGGGCGAAAGCCTTCGCCAGTTGAGCGCGCCTTTTGGGGTTTATGCCTCCACAGGCAATCATGAGTACATTGGTGGAGTTGAGCGCTCAATCGCCTATCTCGAAGAACATGGTTTAACAGTTCTCCGCGACACATCAGTACTTATCAATGATCAGCTCTACATCATTGGTCGTGAAGACAGGGATAAAAACCGCACAGCTGTTCCGCGTAAAGAAATCAGTCAGCTACTCGCACATATTGATCAGAAAAAGCCTTTAATCATGCTTGACCATCAGCCATATAATCTGGATGAACCAACACAACAGGGCATCGATTTGCAAATATCAGGACACACCCACCACGGACAGCTCTGGCCTTTTGGCTTTATCACACAAAAAATATTTGAACTCAGCCGGGGCTACCTGAAAAAACAAGACAGCCATTTTATTGTCAGCACAGGCTTTGGCACCTGGGGGCCGCCGGTGCGTACAGGTAACCGTCCTGAGATACTGGAAATCAACCTTCAGTTTCAACCACTATCTGGTCAATGAAGATAAATCGAGGTCGGTAATGCTATCGCCGAGCTGGCCGGCCTCAATCATTTCTTCAACCACCTTTAGTTCTTTCGACAGCTTTAGCTTATTAGCCGAATTAGAGCAATAGGCAATCAAACCCTTGAGCGCATCGGCCTGGATAATGGCCACATCTGTTTTTGCAGGATGATTCAGGTAATTGAGGGCGTAAAAAACCAGGTAAACACCGGCCAGTTCCGACTCATCCTCAAACAGTTCTTCAAGCTTATATTGAATACCACAGGTCTTTTCCAGCCAGTTTTTTACATAAGCAGTGGCCACCTGGCGCTGCTCATCTTTTTTATCGTAACGCACACCAGTTAAATAGCAGCAGCACTCCATGGCCGCTTCCTTAGCCTCTGCTACTTGACTGGCAGCTTGCAAATCAATCTCTTTCAAGTAAGAAAAATCCTGCCCTGTAGCAATAATGGCACTCAGTGAAATTAAACAGATAAGAAATACACGTTTCATTAGGACTCTTGAGTTTAATAGGTTATTAATCATAAATCTATTACGAACGAATGCACGAACGTGCATAATCTTTTGACAAAAGGCCTGTTAAAAATGACGAACTATTATTTGATTCTGATTAAACAAAATGGTAATGAAGCAGATATAACCCCTCAAACACTTCCCCCTTCAGGCACCCAAATTAAATGGCCAAAAACCTTATATTTGCACGGTTTTTGATACCTAACGACCACTAACAAATAAGATAACTAACCAATGTTCCGAATCTATTTACTTATATTCCTCCTTTTCATTGTCATCAGCACTTTTGCTCAAACTATCCAGGTTAGAGACCAACAAACCCACCAGCCATTGGAACTGGTTGCCATCTTTTCACAAACACCTCAGGTAAATACCATTACCAACATCAAGGGCCAAAGTGACGTAAGTGCTTTTAAAGGTCTCAACAGTATAATTTTCCGACTGATTGGCTATGAAACCCTAGAATTAAGTTATGATGATTTGATGCACTCAGGATTTAAAGTCTACATGGAGCAAAGCGAGTTATCACTGGATGAAGTGGTGGTATCTGCCACCAGGTGGAAACAAGGACGACGGGAAACACCAGCCAAAATATCTGTTATAAAACCGAAGGATGTTAGCTTCGTAAATCCGCAAACAGCTGCTGATCTGATTGAAATGACCGGCGATGTGTATATACAGAAAAGTCAGATGGGCGGTGGTAGCCCGATGATAAGAGGCTTTGCAACCAATCGTGTTCTGATAACCATTGATGGGGTGCGCATGAATAATGCCATATTCAGAAGTGGAAACGTTCAAAATATTATTTCGCTCGATCCCTTTGCTACCAACAGAGCCGAAGTTATTTTTGGCCCCGGTTCGGTTATTTATGGCAGTGATGCCATTGGGGGTGTAATGGGCCTATACAGCTTCGACCCCATTCTTTCACACAATAAAAAAAGTCTGGTTAAAACGAATGCTACAGCCCGGTACTCGTCGGCAAACAGCGAAAAAACTGGCCACCTGGATCTAAATCTTGGCTTTAACAAACTGGCCTCTTTCACCTCCATAACCTTCTCTGACTTCGACCATCTAAAAATGGGAAGCCATGGCCCCAATGACTACCTGCGCCCCGAATATGTGAAGCGCATCAATCATGAAGACATCATTATTAAAAATAGTGACAGTCGCGTGCAGGTGCCAGGTGCCTATAAGCAACTCAACCTGATGCAAAAGGTAAAATACATGCCTGATGAACACTGGCAGTTTAACTATGGTTTTCATTACTCTGAATCATCCGATGTGCCCCGCTACGACCGGCTTATCATGTACAGTGGTGATGAACTAAAATATGGCGATTGGTACTATGGGCCACAAAAGTGGATGATGAATAACCTGAATATTCAATATTCGGCCAGTAACCAATATTTCAATCACCTGCAATTAATTATTGCCCATCAACACTTTGAGGAAAGTCGCCACAATCGCAAATTCAACGAAAACGGCATTACCCATCGAACAGAAAATGTAAATGCACTGAGTTTTAACCTGGACTTCGAAAAACACTGGGAAAACGGGAATAAACTATTTTACGGTGCTGAGCTCATAACCAACAAGGTTGGCTCAATAGGAATTAAAGAGGACATCAGTAATGGCAGCACATCGCCTGCTTCCTCCCGCTACCCTGACGATTCACACTGGTTGTCGGCAGCATTGTATGGCAATTACCTTTTACCAGTGAGCGAAAAAACCAATGTACAGGCAGGTTTGCGCTACAATACCGTTTATTTGAATGCGGATTTCGATAATACCTTTTACGATTTTACATTTAACAATACCTCTCTGTCAAATGGAGCCTTTACCGGTAGCCTGGGCGTCATCCACAGCCCCAACAGTAACTGGCAATTGAGCAGCTCTGTTTCAACCGGTTTTAGAGCACCCAATATTGATGACATAGGTAAGGTATTTGACTCAGAACCAGGTGCCGTAGTCGTACCCAACCCCAACCTTAAGCCCGAATATGCCATTAATGGCGAACTGGGAGCCGCCGTGGTCGTTATCAAAAAATGGAAGGTGGATGGGGCGGCCTACTTCACACATTTAAACAATGCATTAGTGCGACGTGATTTTCACATCAACGGACAAGACAGCATTCTGTATGATAATGAATTAAGCCGCGTTCAGGCCATTCAAAATGCTGCCAAAGCGTATGTTTATGGCATTCAGGTGGGTATTGAATACAAGTGGAAAAATGGTTTTAGCGCCTCTTCGCGTTTCAACTACCAAAAAGGTAAAGAAGAGTTGGAAGATGGCAGCTACTCTGCCCTTCGCCACGCAGCACCCTGGTTTGGCACCACGCATCTGAGCTACGAAAAACAGAAGCTCAAGGTAGATGTATTTGCAAAATACAACGGAGAAGTTTCGTACCATAACCTGCCACAGTCTGAAGTAGAGAAAGACTACCTGTATGCTAAAGACAGAAATGGTAATCCTTACTCTCCCGGATGGACAACTCTAAATATTAAAGCGCAATATGCGTTAAAACCATACGCAAGCTTAACGGCCGGAATAGAAAATATAACTGATGAACGTTACAAGGCCTACTCATCCGGCATTGCTGCCCCCGGACGAAACTTCATCGTTTCATTACAAGTAAGCCTCTAATCGGCCTTTGGAAACAGAATATTTGGCCCAATAACGTTAATTAATCACAAATAATGCCTCATTGCAGATAGATTACTACTTATATTCCAAAAAACGGTCTATCTTTGCGGCTCAATAAAAATTAGGACCACTCCGGTCACTTTCAGTAGCACATCGTGGCATATTTGCTAACTCTGGGTAACAGCTGCAAGAACGTGGTAGCGGGTGGATAAAGAGCAAATTATGCAAACATTTAAAGAAGCAGGACTTCCTGAGGAAATCCTTAGTGCCATTAGTGAGCTTGGCTACGAAACTCCAACACCGATCCAAAGTAAAACCATTCCTGAAATTCTAAATTACGGTAACGACCTGATAGCCCTGGCACAAACCGGCACAGGTAAAACAGGCGCATTTGGATTACCGGTTATTCCGCAGATTGAAAGAGCAAACAAAACCGTGCAGGCGCTGATTTTGTGTCCAACACGTGAACTTTGCCTGCAGATTACAAAAGATTTAAAATCATACGCTAAAAACTACAGCGATTTATACATTACACCTGTTTATGGTGGTGCTGAAATCCGCACTCAAATTAAATCATTGAAACGCGGAACACACATTGTAGTAGGAACACCTGGTCGTATGAATGACCTCATTAACCGCAAGGCTATTGAGTTAGGTGATGTACGCTGGTTAATATTAGATGAGGCAGATGAGATGCTGAACATGGGTTTTAAGGATGACCTTGAAAGCATTATGGCCCAAACTCCTGAATGGCGCCAAACACTATTGTTCTCGGCCACTATGCCACAGGAAATTGCCCGCATATCGAAAAAGTACATGCAGGATCCGGTCGAAATCAGCGTTGGTAAGAAAAATCAGGGTGCCGAAAAGGTAGAACACCATTACTACATGGTACAGGCACATGACCGTTACCGGGCACTTAAACGCATTGTGGACGTTATACCTGATGTCTATGGCATCATCTTTTGCCGCACACGTCAGGAAACTAAAGATGTGGCCGACAAGTTAATGGCAGATGGTTACAATGCCGATGCCTTGCACGGTGACCTGTCGCAGGCACAGCGTGATTTAGTGATGCACCGTTTCCGTAAGAAGCACTTGCAGTTATTGGTTGCAACAGATGTAGCAGCCCGAGGAATCGATGTTACCGATCTGACACACGTGATTAACTACAACCTGCCAGACGACATTGAGGTTTACATTCACCGTAGTGGCCGTACAGGTCGTGCCGGTAAAGAAGGTATTGCAGTCTCAATTATTCACTCGCGCGAAACTCATCGTATCAAAGCCATCGAAAAGATTGCGAAGAAAACGTTTGAGAAAAAGATGGTCCCTTCAGCAGATGAAATCTGTGAAAAGCAGCTCTTCCATTTCCTTGAGCGCGTAGCGCAAACAGAGCTGGAAGAATCTTCACCTGTTAATACTTTGCTTCCGGCTGTGTACGAAAAGCTCGACAGCATGGATAAAGAGCAGTTGATTAAACAGTTTGTTGCCGCTGAGTTCAACCGCTTTATGGAGTATTATAAAGATGCGCCAGATTTGAATATTTACAAAGACGAAGCTGGTAGGAAAGGAAAACGCGAACGTGGCGGAGTCCGCTTCAGCCGCCTGTTTATGAATGTTGGTAAAACCGACAAATTGACTTCAGGTGATGTAATTGGACTGATCAACAGCAACATGAAAGGCATTACCGTGAAAATTGGTAAAATTGAGTTACTGCGCAACTTCTCATTTATTGAAGTAGATAAAGAGTATGAGCAGGAGCTGATTAATAAGCTGAATAAAACCAAGTTGAAAGGTAAAAAAGTGAGCCTCGAAGTAGCATCGCCTAAACCCGCTGGGCGCAAGAATAAAAGAAAATAGCATAAAGCTGTATATTATAAAAGCCGCATCTCCTCTGGAAATGCGGCTTTATTATTTATTGCCCTTTTAATGCATTGAGCAGGGTAGCAAGTAAAGCCTCCTGCTGCTCAGAGCGGTTGGCATCCAGCACGCCGGCTATCACCCCACGCTGATAGGCTATTTTAACCTTCCCCAAATACGGATCTTCAAAGTCATAAATCTTTTCCTTGAGTTTTTTCTTGTATTTCAAGCGCTCAAAGTACTTCGTCATCAACTGCTGACAGCTGGTGTCATCTCCCTGAAAAACAAAGAGACTAAAACGCTCTCCGGCAGCAGAATACTTAACGGTACATACGCCATTGAAACCAGTTATCCCCATAAAATTTTCAGGCATAAACCGTTCGCTTAATTCAATTTTACCTTCAGCCGGAAACAACTGAAACTGCCGGGGTAAATAGCAGGTTGAGCAAATTCGCCGAGCTACTTGCTCTGCGAAGTCAATAAACTCAGCATCGGACACTTCAGGCCGGCCATTATACACTTTCGCATAGTAATTATCTGCTAAAAAAAAGATAGCCCCTCCCTCTTTGAATCCCTGTGCTCCAATGGCTTCCATGCGAGCGGCTTGGGGGCGTTCCTCGGAGTAAATGCCAAAAGCTCTTAGCGGGTCGGCATGTCTGTATAATTCAAGGGTGAGCAGCTGTCCCTGGTCATTTTCATAATCCACCACCCATAAATCCTGAAAATCGTAGCCCAGGTAGAAATCTGATGCTCCATTGATATAGTCGTACAAGTTATCGGCCGAATAATACTGCTTCTCTCCTACTTCCGACCAGCCATCTATTGTAGAAAATTCATCAGGATATTCCTGTGCGAAAGCAACTGTGCTTACCAGGTAAACTATCAATAATATATAATTCTTCATGAGATAAAATAATGGTTAACAAACTAATCAAATACACCTCCTGCGGATAGAAAAGGCCAAAACCATATCTTAGGAAATAAAATCATCAGGCACATCAACCAAACGACTCACTGCTTTCACTTTTTCGCTAACAGCAAAATTTTTAACGCAGCTAACCTGGCAATTACTGCAATCTGAGCACGGATCATTAACCACATCCATAGTGGCCAGCAACTCTTTTGCTTTGCCCATCTCACGGTATCCATAGGTATACATGTACGACCGCATAATTTCAGGAATTGGCAAATTCTGGCGACACTGTCCTGCACACTGGTTGCACGCATTACAATACAAACCGGCATAATCACGGGCAAAACTCAGATCCTGCTCCTCCTCTTTTGTCAGTTTTAACTTTTCCATCACACTCCAGCTTTCTTCCAGCTGATCGATGGTGGCCACACTTGGTATAGATGTGCAAATATTTTCGTTTTGCAAGGCCCATTTTAATGCCGCCTTGGTGTTTACCGCTTGGGTTTTATCTTTATCCAGAAATCCACCAGCCATCGTTTTCATGGCCACAAACCCAATGCCTTTTGCGGCTCCTTCGGTAATGGCCGCCTTAATAGCTTCAATATGATCTTGCTTGAAGTTATATGCCGTTAACACCACATCATAAAGTCCGGCTTCAATAGCAGCGCGTATCACTTCCGGTTCATTTTTGTGGGTTGACACGCCTAAATATTTACATTTACCTTGCGCTTTGGCCTCTCTAGCAGCCTTCATCACTTCAGGATGCTGCACCGCTTGCTTCGTCGACAAAGCATGTACATACAAAAGGTCTACCGATTTCATTTGCAAGCGTTCCAGACTGATATCTAACATCTCCAAAAATTTATCGGCTGTAAAACCATCGCCAATCAAGCCAGTTTGTCTATCCATGTCCTCGGGCACAATTTTAGTAACGGTAAACAGTTTACTTAAGTCCTGCCCTTTGAGCACTTCACCCAGCATAGTTTCGTTTTTGCCTTTTTGATAACTATGGGCTGTATCGAAATGCAAAACACCTTTGGCCAGACCCGCCTTAATCATCGCCGCATCTTTCATGGCACCCATACTTACAATGGGAAGCCTAATGCCTGTTCGACCAAGTGTTCGGTAAATAACTTTATTAGATTTTTTGGTTGTTCCTTCTACCGTATGAGGCAGTAGTGTTACGCCTGCCAGTCCGGCAACTGTCGTCTTCAGAAAATGACGACGGGCATTGGTACTTGTTCTTTTCATCATTATGGGTTTTTAAAGGGTTATGAAAGTTAATTAAAAATGAACGCAGTCAACACAGTAAACATCAAATTAACAGGTATTTATAAAGATTCTTGATAATTACATTCACTCCCTGCCACTGACCAGAAGCCATTCAGAATCGGTCCAGCCGCCTGTAGCCGGCCAAACCTTTCTATTGTACAATCCGTAATTACATGCTTGAATACTGATAAAACTCAAACCGCGATTATAAATATCTTCTTAACTTAGTGCGACAAAAAATCAAATAATTAAGGAACATTCTTTAAAGAATCATGCGCATTACAGAACGCGCTATAATAGCCCTTTACATCTCTCTATTTGAGCTTGTTAAATGGAATACAAATAATGCCTTTGAAAATTAAATTTATACACATGAAACAACTCTCTCTACTTGCTATTGTTGTCTTTTTTCTGGGAGCCTGCTCGGCACCAAACAAACCCCTAAAGGAGGCCACCTTTACGAATCGCGACCTGAAGGTTGACAGTGAAATAATGACACCCGAAGTGCTATGGTCATTCGGTCGTGTTGGAAGCGTTGCCGTTTCGCCAGATGGCAAAACCGTAGCCTTTACCATTTCCTATACAAAAATTGAGGAAAATAAAACCTACTCAGACATTTACACCATGCCCGCAGAGGGAGGTGATTACACCCAGATTACTTTTACCAAAGGGGGCGAGTTTGATGTTAGCTGGCGACCCGATGGGGCTAAGATTGCCTTTCTATCAGCAGCCTCGGGCGATGTACAACTGTGGGAAATGAACCCTGATGGCTCACAAAAGCAACAGGTTACTAAAGTTAAAGGCGGTATTGAAGGCTATAAATATTCACCAGGCATGGATAAGATTGCCTTTGCCAAAAGTGTGAAACTGGATAAGACAGTTCAGGACCTCTATCCGGACCTAAAATATGCTGATGCCCGCATTGAAGATGATTTGATGTACCGCCACTGGGATCATTGGGTTGACCCTACCTACTCGCACATATTTTACATTGGCTACGCCAACGGATCGACTGTTGGACAAGCCACAGATATTATGGAGGGAGAGCGTTACCATTCGCCGTTAAAGCCATTTGGAGGCATGGAACAGGTAAGCTTTACGCCTGATGGAAAAAGTATTGCCTACACCTGCAAAAAGAAAACAGGCATGGAAGCAGCATTTTCAACCAATAGTGATATTTATCTGTACGATATTCAAACGGCCAACACCCAAAACCTGACCGAAGGCATGATGGGCTACGACATTGCCCCCAAGTACTCACCTGATGGTCAATACCTGGCATGGGAAAGTATGGCACGCGATGGTTACGAAGCAGATCAGAACCGTTTATTTATGATGAATCTAGCCACGGGCGAAAAGAAAGATTACACGGCTGATTTTGACCAAAATGTGCATGGTTTAACCTGGACCGCTGACAGCAAGCATATTTATTTTACCAGCGAAGATAAAGGCTCGAATGAAATTTTCCGTTTTAATTTGGCCGATAACAGCATTACACAAGTTACCGAGGGCATCCATAATTACAACTCCGTGGCCCTTGCAGCTAATGGCTTAATTGCAACACAAACATCAATGAAGCACCCGACCGAAATCATTCGTGTGGATGCTCAAAGCGGCGAAGGCACCAACATATCGAAAGTAAACGAACCCTTGCTGGCCCAATTAAAAATGGGTGATGTTGAAAAGCGCTGGATCAAAACAACCGATAACAAAGACATGCTGGTGTGGGTTATCTACCCGCCAAACTTCGACAAAAACAAGAAATACCCGGCACTACTCTACTGCGGTGGTGGTCCGCAGAGCATGGTGAGTCAGTTCTGGAGCCTGCGCTGGAATTTCCAGATGATGGCAGCGAACGACTACATCATTGTAGCGCCCAACCGACGCGGCTTGCCAGGTTTTGGACAAGAATGGAATGAGCAAATTAGTGGCGACTATGGTGGCCAGAATATGAAAGACTACTTCTCGGCTATTGATGCCGTTTCGAAAGAACCTTTTGTGGATGAAGACCGCCTGGGTGCCGTTGGTGCCAGCTACGGTGGCTTCTCGGTATATTGGCTGGCCGGTCATCACAACAAACGCTTTAAGGCCTTTATTTCTCACTGTGGTATTTTCAACTTTGAGCAAATGTACAGCACCACCGAGGAGATGTTCTTCGTGGATTGGGATTACAAAGGCAACTACTGGGACACAGACAACAAAACAGCTATGCGCAGCTATGCCAATTCGCCACATAAGTTTGTAAAAAACTGGGATACCCCAATGTTGGTGATTCATGGCGCTAAGGACTTCCGTATCCCTTACACACAAGGAATGGGAGCTTTTAATGTAGCTAAGATGCGCGGCATCCCTGCCCGCTTCCTGTATTTCCCTGAAGAAAACCACTGGGTATTATCGTGCCACAACGGTATTCTGTGGCAACGCGAATTCTTCCGTTGGCTTGATACCTATTTAAAGTAAACTCTTCGAAAAAAATAAGAAATCCCCAAGGTACTGCTGCCTTGGGGGATTTTTTTTTAATAAGCCATAATGCAATCTAGATGCAGTGGTTATTAGTTATTTAAATTACTTATGGTTTGCATTACCCATTGCTGAAGGTGCTCTGTATCACTCATCTCATACGGATACAGAAATTGCGGCAGATATGACTGATTGGGCTGCCGAATACTGTTGCGGGCCACCATCATCGAAAAAGAAAGGCCGGTAAAGCCACTGGACAACCATTCGCCTCTATTCTCAATATATTGTGAATCAGCACCGGTTGGCAAACCCACATGAAGTGTATGGGCATCGGCCCTTACAATGTCCATAAAACTAAGACAAGCGGAGAAGCACATCACATCGGTAATAACAATCACCTGCTCAGCCAGCCGCTTTGCAGACTCCTCAACCGGCTCATCTTGTAGTTTTGGTTGCACATTGTACCTGTACAGTTCGAGGCCTTTGAGCCGGGCGCTGATCATTGAGTCGGCTATCGTTGTGAAAAACTCGTGCTCATATTCACCAAGTGTTTCTGCATTTTGTTGTGAGGTTCGATATTCATAATACTTTCCATTCGAATTACGAATTTTTGTGTTCGTAACAAACGCATCACCATAAATAACTTTGGCCAATTCATCTCCCCGGAGGGAATTACCACCACTGTTACCGCGCAAATCAACCACTAACTGCTCCAATCCGCTATAAGAGGATAAGCTGTCCAGCAACTGCTGATAAGCTGCTCTCTGCCGTTTACTCTGGTGAAAAGTTGGAATACTTACCCAAATAGTATTATCGGCTATCGGCCTTAACACAAAGCCTGCACTTTGCCCATTGGATGAAAACTGTTTTTGTATCGTTTGAATCGCTTCTTCACTGATGTCGGACCATTTCAGGCCGATCGTTTCTGGTCCCTTTGGCGTCATCACTTCCATCTGGCCGGGTACCACCTGCGATGGTACCTTATAACGGGTAAGTAAGCGAGGGGCATTGTAATACCAGTCAGCAAGAATATCCTTTATCCCATCAAACTCCAGGTGCTTTTTAATGAAAAAAGAATCAACCGGCACGCCGTCAACCCTAATTATTTGAGCCTGTTGAATATTAAGATCCGGATAGCTCACATGGTCAACCGAATCAATAACAAAGCGCCCATCCATATATTTAGGATAGATGCCAGCCGACTGCATCTGCGGGCTTTGCCCCTTCTTATAATAGAGCAGTAAATGACGATCTTTAAACGCATTTACAAAACGTTTCAGATACATGCGATATGACGTGTAATCGGATACAAACTGCATATCGGCAACTGCCCGATCAAATGACTTTGTTACACCGTTTTTAAAGGACGGGTTTAAGGTATCGACATAACCCGGATGATGTGCTTTGAGCAATTGACAAATATCCTCCAAATCTTGCCGGTAAATATCCGGCCAGCTAGTGGTTGATTGCGCAAAGACAGACGCACTTACAGAAATTAACAGTATAATTAATTCTTTTTTCATAATAGGGATTAATGATTAGTTGTTAAGTGTTAATTTGTATCTATGCCCTTTTATCCTGAGAGCATAGATAGTTTTAGATTTTAAATTAGCTATCATAAAAATATCATTTTGCATTTACTAAATTGACATTTTTCGGGATTTATGCCCTTTTTTTTCTGCACTCTTAAAAATCGGAATTTGTACAATACAACCTGATAAGCAATTGATTAACGTTCGATTTCGAACACTATAAGTACATTTAAGGACAAAATTATCTTTAAAATTATCATGCCAAAGTCCACCGACGATTAGCTGACTGACCTTTGTGCTCTTTGGTTTAATAATTGGGCTGCCACAGCTATTAGTAACTTAATACTTAAAGCCATGAAAAAGGTAAGTTTAGCGTTAGTGCTACTTCTATTGACGAGTGGCATCATAGCACAAGAGGAGACTATCAAACAGAAGTTTATTAAAGAAACCAGAATTGAAGCTCCCGTATTTATAGGTCAATATGAGCCTAAAACAGCCACACACCAAACACTTAATCAATACCTTCAGCAACAACTCGATTATTTGGCATCATTCGATTTTGATGGTTCTGAAGGTATCGTCTCTGTTGAGTTTACTGTTGAAACGGATGGTCACGTCAGCAATGCCTTCATTACAAATTCAGTAAGCAAAACACTAGATCAAGCCGTGCTAAAAGCCATTGAAAACAGCAGTTCACTGTGGCAAGCTGGTATAATAAACGGGCAACCAAGTGCCATGGAAAAATCGGTGTTGGTAAAATTTGATATTCCGGGTAACGCCAGTCATAACAAACTAGCCTCCGAATATCTGACCAAAGCCATTAATAAGGTCTATGCCGTTGAAGAACTTCAAGAAGCTCCTCTCGAGGCCACCAAAAAACACCGAAAATCTGCACGAAAAGCGCGACATGCTGAAAACCATTTGGTAAAGGCCGAAAGGTACAAACCAAATGATTTATCCATTACATTTTGGCAGGCGAAGGTGTATGAAATTCAGGGCCGCCATACATTAATGCAACAAGAGCTAAATAAATACTTAGAACTGGTAGCTTATCGCCAATTGGAAGAAAGGCTCATCAACAACTCAGACATGGCCGTAATTAATTTGAAATAAGCTGAAATATGAAAGGTCTATTATTGACAGAAGCAAGCTGCAATCGGATGATTACACCCAATAGCAACTTGCTTTTAATTTATGCTCTTTAAATATCTATTTTACAAATACCAAAAGCGGTTTCGTCATTATATCCTTTAAATCTGGAATAGCTATTACTCTGGTTATATGAAACAGGATTTTCAACAAAAATAACTATCAGCTGATTATCGTCAATAAAAATGTAGACGGGATAACCGGGTAAGTCAATGGCCTCTAAAAGCTGTCCATTTCGATCATACTTAAGCAACGCCTTATATTCGAATGGAGCAGTATAAACAAACGATGATGAAAAAGCAATGTCCTGACACTTTCCGAACACACTGTTTGCAATGTAGCTATTATTCAATAGTTTCACCATACCATTCGGCTGCAGATAAACATTACCAGTTAAAGGATCCTCCTTTACACATGCATAATGTTGTCCTGAAAAGTAGCTGCTTACATAATTTTCACTGGTAATGTTACCATCTGCGGTAACAAAATACTCGTAGAGACGGCTATAACTATCATACTCATTGGCAATAAGTACCTCTCGTACATCACTATATTTCAGATATTTTTGATCATAACTGGAGTTAATTGTCGAACTGACAGAATGCCCTCTATCTAACACTTCAAGATAGCTGCCATAATTTGGAGCGACATAAACCTTTCCATTATTGTTAACAGCTATACTAAAAATATCCTGTGACTTCATACTCAACCTGGTTAAGTACTTCATTGTTTTAGCCGCATAAACCGAAATTGAGTTATCGCTATTTTCATTGAGGTATAACTCTGTTTGACCATTATAAGTTCCAAAGCATGGATGGGCAAAATTATAGCTGACCGTTTTTGTTGCCACCACATTTTCGTCTTGGTAATTATATAACGTAAACTTTTGTCGTCCATCAATAAACCCAATGAGATTATCTTCTTTATTAAAAATCATACTGGCAGGAAAGTATGAAAACGAAGGGTAATTGCCCACTCTCACTGAGTCGATATTACTTTTGTATACCCGATAATAATCATCCTCTGCATTACCTCTGGCTTCAACCCAATAATAATTCATGCCTAAAAAGTTCGGGCTTTCATCAATAAAAGTATGCTCGAAGAAATCTGTTCCGACATAAATAGGTGAGTTATGATAATAGGAACCTTTATCTTTAGACCGGTACACACGATACTCTTGAAAATTATCAACCTTGGTGAGCGTCCAATTCAAATGCACTGCACTATCTTTCTCTAAAGCACTTAGGCGCAAGTCCTCACTTAGCGAAATATACCCTTCGTTATCTGATTCGCAAGAAGTAAAAAGCAACAAGATGGTTAAAATCGCCGCACCTATTGCTATAATTTTTGATGTATTCATAGATTAGGTTATTGAAAATAATGATTTAATTTGTAAATATATTTAAAAAAATAATCATCTTAGCTGAGAATTATGAATATTATTAAATCTAACCAAATGAAAAATCTCTTACTAACTGGGAGTATTTTATTAGCATTAACAAGTGTCACTCTAGCCCAGACTGACACAACAAAATTTAACCTCACTTCTAAAAGAGGCTTTTATTATTTTCCCGAAAAGGGCGACTGGTCACTCAGCATAAATGCCAATCCTTTTCTGGAGTATTTAGGTAATATGATTGGTAATCAAACCATCACCAACAACTACAACAACGGCTTTTATTCATATAATATAAGTAATAATGCCCCTAAATTTGCTTTCACGGCACAAAATCCGGGAACAATATATTTCAAATACTACAGCCAGGATAACAGGGCTTGGCGTATTAAACTTTTGTTTGGATACAGCAGCTCCAAGGACAAAGATGGAAGTGGTGAAGAAACTCCTAAAAACGTTTACCTGACCCAAAAAGCGCTGGCGATTGGCTTGTCTGTTGGGCAAGAGTTTTACCGCCCAATAAAGAGCCGAATCAGAGGATACTACGGCTATGAAGCAGGTATTTTATCAACACCATACCGAGGTAGCTTATACAACAGCAATAATAGCATTGTAACAGGTAATGTTGAATATGTAAATGAAACAATGCCCGAGAGTGAATTTAAAGAAGAAGGTGGTAACACTTTAGGTTTTAATGGTGCAGGAATACTTGGGGTCGAATGGTTTTTTGCTCCAAAAATATCGCTTGGAGGCGAATTTGGATTAGGCTTTGAATATGCCAAACAGAAAGAAAGAAAATACATCACAGATGAGAACAAAATCATTGTTGATTCGGGTGGCAACCGTTTTTCATTTGAACCCTATGCAAGTGGTGATCTGATATTACACATCTACTTTTAAAAAACTAAAAGAGGCTGTCTCAAAGGGACAGCCTTTTTCTTTATAAAATGATTAATTATATTGAGCCAAGGCGATGTGATCTCCCAAACGAGTGAACGCCTCTACCCTTTATCCTTTTGCTACGCGCACCTATTTGTGAATGGTTTATTGATTCATCCACTCTTTAAACGGACCGGCCTTAGCGCGGCTAATCATTATCTTATCGTGCAGGTTATTAACCAGCTTCACCACCAGTTTACCACTGAAATAGCTTTCAAATCGTTCAATGGCATCCACATTAATTATGGTTTGACGGTTACTGCGAAAAAACATTTGCGGATCCAGCTCTTCTTCCAGCTTATCGAGCGATTGATTGAGTATGTGCTGCCGTCCCTCATAGGTCACTGCAAATGTTACCCGCGCATCAAAATAAAAGTAGGCCACCTCTTCAACACCCAGTTTATAAAAAGCATCGCGCTTGGATACAAGAAAACGCTTACGATAGCCACCTTGTGTTTTTGCAATGGTACGTGCCAGTTCCTGATAATCAATATCGCGCTTTTGATGTTGCTGCTCTTCCTCCTGAGCACGGCTGATAAGCTCAATGGTTTTTTCGAACTTAACAATGGCCTTTTCGAGTTCTTCGCTCTTAATTGGCTTTAGTAAATAATCAATGCTATTTAGCTCAAATGCTTTAAGAGCAAACTCATTATAGGCGGTTGTGAAAATAATTCCGCTATTTTCGACTTTTACCTGATCAAAAATGGAAAAACAATTCCCATCGGCCAGCTCAATATCTAAGAATATGATGTGCGGGTGAGGATGAGTTTTCAAGTAATCAATAGTTTCCTCAACGCTTTGTAGCATTGCCAGCATATTCCATTGTGGTCGCAGCTCAGCAATCATATCGCGGAGCATTTCACCACTATATATTTCGTCTTCTACAATGATTATATTGATGTCCATTTCTCAGCCTTTCTTAACATTCAATGAGCGGCAATTCAACCCTAAATTCGTTTTCGCTTTTAACAATCACCACCTCCTTATCCGTGAGCATTCTATAGCGTTCGCGCAGGTTACTTAGCCCTGTATTGGTCGAGTAAGTGGTTGTTTTCGCATTTATATTATTGACCATAATGATTTTTCCATCACGGGTAAATATTTGCAATTTGAGGGGCGTCGCCTTGGTGGCTACATTATGTTTTATCACATTTTCGAGCAAGAGCTGCATACTTAAAGGTGGCAAGTGCCAATTATAGTATTTTTCATCCAAATGGTGCTCTACAATCAATCCTTCTCGCAGGCGCTCCTGATGCAGAGCCCCATAGGCCTTCAGAAATTTTAATTCATCAACCAGTTTAATAGAACGGTGCTTATTGCTTTCTAAAACATAGCGGTAAACATCGGAGAAGTTAATGGCAAAACGGATGGCTGCTTCCTTGTCGTGCCGGATAATGGCGATAAGGGTACTCAGGTTATTAAATAAAAAGTGCGGATTGACCTGATCCTGTAATGCGCGATAATCTTGTTTGAGCTTATCCTGCTGCAAGCGTTCCATCTCGAGCATCACAAAACTTAAGCTCTGATGGTAGTTATAAGCGAATAACAGCACAACATAAATCGTTACAAATAATATGGCAATAGTCAGACTAACGTTATAGGCAATATCCGTCATGGGCTGTCCTCCCTGAACGAATGGTTTGGCATAACGAGCTATCAATACAGCCAATGAAAACCAGATGATTGAAAACCCCAATAGGAACAATATCCTGCCTTTTGTATGCGTATGCCAGGGATGCTTACAGGCGATGATTTTATTAAAGCCAAAAATTCCTTCACTAATAAACATAAATAGCCACACTGAAAACACTAATCCTTTCCACTGCAAGGGCTGACCACTGTCGAAAATAGATGCCAGCACCATGTAAAAAATGGTCCCCATCAGTATTTCAAACAGCAACCTGCCTCTAAAGTTAATGAACAAAATAGGCTTGCCTTTGAGAAACCTATCATAGTAACAGCTATCGTATGTTTTCATGCCTTATTGAAAAGAATAATATAAAGGTAGTGACTCATTCTAACTTATTAAAACAAGTCACTACAAATTGAGCAACATTATTGGTTGGTTGAAGAAGAACGAAGCTCTGCGTTTAACTGACCAATGCCTTTATAATATGCTGTTTTTGCGACTTCATAGGTGGCCAATGCATTAAGCAACTCAGCATTAGCACTTAGCCAGGCTGCCTGCGAATTAAGTACATCCGTAGTGGTGTTCAATCCGGCTTCAAAACTGGCGGTCACTTCCTCCAATGACTCTTCCGCTTCATCCTTGTTGTTTCTGGCCAACAGAATGGCTTCATAAGCTTCTTTCACACCGATAATGTACTGTTGCACCTCCAGTTGAACGAACTCTTTTGTTTCATCCAATTGCAAACGGGCTTGCTCCGTTCTTAATCTGGCCGCATCCTTTTTATGTTTTTTCTCACGCCAATGTACTAATGGAATAGAGAGTTGAGCCGCAACCTGAGTGGTTGTTTGCCCATCGACTAAATCGGGTATTTCCATATAGCCATAACTCACCTGGCCTCCAATTTGTGGCTTATAGGCACTCATGGCCGATTTCTTTTGCAACTCTGATATGGCCACCTGACCATCCATCATTTTAAGCTCGTTGCGGTTGGCAAAGGCCTGCTCCACACTGTTACTAATGGCAATTAATTCGGGATCGAGGTTGAGCGAGTCAGACACATCCACATTTGAATTCAGATCTAAACCAATAATCTGACACAGGTTCATCTTCATGACCTTATAGGCATTCTCAGCCTTCAGCAGGTTTAGTTGAGCCTCATTTTTTTGAACGGTTACAATCAACTGCTCACTCTTAGGTGTCAGCCCCAATTCATACATGTCTTTCATTTGTTGCTCCAACGAATCGAGCATTTCGAAATACTTGTAGGCGACTGTCAGCTGCTCCTTAAAAGCAACCAGGCTCCAATAGGCGTTATCGGTATTGTAAATCACCTCATCGCTTTGCAACTGGTAGGCCTGCTCAGCAATTTCAACACCTTTATCGGCCATTTTATTCGCAAAACGAATTTTACCACCTAAATAGATGGGCACATTCATGGCCACCTGTCCATTGTAATAGCGCATTTTCTCAGTACCAATGGTCATACCGGGAAAACCAACTACCTGATTGGTTGCATTACCCGTGCCGTCTACAACGGACAGTTCAAAGCCCGGGATATTAATATCATCCATACTTGGCAGGTAAAGCGCACTGGCAGAACCATCAATTTTAGGCAGATAAGCCGTACGTGCCTCCTTTTTCTGTGACTCCGCTTCGTGATGCTTCAGCTTGGCCACTTTAAGTGTTTTGTTATAATCGAGTGCCATCTGACGGCTTTCCTGTAGCGACACCTTTTGCTGTGCCATACCAGAGTAGCCAACCAAAAGGCAAATAATTGATATGTAATATTTCATCATTTTTGTAATTATTGAAAGGTCTTCAACGTTGTTTTTTTTCAAAAAAGGAACCGGTTAAAGGCTTTCCTTATAACCAGCTCCTTCACACTATTCTGCATGAAAAAAATTATTCTTCGATAACCTCAGCTTGATGGTGCAGAGATTTAGTATCAACTTTGTACATAACCGCATATAGCACTGGTATTACAATCAGTGTAATTACCGAACCTATCAGGAGACCAAACATTATGGCAATGGCCATGGTGTTAAACATGGGGTCAAAAGCCAATGGCAACATCCCCAAAATAGTAGTCAGTGAAGCCATCATAACAGGTCGCACCCTGGTCAGGGTTGAATCCACAATCGCTGATAATTTATCCTTTCCTGTTTTTATCTGCAGATTGATCTCATCGAGCAACACCACGGCATTCTTAATCATCATTCCCATCAAACCAAGGGTACCAATGATTGAGAAAAAGGTAAAGTAGATGCCTGTTACAATAAATCCGAAAATAACACCAATAAAAGCTAATGGCATGATTGTAAATATAATAACCGGCTGACGGAAGTTATTAAACAGTCCGATAACAATGATAATCATCAGCAACACGGCCAGGGGCAATTTCTCACCCAAGCCTGCATTGGCCTGATTACTACTCTTATATTCACCTAACCACTCCAGCGTGTAGCCTTCGGGTAATGGAATTGCCTCAATTTTATGACGCAACTTTTTAAACAGTTCAGGTGGTGCCACACCGGCTATCGGGTCGCATTGCGCTATAATGGCACGCTGATTATCATAGCGACGAATCATGCTATTTTCCCAGCCTACGTCAATAGAATCCACCAGCTGACTTAAGGCAACACTTTGGGGCAATCCGGACCATACAGGCACTGATGCCAGTTGGTTCACGTTCTGCTCGATGGATTTATCGAGTTTGAGCATTACCGGTAATTTGTAATCACCATCGTAAAAAATACCTACCGGTAAACCATTGGAGGCAATGGCCAAGGCATTGGCCACATCGGCCCTGCTCACCATCAGCTCGCGCGCTCTGTCTTGCGAGTACACCGGCTCCAATACTTTCATCTGGTTTTTCCAGTCGTGGGTTACGAAAACAGCGTTGGGCTCATTACGCATGATTTCATTGGCTTGCTCAGCCAACTGACGTAACACATCTTCGTCAGGCCCAGTAAACTTAGCTTCAATTTTAAAATCACCTCCCACAGCCATGTAGGTTCTAACCCTGGCAAAAGCCTCAGGATAGTTCTTATCAACAAAAGCCTGCAACTCTGCAATGGTATGCTCAATTATTTCTTTGTCTTTAATGGTAATGATGAGCTCTCCATAGCTCAGACTCAAGCCGTTCATCGGACGCATCAGCGTATAACGTGCAGGCGTACTTCCCAATCCGGTTACAATGGAACCAATATTGTCCCAATCGGCAATGGCCATCTGTATTTCATCCAAATCTTTCTCCACCTGGCTGATGTCCTTCCCTTCGGGCAGACGATATTCCAGAATAAACTGATCATAATCGGCTCCCGGGAAAAAGTTTTGTTTCACAAACCTAAACGACCAGAATGAAAAAACTAAAACAACACCTGTAGCAATTACAAACAATGATTTGTGCCACAAAGCAAAGCGAATGAATCGTCCGAACATCTGATAAAAGCGGCCGCCATAAGGATCGTGCTCATTCTCCTCACCTCCTTTTTTGCTGCGTTTCTTATAAAAATACTCGGCATGGAATGGGGTTTGAATCATAGCCAGCACCCAACTCACAAACAGGGATATGGCCAGTACATAAAACAAAGGACGCAAAAACTCTCCGGCTCCGGTACTGTTAAAAGCCAGCGGCATAAAAGCCAAAATGGCAACAAGCGTAGCTCCCAATAGCGGAATGGCCGACTTTTTAGCGGTATTGATAAAGGCCTTCTTTCGATCCATGCCCCGATCCAGGTCTATCAAAATTCCATCGGCAATTACAATGGCATTATCCACGAGCATCCCCATGGCAATGATGATGGCTGCCAGCGAAACCCGGTGCAGCTCAATATCGAACCCGGCCATGATGATAAAGGTGGCCAATATTGTAAAAATTAATCCACTGGCAATCAGCAGTCCGGCACGCATTCCCATGGCCAACAGCAGCACCACAATTACAATAATAACCGACTCAACAAGGTTAACCATAAAGTCGTCTATGGATTTACTAACGTTGTTGTGCTGGTAAAAAATCTTATGGCACTCAATTCCAATGGGTAAATCTTGTTGCAGCTCAGCCAGACGCTTCTCAATGGCTTCACCCAATATAATAATGTTCCCCCCTTTTTCCATGGAAATGGCCAAACTGATAGCTTCCTTTCCATTGAACTTAAGTTTCTGAAGGGTGGGCTGATAGAACTCACGCTCCACTTTTGCTACTTGCCCCAAACGGTAACGTCCACCATTGGGCAACTTCACTTCAAAGTTCCGGATTTCATCCAGGTTCTGAAACTTATTGCCAATGCTGATGCGAATGCGCTCACTGCCTGCCACAAAACTTCCGGGATCAACAATGGCACCCTGGTCGTTGAACGACTGGAAAATAAGCATTGGATTGATCCCTAAGGATGCAAAATACTCGTTATCAAAACTGACATTAACCACTTCGGTGCGCTTACCAAACACTTCGATGCGCTTAACCCCATCAACCAGCATTAACTCTTGCCTCACATTATCCACATAGTCCTGAAACTCATGGTACTCATAGCCATCATTAGAAATAGCCAGGAATATACCCGATACATCTCCAAAATCATCGTTGACAATCGGATCACTGGCATTGGCTGGCAAGTTGCCTTTAACATCGTTAATTTTGCGGCGCAGGTGATCCCAGAGCTGAGGGAGCTCGTGCGATTTAACACTTGTTTTTATATTGATGGTAATTTCCGATAACCCAGGTATTGAACGCGACTCCAGAAAATCAATATTTTCGAGGCGCTGAATGGCTTTTTCTAGTACGTCGGTTACTTCCTGCTCTACCTCCTGAGCCGATGCGCCCGGGTAGCGTGTAATCACTACCGCGGCTTTCACGGGTATCTCCGGATCTTCGAGCTTCCCCATTGAGTTGAAGGAGAAGACTCCTCCTAAAATTAGGGCAACAAAAATGAAGCTCAAAAAAGCTTTTTGAGATAATATTTTTTCTAACATGTTAATTCGGCTTATAATAGGTTAGTATTCTCCAGAATTCTTACAGTTTGTGATTCGGATAAACTATATACGCCTGCCGTCACCACATACTCGGTCCCTTTGAGACCTGAGTGTATGGAGATTTGACCGTCATTCTGTATTTTACTGACTGCTACCGCACGGCTGGTCACCTTTGAACTATTTTGATCATACACCCACACATACGACTTGTCACCTTTATAAAACACCGATTCAACCGGCACAACAATGGCATTGCTATTGGCTGAGGCCAGCTTAATCCTTACTTTGGCCGACATACCTGGCTTCAGACCGCTCTGTGGCGAGTTAGTCACCTTCAGGCGCACATCAAACATATCATTGCCATTGGCCTTTTCATTAACCGATAAAATCTCTGCAGGCACGCTGAAAGCGTTGGCATTGGCCACATCAATGGCGATGTCAGAAAAGTTTTTGGCCTTACCTACCTTGCTTTCGGGCAAGCTAAAAATAACTTCCAGATGGCTGACATCCAATAATGCGAATATCGGTTGGCCTGGCGACACATTTTCATAATTATGAATTTTCTTACGATAGATAAACCCATCAAAAGGAGCCCTTAACTCAGTATCGGCTAAAGCATTAGCGGCCGCCTCGTAAGCACTTTTTGTGGCCAGATAACCCGCCTCCAGCTTTTCTAAGGTGTTGATTGGCAGTTTATTCTTCTCATACAGCTCCTTATAGCGCGTATACTCGCCGCTGGCCTGCTCAAACTGTGCTTTTGCCGACTGTAAACGTATTTTATAATCACGCGGATCGATGCGGGCAATCAATTGCCCTTTTTTCACATAATCACCTTCATCCACCAGCACATTGTACACTTGTCCACCAACTTTAAAGGCCACACTAACTTCCTTTTCTTCCTTTAATTGTCCGTGAAATACAAGCTCTTCGTTGTCTTGCGCCTTAGCTAAACGCTGAACTTTAACGTAGCGGGGAGCTGTAGTTTGTTTTTCTTCTTTGGAGCTACAGCTAACAACGGCCAATCCAACAACCAACATTGTAACCACGCCATGTAACACTTGTCTCATCATGATAGAATTCAAATTTGATACCTTTCTTTAGAAAATATTTTATTTCAAGCACAAAAGTACCGGTTCAGAAAAGCCGGCATCTACCATTTTTGCACGAAGCGGTAATATTATTGCATCAGGCGACCGGTGGCCTGTTTAAAGCGCAGAAAGGCACAAAAAAAGCCTCAATTCATACGAATTAAGGCTTTTATATATCCTATTAACGACCAGCTACTTGGCGAATCTCATGCGATAACGGGGCGCTACCTTGCCTTCAGCGATTTTATTTAATTTCCCTTTCAGTAATCGTTTTGAAATACCTGATAAATGGTCAACGTACAAAATGCCTTCGGTATGATCGTATTCGTGCTGAATAACGCGGGCATTGTAACCTGAGAAAGTTCTGGTGTGTTTTTCAAAATTCCGATCGTAGTATTCGATCTCAATGGCCCAGGGCCGCTCTACTTCACCACTAAGGTCCGGCAGGCTCAAACACCCTTCATTATCCACCCACACTTCATCCGATTCCCCAACAATACGAGCATTGATGAACACTTCCTTTACTGGTTGCTCATCTTCAAAGAGCTCTTCACGCTCTTCTTCTTTCATTCCTTCATACACCTGAATGGTGTCCACTGTAAACAAGCGAATGGCCTTATTAACCTGCGGAGCCGCCAGTCCAACACCGCCTGCTTCATACATGGTTTCCCACATATTATCGATCAGATCTTGCAAACCTTCGTAATCCGCTGTTATTTCGTCACAAACTTTTCTGAGCACTTTTGTGCCATATGCAGTTATTGCTAATGCCATTTATCTTGTTTTTTGGTTTTCGCTGCAAAAATAGTGTTTTTAGGATAAACCAAAATGCTACCAAAAAGTTTATTGGAATTGCGGACACTTTCCTGCCCGTTTGCTACTTTATCACTCCCTCCGGCCTTTTCGAATGGTAAACCAGAATTCGGAACCTACTCCTTGCTGACTAAGGGCGCCAATTTGCCCCCCATTTTTTTCGGCAAACTCTTTACAAATGATTAAACCTAAGCCGGTTCCTTTCTCACCATCGGTCCCCTCTGCTTTTAACTTTTTATCGGTTCGAAAAAGGTATTTCAAATTTTCCGGACTGATACCCACTCCGGTATCCTTAATACTTACTTTCCAATGCTCGTCTGAGCTACTAATAGAGAATACTATCTCTCCACCAGCGGTGAACTTAACGGCATTGCCCGTTAGGTTGCGGATGATGGTGTTGATGGAATTACGATCGCCCTTGGCTGAAAAGGCATCCGGCACATTATTAATAAGACGGATCGATTTTTTGGCAGCCACAGCTTTGTAAAGGTTAATATTTTCAGTGATGAGGGCCGAGAGGTCAAAGTCTTCATCTTTAAAGCAGATTTTGCCACGTTGCGAGCGCGACCAGGTGAGCAAATTCTCCAGTAACTGATAGATATTTTGCACCGAGCTATTAATTCGTTTAACAGCGTGTCTCTTATCCTCTTCGTCTGTAGTTTCATAATTTTGCTCAAGCATCTGGCTTATTGACATCAAACTGGTAAACGGATTTTTTAAATCGTGCGATATGATGGAGAAAAACATATCCTTGGTGGCATTCATTTGCTTCAGGTTCTCTTCAGAAATTTGCAGCTGCCTGTTCGCCTCAAGTATTTGCTGATTTTGCAGCAGTAACACTTTGTTCGTTTTCATTTTCAGTAAAAACCGATAAATAAATACAATAACCATCAATACCACTATCAATTCGAGAAGCACAAACCAGCTGGTTTGCCAGAAGGGTGGCCTGATAGATATTTTTAGCGTAGCCGCTTCCTTGCTCCAAACGCCATCGCTATTGGTACTTATCACTTTAAAAATATAATCACCTGGCTTTATATTGGCAAAAGAAACATAATTACGGCTACCTGCGCTGTTCCATTCTTTATCGTTTGGATACAGCTGAAAGGCATACTTAGTTTTAGCCGAAAAGAGATGATTAAGACCCGAATATTCCAACGCAAAAAAGCGCTGCCTGTAATCCAGCACGATGTGCTCTGTATAGCTGATATTGGCGGGCATTACAAACTGGCTGTCGAGCTCTGCCACCACGTGCCTATTGGAGCCTGTACCGTGCACCGTGTATACCGGTTTTCCTAATACCTCGAGGCGTGTAATCACCGGCTTATTCACTAACGTATTCTCACTTAACACCTCGGGTGTGAGGATGTTGAGACCGTATACTCCTCCAAAATACAATTTGCCCGAATGCCCCTTATGAAAAGCTCCTCCATTAAATTCATTACTTTGCAAACCGTCATTTACATCGTAGTTTTTACACGCCAATGTGGACCGGTTAATGCTACAAATGCCCTGATTGGTGCTCAACCAAAGGTGCCCATTACTATCTGGCAAAATACTGTAAATAACCTCATTGGGCAATCCATCCTTCACCCCCAATACCTTTACCCGACCATTTGCCGGATTCAAAATATTCAGACCTTCATTCGTCCCCACCCATATCATGCCCCCAACATCTTCATACACGCAAAACACAATGTTATTACTGAGTCTGAAACCTTTTTCTGTTGCTGTTGTATAGCGATCAAAAATACCTGTCTCCGGATTAAAACGATTGAGGCCGCCTCCATAGGTACCAATCCATAGCCTACCAAACCGGTCTTCTACAATACTGGCGTATACAAAATTGTTAGAAAGACTTTGAGGATCAGTCTCACTGCTCAAATACCGATGGAAGGTACCTGTCTGTCGGTCAAATAAATTAAGACCATTGCGCGTGCCCACCCACAAGCGCCCACTGCTGTCTTCAAAAAGCACTCGCACCGAGTTATCTGATATGGACTGCTCATCATCTGCATTATGCAGATAGGCCTTAAAACGATTGGTTAGTGGGTCAAACCGATTTAAGCCACCTCCATCGGTACCTGCCCAAATTACGCCCCGACTATCCTGAAAAACTTCACGCACGGTATTGTTACTGAGTGATCCAATGGCATCGGCACGATGCAAATAGGTGGTGAACCGATCTGTTTTAGGACAATAATGGCACAAGCCCTTATCATTCGTTCCTATCCACAGGCAGCCATCAGCCGATTCGAATATGGACCACACAAAATTACTCGAAAGACTATTGGCCTCTAGCGGGTTATGCTTTATCAAATCAAACTTATTAGCCGCTGGCTGATAAATATTAATACCGGCACCATAGGTTCCAAACCAAACATTGCCATTTTGCGGATCGGCATAAATACAGTTAAATGCATTTTGGCTAACACTTTCTCTATCTGTCGGGTTATGCAGACATCGGGTAAGCTCCAGCTGATCATTCACAATAAACAATCCATCGCCATGGGTGGCGTACCAAACAGTTCCGCTATCACTCACCCATAACGATTTACTGGTATTAGTTGCCAGGCTTCGAGTGGTGTTGGCCGTTTCCAGAATTTGTTTGGACCAACCCTTGCGCGGGTCGTATTCCCATAGTCCGTTAATTGCACTTACCCAAAGACGCCCCTGTTCATCCCATTCAAGGTTATCAATCTCCCCCATTGTTTCGGGAGTGGCGATCGCCACATCTGAGCCATCCATCAGGTTATATCTAAACAGTCCTGTCCGGCCTGAATAGTAAACGATAGCGCTATCAAGTGTTACATCTGTTACACCAACAGTCGATAAACGTTTTAAATCCGTACCATCCGCTAACAAAAACAGCCCATTGCCGGCACCAATAATTAATTGGTTCCCGTACAACTGAAGAGAATTCACCTCTACCAATGTATCAAAAAGTGCTGTTTCATTGGTTGATACGTTGATAGTACTGAGGCCCTTTTTTGAACCGATAAAAACATGATCGTCATGCACTTTCAGGCAGGTTATTGTATCGTTAACCAGGAGATCCGACTGACTGGCTTTATAGTTTTTAAAGACTTCACTTACCGGATTAAATCGAGATAATCCGTTACGGGAAGCAAACCAGAGATGTCCATTGGCATCCTCTGCAATGTGCTCTATCCACTTATAGCAGATGCTATTTGGATTTTTGACCTCGGTGCGATAAATGGTGAAGTGATAGCCATCGAATTTATTGAGTCCGTCTTCGGTACCAAACCACATAAACCCTTTGCTGTCTTTGTAAATGCAGTAAACAGAACTCAGAGATAAACCATCGTTAATACTGATACTTTGAAAACGTATTGGAGAATTTTGTGCAGCCCCCCATTGCATAAACATTAATATAAATCCTATGACAAAAAAACGCTTCATCGCTGCAGAGTTAGTTGCATAAATTTACGTAATGAGAAGGCACAAACCAAGTTAATAACTGATTATCAGTAGAAAAACATGCTTACTTAAGGGCGTGCCAACACCTGGCCGTTCCATCTGGAGCAAATATTCTATTCAATGGTCTATTCGATCCAGATATGTCCCACCAGGTATGTGCGGGCTTTTCCACTGACCAATACGCGGCTGTCTTTGTTTTCACAGTGCAGCACGCCACCCCTTTCAGACAGTTGCCTGGCAGTCATTTTCGTTTTATTGAGTTGCCGGCTCCAATAGGGAGTTAGTGTGCAGTGAGCCGATCCGGTTACCGGATCTTCGAGGATAGTAGCCTGCGGAGTGAAAAAACGAGACACAAAATCGCAACTACTCCCTTTGGAAGTCACAATGACTCCTCCGGTTCCCAAATTGATCTTATCAAAGGCATTGCGGTCTATTTGCAGGTTCATCACGGTGCTTTCCGAGGGATATACCAGCACATAATCACGAGCCTTCAACACGGCATCAGGCTGAATACTTATGGCTTCTTTAATCAATTTGGGTAATTCATCCGGTTGTGGCGGTCTGGCAGGCAAATCAAGCGTAAACATGTCCTTTTCGCAGCGCACCTGAAGCTGACCACTAAGCGTTTCAAATACCAATTTATTGCATACGTGATTCAGGTGCACTTTTAAAACATAAGCCGCCGCCAAAGTGGCATGGCCGCACAAATCCATCTCCAAATCGGGAGTAAACCAACGCAAGTGAATCCCTTCCTCGTTCTGCACAAAGAAGGCCGTTTCAGCAACAGCATTCTCTTTTGCGATGGTTAATAATAACTCATCGGGCAACCAATCTTCGAGTGGCACTACACAAGCCGGATTACCACCAAATATTTTGTCTGTAAAAGCATCTATCTGATATATTGTTAGCCTCATAAATCTTGTTTTGAAAGTTTCGGTTGTCCAGCAACAGACTGTTAACTTGAGCTCTAAAGGTATTAATTATTTAACCAAAGTCGACATAAACAACAGTTGCAATACACACACATTTCGTCAGTGGAGAGTAAGCACTATCCAAAACAACCCGTTAAAAGTACAGCATCTTCATAAGGAAACGAAAGAAATATCATATCTGAAAGCTTACAGAATACCTATTTTAGTGCCCCCGAATTAATTTAAACTCCATACATCCTTAAAAAACAAAACAGATACGCGCATGAAGAAAATATTTATTTCACTGATACTCACAGCAGTATTTGCAATTCCCAAAGTAAGTGCCCAGGAAGCCAATTTCGAACTGGCCGGCAAGTTCACCCAAAGTAACGTAAAAAAGTACTTGGGTTCGGGCAACGTCAGTCCCAACTGGCTTGAAAACTCTCATCTATTTTGGTATAGCTACAAAACAGCCGATGGCCGGTTCTACTGGTTTGTCGATCCCGATAAACGCAGTAAAAGGCCGTTATTCGATAATAACGATTTGGCCGCCAAAGTAACAAGCATTACCCATAAAGCCTACAATGTGCATGATCTTCCTATCAAGAAGATAGAGTTTGAAAAAAACAGTCAATCCAGCTTCACCTTTGAAATGGATGACCTGAAGTTCAAATACAACATGAAAACCCAATGGGTAAGCAAAATAGATACCGTTAAGAAAGAAAAAAAAGAGGCCTGGAAAAGCTATTCGCCCGACAGCACCTATATTGTTTTTGCGCGAAAACACAACCTGTACCTCATGCGCTCCAACGATACTGATAGCGTTGAAACCCAACTCACCACTGATGGCGAGCGTTGGTTCAGCTATCAGAGCAAGGGGGGCGATACCACCTCCGACAAGCGCCTGAGTGCCCGCGTGTATTGGTTTAAAGACGAAAAGAAGTTTTACACCATGCGCTATGATATGCGCCAGGTAAAAGAAATGGCAGTGATTAACTCGGTAGCTAACCCACGCCCGACCATTGAAACCTACAAATACTCAATGCCTGGAGACGAACATGTTGGCATTCCTCACCTGGAAATTTACGATCTGGCATCAGAAACATGGGTGAAACCACAATTAGAAAAATGGAAAGACCAAAGCATTAAAGCCTATCGTCCATCAAAAACATCTGATAAGCTGTTTGCCATCCGAAAAAAACGCACCTGCGACGAGCTGGAGGTGGTACGCATCAATACCTCTAGCGGCGATGTAACACCTCTCTTCAGCGAGCAGTCTAAACCCTATTTTAACGACCAAATGCATCAACTGCATCTTATTAACGAAGGTGAAGAGCTTATTTGGTGGTCGGAGCGCACAGGCTGGGGACAACTTTACCGCTATGATTCCAATGGCAAATTAAAGAACCAGATTACCAAGGGTAACTTTGTTGTTGGTCAGGTAGCACGAATTGATACGGCCTCTAACGCCATCTATTATCCGGCATACGGCAAAGAGAAAGGTTTTGATCCCTATTACAGCATCTATTACCGCACTAATTTTGATGGTTCAGGCACGCGCCTGATAACACCTGAAGAAGCTAATCATCACTTCAGCATGCCTGCTACCGATGAGCATGCCAACTATTTTGTGAATAATTACTCACGAGTTGATCAGGCACCTAAAGCAGTAGTACGCGACAAAAACGGCACTGTGATTATGGAACTGGAAACCATGGATTTATCGAGGGTTAAGGAATTAGGCTGGTCATTCCCCGAAAAATTTGTGGTGAAAGCCGACGATGGCGTTACCGATTTGCATGGGGTTATCTGGAAACCTTTTGACTTTGATTCCACCCGTAAGTACCCGGTAATTTCGTACGTGTATCCAGGCCCGCAAACCGAGGCTGTGGTGCGCGACTTTACTGTTACTGCGCGCTACAACACTGCACTGGCACAGCTGGGGTTTGTGGTGGTTTCTGTTGGACACCGGGGCGGCAGTCCGAAGCGCCATAAGTACTATCACACCTACGGCTATAATAACCTGCGCGACTATGCTCTAAAAGACGATATGTTTGCGCTCCAGCAGTTGGCCAACCGTTATCACTACATCGACATTAACCGAGTAGGTATTTTCGGCCACAGCGGAGGTGGTTTTATGTCTACCGCTGCCATGTTTACCTATCCGGACTTTTACAAGGCCGCTGTATCGTCGGCTGGGAACCACGATAACAACATCTACAATAAGTGGTGGGGCGAAACACACCATGGGGTGAAAGAGATCAAAAAGAAAACAAAGCAAAAGCAGGAACAGAATGATTCAACAACGGTAGAAGCCCATGAGGATGAGTATGATATTTCTTTTCAAAGTAAGATTCCAACCAATCCATCCATCGCTAAAAACCTGAAGGGCCACCTGCTGCTCGTTCATGGTGAGATTGACAACAACGTGCATCCGGCCAACACCATGCGAGTGGTTAAAGCCTTGATGGATGCCCGGAAGCGCTTCGATTTTATGATGATACCCAATGTGCGTCATGGCTTTTCCCAATATTCACCCTATTTTGAGAAAATGCTTTGGTACCATTTTGCAGAGCACCTATTGGGCGACTATCGCAATAATGTGGATCTGGATTTACCTTAAACCAGACATTACACACTCACACAATACCACCAGGCGCCCCTCTTAGCATAGAGTGGCGCCTGTTTTGTCTACCCCCTTCGCTACTGTAAAGATTAAACCAGACTAACAGGAAACAAGCATAGCCACCTCATCTCCAACCAATCCCCCACATCAACTCTCCTAATAATACCACTCTATTATTCCTAACTTCACTGGCGAACTGGCCGCAACTTTAATAGACACACGGCCGCACAACTCACAGAATACCCTTTCCACTCTGTTAGTACAGACAACTTGCCACGATAATTTTTTAGCCCAACTCAGCTTAATCTGTTATTTTACAATTCTTCTGCGTATTTTTAAGTCAATAATTACAAATTCATAGCTGGATGACTTTCTACCGTTTATATCTTTTTCTCTTACTAGTTTCATTTTTCAATCACCTGCAGGCCCAAACACCGGTGTCTGAAGCGAGCAAAGTAGATAGCTTTGAACAAATTGATATTATTGAAATCCCCAATAGAAGTGCACAGGTTGTTGCGCGACTCAACAGAATTGAAAAAACCATGCTGCAGCAAGAGTCGTTGCAGCAGCTGATAACCACTAGCAACGCCAGGCTCAGTGTTATAGACAGTGTGTATAAGCTTGAACAAGTAGCCAATCTGGATGCCTTAAACCGTCGTCACTTGATCAATAAACGCTCCTACTGGAAGCAGCGCGAAGGACAAATAGAAGATATTAAAAGCAAACTAAGTGAAGAGCTCAATCAAATTAATGCACATCTTGAACTGGTACAGAACATTGACAAACAATGGCGACTTGTTGCGCAATCGTTAAACCTGGATACCAACGATAGTGTGGTGAGTGACAACGTCAAACATCTTTATGAAACAAAAAACAAAGTATTAAACAGACTCGTAGAACAAGAAAGCAGCCTCCTGGAACTTCAGAATCAGGCGATTTCGAAACAAACGAAAGTAGACAACTTACTCGAAAGCATCACTCAACAAATAAATGAGGAGGAACAGAATATATTTCTTCATACCCCCATTGTTATTCAAGACTTATTTGAAAAAGAGAAATATATCTCAACGCTGGACATCATCAAAAGGAACCTCAAAATAGAAACGCAGCTACTGGGCGACTACATGCGTGATAACCGCTCCAACAGCGTATTGTTTATACTCATCCTGATAAGCGGCGTAATTGCCTTTCATTGGCTAAAAAAATCGATCTCCAAAAAGGAGGAGAGCCTCAGCGACTCCTATTACCAGTTAAGCTTAAACAAACTGCTGCGTAGCTATCGAAGCACGGCTTTTGTAATCGTCATCTGGCTTGCGGCCTTAATATTTCCTAACCAGCCACAACTGTTTAAAGACTTGATTCGTATCGCCATCTGTCTGCCGCTGAGCATACTCCTGTACAAGCTCGTTAATAAGCGGCTGTTTGTAAGCTTAATGATACTATTTGCCATTGTGCTGATTAAAATACCCATCAGCTTTTTCCCTTCCAACTACACCATTTACCAGGTAATTATACTTTTACTGGCACTAATTGAGCTCATTGCCCTGCTTAACATTCGGAGCTACATACTCAAGTTAAGTATCCCTAACAGACTAGCAGCACTGTTTATCAACCGGATTATTCTGGCAGCCATACTGGCTGTAGGTATATTATTCCTACCTGGCCTCCTTGGCTTTACACTGCTTACCGAACTCATTGTAAACATCATTATAACCAATGCTTTTAGTATTTCACTTCTGTTTGTTTCCATGGTTATTGCCATCGGCATTATCGAATACCTGTTTGAGAGTATTCGCATGAATCAACTTAAAGTGGTGGAAGTTTATGGACAAACATTTAAAAAGCGACTGGTGCAAACCATTCGTTTGGTTTCTGTTCTAACCGCACTGTATATTATCCTTTTCAGCCTGAACATTGATGAAGAAGTCTTGTCATTCTTCTTGGAAGGGATATCGCACCAGTTTGCCATCGGCTCTTTTAGTGTTTCTTTGGGACGGATTATCCTGCTTATATTCATCCTGTTTCTCTCAATCGTTACTTCCAATGTCATAAAAATTCTTTTGGAAGACGATGTATTAAGCCGCACCAAGCTTGGGCAAGGCCTACCACATACCATTGCCCTTTTAGCCAAATATGCCATGATAACACTAGGCATAACTATTGCTGTAAGCATAGCTGGCATCCCCATGACCAGCCTTACCGTTTTAATTGGTGCCTTTGGTGTGGGGATTGGCTTTGGCCTGCAAAATATATTTAACAACCTGGTATCCGGATTAATCCTCCTTTTTGAACGTCCCATAAAAATTGAAGATGTTATTGAGGTAGGTCAGTTACTGGGGCGTGTGAAATCAATTGGTATCCGCTCAAGCATTATCCGCACGTTTGATGGTGCAGAAGTAATCGTTCCTAACGGACAACTAATTTCCAATGAGGTGATTAACTGGACACACTCCGATCCTCAGCGGCGACATGAAGTGTTGGTTGGCGTGGCTTATGGCTCTGATGTGGTTAAAGTAAAACGCATACTGGAAGAACAGTTGCATTTGCATAAAGATATCCTTAAAGATCCTGAACCAAGCGTTCTGTTCGTCAGCATGGGTGAAAGCTCACTGGATTTCAGACTCCTTTTCTGGATATCAAAGGTGAAAGAGGGTGTGGCTATTAAGAGTGATGTAACGCAGATGATTTACGCGGCCCTCACCAGGGAAGGCATCCAGATTCCTTTCCCACAGCGCGACATACATATCATCAGTCAGCCCAAAAATACATAATAGTATTTCTGGTTCTTGAATGTAGCGGCCTGTCGATCTCTTCAGGCATTCATTTACAGGCTGCAAAAAACTGCTTTTGCTGAACAATTTCCATTGTAGATCCTTGAAAGATATATCAGTAATATTATGCATACTTTCAAGAACACCTTATACATCCTGTTTGGCAGCAGAACCGGCAATTCAAAATCAGTAGCAGTATTGGCTCATGAATACGCAAAAAGTTTGGGCTATGCTTCGGAACTAAAAGATATGCAGGAGATGGACTTTCAGGATCTTCAGCAAATAGAACACCTACTACTTATTGTTAGTACCCATGGCGAAGGTGAGCCACCGGTACAGGCCGAGAGCTTTTACTCCTTTATTCACAGCTCAGATATGAAAGAACTTAACTGTCGCTATGCAGTATTAGGATTGGGCGACAGCAGTTACCGCTACTTTTGCCAGACCGGCGAAGATATTGACAAGCGACTGAGTGAGTTGGGTGGACAACGGGTGATGAGCCATGTAAAGTGCGACATTGATTTTGAAGAAACTGCAAAAAGCTGGGTGCTTGACGTGTTTGATACGCTCAAAGGAGAGTTATCACCAGTGCATCCGCCTCAAAAGGAAGGTTTTGTATTTGATTTAAAACTTGGCAACGACACCAACTCAGCCTACAAGGCTGAACTCTTAAGTAAAACCTTACTAACAGCCGAGAATAGTTCTAAAAAAGTGCTGCACGTAAGCCTCTCATTAAAGAATTCAGGACTGGACTATGAGCCGGGAGATGCGCTTGGCGTATATGGGGTTAACTCCAGGAGTTTAGTCGATCGTCTGCTTGGGGCGCTTGGCTTTGACAAAGCTTATCCGGTGCAGGTAAAAGAGCAGACACGCCTTTTGAAAGAGCTCCTGATACACGATTACGAGCTCACTATGCTGACTCCGCTCGTTGTGCGCAACTATGCCGAGATTGTCAACAATCCCGTCCTTAATAAGCTGATTACAAACAGCGCCCAACTGGAAGCTTATACAGCCGAAAGGGATGTGCTGGATTTAGTAAGCGATTACCCCGGAAACATCTCTGTGGAGCAACTTTTGGGGGTGCTTCGAAAGCTTAGCCAAAGGCTGTATTCCGTTGCCTCCAGCAGGCTGGTCGCAGGCGAAAAAGCTGATATCACCGTGAAAATTATTGAAAACCAGCATAACCAGCGGGTGCACGAAGGTGTTTGCTCCTCTTACCTTTGGAACCGTTTAGATGTGGGCGACCGCGTACCTGTTAGTCTCGAAACCATAGCTAAATTCAGATTGCCCGAAGATGACAATACACCCATTATTATGGTTGCTGCCGGAACAGGCATCGCCCCTTTCCGTGGCTTCTTACAGGAACGAAGTGCTCGCCAGGCAAAGGGGAAGAACTGGTTGTTTTTTGGCGAACGAAACAGCAAATCAGACTATTTGTACAAAGAGGATCTGGCTGAGTTTGTCAACACCGGGATACTCACACGATTAAACACTGCTTTTTCGAGGGATCAGGAAGAAAAAGTTTATGTTAGTCATCTGCTTGAGCAGCAAGCCAAAGAACTGATGGACTGGCTGAATAATGGAGCGATAATCTATGTTTGTGGCAGTAAAGACAAACTGGCTGTTTCAGTGCGCAACAGCCTGATCAAACTATTTGGCACCTGCCTTCAGTTAAATGAAGAGCAAGCCACACGCTACCTCGACGAACTAAAATCAAAAAGACTGTATCAGGAAGAAGTCTATTAAGATCTCCTGAGGCAGTCTTTCAAACTTCGTGGGCTCAATAATTATTATGAGCTAAACTTCTCAACCGGCTTCAGTTGATCAATCCAGGTGGCCTTCTCGTCATAGTGCATTAAAAAAGGCTTATACGACTTACTGTAATCACGATGACGAATGTACTGCATCTGAAAATACTTCTCTCCGTTCACCGGATTTTCGATAATGCCCATAATTTGAGCCTTCCCCATGGCGGCCGACATCGATGGCGCCGTTACCGTTTTGGCAAGACTTGCCGTTACGCGGATGGCATCGGTATAAATTTGATAGGCTTCGGCCAATGGCACCTGAAAATACCCATACGGCCCGGTTTCGCGTTCTATAAACATGTAGTAGGGCACCATGCCCATGTTTACCTGCTGATCCCACATGGTGGCCCATACGTCCGATGAGGCATTGATGTGATTCAATAAAGGTGACTGCGTCCGTATTTCGGCACCTGTGGCACGAATATTATCAACGGCCTCGGCAACCGCACTGTTCGACATTTCCTGGTAGTGGTTAAAATGGGCCATTATGGACAGGTGAATCCCCTTGTCTACAATGCGCTTGAATAAATCCAGCATCTCCTGAGCCTCATCATTGTATTGAGGTAAGAACACAAAGGGCCACCAGGTTAATGATTTGGTTCCGAAACGAATCGTCTTCAGATTTTTTAAATCAGCATTAAAAATTGTATCGATGTACTTACTAATAGTGCGTGGACTCATAATCATCGGATCGCCACCGGTAAACAAAAGCTCATGCAAATGCTCGTGCTGCCTGAAATAGTCGCACACCTGATCGATCTCTTTCATAGAAAATTGCAAATCCAAATCTTTAACAAACTGAGGCCAACGAAAGCAAAAGGTACAATTGGCATGGCAAGTTTGCCCCTGCGTTGGAAAAAATAGGGCTATATCGCGGTATTTGTGCTGCACCCCGGGAAGCGGCTCCCCATTTAGCAAAGGAATATTGGACTGCTGCTGGGCCGGATGGGGATTTAGGCTCATCCGAATGGCATTGGCTATCTGCGTTTGCTCGGCCTGCGGACGCCCCTGCTCTACTGCCCATTTCATTTTGTCATAATCTTCTTCCCTCAGCATATGGCGGTTGGGAAACGTCAGAATATAGCAGGGATCAGTGGCATAATTCGTCCAGTCAATTAAATAATCGACCACATAGTTATTGGCCTTAAAAGGCAATACCTTAGATACAATCTCAATCTCATGCTTCACCTCTTCGGGAAGCATCTTCATGTATTCAATCTGTCTGAAATTTTTTATGTTATAACTGGAAATCTTCATATAAATAACTGCTGGTATTGGTCTTCATTAATACCAACACAGCTAGTTGCATATTGTTTCAATTTTATAGCCAGTTACAACAAGTATCGCTCACCAAAAAGCAGTAAAAAAAATGGTTGCTGCCAATAACCTTGCAGCAACCACACATTCTTTTTTAGCATTTTCCGCGGGCACAGGGACTATTGGTGATAAAAATACCAAAAGCCAGTCCCATCAGAACGTTTTGTAAGGCCGTGTCGCTCCAATAGAGGCGGTTGGCTCCATTCTGTTCGAGAATAAATAAGCCATAGCCTATGGCAGCGCCAATAGCCGCATAAATAATGGTTTTTCTGAAGTGAGGCGAAGTAAGCTTTCGCTTTAGCCAACTTCCCTCATTCTCCAACTCAAGTTTTTTAAACTTAAAAGGCTCCATAATAAAGTTATTGACATGTGTAGCCCAGTGAATTTATGGTATCTTTTACAGTATTCAGCTCAATGTTATCGCCTTCCAGCGTCACAGTCTTCTCGGCCAGATTTACCCGGGCACTGTTTATGAAATCCAGTTTTTCCAAATTCGTTTCAACATTCGCTTTACAATGGTTGCAAGTCATTCCATCCACTTTAATTGTTTCTGTTGCCATAGTATATGTATTAATCAAATTAGCATTTTCACGTTTAGTTTTAAGATACTTTTGGAGGTAGCCATTTAGAATAAGCAATAGTAAAAGTACTCCCGAAGCAATCTGCCACCACTCCAGTCCTCCGCCATGATGATGTCCTAAATGCTGGTTCATTATTTGTGTAAACCAGGCTTGTGGCAGCGCATAATCAATTAGCAGTCCGAATAACAGGGAGCCAGCAATGATTGTTCCCAGATAGGCAAATAAGCTGCGCTTGCCCATTACTTTGCCAATCATTGTAATGGTGGCCGCGTTAGTAGCTGGTCCGGCCATTAGCAGCACAAAAGCTGCACCCGGACTAATTCCCTTCAGTATCAGTACCGCGGCTAAAGGAATAGAACCGGTAGCACAAATATATAAGGGTACCGACACAACTAAAATCAGCAGCATCTGCACAATTGGCGGCAAATTCAGTAATTCAAAAAAATCATTGGGGATAAGGGCCGAAATAACGGCGGCCAGCACCAAACCGATTACCAACCATTTAGAAATATCCTGAATAAACTCAACAAAGCCATATTGAAAAACATCCCTTACCTTTTGAAAGGTTGTTTTTTTGGTTCGCACCTCTTCTTTATACTCTCGGTTGTCCTGCTCATTGTTGGTTACCACACTGGTAATTAAGCCCCCGGTAACGCCTGTTACCAAGGCTGCCAACGGCCGAATGATGGCAAAGGGCAGTCCCATTAATGAAAAAGTAGCCAGAATTGAGTCCACACCTGTCTGCGGAGTAGATATCAGAAAAGAAACAGTTCCACCCTTCGATGCCCCGTTTTTATAGAAGGCAGTCCCGGTAGGAATAACGCCACAGGAGCACAAAGGCAGCGGAATGCCAAAAAAGGAAGCCAAAACGGACGAGCGCAACGGACTACCACTAAAGTACTTTTGAATGCTTTCCTTGGGAATAAATGCGTATAATAATCCGGCAAAGAAAAATCCCAAAAGCAGGTAGGGAGACATCTCACTTAAAATGGCAAAAAAATCTCCTAAAAACGATACTATAAAACTTTTTAAATCCATAAAATCTGTCTGTTAAAATTATCCACAGGCTCTTTCCACCTGTTAACAAGACAAAGTAAATGAGATTTAGGTTCAGATGTGTTACACGTTTTTGGAAAAGGCTTATATCATTTTGGACTAGACTTCATCCAGGGGCTTGCGCCGATGGTCTTTCAACTGCTTAAAATGGGAAGGCGTAAGGCCCGTAACTTTTTTAAACTGTCCGGATAAATGCTGCACACTGCTATAACCCAATTGCCAGGCAATTTCCTTCAAAGACAGTTCGTTATATGCCAGCAACTCTTTAGCCTTTTCAATTTTCTGGCTGATAATGTATTTCTCAATGGTAATGCCTTCAACCGATGAAAAGAGCTTACTCAGATACGAATAGTCATATCCCAAGGTCTTGGCCAAGTAGTCGGAGCTGTTAACCGACTCATCAAAACCAGCCGAATGATGAATTTTCTCGATTATTAGTGTTTTGATGCTATCGACCAGCTGCCCTTTCTTATCATCTATCAGCTCAAAACCATTTTCTTTCAGCACCTGACGCACCTCCTTCAGTTGCTCAAGCGATGGTTCACTATGAAGGTCAACAATGCCCAATTCAACCGATTTAACATCCAATTGCAGCTTATTAAACTCATCCTGCACCACCTTGATGCAGCGATTACAAACCATATTTTTAATATGTAGTGTGGTACCCATTACCTGAATGCTATTAGTGTTTGTGTTCCTTTTTTTGCTTGCCCGGCATATCCATCAGGGCTAAACCGGCATCTTTTAACAAGCCAATAGCCCACTTTACAATAACCAGTGAGCTGATAATGGCCGCAATCGTATCTATAAACGGAATGTCCCATTTCATGGCTGCCACCAAACCAATAATAGCACTTAAACTGGTAAAAGCATCGGCAATAACGTGAAGATATGCCGCCCGGATATTATGATCGGAATGCTCATGCTCGTGGTGTAGCAAAAATGCACTGGCTATATTTACTACCAAACCAATAGTAGCTACTAAAATAGCCTCTTTGTAAACTATTTCGGCCGGATGATACAGACGTCCTACCGCTTCTACCATAATAATAACTGCAAAAATTAACAGCATTAAGCCGCTGGTGTAGCCCGATAGTGACAACACTTTATCTGATCGCCCCTGCCCGGTTTGAACTGCCGACCAACGCCTGATAATAACATACGCCAGCCAGCTCAAACCTATGGCCAGCACATGCGACCCCATGTGAATACCATCGGCCAGTAGAGCCATCGATTTTGTGGTGATACCAAAAATAATTTCAACGACCATGGTCAGTGCCGTTAGCAGAACCACCCAAAGGGTTTTCTTTTCGTGCCGATGTTTATCCATAGAACCCAATACCTTTAATTAACAAAACTAACCGCTTTCGCAGGTTTTTCAAATAGCTAAAATTGGTGATTTTTGCTCACCCTGTAAATTTACAGCTCATATTTTTTGGATTAGCTAAAACATAAGTGATATATTAACGGCCTCCTGGTAAAGCTTAGTAATAACACACATGGAAAAATCAGTATTTGAAATAGCCAAAATGGACTGTCCCTCGGAAGAAAACCTTATCCGCATGCAACTGGACGGTATCAAAAGCATTCAACACCTGCAGTTTAACATTGGCGAAAGACAACTCACCGTTTATCACAATGGCGATATTGAGCAAATAGAGCAGCTGCTGGACGAGCTCAAACTGAATAGTAAGCGACTGAGCACCGCCACAGGCCACCAGGAGGAATTTACCGAGCCGTCCAATCAGCGAAAACTCCTTTGGTGGGTACTGATCATCAATTTTGCCTTTTTTATTATTGAGATGAGTACCGGGCTTCTTGCCAAATCTATGGGGCTGGTAGCCGACAGTTTAGATATGTTGGCCGATGCTTTTGTTTATGCCATCAGTCTAATGGCGGTTGGCAGCACCCTGCACAGAAAAAAACAGGTGGCACACCTGGCCGGCTACTTTCAAATAGTACTGGCTGTCATTGGCTTTGCAGAGGTAATCAGGCGCTATTTTAGTGATGAAAGGATGCCGGACTTCAGCACCATGATTATTGTTTCTGTGCTGGCGTTGGTAGCCAACAGTATTTGCCTATACCTGCTCCAAAGCTCCAAAAGCAAAGACGAGGCCCACATGAAAGCCAGCTTGATTTTTACCTCCAATGATGTCATCATCAATCTGGGCGTCATCGTCGCCGGCTTATTAGTGAACTGGCTAAACTCCAGCAAACCTGACTTAATTATTGGAACCATTGTATTTTTTCTGGTCGTACAGGGAGCCAGGCGTATTTTAAAGCTTGGCAAGTAAACGAATGACTTGGCACCGGCTATAACGCGACTACCCCACGTTGACCACTTCAGGCCTTAGCTCAACAGGTTGCCATTCACCGTCAATCAGTTCGGTGGTGTGCGTAAAACCTGCCTTTAATAGCAATTGAGCCACCTCATCAAAGCCATTAATCAGTTTATCGGGGTGGTGCGCATCGCTATTGATGGTAATGGGGATATTGAGTTTTTTAATTTGAGCAAAATGCTCCGGCCCCGGAAATAAATGACCATTGCGGAAAAAAGCCTTGGTATTAATCTCCACAATCACATCCTTTTCTTTAATTAGCTGCAAGGTTTTGTTCACCTCTTCAATGTACCAGCTGGCGTTTTCATCCAATAAGGACAAGCTCAGGTTGTGCATCTTCACTTTGTCCATGTGCCCGATAATGGTTGGGGTTGCCTGTTCTATCATCTCTCTTTGGAGCTCATAGTACCTGACTACAGCCTGCTGAATATCTCCTCCAAACGTTTCTTCTAATCCTTGCTTAAACTCCTCAACCGGCGCATCAACCGACCAGTGGGTACCGTCCTTCATCTGTCCGATAAAATGGACTGAGCCCACCACATAATCAAGGTCGGCACGCTGAATTAAAGCATCCTTTGGTGAAACAAGACCTGGAATATAATCAGCTTCAAGCGATTTAAAGACCTTGATCTGTCCTTTAAATTTTTCTTTGGCAGCCTCTACCTCCCGAAGGTAACTGTCTAAGTTGGCGGCTGGCATGTTCCAATCCGTTGCAAAAGGCACCGGGGCATGCGATGAAATACCAATGGCCTCCATCTTTAACTCAATCGCTTTCACAATATAATCCTCAATATGTCCCTGTCCGTCACAATAGTTGCAGTGCCCGTGGTAATTCGTCCATCCCATAACTTACTTCGCTATCAAAGGTTTAACCTATTCTTTGGTTTTACTGTTAATTCAAAAGCAAAAATTAAAAAATATCTTCAAACTAAAGCAAAAACAGCATTAATTTTTAATCAAACAATTCTTTTAAATGAAAAACATGAAATCGTATTGATTGTTTAACTTTGCAGCTTGCAAAATTGAAGGACATGGGTTTTATCGATGAAATAAAAAGACGACGTACGTTTGCCATTATCAGTCACCCTGATGCGGGTAAAACAACGTTGACTGAAAAATTACTCTTATTTGGCGGTGCCATTCACGTAGCCGGTGCTGTTAAATCCAATAAAATAAAAAAAACAGCTACCTCCGATTTTATGGAGATTGAAAAGCAGAGAGGAATCTCTGTGGCAACTTCGGTGATGGGGTTTGAATACGATGGTTACAAAGTAAACATTCTGGATACACCTGGTCACCAGGATTTTGCCGAAGACACCTTTCGTACACTGACAGCTGTTGACAGCGTAATTATTGTGGTGGACGCCGCTAAAGGTGTAGAGGCACAAACCCGCAAACTGATGGAGGTGTGCCGCATGCGCAACACGCCGGTGATTGTATTTATTAATAAGCTCGACCGCCCCAGTAAAGATCCCTTTGATTTGCTGGATGAAGTGGAAGAAGAGTTAAAAATTAAAGTGCGTCCCTTGAGTTGGCCGATAGGCAACGGCCCGGAATTTAAAGGCGTATATAACCTGTTTGACGAAAGCCTTTACTTATTTGAGCCCAACAAACAGGTGCTCGAAGAAGGTATTTCGATAAAAGACCTGAATGACCCGGCATTACAACAACAGATAGGCGACGATTCGGCCGACATGATTCGCGAGGAGCTGGAGCTGGTGAACGGTGTTTACCCAGAATTCGAATCTCATAGCTACCTGAATGCAGAAGTGGCGCCGGTATTTTTCGGCAGTGCCCTCAACAACTTTGGGGTGCGCGAACTATTACGCTGCTTTTTAAAGATTGCTCCCTCACCACAACCATCACAGGCCGAAGAGCGCATGGTAGACGCTGAAGAAGAGAAGTTTAGTGGTTTTGTATTTAAAATACACGCCAACATGGATCCCAACCATCGTAACCGCTTGGCTTTTTTGAAAATTTGTTCCGGTAAATTTCAGCGAAATACCAACTACCTGCATGTGCGCAATGGCAAGAACATGAAGTTCTCGAGTCCTACAGCTTTTATGGCCGATAAAAAATCCATCATTGATGAGGCCTATCCTGGAGATATTGTGGGGATTCCCGATACGGGCAACTTTAAAATTGGTGATACCGTAACAGCTGGCGAACAGCTGCATTACAAAGGACTCCCCAGCTTTTCGCCCGAACTGTTCAGGTACATCGAAAATGCCGACCCAATGAAGTCGAAACAGCTGGCAAAAGGTGTTGATCAGCTGATGGATGAAGGGGTAGCACAGCTCTTTGTCAGCCAGTTTAACGGTCGAAAAGTAATTGGAACGGTTGGTGCGCTTCAGTTCGAAGTAATTGAATACCGCCTATTGCACGAGTACGGTGCCAAATGCCGTTACGAGCCAATCAACCTTTACAAAGCCTGCTGGCTCGAAAGTGATGACAAGGCCCAATTAGACGATTTTAAAAAGCGTAAGCTGCAGTACATGGCGAAGGATAAATTTGGTCGTGATGTATTTATGGCCGACTCGGCGTATATGCTGCAAATGGCCGAGAGCAACTTTAAAAATATTAAATTCCACTTCACCTCGGAATTTTAAGAAAACAAGATATCTATTAAAAGGTGGGCCGAATTGGCTCACCTTTTTTTGTTGGCTTTAAGAGTCCCGGGTTTATTTCCTGATAAAAATAAAGTAAATTTATAGGAAACAAGCCCAACCGTTATGACTTCAGATTGCGATAAAAAACACAAAGGAGCTCCAGCGAGTAATTACTACTTATCTGTTGGCAGCCAAACCGATCGATCCATTATCATTCAAAAAGTTGATTTAGCCAGCTCACTGCAAACCGGCAAGGTCCCTTTTCTCTCAACCGCTGCTATGATTATTTATATGGAGCAGTGCTGCGTATCGCTCATCGACCCCAATTTGCCATTTGGCTACGATACGGTTAGCACAGAAATGAACGTGCGTCACCTCCACACAGCCAAGCTGGGCGAAGAAGTTATTTGCCGGGCCCATCTTAAGTTTATGGAAGGAAAAAAGCTGTTCTTTGATGTGGCCATGGTCAATAAAAAGGGGGAATCAATTGGTATTGGCGCCCACGAACGTTACATCGTATGCCATAACACCTTTGTTGAAGAACATGGCGGATAAAAAAAGGCTAACCCCATTGGTTAGCCTTGTGCTGTATTTTGCGATTCAATGAATCTTAAAAATTAAATACGGTCATTATCGGGTTGCTGCCTGCCTCATACTCTTCTTCGGTACTCAAGCCATCTTCAGTACGACCTAATACCACCAGTTTACCAGCTTTAGATAAAGCCATCACACGATTGGTACGACCATCGAAATCAACACCGGCAAATGGAGTATTGTCATAATCTCCGATAACAGCAGCGCTCTTTGATAACTCCGATCCGGGCTCAATATAAACCGTATTGCTGCACAGTTTACCATATACATAATACAACACACGACCATCGCGCGAAACAGTGAGCGGATTAGGCGAGCTGGCAAGTTTATCACCCAACACGAAATCAACCGGTTCGTTAGTCAGGTAAGTCGTATCACGTTCTGTCGGCAAATCTTTATCCAGCGTTTCAGTCACAAACTCCCGATCTAATTTTACCAATGCCTGCTGAGCGCCATCGCAATACACCCATACTTTGCGGTCAATGTCTACCACCATGTCAATGGGGTTCGAAAAGCTGAGATTCACCGTATCTGCTTTTTGATGATTACTCATATCGATAACAAAAACCTGCGCCCCTGCTGTTGCATCGCCCTGACAGGCCACATACAAATATTTACCTGAGGAGGTGAGCTTTTTGTGCCCCGGGAGTGAGTTCGTAGGTTTTTACAACCTGATTGGCCGCTAAATCGTACAACGACACACTGGAATCGCCATGGGCCACATATAATTTTGACTCGCCAGCAAGCAGGATATCCTTAGGGTTGGTGAACTCGTCCAGACTTCCGGCGTTCGTTCTTCGCTCCAGGTCTATCCGTTCAATACTATTTGCCGATGGAACCGCTACATAGGCTATGCCCTTTGGAAAATTCGACGGCTTATGAATGGCAATTGTGGTCGCTCCGGGACCTATGTCGGTATAAATATCCTGTTGACAAGTTTCCCGTTCGTAATTGTAATAACTGATGCTGCCATTGCCAGCTCCCTGGTTTAAAATAAAAGCTCCCTGATGTCCTTCCAGATTATAAATATTCACATCATCACAGGCACTAAAACCAATAAGAGACGCCAACCCTGCGGCCAATAGTATTTTCTTCATATGTCCTATTTCTCTATTTTTCTGTATTAATGAGGCGTTTGCCCTTTTTGAATTACCAAAGATATTATTCCTTTTTAAATTATTGGCAGACCAGCTTACAGATTTTGGCCACATTCGCCCGCGTAAAAAAAATAAGGCCGACTTGCAGGCCGGCCTTAATAAATTTTCCCTCTAATGCGAGGTGAATATGCAGATCAACTGTGATTAGTTAATATCAAACATCATTATTGGTGAAATACCACAGTCCAACTCCTTCACAAAAGTCGCGTCCGAAGTATACACATTTACTTTACCAGCCTGAGTGGCACCGGGCGCAATAAAGCTGTACACATTATCTGTTAGTGAATTAACCGCAATTCCATTTAAGCCAGCCAGTCCTTCGGCAAAATTAGTACTTTCGAAAGTCTTAGTGGCGACATCAAAAACAGCAATGGCCCCGGTTAAGTTCCAATTGGCATCGTAAGCAGTAGTCATCACATACAGCTTCGAAAATGACTTATCGGCTGCCAATATGTTGGCATAGGTTGAGCTAACACCTGATAACTTATAGGTGGTCAATTCATCGGTTGTTGTATTGATATACCCCAGTCCATCTTCGGTTGTAGGATTGCTATATGTATTTACTAAAGACACATACAAATTGTCGTTTGCATCCTTAATAAAATAAGAGCTCACCGCCGGAGTGGTGATGTATGAGATTGCCTCGCTTGACAAGTCAATAACGGCAATTTTAGTATCGTAATTCAGTGCCGCATACAATTTGCCATTAACAATTGCTAAACCTTCCGGTCCGCCAGGTAAGTCGAAGCGCCCAACTACGGTGTTAGTCGTTAAATCAATTTTCGCAATATACGAGAGGCTGGTATCTGTCCAGATATCCCCTCCCCAGCACGAAACATACAAGTAATTGTCGTCGCCAACGCAGTAACGTGGCTTCACAATTCCGTCGGTAATTCCGTTCTCGTTTTGTTTAAAACTGGTAGCATCAACGTAATTTATTTGGTCAACGTTGTTACCCATGAAATATACCTTTCCTTTGTAATTATAGGCATACTGCACATTTGAAACCATGTGTTTCCCATTTACATAGGTAAAATAGCCGTTGGTTATCTCATCGGTCACTTTATCATACAAGGAAATGGTTGTTTTTTCGCCGGAGTAACCACCATAGTTAATCACATAGCTAAACTCACTGACAGTTACCACTTTCTCAGTGGAATCTTTAACACCTCCATTGTCAACAATTAGTTTAACAGGGTACTTGCCACCAACCTGATAGGTGTGCTCGGGTGTTTCCTCTGTTGAAGTCTCCCCATCACCAAAGTGCCACTGGTAGCTGGTTGCTCCTGCCGAATAGTTGGTAAAAGTTACTGCTTCGCCAACCGAAACAGCATAAGAAGAAGCCTCAAACTGAGCCTTCACAACTGGTTGCGCGTCATCATCCTCACAAGAGGTAAAGAAAAAGACTGAAACCAGCATTACTGCTAAACAACTTAAAAGATTGCTTTTCATTTTTCTAATATTAAGGTTTTATTTTATTTGAAATTATACGTTATACTCACCCTGTAATTGGCCCGGGGCATTGGATACCCGTAGGACGACTGATAGTCCTTATTCGTAAGATTATTAAACGAACCGGCAATACGCAGAACGTTGTCGCGATTGATTTGGCAGCGATAAGCCAACTGAGCATTTAAAAGGACTAATTCCGGAAGCATTTTGTCGCCCTGCGAGATGTATTGTTCGTCAGTATAACTCGCATCAAGCCCGGCCATAATGTTTTTATAGGAGCCATTAACATACAGTACGCCCCTGTGCAACGGCACGTACTCCAGTTGCCGTCCGATGGCCATGTTTTCGCTATTGGAGTTATTGGCAGCCTTTCTAACCACCGGATTGTAGGTGTAATTCATTCCGCTATTAAGCCCGTATTGACCCAATATCCAGTTCCAGTCGGTACTGATTTCGAGGCCTTTGCTTTGCACGCGCTGCACATTTTGAGCTTCCCATCCCCCATTATTTACCCATAGTAGCCAGTTGTCCACATCTAAATAAAACGCATTGAGTTTGAGATGTCCAACAAGCTGTTCGCTGGCATAGCTCAGTTTTGTCCCCAGCTCGTAATTCATCCCTTTTTCTGGCTTCAGGTCTGGATTCCCACCTGGTATCCAATAGCGATCATTAAAGGTGGGCACCCGATAGCTGCGCGACACATTTCCTGTAAAACTCCACACATACGAATCGCCCGAAACAGCATTGAAAGAGAAGCCCAAAGCTGGTGTTAAGGGCACCGAATAGTTGGTTACAAAAGCTTGTCGAATGTTGATCGTTAAGGTTAACTTATTAAAGAAACTATGGAAATAGGAAAGATACAGATCTGTCCAGTTTTCATGACTCAGGTCCGTATCATAAGCATACACATCCGGATAAATGGATTTCAGGCTCACGCCTGTTTTAATGCCATTGTTGATGCCCAGCTTATAATCGGCCTCAGCTTTTCCTAAAACACGCTGGGTTGCAATGTTATCTGTTGACTGGTTGTGAACCGAATTATCGTATACATAGCCTGCTCCAACCAACCATGAAACCCGCTGCTGTTTACTGGTATACTCCGACCATAAGCGCACATGCTCATCCATCAATGTTTCGCGAACATTGGGCTGAAGGGCATTTGTTTGCATATTCTGCTGAATCTCGTGCCAGTCGTGCTCAAACCAGGCCTTAAACGTTAAAGCGCTTCTTTCATTAAACCGGTAGTTAAACTCCTGGATAACTCCCTTGTTATCGATGCTGGCATTTTGTTGAACATCCTCCCCAAAATCGCCTTTCTTGTCATAATCATAGGTCGTGTTATAGAAAGGGAAATCGTTGGCTTTAGCATAATAGAAAGCTCGTGTAACACCTTCCCACTTACCATTACCATAAAAGAGTTTTGTTCCGTACAACTGTTCTCCAAAGGAGCCATTGGCCACACGCAGCTCCGCTTTCAGGCCATCCACCCAATAGTTGTTCATCCCTAAATGAATAGCGCCCCCAATACTTCCTGAACCATTTACAACAGAAGCACTGCCATACTGCAAGCCAATTTCGTCGAACAGATACATGGGTACATTGCTCACATTGGAATGCCCCAGTGTTAAAGAATTGATATTGATACCACCAAAATTAATACTGGTGTGGTCGGGTGAGGTCCCTCTCAGGCGAATAGTTGATAAGGAACCCGCCATGCCTTTAACTGCCACGGGTGTGTATCGCAACAGCAACTGCTCCAGGCTTCCATCTTGCATCGCCAGAAATTGCGCCTGTTTTACTTTTTCAATTTTAGAGCCGGCCTGAAAACGGCTGATACTATGCCCCGTTACCACCACCTCTTCGACTCTCACTGAATCACGCACCACATCATCGCCCAAAACTGGCAACGACGCCACCAAAAACACCACTAACAGTTTACACCTCATCTTTTTCCAGGTTAATTAAACTGTTCTGACAATACGGATATTGAATACACAAAGAATGTATCGTTCTGCATTTATTCCGAATGACATGAACAATTGAATACTCTTTGGCAGGTCTTCTGACTTATTCCACCGCAACCGCCTTCCCGTTCCCCGAACAGTGGCTTTGTTGATTACGGCTTTATTCCGGCCTGATGCCGGAAGGAACTTACAGCAGCGGATACTGTTGCCGACTCTCACGGCATTCCCTCTTCATCACGTGGCACTGATGATGCCTTGTGAACCAAATCGGTGCAAAAGTAATGGAAAAGTAAATCAGAAAAAATCTTTTTCCGACTTTTTTATCTGAAATAGTGCATTCGTCTGGCTGACAATTAATGACAACATTTTACCTCCGTGGTGTCCTCTTTAAATTCCGGACTGAGGTATGGGATGCCCAGGTTCATGCCACGAAGGATAAACAGCAATCCAAGCAGGATGATAAAGACGGGAATGGCTCGACGGAGTCGATGCAAGAAACGGCTTTTGATGATGTTGGCGAAATAGGCGACCGCAAACATTAAAGGCAAAGTGCCCAAACCAAAAAACACCATAAACAAAACGCTATTACTAAGGCTGCTGGAAGTGATGGCTCTGGAAATAGCCACATACACCAAACCACAAGGTAAAAAACCATTTAACACACCAATAACCAGCAGGTTACTTAGCCGCTTTCGGTTTAGCGAGTCGCCAATCTTCTTTTTCAGGGTGCTATAGATGGAGGTGGATACTTTACTGGTTGACTTTGGCAGCTTTATGACCCCCGGTAACACAACGGACAGTATCATAAGCACCCCGCAGGCAATGGACACCCACTGCTGCACACCTGACAGCTTCAGGCCGGCACCCAGTAGGCCAAAAATTAAACCGAGCAAGCCATAGGTAACCGCCCGGCCTATATTGTACAAAACAGCCCCGGTGGCTTTTTGAGCAACAGAACGCGTAGGTAAAGGTAAGGCCAACGCGAGCGGGCCGCACATGCCTACGCAATGCAAGCTCCCCAGGAAACCAAAAATAAATCCTTCTAATATGTACATGGCGAATTAATCTACAAAAATAGCCTGTTTGGTGAGATAAGGTTGCCCATTGGCCTGCCATTCAATAATTAGCTCATACTTACCACCTCTCAAAGCATCTTTTGTTATCCTCATCTGATAGGCTGCATTCAGTTTAATCTCTTGCTCTATATCCAAATCTTTATCTGATGGCCTGTATAAGTGCACCAGTCCGCTGATGGCATTTGCATCAGCAATATCATCAGGAAACTGAATCAACAAGGATTCGCCCAATGACACCTCTACTTTTTTGCTTAGCGCATGATAGTTTTTAAGTTTTTCAATCTGATCATCGTACTTCAGCTCTTTAGGATAGTAATCTTCAGTTACCATGTCTATGCGCTCGTTGGTTACAATAAATACGAGGCTTACAAATCCTAAAACAGCAGTTGCGATTACTACTACAATGCCATGTCCCCAATTAAATTTCATCGGTATGTGTTTTTGTTAGGTTACTTAGTCGTTTAGGGGCCTACAAAAGTGGTGTGAATGGTTTCAATCAACTCCTCCCCGTTGTAGATACCCAGTACAACAGGGGTGTTGCTGCCGCTCATTTGCTCTTTAGTTAGTTTCACCAAAAAAGCTCCCTGTATCTTTTCCTGCTTCTTCACCGTCATGCTGCTCCCTGCTAACTCCACCTTTCCTTCAGGAGACACCAGTTTGATGCTAAGATGCCCTTCATTATCTGTTTTATTGATGATCTTATAATTATAAATATTGGAATACGTGTTTTCATCCAGTTTTTGATACAAAGACCCCTGTACGCGCAATATGGTAGTTTCGTAGCTCGAACGTAAGGTGAACAGCACTACTAAAACACCAATTAAAGCAGCCGTTAAAGCCGTGTAAGCAACAACGCGGGGCGTCCATTTGAATGACGAACCATTGATGATGTTATTTTGCGAAGTGATGCGGATGAGTCCTTCCGGCAAATTATACCGACGCATGGTACTGTCGCAGGCATCCATACAGGCTGTGCAATTAATGCACTCCAGCTGTATGCCATTGCGAATATCAATACCGGTTGGACAAACGCTCACACATTTATGACAATTCACGCAATCGCCCTTTCCGGCAGCCGCACGGTCTTCTCCATTGCGCATGGGTGCCCGCCCCTCTCCTCGCTTATAATCGTAGGTCACCATCAGGGTATTGTTGTCGAGCAAGGCACCTTGCAGCCGACCATAAGGGCACACCAGTGAGCAGACTTGTTCCCTGAAATAGGCGAAGACAAAATAGAAGGCCCCGGTAAACACCATTATGGCAATAAACACGCTCATATTTTCGGCGGGTGAACTCACAATGTACTGATGCACAGTTTCCGCTCCTACAATATAGGCCATCATCGTGTGGGTAATCGCCCAGGAAATCACAATGAAAATAAAATGCTTCAGCACCGAACGCCACACCTTGTCAAAGGTATCTTCCCCTTTGGCCCTGATGCGCTGCTGATCGCCACTTCCCTCAATCCAGTATTCAATCCGACGAAACACCATTTCCATAAAAATGGTTTGCGGGCAGGCCCAGCCACACCAAATACGGCCATACACCACCGTAAAGGTGACGATGGAAATAATAATGGTAATCAGGCCAATTACAAACAAATGAAAATCCTGTGGCCAAAAGACCACTCCAAACAATACAAACTTTCGCTGCAGAATGTTGAACAATAATAAGGGCTCATCCCCAACTTTAATATGTGGTGCTGCAAATAAAAACACCAGAAGAATCACCCCTACAATCGTGCGGGCATTGTAATATTTCCCCTTGGGCTGGTTGGCATACACCCAGTTACGCCGCCCCTCTTCATTCATGGTCACTATCCGATCGCGAAAAGAATTTTGGTCGTTGTTCATTTGATTTATTTGGAAATCTGGTTATTTGCAAATTTGATTAACTGTAATAATTGTCAATTCTAATATTATACTAACAACTTCATTATTTCGGCAATCCTTTGTGAAAAGCATTCAATTTATTAGACAACTCATTAATCTCTCCTCTATATTGCTCTAGGGCATTATCATCAATATATCCCAAGTCGTTTGACAAAATCAACTGATTTAATACTTCCAATAAGCTTGTAAAAGCAATTTCAATAAACCGAGCTCGTTCTTTATGACTAAAACGTCCACTTCCTTCTGCAATATTTGAAGAGATAGAAACACACGCTCTTCGTAACTGATTTGTCAAACCAAACTTCTCATTCTCAGGAAATATTTGCGTCGTTTGGTAAACCCTCTTTACTAGTTGACGAGAAAGATGCCAAATTTCAAGTTTTTCGAAGTTATAGATATACATATCTTGAGCTACCTAGCTTAAGCGATTAACCAAATTAACAAATATGCAAAGAACAATTATGGTACATACTTCTCCCCTTCGGGTGCCTTGGGGTTTGGTGGATTGGTTCCCTGCAGAGTGGTTATGTAACTGGCTACCTGATGAATTTGCTTGGCTGACAGCTGGCCTTTCCAGGCAATCATCCCCTTCTCTACCACCCCATTATTTATTATTCGGGTGATATCGGCAAAACTTCCGCCATGAATCCAATATTCGTCAGTAAGGTTTGGCCCTACCAGCCCCTGCCCTTCGGCCAAATGGCAGACTGCACAGTTTGTTTTGTATATTTTTGCCCCTTTCTCCAGTCCGGCTGCATCGGCTAAAGGCACGGAGAAATCAATGTCGGCCATCTGGATACTTATCCCTCCTGCTGCTTCCTCTTCTTCTTCAGGATTAGCGGCTAACATGGCCTTTTCATACTCCTGTATCTGCAAATCGCCATCTCCGTAAAAATGGTACTTTGCCAGGTAGACGTAGCCAAAAAGAATTGAAAAAATAAAAATAAAGGTAAGCCACCAGGGCGGGTTATTGGCTAGTTCACGTATCCCGTCAAACTCGTGCTCCGGCACAAACTTATCATTGGTTAAGGGGTCTATTTCAGGAAATTCCTGCTGTTTTTTATTTTCTTCCATTATGTGAAATAATAAATTAGCAGAGGTCACCACCAAAGCCGTGACCAGCTGCTCAATTTTTAAATTATTCGTTTGACAGCGGCAACTCATCGGCCTTATCAGTGGCATAATTGGCTACTTCATCGATGTATTCTTTCTTCATACGAATCACCATGTAGGTCACCACCAAAAAAAAGGTGAAAAAGATGAAGAAAGAGATTATGGGGTAAATCTCTACACCCGAAATCGATTCTAAATAATGTCGTACCAGTTTCATACTATTCCTCCTTATTCAGTAGCCGTTTCGGCTTCCACTTTGTAAATATCTGTTCCTAAACGTTGCAAATAGGCAATCAAGGCAATGATTTCTTTATCGCGCGTGGTCTCAATACCCGCCGCCGTCAGCCCGCCAACAATTTTATCGGCCTGCTTGTAGTAGTCTTCCACAGCCTGCTCATCGTAGCCCTCGGGATAAGGCACCCCTAATGTTTGCATGGCTCTGATTTTAGCCGGCAAATCAGACAAGTCCATATCATCGCTGATCAACCAGGGGTACTTCGGCATGATGGAGTTCTCATTCAACTTCTGCGGGTCGAGCATGTGGTTATAATGCCAGGCATCCGGTTTATAAATCTTTCCTGTCATCACCCCTTCGCGGGCCAAATCCGGACCAGTTCGTTTTGATCCCCACTGGAAAGGATGATCATACACAAACTCACCTGCTTTGGAGTACTCGCCATAGCGCTCTGTCTCCGAACGGAAAGGCCGTATCATTTGCGAGTGACAGTTGTAACATCCTTCTCGCAGGTATATATCGCGGCCCTCCAGCTCCAAAGGCGTGTATGGCTTAACACTGGCAATGGTTGGCACATTTGATTTAATGAGGAAAGTTGGAATCAGCTCGATAAATGTTCCAATCAACACCGTAATCAAGGAAATAACCATGAACTGAACGGGCTTACGTTCTAACCAGCCATGGGCTTTCTCGCCCTTCTTACCTTTGCTAATGTCTTCCACCACGGCTGTGGTCTCTTCATTGGCTGTCATTTTTCCCTGAGCGGCTGTTTTAAATAGGTTATAACCCATGAGCATAGCTCCCAAGAGGTAGATGAATCCACCAAAGGCACGCATGTAGTACATCGGACGGATTTGTGTGACAGTTTCCAGGAAGTTCGGGTAGGCTAACAGGCCTTCTTCGGTAAACTCTTTCCACATCAGGCTTTGTGTCAGGCCCGCCCAATACATTGGGATTGCATAAAACAGAATACCGATAGTGCCGATCCAGAAATGGGCGCCCGCTAATTTTTCGGAGTAGAGCTTGGTTTTAAAAATCTGCGGCACCAACCAATAAAGAACACCAAAGGTGAGGAAACCATTCCAGCCCAGAGTTCCAATATGAACGTGCGCTACGGTCCAGTCGGTAAAGTGACTGATGGCATTAACGTTTTTGAGGGACAACAAAGGGCCCTCGAAAGTCGCCATCCCGTAGGCCGTAACCGCTACTACCAGGAACTTAAGCGTTGCACTTTCGCGCACTTTATCCCAGGCACCACGCAGCGTGAGCAAGCCATTAAGCATACCACCCCAGGAGGGTGCCAGCAGCATGAGTGAGAAAACGGTACCCAGCGACTGTGCCCATTCGGGTAAAGCTGTATAAAGCAGGTGGTGCGGTCCGGCCCAGATATAGATGAACAAGAACGACCAGAAGTGTACAATGGATAAGCGATAAGAATAAACCGGACGGTTAGATGCTTTTGGAATGTAGTAATACATCAGGCCCAGGTAAGGAGTGGTTAAGAAGAAAGCCACCGCATTGTGACCATACCACCATTGCACCAATGCATCCTGCACCCCGGCATACCACGAATAGCTTTTTGTTAAGGTAACCGGCAGCTCAACAGAGTTAACCACATGCAGCACCGTTACCGTAATAAAGGTGGCCAGGTAAAACCAAATGGCTACATACAGGTGCTTGACCCTCCGCTTCATAATGGTCCCAAACATGTTCCATCCGAAAATGAGCCACACAACGGCTATCAAAATGTCAATGGGCCATTCCAACTCGGCATATTCCTTACCGGTAGTAAAGCCTAAAGCCAGCGTTACAGCGGCCAAAACTATAATGAGCTGCCATCCCCAAAAATGCACGTAACTCAATACATCGCTAAACATGCGTGCTTTAAGCAGGCGCTGCAAGGAGTAATAGACACCCATAAAAATACCATTTCCCACAAAAGCGAAAATGGCTGCATTGGTATGGATGGGCCTGAGCCTACCAAAAGTTGTGTATTCCAACTCAAAATTAAAGATTGGCATTGCCATTTGAAGAGCAGCTAAAACTCCCGCTGCCATACCAACCAATCCCCAAATAATGGTGGCATACATAAAATATTTGACAATTTTATTGTCGTAATAAAACGTCTCTTGCTTCATGTGTTCAACATTTTTTCAATAATCAGATGGAAGCCGGTGTCAGGCCTTTGCCTGCTTACCTGCTTTACTGAGATCTTGGATTTGAATATTAGATTTTTTTTTCTGTTCCTTCTGATCAAATAAGATGCGTACCGAAGGCGAATAATCATCGTCGTACTGCCCTGATTTAACCGCCCACACAAACAAACCCAAAAAAATGAGTGCAACACACAAACTGGCCACCACAAGCATTATAATTATCTCCATATCAACTTATTTGAATTTGCAAAGCAAAAGTAGAAAATAAATTAAGATTAAAGGATCTTATTATTCATTAAATTCTTTCACTTTTATCGCCTTTAAATACAATCAGTCCGACATGATTGTTTAACATTTATTAATTTTTTTAACCATTCCAATCAAATCATTCCCTTCTCCTTCAAATGCCTCTCATTTTATTACTGAACTACTTACAGCTTTCTTTTCTTTCCGGATAGCATTACGCTAACGCTGGTAAATACAACCACCGACACACTGCTCAAGGGCATCAATACAGCTGCAAACAAAGGGCTCAGCTGCCCCGATACTGCGAAAGACAAACCAACTACATTGTATAAAAACGAGATGATAATGGAGGCATACACAATGCGGAGAGCCGCCTTGGAAAAGCTGATGAAGCGCGGTAAGTCCCTGAGTGCCCGGGCACTGATAATCGCATCGCTGGATGGGGAAAACTGATGAATATCGTCGGCCACGGCAATGCCCACGTGCGCCTCTTTAAGTGCACCAACATCGTTTAAACCATCGCCCACCATCATTACCTTTTTACCGGCCGCCTTCAGCTCCTTCACATAGGTCTGCTTGTCTTTGGGAGTCTGGTAAAACCGCAGTTTATCGGCATCGTTCACCACACGACTCAGCACTGCCTGCTCGGCATCATTATCGCCCGACAGGATGTGCACATCGGTATACTGCTGAACGGTTTGCAGCATGGTTTGCCAATCGGGCCGGTAGTGGTTTTTAACGGTGTAACACCCTATTACCCGGTCATCCAGCTGTATGTAAACCTGTGCCGACTGGTTATTGGCTGAGTGGTGAAGCCCCACGAACTGAGCCGATCCCATGCGGATATGATGATTCATTATCCGGGCCTCCACACCCGCCCCTTCGGTTTCTGAATAGTTCAACACCTCAAAAGTATCGGCCTGTTCCAGGTGTCTGGCCAGAGCACGACTCAAGGGATGCCTCGATTGGTCGGCCAGTGATTTTATAATCGATTGGGTATAATGGTCAGGCGTATCCCCATCAAACTCCACCTCAAAATGGTCCGGATCGGTTAAAGTGCCGGTTTTATCAAAAACTATTGCATCTACTTTGGTTAAGCGCTCAATGATAGAGGTCAGCTTCAGGTAAAAATGGTTCTTCCCTAAAATACGCCCGGCATGGCCAAAAGCGAATGGCACGGACAAAGCCAAGGCGCACGGACAGGCAATGATTAACACCGAGGTAAAGGCCATTACCGCTTTGGAGCTATCCACCATGGACCAGTAGAAGCCCGTAAAGGTACTTATCAGGATGATGACTATAGTAAAATACTTACTGACAACATTGAGTGTGTGCGATATCATGGACTCCTGCTCATCGGTCTCGCTGCGCTCTTTCCACAATTCAGCCAGGTAGCCTGTTTTCACTTTCTTTTCGACCTGCAGCAGCAAGGCGTTGCCCACCACACGGCCTCCCGCATAAATCAGCTCGCCTTTCTCTTTACGAACCGGCACTGATTCGCCCGTGATAAAACTATAGTCGATAGAAGCCCCTAGCGATAGTAAAGTGGCATCGGCAGGAATGATTTCTCCATTTCGCACCTGTATCTGATCGCCACTTTGCAGCTCACTAATCGGCACGATTTCTTCCGCATCAGCGGTAATGCGAGTAATCCCCAGCGGAAAGTAGGAACTATAGTCGTTGTCGAAGCTCAGGGCCTCGTAGGTTTTGGCCTGGTACCACTTACCTATTAAAAGAAAGAAAACAAGACCGGTTAGCGAATCCAGGTACCCCGAGCCACTGTTGGTAATGATCTCAAACATACTGCGCAGGAAGATGGCTGTAATACCAATGGCAATAGGCATATCAATGGACACAATGCCCCGCTTAATGTTCTTCCAGGCCGTGATAAAATACTCATTCCCCGAGTAAAACATGGCTGGCAGGGACAATAGAACGCTTATCCACTTAAACCAGGCAATAATTTCAGGGTTCAAAGCGATGTCTTCCGAGAGGTAATCGGGAAAACTAAGCAACATCACATTGCCAAAAATGAAACCGGCAATGCCCAGCTTAATCAGCAGGCGTTTGCTCCGTTTGGCTGTCTTTTTCTGCCCCTCGGTTTTAATATGCGGCTTATAATTAATCGAAGCCAGCAGCGCCATCAGCTCACTCAGCTTAATCTCCTCCTCGTTGAAGGTAATTGCGGCCTCGCGCCGGTTAAAATTAACCGATGACTGAATAACACCTTTATGCAAGCGGTGCAGGTGCTCAATTAACCAGATGCACGAGCTGCAATGGATGGCCGGAATATAAAGCTTGACCCGCCCAATGGACCCATCGTAAAAATCCAGTACCGAGCGCTTAATGTCTTCCTGGTCGAGGTAATCGTAATAGTCGGTGGACAGCTTTTTATTGCGGTTGCCGGGCGCCTTCTCAATGTCGTAGTAGGCCCCCATATCGTTCTCCTTGAGTATATCGTACACCATTACGCAACCTTCGCAGCAAAAGTCTTTGTCGTCGTGCCGCACCCACGATTGTGAAGGGCTTCCGCAATGGTAACATGTTTTGGACATTTATATGAGGTTTAGAATTTGCTGTGATTAGTTTGTTATACCATATAAAAACCAGAGACTGTATTTTGTTTTAAAGAACAACATTTTAACCTATTACGAACAAAGGTTATAGGAATTATACTTATGTAAACAAGACTTTGAGATACTATTAGATAAGCAACTCTTAGAGTGAACCATACAGCTAAAGCAAGACATTACAGTGACATAAAGAAACTCCAATCGCACAAGTTTATTTACAAAATATTTTACTAAATTTATGATTCAAATCCTAATCTACTTACATAATTATGAAACAATACCTACTCTTCTTGTTAATATTCGTATTTGTGGCACCCACACTTACAAGTGCACAGTTCAACGTAACCTCCAGCAACTTAAGAGGCCTAAGAAATGGTGACATCACGTTTACGGACTTTGACGCCGATGGAGATATTGACGTATTAATGATTGGTGATGACATAGAAGCCAACGCCTTTTCTCTTATCTACCTAAACGACAACTTAAGTTTTACGGAATCCAAAATAAGCAGCTTCCCCCCTCTAATGGATGGCGCCTTTGATTGGGCCGATTACAATAATGATGGTAAGATGGACTTAGCTATAATGGGCTTTAGCCAAACTGATGGTCAGCTTACAACAGAGATATACACGCACGACAAAGAATTCCTCAAAACAGACATTCAGTTGACTGGAATAAGCAGAGGAGGTATTGATTGGGGTGATTACAATAATGATGGGTTGGCCGATTTATTAATAGCTGGACAGGATGCCGAAAGCAACTCCACAACAAAATTATTTGAAAATCACGGCACCTACTTCAGTGAGGTAGAATTGCCAAATGTAGAAGGCGTATCATTTGGAGATGTAAAGTGGGCTGATTTTGATGGTGATGGACTTCTTGACTTTATAATATCTGGTGTTCAGGGACAAGCACCTGAAACTACCGCTCCTATAACTAAGTTGTATAAAAATACAGGTAGCGGTTTTGAAGAAGTATTGGAAAATACATTTATCGGTGTTTATGAAACTTCGATTGAATGGGGCGATGCTGATAACGATGGTGATTTGGATGTCATCATAACTGGATTCACTGCAGATAATAATGGCTCCACCTTGTATATCAATGAGGGTACATCTTTTCGCATTCACGAAACCGGGCTTCCTAATGTATTTGAAGGTTTTGCCAAGTGGGGCGACTATAATAATGATAATCAACTGGATATTCTTATAACCGGAAATAGTCTTGAATCACCGGCTGAAATCTGTGCGGTGTATTCAAACAATAATCTCACGTTCGAGAAGGTGTTTGAACATACTGGCATCGGTCAAGCGTCAGGCGGGTGGGCCGACTTTAATAATGATGATTACCTTGATTTTATCGTAATGGGACAAACAGAAAGCCATGAAATGCTTGCTACCGTTTTTATAAATGAAGGAGGCAATGAAAGTAATGCAGGAAACAATACCCTCAAACATGCAACAACCACTATAAATAATCCACCAAGTACACCAACTAGTCTGGTTTCAGAAGTAAAAGACGGAAAAGTAAAGCTCTCCTGGGGAGCTTCCAGTGACGATCTGACAAACCCAAATTCCTTATCTTACAGTGTCAAATTATTTAAAGAAGGACAGCTATATATTTCATCCCAAAGCAACGAAAGTGGCAAAAGAAGCATTGTAGCACCTGGCAATGCAGGCCTTCAAACATTTTTTATTAGTGAAAAATTACCCAATGGAAGCTATACTTGGTCTGTACAAGCCATTGATAACAGCTATTCTGCATCGCCTTTCTCAGAAACCTACGATTTTAGTATTGAAAAACAGGTTGGAATAGATTCCGATGACATGGATAAAAGTCGGGTAAACATCTTCCCCATCCCTGTTAAGGATCAGCTTTATGTCGAAGGGATTAACACCCAATTTACAACACAAATATTCAGCATGAATGGAACATTGGTCATCAGCAATGCTCTATACAATGATGGCATAAATGTCAGTCAATTGAAAAATGGTATTTACATTCTTAAACTCAAATTCAACAACCGTACAATGCACCGGAAATTCATTAAAAAATAACACCTAACGATATAACGCTTAAACCCGAGATGATGACCAATAAACAAATCCTGTTCATTTCCATTCTATTAATCTCTGCTTCCGTAATAATTGAAATATTAGTTGCTACCCCAAGCATCGCACTCGACATTGACCTTATCGAGTTCTTTGCCGGATTGCTGTTTGGCATTGGCATAGTACTTCCGGTTAAATTGCTACTGGATAAAAAACGGAGGAAAGAAAAAATTAGTGAGTAAAAACACTAATACAACAATTCATAGCATTGGCGGTTTTTCCTACAACTTTACCAAAGTTCGGAACTTTGGTAAAGGTATTACTCCCTAAAAGAAAGAAACTCCCACCGAAGCGGGAGTATAGGATAATTTCCTTCGCCACATTGCCTTATTGTGATAAGCATCTATTAAGCTGCTATTGCTTTTATAGCCCTGCAGCGCTTTTTTTTAATTCCCTCTGTAGGTTGAGTATCCAAATGGTGTTAATGTGAGTGGAACATGATAGTGATTATCGTCCTGAATATCAAATACAACCTCAACAAAAGGGTAAAACGTCTCTTTCTTTTGACTAATAAAGTAGGGTTTCGTTTCAAATTTCAGTTTGAAGATACCTCGATTTGAGGCGTCGCTCTTGTTCTCCAAAAAGTTGTTCACTCGACCATTATTGTCTGTCAACTTTTTATCCACCAATATCCAATCACCACTTTCATCCAACTTAAACAAACTGATCTCTACATTTTTAGCTGGCTGTCCAACTGTTATATCAAGTATATGGCTTGACAGTTGATACACCTTTTCCTGAGCGGAAACTGTTTTGAAAGTAACTGTGAATACAAAAAGAATCGTAATTAGTAAGGCCTTTTTCATTATGCTTAATTTTTAAAAAATTTATTATGTGCTCTTCCAGGAAATAGGCATTATCTGTCTTGTTAGATATCATGCCGCAACCTATTTTCAAAGAGACTAACTCAATTTTTCAGCATTTGTTTAAATTCTTCCGATAATTAATCTTGCAATTCTAATTTTCAACTACCTGCACATTATGCAATTTTATCATTTTTCACCTCATTTTTGCTATGCAGTTTACCTTTTCAAGAAACAATGATAAGCACTGTTTTACTAAATTATTTAGTTTCATGTCTATTCGGGAGGTTCTCATATGTGTATGCTCTGTAAAAAGCTATACCATTGACCACTCGAAAAATCTACTTACTGCAGATAATCTGCAATTGCCTGATAGGCTGGCAAAGAATACGGATCGTTGGCCGCATTGCCGGCAACCGGATGGGAGGCAAATCTGACAATGACCATTTCTGCAGCCGGATCAATATAAATGGTTTGTCCATGCACTCCGCGTGCAGCAAAAGCCCCGTTTCTATTATGAGTGACCCACCACATATCGCGATAACTCCAGCCCTTATGCTGCTTATGGTAGAGCGATTGATCAAAAGCACTGCGCTCACCGCCTCTCATGATGTTATCGACGACACTGGCCGGTAATACCTGCTGGCCGTTAAAATACCCTCTATTACGGATCATTTCACCAAATAGCGCCAAATCGCGCAGGTTGCCACTAAAGCCCCCTCCGGCAAAAGCTATACCTGCACCATCCACCTGGTAATATCCATCATATCGTGTGCCAAGGGGTTGCCAAATACGTTCAGATAATAATACGGGAATACTTTTACCGGTCACACGGGATATTATCCACCCCATCACATCAGTATTAACCGTTTTATAGGCAAAAACCTGCCCGTGCTGCCCATCTTTTTGTACGGTTTTCAAATAGTCGAAATAGTTATTTGGGCCAGCATAGCCGGCTTCCTTAGGAAAAGGATTACCAGCCTTTCCAAACAGCCATATTTCGGCTTTGGGATTGGCATAATCTTCACTAAACTGAATAGCCGTAGTCATATCTAATATTTCGCGGATAGTAGCATCACTGAAACCGGAGCCTTTTAATTCAGGCACATAAAATACGGCCGGCTTGTTTTCATCCAGCACGCCTTCAGCCACCAGCATCGCCCCCAATGTACCGGTCAGGGTTTTACTCACCGACATTGCTGCGTGCACTCCATTGGGGGTTAAAGCTCCAAAATAACGCTCATAAATAACTTTTCCCTTGTGAAGAATAATAATCCCATCAGTGTAATTTTTATACAAAGAGGCCTCCCAGGTCATTGGTTCCTGGCTACCGAGCGGCACAAATGTAAGTGAATCAATTCCCTTTTTAGTCTTGGCTTTCAGCTGGTAATGTTTAGCCTGTGCGGCTTTTACCTCCGTAGTCGGTAAAAACTGACGCATGTGGCACACGCTGTAACGAAGCGCCGGAAATTGAAAAAAGCTGCCATCAGCGGCTGATATCACCTTCTCGGCAGGCGGTGGAAAGCCATACATCCATCCCATTTTATTAGGATCCGATGCTTTGGCATCCAATGTTGACTGACTAAGCCCCTCATGGAAAGGAAGTAAAAATACTACAAGGGCTAATTTTACTGTTAGAATCCGATTCATGATTTCGATTGTTTGTTATCGTTCTCAACTATAGATAAATCACTCGTTTTAATATGCAGATCGCGCTGCGGAAAAGGAATGGTGATACCCGCTTCATAAAGGGCATCATGAATTTTAAAAATCATTTCGCTCTTGATGATTATCCAATTGTCAAAATTATCGGTCCAAAATAATAAGCGAAAATCCAGTGAGCTCTCACCCAAATCATTGAAAAGCACCAGCGGAGCAGGATCTTTTAATACGTCAGGGTGCTGAGAGATGGCATCAAGCATCAGCTTTTGTGTTTTATAAACATCCGATCCATATGCCACACCTGAAATTATTTCAATACGCCTGCGCTTATCTGAGAGGGTCCAGTTAATAAGTTCGTTGGATATTAAGTTCGCATTGGGAACAATCACTTCAGCACCATCAAATGTGCGCACTTTACTCGAGCGTATCCCCATGGATTTAATGGTACCCATAAGCGGTCCAATTTCTACCGTATCTCCAATTTGAATGGGCCGTTCAAACAAGAGTATCACACCCGACACAAAATTATTGACAATGTTTTGTAAGCCAAAACCAATGCCGACACTAAAGGCACTAAACAAAATGGTTAGTTGATTCAATGGCATACCCACGGCACTAACGGCCAAAATCACGCCGGCACTAATAAGGCTAAAACGAATAACCACCGAAATCATTCGGGGAACGCCTTTGGCTAAAGAAACATTGTTAAGTACGTCATCTTCTAAAATGACCCTAATAAAACCGGAAATAACAACCGACAACCAAATAATTAAAAAGAACAGCAGCACATTGCCTGCGGTAAAGGAGATGAGCCCCAGTGATACCTTAGCCTGAAAAAATGAGGAAATAATATCATAAAATGAGTGACTTATACGTAAAATCTTGATGACTGAATCGATCCAAAACAGCGAGGCCAGAAAAATAACGACAAAATTGATCCGCTTTTTTATAATGGTCTTATTCTTTTGCAGAACATTGAGGTGACGAAGTCGTTTAAAATCGATGAGCAAATGAATTAAGCCCAACAGCGTTACCGAGGTAACAATTAACAGCAGCCCAACCAAAGTGTTAGTGATGGAAAGATCGATAGCAATTTCTGCAAGTCCCAACTGGCCGGCAAGGACAGCAACCACTCCTGTTGCAGAGGCCAGTAAATGAAAAATAAGCACAAAGCGCAAAAAATAAGCAAACGCCCTATTGGGAATGGTACGCGCACCAAAATGCCGAAGAAGACTTATTAAAAACACGATTTCGATGCTGCCCATAAACAGCAGAATGAGGCGATTAAAAAGACTGGCTGGAGGGAAAATATAATTGACAAAGCGAAATAAAACAAGTAAAAAGAAAATAATCAAATACCTGTTTTCTCGGCGGTCTGTCAATCGGGCAATAATGTCTGATAATGGGATAACCAATATTAAGATGGAAATGTCTATCAATATGGGCGGACGATTGATGAGAAATAGTCCAGAAGAGAAGATTGTGATCAGTAAGGCCACACTAAATGGGCGCTGTAAAATATGAATAGTGGCTTGCTTAAACATGTTGGCCCGATCATTATTCACATGTAAATACTTTCGTTTGAGAAGAGAGAAGCCCACTAGCATCACTACAAAATAAAGCAGTAAGAAGTTAGTTCGTTGACCATTACCATTATAAAAATGCTTGAGAATCGATGTATTATCCTGCCAAAAATACTTAAGGTACATTTGCAGCTGATAGCTATTCAGGGTTTTAAAGTCCATCTCCCAAATGGTTGGCTGAGACTGAACTAATAACTTATCGTACTGCTGCTTGTTAACATTTTCAAGCCGTTGAAGCAGCTGCTCAATTGTTAGTTCGTATTGTTTAACCTTTTTAAGCAAAGGAAGCACTATATTCGTTTTACTCAACACCAGTTGCTTCACCTCTTCTACCTTTGTTAAAACTTCATCAATCGAATTCGTGATTAAAGAGTCATTCAAAAGGCTAGCCATCTGCTGCTTTGTTCCCTGCCAGCGTTGCATGCTTTCATTAACAGCTTTGCGCTGAAGCGATAAATCCCTAATAATCGTCTCCAGCCTTGAATCCCTTTTTGTCAGTGCGCTCTGGTAGTTACGCCAATACATTCGCTGATTAACCAAGCTGCGTGGCACCAAACTGTCGATATCTAATGTCTTTTCGATGCGCAAAACAGAATCCACCTCTCTTAAAAGCTGATTAACGACATCCTGCTCTTCCATCAATTGCTCGTTTGCTACCAGCTCAGATGCTACCTTATCCAACTGAAAAATGGCCTCAATAGAACTGGTGGGTATTTGCTCAAACGGAATATAACCTGACTGCACGGTATCCTGTTTGGCAAACAGCCTTTTCTCCTGCGATAGTATACCGGAAACCACAAACAGACAGCAAGTGATAATTATGATCTTTAGCACTCGATTAATTTTTTACAGGTTAAAAATACATTGAGGCAGGCACGGCATTTTTTAGCCCACCTTTATCGGCCAAACCAACAATAGTTGACATGCGAATCAAGATTGTTCTGTTTCAGTCAGGATAACTTACACTACTAACCAATTGATAGTCAAATTTGTTTCCGAAAAACTAAAGACCCATCCGTGTCGACCATCAAACTGAATCAGCAATCAAAAAAAACGTTACATGCAAGTGGTTTTAACTCTGCAAAACCATGCAATTACTCATAGACCAGACCTCCCCTCCCTTTGTTGGCTCTTATAAAAAGACGATACCCTCTAACTGGATGTAATAAATAGGATTGTCAATAAAAAGCTAACAATGAAAGTGTCGCCACGAAAAAAGCCCAACCTTCAAAAGCTTTCCCATTCCTTAGGCTATGCTATCTTTGTGCACCTGAATGAAAGCAAAGAAAAGCACAAAACACACATGCATATAATGACTGTCTCCCCTCTAGTAAGACTAAACTGTCTGCTATTTTTATTATTGATGTTACCAACCGCAGGAAAAGCCCAGGCGGGACTTGAAAGTGGCTTTTATACCTTTTTACGAATAGATAGTATTGATGAGGATATCAGCTGGAGTGGCATTGCTCAGCTACATCTCGATTGCTATTTGTATGTAGATAGCACCAACAAGCAGCTCAGCTATTTTAAGTGGGGCAACCAGCTCAGGCACCGTTTGCAGATGATTGATGAGCACACCTATGGTGTAATGGATGGCTACCTTTGGGGATGCCAACTGCATAAAGAAGATGAGCAGACTCTGTTGCTGGACAACCTTATTTTAGGTGAACTCAACACCAGCATCCCCTACCGTTCGGAATGGAAAAAGGTGGAGGAAACTGATGCTGAATTTCTGGAGCTCCAAAAGTGGCAAAGCACCTGTCTTGAAAAGGATGCCGTCTATCTGCAAACGCTGAAGAAAAAAATAGAAACCCATGGGTTTAAAGATTATCCGGGCATTTACAAAGATATACACATAGAGCTTCGTTCCGAAAACAGTGAGCAAGAGGAACGCTGGTCAGGCGCTCAAATTAAGTTGCCATTAGAAGAAATCTCCTTTCGCGAAGGCCTGTGTAGTTTTTTCATCCCTAATATTGATAAGGTGTATATGCGACGAGTTCGCCATGTTTTTCCTTTAAGCAAAAAAAGCAGCGGTGCGGTGAATGCCCGCCAGGTACTTATTCAGGGCAACTCGTCTGCAAAAATAGAGGTGGGCATTGAGCTATTTGAAATTAAAGCCCCCGAAAATGCTATTGATTGGGATTACTGGAAAAATAATTCAATCCTGTCCCCTCTGCAAATCTTACACGACGAGCCCAATGGCACCCTTTTTCTGTGTAACGATGGGACTGAACTGCTGGCCAACTATCACTATTACGACCATAAACACAACTGCCACGTGCTTGCCTGCGGGGGAACGGACAGTGATGACATCGATGGCATTAATACCTTGTACAGCATCCTGAGAACCTTAAACCGAACGGAACACCAGGGAGAAATTATGACCATCCACTCTGCTGTCCAATTAAGTCCTGATGCTTTCAAATCAAAGTACGGAGCTGAACTATTAACACAATTAAGCGACTCGGCGCTTCAGGCAGAAAGCAGAAAAAAATTCGGCGACATCGAAAAGCTGCTTCAACGCCCCTGGTTTGGCAACTGTGAAAGCGGCATGTTTTTGCTGGGAAACTTTGCCAATAAAAATACCAACTACCTCAACTATTCCATCCATAAGAATAGCCTTGAAGAGGCGCTGCACGATTTTAGTTCGCACAGCATTGTTCAGAAATCAGAGGTACTGTATAAAGACGAAACACGCATGGTAGCAATCCTTGATGATACAAGGTTTGTTTCCCGCTTTGCAGTGCCCAAAAATGGCCTCATTTATGTGTTTGACAAAGTAATAGGCACTTACAGGCATTCGGTGATTGAGCTTGAGGCAGCTGCCTTTTTTCAGGATATGAAACAAGCAAGGCTGGAACGCTTCATTCCACAACTGCCCGCCAGCTTCATCCGTAAGTATGTGTATGCATTCGACAATGCTGAAAGCCTGCCTGCAACCGATGACGATTTACAATTTAAAGTGTGGAATGCTGATGCCGAACCGGTGATATTAAAACTGCCGAAGAAGCTGCTAAAAACTAAATGTAAATCTCAACTATTCTAATCCAGTCAAACCTATCTTAATTAAACTTCGATTACCAACGCGCAATGCAATCTATGGCCTATAAGCTTTACCAACATTAATTCGGAGCTGGATATACTTCACTAACGCAAGAGCTTTGCTTTTAAGTCAACCAGCCTTCGGGTTTCTACTTTAACCTGTTTCATATGCCCCAAATTCATCGATAGGTAAACAAATGGTTTGTACCAATTGCCCAATAACCGCTTCAAAACAGAGACTTTGCTATAAAACTGCTTTCTGGCCTTGACTTTCCCCACTTGTAGCTCAAGGGGCGACATGTTTTTGGGCTTAAAAACAACGGTATTGTGATCATAATACCTCCAATCGGTTGTTATCAGCCGCTGCTCGTTTTTTAGTTGCTCATAGACCTTGGTGCCAGGGTAAGGCGTCAGCACATTGAAAGAAACGGTACTCACTTTATTTTTAACCAGGAACTGAACGGTTTCATCAAAAATTTCCTTGGTGTCATCATCAAATCCAAAAACAATCGATGCATGAATGAGTATTCCCATTTTTTTCACTTTTTTAAAAGCCTGTTCCAGATCCTGAATCTCATTGATGGATTTGCGCATGGTTAACAGCTGCTTAACCGATACACTTTCAATCCCTAAAAAAAGTGACTGACAGCCACTGTCTGCCGCCAGTTGCATTAATTCATCATCGCCTACCAATAGAGATATGGACGCTTGACCAACCCACTTAATTTTTAAGGGTTTAATCGCCTTAAAAAGGGCTTTTGCATATGCCGGATTCCCAATAATATTATCGTCCAGAAAAATAAAAACTTTAGCGTTTGATTCTTTGATATCACGCACCACATTTTCGACAGAAATATGCCTTATTTTTTTTCCGAACAGGTTAGTAACGCAGCAAAAATCACAATTATAAGGGCAGCCTCGCGTGGTTAAAATGGGGATGATATTAAATAGTCGTTTCGATGCGATTTTATCAAAATCTTTACGAACGTATTTTTCTAAATCAGGGTTTGGTTTGTGGTATTTCTGCTTTAAACTGTTGTTTTCAAAATCATCCAGGAGCGTCTGCCACACACCTTCAGCTTCTCCAATCACCACTGCATCTGCATGCACCAAAGCTTCATCTGGAAGAATGGTAGGATGCACGCCGCCTAAAACCACCGTTTTCCCTCGTTGCCGAAAATCATCGCACAGCTCGTAGGCTCGGGGTGCATTGGCCGTCATGCAGCTGATGCCCACTAAATCGCAATCCTGCTCCAGGTCAATCGCCTGCATTTCTTCTTCAATCACCTTTACTGCGAACCGGTCCGGAGTTAATCCTTCGAGTATATAAAGCGCTAATTGTGGAATCATAAGCCCTTTATTAGTTCGCTTTTCGGTATCAACGGTTGGTGAGATAAGAAGAATTTTCATGTGTATAAGTTTTATTAAGAATAGACGCATAAATCTCGCGTGTATGCCGATGCTCTCTAAGACCTCGAAAATAGGAGCGCCCGATCCATCAACTATTACGTGCCATTTTATGTACCTAAGCTATTGTATTCAATCACCAATACCTTTCGGTGACTGTCCTAAACATAATTAACACAGTTAACCGTTTGACTTAATACACAACTATCAATTTATCAGGAAAAGAAGCGACAAAGACAAACTTTACTTAACAGGTGATTTTGACCACATTGTTTTGCTTAAAGATTAAGGTCAAAAAGCACTTATAAGTTACGAAACTTAAACAGGTAAAACAAACTAAGATGATTCCTGCCTTTAAGCATCAATTTATCTCGTTCGTGTTCTTCTTGAATGAATCAAAGTACATCCAAAAAAGATGAACAGCACAATAATAACCACCAGTTAATAAATCCCTTTGCTAAAAACTAAGTTAGATGCGCTATTGTTACTTCGTACTTTTGTTACCCTGTAAAAAGTCACCTCTGTTAGGACTTTTTACCATAGTAAGAAAATCCCAAACCTCACTTAAAATTTGACGTTCATCCACTTCAGTTGGCTTTTTACCATCCAGATACTGCACATCGGCCACACTACTGAAAAACTTATCAAAATCGGTATAATAGCCCTCAGTCCGCTTAAAGCGTATAAAGGCACTGGGAAAACTTAGCTTTATCACAAACTCATATTCGGGAAAGAATAGATTATTTGTGGCCAGGTAGTAGTTTTTAAAATTTTCAGGAATCATGATGTAGTTTTTTCAGACAGTTAAAAACAATGCAGCGCTGCGATCCGGTTGTTTAGGTCGGTGGTGCTATCCTTCTTGTGAAAGCAACCAAGCATCGTCAGCAGTGGCCATTTCATAACAAATCACGATCAATACCTTGTGGACAATACATACGATGCGCCACCAACAAGTTAGTGAAAATATAGTGGAAACAGGCAATATGATGAATTAATACTGCATGCATCTGGTGGCGAAAGCTTGTTACATAAACCGGTGAAAACACCAGAAATTATGCATCTTTACCGGCCATAAAATATTACTCAAAGCTGCATGGTGCAGGCCAATGGCAGTAATCACATAGATAAGATCATGATAAAAAGCTTATTAATAGTTGCAGGTCTGGTACCCTTCCTTTTTGCCTGTGTGCGGCCTTTAGAGCAGAAGTATTACGATGAGACCGCTGAAAAACACCTGAAAGCAATAAAGAAGGAACTGGACTCGGCGGATTATGTCCTTCTGGAAAGCGCCCTCCATCGATTAAAAGCAGAAAACACGCGACTGATAGATGTGACCTTTGCTGATATCTTATCACAGGGAAAGGAATGGGCTGCCGAACAACAAAAACTGGAAGCCGAAGCAGCCATAAGAGCAGAAGCAGCCCGGAAAGAGGCGATAAAAACAGCTCAACTGAACAAGGTAGTAGAAGTAGTATGCCTTGAGAAAGGGTTTATGGAGTCGCACCATTGGGATCAGTTAACATTTAAGTTCCTAATCAAAAATAAGTCCGACAAAAACATAGCCGCCCTTAAAGGTGAAGTGTCGTTCAATGGAATTTTTGATGAGTACAATACCATCCATTTTCATTACGATCAGCCCATTAATGCCGGGCAGGAAGCAACCTGGAACGCCAATACTGAATACATTGATTTTATGGGGATACACGACGACCTGAAAAACAAAGAGCTGCAGGACTTAAAATATACCTGGAAACCCCGGCAAATCGTTTTTGATGATGGCACAGTGATCGAGTAGTGCATACATCATACATAACAAGCTATCCAAACAAATATTATTAGCCAACAAACAGATGCAAACTGAGAAGAAGTAGCGTTTTCCCGCTATGGCTTATATTGATTGCCATAAACTTACCGCTTCATTGCTTGTTTATAAGTTATAAACAGCCGAAAGAAAAAGCGCATGAAAAGTTTCTATGATTTTAGCATTCCTTCTGCCAGTGGAAAAACCATATACATGAACCAGTTCAAAGGCCAATTGGTGTTGATTATAAATACTGCCACCAGGTGCGGTTTTGCTTCACAGTTTAAAGGCTTGGAAGAATTACATCGTAAATATAAAGACAAAGGACTGGTCGTTTTAGGGGTTCCATGCAATCAATTTTTAAATCAGGAACCAGAATCGAACGACACCATCGAACAAATCTGTCAGCTAAATTTTGGGGTTACCTTTCAACTCACCTCAAAAGTTGATGTGAATGGCCCGAATGCCCATCCTATTTTTTTTCATTCAAAAAATGAGTTTGGAGGTTTTTTGGGCAAAAGCATTAAGTGGAACTTTACAAAGTTCTTGGTGCTAAAAGACGGAACCCCTTATAAGCGCTATGCCCCTTTTGTTAAGCCTTCAGTCATTGAAAAAGACCTTCTTCAGCTGCTTTGATGAAATAAAAACGCTCTTTGTTTAATATTTTATCGTATTTGATAAACATTTCTACGCATCTGCGGTTTATATACTATGAAGAATTATCTAATAATAGGAGGTTCAAGCGGTATAGGACGTGCCATCTTTGAGGAGCTGCACAATGATGCTTCGACCAATGTATTGGCAACTTACCTATCAAGTGATGATGACTCGCTGATAAGCAGGAAAGACTATTTCTATCTGGATGTTAATGCTCCAGAATATGATTTTCACTTTTTGCCTGAAACCTTAGATGGTTTGGTTTATTGTCCGGGCAGGATCAGCTTAAAACCTTTCGGCCGGATTAAACCAGAGGAATTCATCGAAGACTATAGCGTCCAACTTATTGGAGCAGCACGCATCATTCAATCCTTATTGCCCCGATTAAAAAAAGCGGAGCAATCCTCAGTGGTCCTATTCTCTTCGGTGGCAGTGCAAAAAGGATTCAAATTTCATTCGCTTGTTTCTTCATCGAAAGGCGCCATAGAAGGACTGACAAAAGCTTTAGCTGCAGAATTCATGCCTGATATACGGTTTAACTGCATCGCCCCTTCGATAACGAATACACCGCTGGCCGCAAAGTTCTTAGATAATGAGAAAAAAATCGAATCCAATGCACGCAGGCATCCTTTGCAAAGAATTGGAGCCGCTGCGGACATCGCTTCGATGGCTGTGTATTTACTAAGCGAAAAATCTTCGTGGATGACGGGACAGGTTGTTCATGTGGATGGTGGAATTTCAACTCTTAATTTATAGCATATGAATTTACGGGGAACAGCATTTCATAAAATAGATAAATACGTAACAAAATGGATGGCTGATAACGGGCTTTTTTTGCTGCGATTGAGCATAGGTATTATTTTCTTTTGGTTTGGATTTCTCAAATTTTTTGATGGCCTCAGTCCTGCTGAAGGAATTGCATTAAAAACTATCAAAACATTAATTTCCGATTCGTTGTCTGACCAGTTAATACTTAATATACTTGGTGCCTGGGAAGTATTAATCGGCCTGGGATTGCTGTTTAATATTTATCTAAGGGAAACGCTTCTTTTACTATATCTCCAAATGATTGGCACCTTTACGCCTCTCTTCCTGTTTACATCCGAAGTATTCCATATTTTTCCCTATTCCTTTACTTTAGAAGGACAATATATTGTGAAAAACATTGTGATTGTAAGTGCAGGTATCGTTTTAGGGGCAACGGTACGAGGCGGGAGACTGGACCCGCAAAGTAAACCAAATACTCACCAATAATACCTGAAAGATATGTTTAATTTTCTCAAAGCGAACAAAGAAAAGAAGCTTCAGAAAAAATACAATAAATTGCTTGAAGAGGCTTTCCATTTATCGAAGGTTAACCGAAAATTATCGGATGAAAAATATGTAGAAGCAGAAAAACTATTAGCCTCAATGGAAAGCAAGAAACCGTGACAGAAACAAACAAGGATCTATAAACACCGAATCTTGGTGCCCTTGCTTATTTCCACCACGGTTTCTAAAAAGCGTTTTGGGAGTTAAAAAAAACTATTTTGAATATGTTACCAGATTCAATTCTTAAAGAGCGTAACTCACCCTCCCAATGTCAGGTTTATTAACTCTATAACAAGCAATTGAAACCTGGTACATATCTATATCATCTGGTATTATACCCCACACTCAGTTATTGATATTTCTTTGTGCATTATTTGTGGAATAGTGAAGTGAGCTCCTGAATGCCCTTCTTAAATAAATCCGCACTCTCAGAAAACGACTTCTTGGCTTCATCCCAGTTTGCACCAGTAGTATTTAATAGTTCATCATACTTGATTTTTAAGTCATCCTTTTTAGACTTCAATTCTGCTATTTTTTTGTTATAAGCAGCTTTCGTTTCAGCCGTTGTATTGGCTTTCTTAGCTTCTAATTCATCAATCTTGTCAAAAATATCATCGATGCTCTTCTTTGCATTTTCTTTAAACGTTTCCTTATCCATAAAATAGGTATTTAATATATTAACAATTTATTTTTATCTGTTCCTGTTTGTTGAAGGCAGCATACAAATTTTCAATTTGAACTTTACGTGCGGTAATGCTATTGCTGCTTCCAATTACAAAGGGGCTTCATAACGCTCTACAACTCACAATACTCGTCTGAAACAAAGCCAATTGATGCATTGACGCAGTGAGTAACTTCCCTGTTTTGATCGTTACATGTAGTTTCCATTTTCGCTTTCTGCATCACTATAACTTTCAATTAAGAAAGCTGCAAATGGCAGAAAGACCGTCAGGCGCATGCGTGATTGCATAAGCTTAATTTCTTTTTTAGCACCCTCGTTAAGTTACACAAATACTATCACATAACCAATTAACAATGGCATCTTTTCCTCTTTTTGCATTGGCTCAATCGCAAACATTGCTTCTTAATAAGAAGATGATGCTGTCGTCGGAGCAGCAAGCAGAGCATTACCCACCTTCAAACTCAAGGAGCCTACTTGCCCAGTGATGAACTTCTTTGAGCAATGAAGCAACGTAGGCCATATTTCAAGCACAACCAAACATGGTAATAAAGGTGCTTCTTTGGAAACATTGCTAATTCTAAAACCTTATTCAAAATATTGATCTAAGAGGTTGTGCCCCCAATTGCTTAAGCAAACATTTTAAGGTACGAACTAAAGTATTCAAATTCAAAATTACTTTGTACACAAAGTAACTACAACACCCACCTCCTTTCGTGTTTATCTCATGAGAAACAACCGCAACCCACTAACTCCATGGACACCTATCGTCTAGCTACTTACAAAGATGATAAAATAACAAGTCCATGATGAGGCTAACAATTTAATTACCGTTCAATTACTTACGTATTCAGTACAATTTAATTTAAATCAGCTCCATTACTGGCCTAAAATATTGTTCGTGTACGAACTTTTTCCGCTTTTTACTTCTTTTTCCCATTAAAGCGACGTATTTTTGTATTACACTATCATACCACGAAAAACACATATGATTTTATCTAAACGAAACATCAGCCGCAGCCTGGCGGTTGTGCTAACGGCTGGTTTATTCTTTCAAACAAGTTGTACCTCATCTACTTTCAAAAAACACTTAAAACTTGATTCAAATGCAATTAGCTACAATTGCTACAACAAACAAAAGCTAATCATTAAAGGTGTTGTAGAGGTGGATAAATTAGCCCCTACCCCTAATTACCGAGCCGACAGATTGCCTAAGAAACAATCGCAACAACTTTCAACCCTAATTATTAAATCGAGCCTCCCTCTGAATTACCAAAGAAAGCTGAGAACAGGGAAAGCACTCACTATTGAGCTCAATAATCAATTGTATAAAGGCAACATTACTGCGGTTAAAGTTGATGGTTTTAAAAATAAGATTGATTTTTCGCTAGCCATTAACACCAGCACTAAAACGCAGTATAAGGATGGAGCAACAGTTGCCTTTGAGCTAAAACCATTGTCACCAGAACTCATATCGGGCCTACCGCTAGGTAATGCTTCCCTGCAATCTCATTCTGCCATGAACACTCACCGATAACCCCCAACCTCTGGTTATAACTACCTGGAAGGTATTCATTTAGGTGCTGAAGGTTAAACTCAGAGTAAGGGCCGGATTGAAGAGCCGATGAATTTACCAAACAAATATTCAAACACTATCCGGCTCTTCAGGGCAAAATAGTACGTGAGGCACCCCTGACAAGGCTGGTAGTAGGCATCTTATTACAAAAAGCACTTTCCCGGGGCCAATGGTGTAACTTACCGGTTTCGAGTGCGGAAGCTGGCTTATGAAGCAGTTCAGGCCATTCGTGCTTAAACGCCGATGGGAAATTTTGGATACCGAAAATAAAGCCAATAAACAAACAAAAGAGCAAGGTGTAGATTATACCCTTAAAGTGTTGCCTAACAGAAATACCTACCGACCATTACCTATCGGAAACAGGTACTTACTCTTTAAGCCGGAAGAGCGATGGAGAGATGCACAATCGCCTAAAAAGGATACTGTCCATACCTGTGACATACCAACACTGTGTTAAACTCAAAGTAAAGTCATATTAAACTCAAAGTAAATTCGATTTATACTGAATTTAATATGACTAAACTATGTAACAACTCTGACTTACTATTGAACTTGTACAAGTTCTGGTATTGGAATGGTGCATTCATTAACTCAAGAAGATTGGGTGCCAGCAGACATGAATATCCTTTGGAAGTAATCAACGATACAGACAAGCACGAAAACAGGCCTTTATAGTTTTGCAGCTTTGATAAACCAGGTAATTAACATGTGCCTACTAATGCGCTCTTTTCAAAAGAGCTGTTGGACGAACTGTTTATAAATATTGGTTTAACGCCGAAACAATTAGCCATTGATTCGGTGAAGATTGACAAGAGTGAAGAGTTTATAGAGTGCCATAAACTATTGAACTTAAAAATCTGCAAATTAATCAAATACAACCTTTTGGTATTAACATATATTTAGCTTACTTTTGACATGCTTTATGTTATACCAATATGGTACAATATAAAGCATACTAGATATATCGACTAGTTAGTACCCATGTGTCAGGGCGCACAAGATTAATATTTACCAATGAGAAGTATTATACTGACAGAACGATATGTAAGCCCGACAACATCATATG